>NZ_JAMYEB010000001.1:0-704752 GCF_033790785.1 Psychrobacter sp. PP-21 | reverse complement strand
AGGTCATGCCCTCATCTAAGCTTTTTAAGACTTGTTTGCGATAATCTAGGGAGTAAGTCATGGTTATTTATTGTGGTAGTCGTTTAGTTGATTTATTTTATAACATTTTTGTGGTCAGGTGACTATATGTAGCCAACCAACAATGAAAGACAGGTTTCATATACATAGAGTTTTTGTATGACCATTCTATAGTAGTCGTTTTTTACAGTACATACTCGTCACGCACTCATTTGATATACCAATAACCTATCACAATAAGGACATGAATAATGATGACACTTTATGGCTATTTCCGTAGTAGCACCGCTTACCGTACTCGTATCGCCCTGAATCTAAAAGGTTTAAATTATGAGGATGTCGCTATCAATCTAGCTCAAGATGAGCAACTAGAAGCAGCCTTTAAGGCTCTTAACCCTCAAGGACTGGTGCCTGTCCTGCAAGCTGATGACTTACTATTATACCAAAGTCCAGCTATCTTGGAGTGGTTAGAAGAGACCTACCCTGAACACGCGTTATTGCCTAATGATGTTACTGGGCGTATGCACGTGCGGGCGCTTAGTGCGATGATTGGCTGCGATATTCATCCGATCAATAACCGCCGTATCCTACAATATTTACGCAACGAGCTGTCAGTAGAGGATGAGGACGTCATTGCATGGTGCAATCGTTGGATTACGGATGGGTTCTTAGCATTGGAGACGCGACTGGCAGCAGATAAGAATCGCGGAAACTACTGCTACGGTGATAGACCGACTCTCGCAGACTGCTATTTGATTCCGCAAGTGGCCTCTGCCCGACGTTTTAAGGTAGACCTCACTGCGTATCCCAACATTATGGCTATTGATACGCATTGCCAAACCATACAAGCCTTTATGGATGCCGCTCCTATGATGCAACCTGACGCACCAAAAAATTAAGAGATATCAAAAAGTTAAAACGGATAAAATCGTAGACACAATACAGCAAACAAGTGTATAGTTAAAACCAACTTAATAAGGACATTATTTCGTTAACTGGTAATTGCAAGTGAGACTCAATATCAACTGCCCCATCACTTAAAGCTTTTCTACAAGGATCCGTATGAAATATACTACCAAAGCGCTAATAGCCGCGATGACATTATGTATGAGTGCAAGCGCCTTTGCCTCCAGTCACCGCGAAGCCCCTTCCATCACCAAGACCCCAAAAGTCGACGCGTCTGACTTTTATATGTTCAATAGCTATGAGAATAATCGATCGGACTACGTGACGATTATTGCCAACTACCTGCCTCTACAAGATGCGTATGGCGGGCCCAACTACTTTGCTCTAGATCCAGATGCCCTTTATGAAATTCATATCGACAATAACGGCGATGCGGTCGAAGACATTACCTTTCAGTTTGATTTCACGCAAAACCTAAACAGTATTGAACTTGATACGGATAACGATCCATCAACAGCAAATGTCGCTATTCCTTTGTCTAACGCTGGTGATGCTTCAAACTCTGCCAATGTACAAACCAGCGAAAGTTATAATGTCACGATGGTCAAAGGCGATCGCCGTAGTGGCTCGCGCACCTCATTAGGTAATTTTGATAAGCCATTCGATTATATTGGAACCAAATCATTTAAAGACTATCCTACCTATGCGCGTGGCTTTATCCAACCGCTCAATCTAGGTAGCTGTGGTACAGGCAAAGTATTTGTCGGTCAGCGCGCTGAAGGTTTTGCTATTGATTTAGGTAAAGTATTTGACTTAGTAAATCTAAACCCGTTAGACACGCGTACTTCCGGAACAAACATACTGGCGGACAAAAACGTCACCTCTATTGCGATGGAAGTGCCCAAATCTTGTCTCGTCAATAGCACCGGTAACGACCCTGTGATTGGCGCTTGGACGACGGCTAGTGTCCGTCAAGCGACCCTAGTCAATCCATCTCCTGAATCTGGTATTAGCACAACTGCCAAAAAAGGCGGCGCCTGGACACAAGTCTCAAGATTGGGTATGCCGCTCGTCAATGAAGTGGTCATCGGTCTAAAAGACAAAGACAAGTTTAATGCCTCAGAGCCAAAAGATGATGTAGATAATTTTGCCCCTTATGTATTTTATCCAACGCTACCAAAATTGATTGAAATTTTGTATGGCGATGTCGGTGCAGTAGCGCCAACGAACTTCCCACGTCAGGATTTAGTCACTGCATTTTTAACGGGTATACCTACTGTCAATAAGCCTGCTAATGACAATCAAGTACCTGCAGATATGCTACGCTTGAATACCAATATCCCAGCTGTGGCGGCTGACAATCAAAATGACTTAGGCTTACTCAGTATTATTGATGCTCAAACCGATGGTCTCCCCAATGCTGGTGCAGATACTGCCGGATTCCCGAACGGTCGACGCCCTGGTGATGATGTCACTGATATTGCCTTGCGAGTATCGATGGGCGCACTCTGCCATTCTGGTTTAGATGCCAAGGTTATTCCCTGCGCCCCTACTGATGCCAAAGCTGGCGAAGGTCTGTTCACAGATGGCGCACTCAAAACTGCTAAAGGGTTTGATTCAGTCTTTCCATATCTGAAAACCCCAACCCCAGGTGCCCGAAGCTCTACCACAGATGACCAATAAGCTGAAATTCAACCAAGGAGAAATACTATGCGCTATGTAATGCTAGCCGTATTGATCACTGGATCAGCTGCGCTTTCTGGTTGTTTCAATGATAACGATAGTTCATCAAATATAGGGAAAAGTGACGTTGCAGTAGACCAAGCAAAAGCTGAGCTAGCTGCTAAAAGAACCTCTGATGTGATTGACGCTAGTAACCGTCCGGACACTGATGAGCCTCAGGATATCGATAGAATCATCCTTCCTGAAGCCAATTTGGCTGAGCCTGTTGCTGTCACAGACGCCAACGCTTCACTATAGTTTGATATGAGATTGTTCCAGCACCTAATCAGCCTACTGATTAGGTGTTTCTTTATATATTGAGCCAAGGTAATTTCTATGCATTGGATTAAGACACTTGTCAAATTACTGTTTTTAGTATTTGTCGGTAGCCAAGCGGTTTATGCTGCCCCATTTACTCCCACGGACGATCAACAAATTCTCGCCACTCTACCAGAAAACTCGCCGCCACCTCGCTACCTAAGCTCAGCTGACTTTGCCTCTGATAAACAAGAAAGTAACCTTGATCAGACCAGCCAATTGCTCGAGCGTGCTTATTTACAAGGCGACCCAAGGGCACTCGGGCAAGCACGTGCGCAATTGGATCAGAGCACAGACAACAGTATAGATGCTTTGATGCTACAGGCGCGAGCATTCCAATCAGATCACAAATTCGCTGAAGCAACAGAACGCCTAAAACAAATATTGGATCAAGAACCCGCTCATCCAGATGCTCTGCTGACGCTTTCTTCATTACTGCTTGTACAAGGGCAATTTACAGAAGCGATGCGCTACTGTAAAAAACTTGACGATCCTGACCTGCGTGTCTATGAGCTGGCATGTGCCGCTCAGATACAAACCATGACAGGAGAGCTTGACACTGCAAAAAAAACGCTCAGTGCCTTGGCCGCTGTCGCGCCTGGTCTAGATGCCTCGACCGCACGCTGGGTTTATCTGATTCAAGCCGACGCTGCCTTACGTAGCCACGATACAGCGCTTGCCACTCAGGTTTTTGGTACTATGGATGATCAGACCGTGCCTGCACTTATGGCTCGCGCTGATTGGCTACTCAGTATTGGTGAATACAAAAAAGTCCGTGAGCTGCTCAAAACGCATACCGAAAAGGATGCCCTGCTACTACGTCTGATTACTGCTCAAATGGCGCTCAATGACCCAAAAGCCAAGCAAAATTTAGCATTAATGAAAGAGCGCATTAACGTCTGGCAAATACGTCAAGAAGATGCCCATATGCGCGAACAGGCCACCTATGCGCTACTTACCAATAAAGTGGACTCAGCCCTACAACTGGCAAAAGAAAATTGGCAACAGCAGCGCGAAACGGCAGACATCGTACTGTACGCTACCGCAGCGATAAAAGCTGACAGCCAAAAAGATATCGAACTGATACGCGAGTTTATGGCCGATACGCAGTTTGAATATCCTGCATTAGAGCGTGCTCTACGTGAGGGTAAAATAAGCGACTGTCTACAGTGCCAAGCTGCAAGTGAACGACAATCAAGCCTGCAAGCGGCAAACGCTTCTGTTCACAATGACCACGTTCACGGCAACCAAGTGAGTACCAAAGCGTATACATGGATACCAGTTGAGCCTAAGGATGAGAATTTATGAGCATTCTTTGTAGACTTATTTGGCATCATACGTACCGCTATTTGACTGTATTGCTGCTCATGCTGACCTGCACCCTGGCACAAGCGCATGAGTCTAGTACCGCCTACCTCAATCTCGCACTTGAGGATGCTGACAGCACGACTGATATTATATACGATGCTACCTACGAGCTATCACTACGCGATTTGGCATTATTAATAGATATCGATGCAAACTCTGATAATCAAGTGAGCTGGGTAGAAGTGACGTCACAGACGCCGCTCATAGAGCAGCTTATAACCTCTAAAGTAACATTGGCTCACGCAGCGCAAGCGTGTCAAGTAGCACGTTTTGCACCATTAGCTGTCAACACTCGTGGCGGTTTTAATTACTTATATACCCGTTTTTCATTGAGCTGTGATCAACCAATCGATAGTCTTGATTATCAGATATTGGCAGGTATTGATGCCAATCATCGCTTAATACTGACACAAGCAAACACTGACACACCCTTGCAAGTACTGACGGTCGGACAGAACCCATTGGGTACAGAGGCAGACTCCGGCTGGATGGCAATAACCACAAACTTCCTAAAAAGTGGCATACACCATTTGCTAATTGGTTTGGACCATTTGCTGTTTTTGTTCGTACTCCTCATCCCTGCTGTATACATACGTAAGCAAAAACAGTTGGTAGCTGTCTCTAACCCAAAAGCGGCGTTAATCGAAGTGTTCTGGATCGCAACATCTTTTACGCTTGCTCACTCAATCACGTTGAGCTTAGCAGCATTACAAATCGTTAGTATTCCTGCGCGCTTTATTGAGTCTGTCATCGCACTGTCTATTGCGTTTGCTGCGCTAAACAACTTAGTACCGATGCTACGCGTCCGAGCCGTTTATTTGGCTTTCTTTTTTGGACTCATACACGGTTTTGGTTTTGCCAATGTACTGGTCGATTTACCACTTGACACAAGCGCACGCGTATTGGCGCTATTGAGCTTCAATATCGGTATCGAGTTGGGACAATTAGTATTTATCGCTGTGGTCTTTCCGATAGCACTATTATTACGTCACACGCAGTTCTATAAATGGGGTGTGTTTTATATAGGATCGTTGATTGGTATTTTGGTGGCGCTATGGTGGTTCTTTGAGCGGGCATTTTAGCGCTTTGCTCGCTCATAGACCAATGACATCGGTACGATAGCATCGACTGCTGTGTCATTTTGTTGTATTGGATTGAGTTGCCCCGCTCTTACTTGGGTCGTTGCTATGGCATCAATGATAGGACTGCCCGACGATTCAAGTAACTGTACTTCGGTAATGCTGCCCTCTGTATCGACGCGTAGCTCAAGCATCACGATGAAGACGTCACCCAAATTACCATCGACACTACGCCATACTAGCGATGGAATGCTAGTAGTAGGTTCCTTCCCCTCAATCCAACTGCCATACTCTGCCAAAAAAACAGTCTCGTCAATTGCCTGACTAGCATCATTGTCTGATGCCGATCGATCCATCGTTTGTTCTTCAGCTTGAGCAGCAGCCAGCGCTAGCATTTTTCTGACCGTTTCGTTAGCTGCTTGTTCTTGCCACTGCGCCTGTTCGTTGCGTTTTCTATTGGCCTGTTTGGCTGCTGCCTGCTTCTGCACAGCTTGTTCCCTATTGTATTTCTCTGTCACAGCACGAATCATATAGGACAGATAATCCTCTTCTTCGGCTTCTGCTTGGTTTGCTTGCTTAGAGGTCTTCGCTACTTTTTTGGACTCTACTATTGTGAGATTTGGTACCGATGATGATGTATCAGGCGTCATATTTTTTTTGGCTGATTCTTTTGATGAAAGCATATCTTTGTTTTGTTGCTGTTGCTGTTGCTGTTGCTGTTGCTGTTGCTGTTGCTGTTGCTGTTGCTGTTGCTGTATATGATGTATGAAAGGTTCAGGTGTCGAGGATTTAGGCATAGAGGACTCAACCTCTAAAGTTTCAGTCTCAGAGGTTTCGGGTGTTTTTGCAACTGACAATGGCTGAGTAGGCGCTAGCGCTTCTGTTGATATGGTTTCAATAGGTTGTCGCTCTATTGAAGGTGACTGCATAGTAGGCGCATTAGACTGTGCAGGCTTTGTCGTCGCTGTTTTAGGCTGCATGTCCGTACTGATTGATTCTTTGGGCTGTGGCGGTTTTTTGGGCTGTGAAGACAGTGTAATAAACTCCACCTCTATAGCGTTGACGCTGCTCGTCTCTATCAGTGGTGGTGGACTGTCCATAGATACCATTGCCCACACCGTAACCCCGTGCAGTAAAATAACGAACACAGTGATCCAAGCAGTGATAGGACGGGCAAATAGGTTTGGTATCATCATAGCTAATAGAATACGCATTAAAAACAACCCTGTATATGGATTTGTTTGATGATTTGAAAAATAAAAAAGCGTGCGATATCTACTGTCCTACCTCTTACTCTTTCAGTAAACCCAGCTGACAAGATTTAGCAAATTGAACAAAAATCACTAATGCAGTAACCAGTAACAGCCAACAACAGAGTCGTTATGTCATCGTTGGTTGAGATGCTTATTGTTCAGCCACAAAAAAAAGCAAGATATCTAATATCTTGCTTTTTATAGGTTACTAAGCATCATAATCCAAAACCTTTTAGTCAAAATGGAAACCTGCACCCACTGCGCCGCCTACGTTGCCTTGGGTATCTGCTGTTCCGTTCACTTTAATAACCCAGCGACCATCGTTAGATAGCTTAGAGAAACCAATCGCTACGGCACTTTCTCCATTGTACGTACCGATACCGCCGCCGATCAGTGACTTACCTGAGATATAGGCTTGAGGTAGTGAAGACATGGCCATCGCAGCCGATATACCTGCATTGGCATCATCTTCTACTTCATCAATCTTGTAGCCAAGATCGCTCATATTGCGACCTAGTCTACTATCGAGCGCACTCAGCTGACTATAGTTGACGGCATCTGTTGCCTCGACACCATCAGCGACTCCAGTCATGCGCTGATTACCAGCATATAGACCTTGGGCTGTCATACTCGGTCCATCTTGCATACTGATACCATTACTATTGATGACTGTCGTCCCAGCTGTGACACTATCAACGCTGATGTTACCGTTCAGATCAAACTTAATGCTACTGCCCTCTGCTGTGGTGGTGATGTTACTGCCACCTGTGAAGCTTAGGACACTGCTATCTCCGACTGGTTTATTGATATCGTCGCCACTGTCTGCACCAAAGTTAAGTCCTGCATCGAGTCTATCTGTGTTGGTCTCAATGTTGGTAGTATTGGTTGTGATATTGCTGGTGTTATTAGCAATATTCGTCGTATTGGTGGCGATACTGGTCGAGTTAGTAGCTATGCTTGTGGTATTCACTTGCACACTTTCGTTGATCTCAATGCTCCCTTGTCTAATAGAAGCAATGGCACCGTCTATATTGCTTTGACCTGTTCCACCGATATCGCTATTAGTGAAGGTGCCACTCTCAGCATTGTAGACAGTATCGCCGCCAATGATGCTACTGATACCAACTCCTTGGGTGTAGAGCTGGCTACCGTTGATCGCATCCTGACTGGTCGCTGAAACCTCACCGTTTTGAACATTGGTGACTTTGTTATTAGCAGCATCAATACCACTTTTCGTGATGCTTGGACCATCAGTTATGGTCAGTCCATTATCACTGATGGTGGTATCACCAGTAGTGACACTGTCCAAGGTAATATCTGGGTTTAGATCAAAACTGATGTCATTAGGATTGCCAGGTACAGCTGCTGCGCGTAAACCTGTGCTAGCATCCAAGGTGGCCGTATCATTGACTAACGTTCTAGATACTTTGATATTACCATCTCTACTATTTAGGTCGATTGCATCTCCTTGTCTTACCTGAGTCGCAATATCACCTTGAGCGGTGATATCCCAACCTCGATCCAAGGCAATGGTCACTTCTCTCAATTGCCCAACGTTTACAGCATCAGAGTTTAGCTCGCCTCGACCAACATTGCTGATAGGGTTACCGCCATTATCCAGACCACGACTGCTGAGTGTGACCGTTCTCCCCAGCCCACTATCAATGAAAGTAAAGCCTGTGTTATTCATAATGCTATTGCCTATCTGCACACTACCCTCATTACCAAGATCTAACTGGTTGTTGAGCTGGACTGCTACCCCAGTCGCAGAAGCAGTGGTGGTTATATTGCTATCACCTGTGACATTGATCGTATCGCCTAATGCAAACTGCTGATCATTATCGCTATTGCCATCGCCAACCCTAATACCTTTGGCGATTTCATCATTGGTCATAGTGAGCTGTGCAAAGTTTACGGCATCAGTTGGTGCAATCCCCTTATCAACTTTGATGATTCTATTATTACCGTTATCAAGACCCTCGTTGCTTAAAGTGATGGTCTCGTTAGGACCGTCAGTGATGGTAACACCTGCATTGTTAAGTACAGTGCTTTCCATTCTCACACTGCCGTTTCGACCAAGCCTCACATCTTCAGCCAACCTAACGTTTAGGTTGCCATCTTCGTCAGCGACCACACCGATGTTGTTATCAGTCAGCTCTGTTGCACCCCCTTGAATCGTTAAGGTTTGTCCTAATTTACGATTGATAACAGCTGAGGTGTCATCTCCTGTGAAGTTCAGTCCCAAGTCGACTGTACTATTGGTTGCATTTAACTGCCTAACATTGACAGCGTCCGTATCTTCATCACCATCGGCTACCTCTGTGATTCTGTTGCCGCCATTATCCAGTCCTTCATTACTCAAACGGACTGTACTGTCAGTGAAACTGACACTAGTGAAGGTGACGTCGTCTTTTGTAGCGACTCTAATACCACCATCATCAGCACTCAGAACGATGTTGTCGCCTGTGAGGAAGTTGGCAGTATTGTCCGCTTGGTTCAGGGTTTTGACCTCGTCACCATCGATTTGGGTAACTACCGTTTGTAACGCACTATCCGCTTTACCCAAACTGGCTTTACTGTCATCGCTTAGGTCAACGGCGTAGTCAGTTATGTTGGTCATCTCATCTGTTTCACCCGCTGTGACGGTGACTGCAGCAGATCCAGCTGAAGCGCTGACACCATTAGCATTGACGGTGTAGACGTCTTGACCTGTATTACTGTCAGTTGAAAATTCCACACTGGCGACATTGGTGCCTTTCACCACTTTGGTTCTAGCAGCGCTCGATGCACGATTCACATCACCGATGTTTGCGGCATTGAACTCATCACCTACTCCACTTGCGACGTTGGTGATTCTGTTACCACCATTATCAAGACCGCTACTGCTCAGTCTGACGCTGCTACCACCTAAGAAGCTAACACCACCTGTATTGAGTAAGGTGTCTCCTGTTGTGACGCTAGTGAAGTCAACTACAGCGGCTGTTGCGACTTCGATATCACCATTATTATCGGTGAGAACGATGTTCTTACCGGTTAAGAAGTTGGCAGTATTGTCCGCTTGGTCCAGGGTTTTAACCTCGTCACCATCGATTTGGGTGACGACAGTTTGTAACGCTCTATCCGCTTTACCCAAACTGGCTTTACTGTCATCGCTTAAGTCAACGGCGTAGTCAGTCAAGTTATTGCCATCAGTAGTATTGCTTACTTTTACTGCTGACGATCCTTCTGATACTTTGGTATCATTAGCATTGACGGTGTAGACGTCTTGGCCTGTATTACTGTCAGTTGAAAAGTCCACACTGGCCACATTAGTGCCTTTGACCACTTTGGTTCTGGCAGCAGCAGATGAGCTGTTTAGCTGGCTGACGTTGACGGCGTCGTTTGGATTCTCACCATCATCAACATTGACAATCTTTTTATTTCCGGCGTTGATACCATTAGATTTAGTAATACTTGGGCCATTGAACATGCTTAGACCATCACTGGTCAACGTTGCCTTAGATAGTGGATTTGTACCTATTACTTTCACGCCAAGCCCGCTAACCGTTGTCACCCCGCCCATAGCTAGGCCACCTGTGACCAGACCCAAACGATTAACTTTAGTACCACCAAAGATATCACCTGTACTAACGCTACCGTTGTTGCCTAGATCAAGATTGTCATTAAGCTCGAATGAGACATCATTGCTGTTTGCTGTTTTGGAGACAGTGATGTTGCTATTCTTACTATTGAAGTCCACTGCATCGCCAGGCTCTACCGTACTTGCGGTAGTACTGTTACCTTGTGCACTAATGTCCCAGCCTCTATTGGCTGTTTCTGTGACACTGTTTAGCTGACTGAGGTTGACTGCGTCATCTAACTCAATAGCATCATCCACCTCAGTGATTCTGTTACCACCATTATTAAGACCGGTATTACTGAGTCTGACGCTGCTACCGCCTAAGAAGCTCACACCACCTGTATTGAGTAAGGTGTCTCCTGTAGTGACGCTAGTGAAGTCAACTATAGCGGCTGTTGCAACTTCGATATCACCATTCTTATCGGTGAGAGCGATGTTCTTACCGGCTAAGAAGTTGGCAGTATTGTCCGCTTGGTTCAGGGTTTTAACCTCGTTACCATCGATTTGGGTGACGACAGTTTGCATCGCACTATCCGCTTTACCCAAACTGGCTTTACTGTCATCGCTTAAGTCAACGGCGTAGTCAGTCAAGCTGTTGCCATCAGTAGTATTGCTTACTTTTACTGCTAACGATCCTTCTGATACTTTGGTGCCATTAGCATTAACGGTGTAGACGTCTTGACCTGTATTACTGTCAGTTGAAAAGTCCACACTGGCCACATTAGTGCCTTTGACCACTTTGGTTCTGGCAGCAGCAGATGAGCTATTGAGCTGACTGACATTGACGGCGTCGTTTGGATTCTCACCATCATCAACATTGACAATTTTTTTATTTCCGGCGTTAATACCACCAGACCTTGTTACGCTTGGGCCGCCGATAATGGTTAACCCATTCACAGTTAAAGCAGTACTAGGAATACCCAATGGACCATTTACAAATACTCCTGCACCATTGACTGTCGTACTAGCCAATGCATTGCCTGTTCTGACCCCTAAGCCATCTACCGTTGTACTAAAGTACGAGTTGCCTGTTGTTAGACCAGCGCGATCAAGTGTCGTTGTGCTACCCAGTCCAAAAGGAGAGCTCGAACCCATTTCCACGCTACCGTTATTGCCTAGGTCTAGGTTGTCATTAAGCTCGAATGAGACATCATTGCTGTTTGCGGTTTTGGAGACGGTGATGTTGCTATTCTTACTATTGAAGTCTACTGAGTCGCCAGGCTCTACCGTACTTGCGGTAGTACTGTCGCCTTGTGCGCTGATGTCCCAGCCTTCATTTGCAATGTTTGCAACCGCTTTTAACTGAGATACATTCACTGCATCAGTGTCTGCTGAGCCACCTGCCACATTGATGATACGACGTTCGCTTCCAACAGCGCCCACTGAGACTGTACCGTTATTGGCATCAGCAGCAACGTTGGTTAAAAATGAAGCACCACTTTGTAACGCAGCAACAGAGTTTTGACCTAAAGACACGCTGTTTAGAGCATTGGCACTAGCACCTTTACCAAGTGCCACACTGCCTTGCGCTTTGGCTTGCGCACCAAGACCAAGTGCAACGGTGTCTTGGGCAGTTGCTTTTGCTTCATAGCCTATTGCAACTGCACGACTTGCATTGCCGTTTGTGGCTCTTTGACCTATCGCAACTGAATTAACACCTGCTTTTGCATCTTGACCACCCGCGAAGCCATTGAATGAAGATCGTGCACCTTCACCAATGACGGTCGCATTTCCTTTTCCAAACGCATTTTCTCCAATAACGGTTGAGCTACTACCGTCTGCATTGGCATTAGAGCCAACGGCCAGAGCATCAGTACCTGTTACTGATGTGGTGTATGGCTGTGCATTGCTAGAGCGGATAGGAAAATCAATGTCAGCAACGACAGCATCTAACGCTTTTAGCTGAGACACGTTCACTGCATCGCTATCATTGGTACCAGCAGCGACATTTACAATCTGACGAGTACCACCTGCTTCTCCGGTCCCGATTGAAACAGCACCATAACTTGCGCCACTTTGGGTTGCTATGATTGCAGCATTGTCATTACCTGTTGGATCATAACCTATAGCGCCACCTGCAACATTGGCCACTGACCCTGCACCAAGTGCGACTGATCCTTTTTCGCTTGCTGAAGCACCGATACCAAAGGCAGAAGACGCAACACCAGATGAAGAGGACTGTACGCCAACAGCGGTAGATAGTGCACCTTCAGATAACGACTTTGCCCCAATAGCTATGGAGGCGGCACCACCTGACTCGGTGTTTACCTTATAGCGCGGCGTCTCAACCAAATCACGACCTGTATAGGAGAAGAAAGTAGTATTGACATCACCACCATTGAGTGTGGATACAGAGGTTCCATCGATATTGGCTTTTGAGGCATCATCTAGATCATCGCCGCCAATTGCGATAGAAGAATGCCCTGTTGACACGACGTTTGCACCGATGGCGATAGACTGTTGTCCACTCGCTACGGTGTTCTGACCACTCTCTCCGCTACCAATAGCAATAGCTTGCCCGCCAGTAGCACTAGCATTACCACCCATTGCCATAGCATTGGGTCCGGTTGCGCCATCGTTATTGGCATTGCCAGAGGCAGTTGAATTGACACTATAGTACTTGGTTTTGTTAGCGGCGACGGTATTGGTTAAACTATGCAGTTGTGAGCCATTGACCGCCTCTTTACTACTAGCACTAACCAGCCCATTATCTACATTGGTTATTTTCTTATTACCAGCATTGATACCAGTGGATGAAATAACAATACCGCTGTTAAAGGTAGTACTTTCCAAACCCGTCAAATCTTCTGCTAGTTTAACGGTCAAAGTATCACCTATACCAAAGACCCCGATGTTGCCATTCGTTAGCGCTCCTGTTGCACCGCCCAAAATATTGAGCGTCTCACCATTACTGCGTGTAATAGTTGTAGCATTATCGCCTTCAAATTTTAGTGCTATTGAACTTCCGGGGTTGCCTTGACCTGAATTGTTATGGCTGTTGTTACCAGCGGTGTGGCTATGGACACCATGACTACCATGACTGTGACTATAGTTACCATTATGGTGATTTTCTGTGCCTACAGCGCTTGCCTGCATGCCGAATCCAGCCGTTATGAGCCCAAGTGCTATGGCACTCAGGCATAGTGTATTGATAGTAGATGAACGAGATGTCGTGCTGATGGTTGTGTTAGCACTGACACTAGATTTGGAAGATTTGCCATGCCCTTTTGCATACTCACCGACTGCGGTAAAGCAATTTAGGGCTTCATTCCAGATGACTTTATAGATGCGGTTCATGATATGTACTCCCTTACAGATTTGTCAGATTTAAAAAATCAGAGATAAAATCCATCTTGCAAGAGAGTCGATATGACAAAATAAGACGAGTTATGTGTGCGGTAGTAAAGCCTTTTTAAGTATTACTGATATTAAGGTTTAAGAAGTAAGACGTTTCGTTTTGTAAGTTATGTATCACTCTCTTATATATTAGTATTGCCGAATATATAGAGAGAGACAATACCGTTCGTCCGTGATTTAATACCGTTTGTCTATTATATTCATATTAGGGAATATAAAAGATTTTTATTATTGAGTGCATTTGTCAAGACGATGCTTCTTTATAAACATAAGTCCATAATCTCATACAGGTTATGGACTTATGTACACTACATATATGCATGAGCGAAAACGATTCATTTAAGCTGCTTTTTAATACTTTATTTTCTCTTTCATAGGCAAAACGATTTGTACTATCAATCCTTTGATACCATCCTGTCGGTTATAGGCCGTGATAGAGCCTTTGTGCGCCATCACAACAGCGTGAACGATAGCCAATCCCAACCCATACCCCCCAGTATCACGATGACGCGCAGAGTCTAACCGCACAAATGGCTGAAAGATACGTTCTAGGTCCTTATCCGCTATACCGCCGCCTTCATCTTTTACGCTAATTTGAATGGCAGATCGACCATCATCTGTCTGAACTGCTTTCATCTCAGCAATGACTGTCGAACCTGCAGCCGTATGCATAAAAGCATTGCGAATGATGTTTTCGAGCGCGCTATGCAATTGCTCCTGATTGCCCTGTATCGTCCAAGCATCTTTTACGTTTTTTGTCTCAGTGGACATCAAATCTTCAGGTGGTTGCCACTGCCAGTGAACTTCTTTATGCTGAAACTCAAAGCACACATCCTGTCCGATATCACTGATAATTTCAGTCAAATTGACGACGTCACTTTCTAGATTGTCGATCGTATATTGCTGCATTTGTAGTGATTGAATATGAATGATTTGTTCAATCAGCTCATTCATCCGCGTAGACTCTTTGTCAATACGGTCTAGATAGCGATTGGCATTGGGGGCAAAGTCGCGAGTCAGCTCAGTTGCCACATCAAGTCGTGCAAGCGGTGAGCGTAGCTCATGAGAGATATCGCTTAGCATTTGTTTGCGCGCCAGCTCACTCTCAGCCAATCTCGTTGATAAATGCGCCACGTCTTTGGCCAGTAACCCAAGCTCATCATCACCCATTTTGGACAATGCTGGATTGGCTTGATAATCCCCATCAATCATACGGTGAACCGTGCTTTGTACACGCCCGATACGCTGGGTCAATGTACGGCTAAGCCATACACAAATCAGCACACTAAAAACGATAATCAAGAGCAGACGTATAGGAAAATTACCGTGTTGCAACGCAACGACATCTGAGAAACGCAAGTGCGGGCGCAGCTGTATGATAACTGACTGCCCATCGGGCAGCTCAACCGAGATGTCGGCCAGCTCAGGACGAGCATCTATCTCTGCAATTGCAGCACTACTCGAGGTTAATGGCTTCAAAATCTCATGCAAGACCGTCGGCGGTTTTTTTGGTACCTCGTCATTATAATTTCTTGGTCTATCGTTGTTGTCCATTCTGGGCTGCGGCATCGGTGGTATAGCACGCTCAACTGACTGCTGACCGTTCTGTAGCCGCTCTTGTGCTCGATCCTCTCGGTCTCGATAGCGCGGAAATATAATAGCGCCCTGCTCGTCGTAGACTCTAATTTGATTCATCAGCCGTCTATCCTGACGATACATCTGCGTGACCGTGGTCAAGTCGCCTACTCGTAGTGCTGCAGCCATCTCTTGACGTTTAATTAATAGGCTCTCAATTTGGACATCCATCCGAGCAGTCAGCTCCTTTTCGGCCAACCAGCGCTCGACCACAATGGATAAAATAGAGGTAATCAGGATCGTCAGCAATAAGCTCAAAAACAAACGCCAAAACAGCGTCACACGCACCTTTAGCTTGGGTGATTTTTGAGTATTTTTGTTAGCGTCCTGCTGGGACGCTTTTATTGATGAGTTTGTCATTAGAGCACCAGTTGATAGCCTTTTCCACGCACCGCTTTAATTGGTTCGTCATGAAAAGGCTGTAGTTTTTTGCGCAAACGAGACACATGCACATCAAGGCTACGGTCAAAAGGCTGCAACTCACGTTGCAAGACATTCTCTGATAACCATGCCTTGCTCACCACTTCTCCTTTTTGCTTAAGTAGTGCCACAAGCAAGTCAAACTCTGTCCCAGTCACTTGTAACGCCACGCCATCTATCTCACAAACACGCTGGTTTTGGTCAAGAGATAACCGGCTCTCTGGTAGCGGTGTATGCTCAGATGCGGTGGTATTGGTTCGTTTGATCACCGCATTGATACGTGCCAGCAGTTCGCGCGGGTTACAGGGCTTGGTGATATAATCATCAGCGCCTAACTCTAAGCCGATGATACGATCGATCTCCTCCCCCTTTGCCGTCAGCATAATCACAGGAATATCACTGATGCTTGGCAGTTGACGTAATACGCTCAGCCCATCTATTTTGGGCATCATGATATCGAGCACGAGTAAATCGTAGGCAGCATCGTCGTGCGCCACCGCTTTTAATCGCTGTATAACCGCAGCGCCATCGTGAACACAGTCACAATGGATGCCATGATTGTACAAATACTCTTGTAATAACTGAGTTAACTCTTCATCATCATCACCTATCAGTATATTTGGCATACGCCTCTCCTTTCACTTTTGATGATTTCAATTGGCTTTCATTGGTCCGGTTATCCATATTATCAGGCATGCGCATATCAGTTCGCTATAAACGTTACCTTTCTTAATACTTCATAAATGTTCGTAACCTTTAACTGTCGTAATATAGCTCCTATCAGCAGCGAGTGCCGCAGTCTGGAAAAGGATGCTCGCAAGATAAAATTTTAGTGTCTACTAAACCACACTCAACTTCATAAAGGATCTCATCATGAAAAAATTATTATTAGGTTCAGTATTAGCAGCTTCTAGCGTATTTACCGTGACGGCCTGTACCAGTGTCAATGCAACCACCGATACAACACCCGCGACTCAAATGCAACAAAAACATAAAAATGGCGCTATGAAAGGTCCAATGTCAAAGCTGGATCTAACGGTCACACAGCAAGCCCAAATCAAAGCCATCATGCAAGAAAAGCGTGGCGATCGTACTGCTGATCGTGCAACGCATCAAGCAGAGCGCGCGCAGATGGATCAGCAAATACAAGCTTTGACCAACGCAAGCACGCTAAATAACGCTGCGCTAAACCGCTTGGCTGATCAACAAGCTACCAAAACCAAACAACGTTTTATCGAGCGTGTACAAACTCAGCATGCTATCTCTCAAGTCCTAACGGCTGAACAGCGTGCAAAAATGGAACAAATGAAATCAGAAAGACAAGAAAAAGGACGCAAGCACTCAAAAGACCGTAAAGGTCATGATGAGCAACGTCCAGGTATGTAAGCGGTTACCCCTGTACTGATCGGTACTAATTTGTCTTTGTATTGCTTATCGACATAGTACCCATCACTACAGTGCCTATCGCTATATGAACAAAAAAGCGCATCGTACAAACGGTGCGCTTTTTTATTGAAAATCTTTCTGCTCATCAACGACTGGTCTTACGCATTAATCAATCGAACTAAGACGCTCTTTGGCCATCGGTAGCATATTAAACATCATTTTACCCACTACTGTGCCATTACCATCACGGTAATATTGCAGTAACTCTGGCGCGTATTCTCTAAGATCGATACTATTGCTTGTATTCGGCGACTGAACATCACGTGGTAGATTTGGGAACGCCATATTTCTGGTATTGATAGCAGCGTACTGCTGCAACACGTCTATCATCATATGATTGCTTTTATCAGAGGCGTTGTCGATATCAAGCTTGCGATGGACATGCTGCCATTTGAGCTGACCCTTTTTATCAAAACCATATAGCTCTTGTACCTCTGTGTTGGCAGCTGCTTGCGCCTCTGATACGTCATCGTTCATTTGTTCTTTTATCATCGCTAGTATTTTTTGTACCATCGCTTTGCTAGTGAATGCCTGTGGGTTTTGAATCGTCTCAAAGGCTGTCATAGGCGCCGCTTCTTCAATGAGTTCTGGATATTGCTTGCTGATACGATCATAGAAAATCTGCATATAACTCTTATAATCGTCACGATAATCATCAAAACTCTGTACTCGGCGAATAATAGATTCGCTTGGCAACATTGCTGATAGCTGATGGGCAGGTAGCTTCGGGGATACTGACGTAAGTGTGTTGGGCGCGACATAATCAAACTGACCAACTGGGGCTGCATCATAAGTCATATCTAACGCGGCAAAGTGGCTTTTTATTAGCACACCTCCAAACCCTTTGGGCAATGTACCATCATCGATGGCTATTTTTAGCCATTTGTTGCGCCATTTTTCTCCAAGCTTATCGTCTAACAGCTCAGAGTTGATCAGCGCAAGGTTATCTGCCCATAGATAGATATCACCGTTTTTTAAATCAACGTAAATAGGCTGATTGATACTACTATGGTGGTTGCGCGCCTGATACTGGGCGCTGGCAAGCATCGTCGTCTTGCCCGCTAGTGGTTGGTAGATTCCTTGCGCATCGATAGATAATGGTTGTAGCAAATACTCATCAAGTAATTGCACTTTTTTGTTATCCAGTGGTTTTGGTTTGTCTTCATAATCATCGAATAGCACCTGATACTCTGGTGCCACTTTGATAGTGCTATCGTAATAATGGTCGTTCCAGGCATTGTAAGCCTTTACGCATTCGACGTACGACTGCTTGATGTTATCGCGCTCAGCATCGTAATCAGCCGCTAGAACTTCTTTGTTTTGGTTTTCTGCCTCCAGTATTAGCGCTGCATACGTTTGGTCATGCGCCTCCTCACAGTGTTGATCCACATAGTTTGCTACAGCCATGTGTCGGCGCTCTGTAGCAGTCAGCGGTCGGTTGTTGCTGATTCCATTACTTATTTCAAGGTTGCTATGGTAGCTAAACGATTGACGGCGCTGTTTTTGCAACGCATTTGCCAATGTCTTTTTTGCAGTACTAGGTAATGGCTTAGCTGCCGTATTTGGTTGACTGATATTAGTTGCTTGGCAACCTGTTAATAGTAGTGCCCCTGATAGACAGGCACTAGTCAATAATTGATTGGCTTTCATCATAGATGGCAAACGTAAAGCGATGGTTTTATATATTGTTTTCATTATTTATTCCTAATAGATATGAGCGTAAATGCAGTGAGATAATGCAGCTGAGTCGTTATTTATTATCTGTATCATCTTCGCCGTTGTCAGTACGGCTCTGCTCGATGGCCTCTTCGCCATAGTTACGCTCATAGTCACCACTGTTATAGTCATCACTATTGTAATAATTCTCTAGCCCACCATCCTGATAGTCATAACGGGCATAGCGTGCCAGCTGTAGGCTGTCTCTTTTCTCACGCTGTGCGGCAATCCATGCATTACCATCGATAGGAGCGGTGGCTTTTGGACCAAACGATTCCGCCAATAATGGCGTTAATGCATGACGATTAAAGCTGGTTTTGTCATAACGTATTTGATTGAGCATAGTCGTCGTAGAGCCCATAAAATCGCTACCAATATTGACACGCTGCTGCTTGGCAAGTAGGCGATCTGAGCTGTCTAAGTAGTAGTAATTGATTTGATTAAATGAGATGGGGCCAATAGCTTCGATGAGCTGCAACAGCGAGCCCACATCAGCACTTTGATAGCCTTTGTTATACAGCTGCGCTTTGGCAAGTGCAGCCTTTAGCGTAGCGCCATCAGGGTATTGTTTTGGATTGGCATCGACATGCGCTTGTAGCGACTGCGTCACATATTTTAGCGTTTTGCCAATCATTTCACCGCTTTGCTGACTACCAAAATAGACTTTTACTGCGCGGGTCGCACCGACTTTTTTGGCAAATGCATCACCATCAATATCTACCGCGCTAAAATGCTCAGGTGCCAATTCTGCCATGCTTTGTTGTATAGCGTTGAGCACGGCGTCATACAGTACTGCTGGTGGCAGCTGAGCTGTAATACTTTCAGGTAAACCAAAACTTACCGTATGTGCAGCCATTTGTTCAGGTAAAGGGGTGTTTTCAGGATTGACTATGGCGACAAGTGGCATAATGGCCGATGGGTCGACTGTGACCTTGCTGTTATTAAAATCAAATGCGAGAGGAACCTGTATAGATGAGCTGATCGTTGGTGTGGCGTAATCGTAGCTATAGACACTTTGTAATTGTCGCTGCTTGGGGTTGTATTGGCTGACGCTATTGAACGTCAAGTTCTGATACTGATAGGCGTTAGTTGCGGCGATTTGTTCTGGCGTACGGTGGAACATGGTCAGTATATTACCAATCAACCCAGTAGAAGACATTGAGGGCTTATTGTCAGCTGACACCTCTGTCTTAGCCTGCTGTTTTGCCAGTTGCATAGCTTCATATTTTGCAGCCATAGTTTTTGGATTTAACCTTGACATACCTGAGAGCGCACTCCCTGCGCTACTGCTGTATTCATCATAATTATCATAGTCGTCACTACTGTAATCAGCGCTATCATAATCTGCTGTATCGTAAGCATACTCGTTATCGCTGCTAGCATCACTGCTCGTAGGCTCATTCTCCCCTGCTTCAGCCAATATCGCGGCGCTGGCTTTTCTTTCTACCTCGGCAGGATCACTCTCACCATATTTTTCATTGTAATAGTCAGACTGCAATGAGTCGTCATATTCATCGATATAAGGCTGATATTCATCGACCATCCCTTCAGGCTGATAGGCATAGGTTTCTATGATCGTTCTGAGCAAGCTGGTTGATCCTGCATCGATACTGTCTGCATCGATAAACGGTACTGACTGATAATTCGCTTGGGCGACGGCCACATGCTCTGTCGCTAAGTGCTGACGAATCGCAGCTAGTAAATGCGTCTTAGCTTGGTTCTCAGTACTCGGGTATTTTTCTTGATCAAACAATTGCGCGTAACGCTCGGCCTGAGCATCTTGACTGGCTGTAAAGGCGTGTCCTTGGCGTTGACTCTTCGCGGTATCTGCACTGCTAAAGTCTATCAGTGTGCTGGTCGACCCTGTATTCGATGATATAGGAGATGCAGATTGACAACCTGCGAGCATAAACGATGCACTACTCACTAACAGTGCGATAGAAGTCAGTTTACAGGTTTGATATAAACGATCATTATAGCGCTTAGTATTAGAAAAACAGGCGGGCGTAGCCTCAATAAAACGCTGTTGATTGCAGGTTTTCAAATGACGTAATGGCATAACAGTCTCTTTTTGTAGATAGACTCATCGATAATGAGTGTACAGTAGTACTGTTATTTATATCACAAGACGTTACAGTTTAGTAAGCGTAGCGTATATTTTTTAAAGGAAAACTTCAATGAGAAGTAATTTCCTCTATATAACGAGGCAGTTATGCTAGGTCGTGCTTAAATGAAAACAACTGAAATTACTGACAGAGTTGCTCATCTTGTATCAACACCTCATTGTAGAATTTAATAAACAACTTTCTACTATTCGTTATTTTCGTTATTATTCAGACATCTCTCTAATGGTTTACTTTTACTCGCCCAAAAAGGACTTTGCGATGTCACGACTCCCTTTTCATGCCGATCAGATTGCTCAGCAGATCCCTTCAAAAACCAAAAACCAGCTAAAAACTAATATATTGCTGATCACAAGCGCCTTGCTACTGTCTGTCTCAGCTCATGCACTGGAGCCAACCATCCCAGCAAGTAGCGCGACGCTCAATAATACCTCTATCAATACCAGTGCAATCAATTTAGCCATCATGGCGGACAATCCAACCGTCCTATCTGAAACCAAACGCATCACAAAAGCCAAAACCAGCACTCTCAAAACCACGTCCAATAATGCCAATAGCGATCAGGCCATCTACTCTGAAGATGCGATTCACCATCCGCTATGGGCAAAAAACGGCATGGTTGCCACCCAAGAAGCACTTGCCTCTGATATTGGTTTGCAGATTTTAAAAGACGGTGGTAATGCCGTCGATGCTGGGGTCGCAGTGGGTTTTGCCTTAGCAGTGACCTTACCGCGCGCGGGCAACCTTGGCGGTGGTGGTTTTATGATGATTTATGATGCCAAACAAGGCAAAACAGTCGCCCTTGATTACCGTGAAAAGGCACCAAGTAGCGCCTCTCGCGATATGTACCTCGACGATAAGGGCAACGCAGTTAGTGACTTATCTCGTTATCATGGTTTAGCCGTTGGCGTACCAGGGACAGTAGCAGGACTGTTAAAAGCCCTAGAAGAGCATGGCACGATGAGCCGCGAGCAAGTCATGGCACCAGCGATCGCATTGGCAGAAGATGGTATAGAAGTCACCGCAGGTTTGTCCGAATCGCTTACTGCTTTGAGTGACCGCTTGCAAAAATGGCCAAGCACCAAAAAAGTGTTTTTTAAAGCGGATGGCAGTGCCTATCAACCAGGTGAGCGGTTAAAACAGCCTGAACTTGCGCAATCATTGAAACGAATTTCGGCACAAGGGGTAGACGGATTTTATCAGGGTGAAACCGCGCGTGACATCGTAAAAGCCGTCAATGAAGCAGGCGGCAGCATGAGCTTACAAGACTTAGCCGATTACGAAGCCATCGCCCGCGTGCCTGTCAAAGGTAACTACCGTGGTTATGAGATTGTCTCGATGCCACCGCCCTCCTCTGGCGGCATTCATATCGTGCAGATTTTAAATATTTTAGAAGGCTATCCACTGGGTGACTACGGTCAAAACAGCGCAAAAACCATTCACTTGATGAGCGAGGCCATGCAACTGGCGTATGCGGATCGCGCTGAGTATCTCGGTGATTCTGACTTTATTGATGTCCCTGCCAGTGGCCTAACCTCACAAGCTTATGCAGATAAACTGCGTACGTTAATCGACCCGAACAAGGCCACGCCAGCAGCTACCATCAAAGCCAACAACCCGCTTCCCTATGAAAGCGATCAGACCACGCACTTCTCTATTGTTGATAAAGACGGCAATGCCATCGCCAACACCTATACGTTGAACTTCTCTTATGGCACTGGTCTCGTGGCTGAGGGCACAGGTATTCTGCTCAATAATGAAATGGATGACTTTTCTGCCAAGCCGGGTGTACCCAATGGTTACGGACTGCTAGGCGGCGAAGCAAATGCCGTTGAAGCCAATAAACGTCCGCTCTCCTCGATGAGCCCGACACTGGTATTCAAAGACAGTAAACCTTATATCGTCACGGGCAGTCCAGGTGGCAGTCGTATCATTACCACGGTCACCCAAATCATCTCCAACGTCATCGACCACGACATGAATATCGCGGAAGCAACGCACGCGCCGCGCATTCATGACCAGTGGTTGCCTGACGAGATTCGAGTCGAAAAGGCACTGAATATCGATACGATCAAAAAATTGGAATCTATGGGTCACACGGTCAGTCCAAAATCAGCCATGGGCTCCACGCAGTCGATTATGCTCACACCAAACGGCGTTTATGGCTCTTCTGATCCCCGTATAGTTGATGCAGCGGTGGTTGGATACTAGATCAAACTGTTTTTAATTATCAATAACATAGCCCTCTATACATTATGTATAGAGGGCTTTTTAATATGCCATTTGGCCTATTGGAAGTCGTATAGTGACTTATTTCACTCAGATTAAACCCTTGCAATCAGTGGCTGTCTGCCGCAAATAATGATATTATTAACGACCCCATTTAAAACGTATCAATATGGCTATCGAGGTCTTATCGGCCTCTAGGTATCAGTATAATTGATTGATAATAATCAATTATTTTATCGGTAGCTTATTTCTTTGATCGTACCAGTAAGAGTCTTCTATGGCATTTGTACACCTTGGCATCCACAGCGAATACTCCATCACCGATTCTATCGTGCGTATCAAACCGCTCGTAAAAGCGGCCGCAGCCGATAATCAGCGCGCGCTGGCACTGACTGATTTGTCTAACCTGTACGCCACAGTGAAGTTTTATCGTGCCTGCCTAGGCGCGGGTATCAAGCCCATTATCGGTAGTGACGTCATCATGGACAATGAAGACACACGCCTTACCCTACTTGCGATGAACAACGAGGGCTATCAAAACATTACCCGTATCGTGTCGCTTGGGTTTACCGAAGGTCGCGCTGATCCTGTCAACCATGGCACACCTGTGATTAAGCGTAGTCATATTCTGGAGCATGCGGCAGGCGTCATTGTACTACTAACCGAAAAATCAGACGTGGGTCAAGCACTGGTTGGTTCTATGCCAGAAAAAGCCGATGAGATGCTCACTGAATGGCAAGCAAAATTTGACGATCGTTTGTACTTTGCCATCAAGCGTACCAACCGCTCAGGCGAAGATGCTTTTATTAGGGCGGCCATTCACTCAGGTGCCAAGCACAACATTCCTATCATTGCTCATAACGATGTGCGTTTTTTAGCGCAAGAAGATTTTGATGCGCATGAGGCTCGCGTGTGTATTGCAGGCTCTTATGTCTTAGCAGACCCCAGCCGCCCGCAGACCTATTCAGATGAGCAGTATCTAAAAACCCAAGACCAAATGGCGCAGCTGTTTGCTGATATCCCGCAAGTGGTTGATAACACTTTAAGTTTGGCTACCCGCTGCAATGTAACCTTGACGCTAGGCATTAATGTATTGCCCGATTTTCCTGTCCCTGAAGGCGAGACGATTGAGTCGTTTTTCCGTGCAGAGTCCCAGCGCGGTCTTGAGCGGCGCTTAGATAAGCTCTTTCCAGTCGAGGCACGTACAGACAATTGGAGCGACTTTCGTCAAAGATACGACGAGCGCCTAGTATATGAGCTGGATATCATTTTATCCATGGGCTTTCCCGGTTACTTCCTCATTGTAATGGACTTTATCCGCTGGGCGAAAGCCAACGGCGTGCCCGTAGGTCCTGGACGTGGTTCTGGTGCAGGGTCTCTGGTCGCCTACGCGCTCAATATTACCGACCTTGACCCTATTCATTATGATCTGTTATTCGAGCGCTTCTTGAACCCTGAACGGGTATCGATGCCCGATTTCGATATCGACTTTTGTATCGAGGGTCGCGATCGCGTGATTGACTATGTGGCGCAGACCTATGGTCGTGATGCGGTCTCACAGATTATTACCTTTGGTACCATGGCCGCAAAAGCGGTGGTGCGCGATGTGGCACGTGTACAAAGCAAATCGTACTTTTTGGCCAATAAAATCTCCAAACTGATTCCCAAAACACCCGGCATCACCCTTAGCCAAGCGCTTGAGCAAGAGCCACAGCTCAAAGACTTAATCTCTAACCCTGATAATATGGATTATGAAGATGCCATTGAGATCTGGGAGATGGCGATTAAACTTGAGGGTGTCTGCCGAAACGTTGGCAAACATGCTGGTGGTGTACTGATTGCACCGCATAAGATCACGGACTTTAGCGCGATCTATTGTGATGATGATGGGCACCGTGTCAGTCAGTTCGACAAAGACGATGTCGAAGCCGTCGGTCTGGTAAAATTTGACTTTTTGGGTCTACGTAACTTAACAGTTATTAACGCAGCGGTTGAGAACATCAACTTGCGCCGT
The DNA here is from genome assembly GCF_033790785.1 of Psychrobacter sp. PP-21. Lineage (NCBI taxonomy): Bacteria > Pseudomonadati > Pseudomonadota > Gammaproteobacteria > Moraxellales > Moraxellaceae > Psychrobacter > Psychrobacter sp. PP-21. Next base: position 679,529 of record NZ_JAMYEB010000001.1, on the reverse strand, counting down.
GTCAAAGAAAACGTGCCCGCCTTAGTTTTAGAAGATTTGCCATTAGACGATGTCAAAGCCTACAAATTGTTGCAAGATGCCAAAACAACAGCCGTCTTTCAGCTAGAAAGTATGGGCATGAAAAAGTATCTGGCCAAACTACAGCCGACAAACATCGAAGATGTCATCGCCATGTGTGCGCTCTATCGTCCTGGTCCACTTGATGCAGGCATGGTAGAGATGTATATCGACCGTAAGCACGGCCGTGAGGAAGTCATTTATGACCACCCGAATCTCGAGCCAATTTTAGAAAACACTAACGGCGTTATCGTGTATCAAGAACAGGTAATGCAGATCTCACAGGTGATGGCAGGCTATAGTTTGGGCGGTGCTGATATGCTGCGCCGTGCGATGGGTAAGAAAAAACCTGAAGAGATGGCAAAGCAGCGCGATATCTTTGTGACTGGGGCAACTTCGCAAGGTATCGACGAGGTCACCTCAGGCGGCGTGTTTGATCTGATGGAAAAATTCGCAGGTTATGGCTTTAACCGCTCGCATTCTGCCGCTTACGGGGTGCTCGCCTACCAAACGGCTTATCTAAAACAGTACTACCCTGCCGAGTTCATGGCAGCGGTATTAACGTCAGATATGAACAACACCGACAACGTGGTGTTCTTTATCAATGACTGTCGCGAAAATTTTGAGTTGACGGTGGTCAATCCATCGGTCAATCGCAGTGAATGGCACTTCGTCGCAGACACCCCAACCAATATTATTTATGGTCTTGGAGCGATTAAAGGCGTGGGCGAAGGGGCTGTCGAGTCCATCGTTAATGCTCGTCGCACGGATGGACCTTTTAAAGACTTATATGATTTCTGCCGCCGTGTGGACATCAAAAAGGTCAATAAGCGTACGCTCGAAGCATTGGTCAGCGCAGGCTGTTTTGATGACTTTGCAGCGACGCTACGACCCGACTTACCAGCCGACGAAGCTTTCGAGATTCGCGGTGCATTGATGAGCCAGCTACCAAGCGCAGTACAAGCGGCTGAACAAGACCGTCAAAACAATGAGCTTGGCATGATGGACTTGTTTGGTGAGATGGATGGGGTTGTTGCCGCGCCGCCGCTCGTGATGACGCCAGAGCTGATTTGGGGTGACAAACATCGCCTAAAAGCGGAAAAAAATACGCTGGGGCTATACTTAACCGGTCATCCAATTAATGAATACTTAGATGAGTTAAAACGCTATACCTCAGGCGCTCGCCTCAATAAACTGGCAGATACTGGCTACAACGGCAGCTGCTATTTTGCAGGACTCATTATAGATATCGCAAACTTCGGTAATCGTAATGTGATTACGTTAGATGATGGCACATCGAGGCTAGAAGTCAGCTGCTACGCTGAGCGATTCAACCGTGTCAAAGAACAATTGAAAATCGATGAAGTCGTCATCATCAAAGGCAGCATCCGCGAGCGTGACGGGCGCTTGTTTGCGCGCCTTGATAGCGCCATGAGTATGGTCGATGCCCGCTTGCGTTGGCTCAAAAAAATCAGTATCAAAGTTCATGGCAATGACATTGACCTGCTCACGCGCTTGCAGCCATTACTCAAGTCCGCCCAAGCTGACATCATACCTGAACCGCGATTAACTTATAATCAAGAACAAGACGAACAAGGCGGTGCTAGCAGTAACGCCTACGATCCTGCCATGGGCGGCAGCTTATATGATGAAAATGGCAATGATCTGTTGGCGCTAGAGAACGATATGAACCATGATGCAATGAACCAAAACGGCATGCTCCAAAGTTATGCAAACAATGCATTAAGTAATACGGATGCCTCTATCAATGACAACTGCTTACCACTTGGACTAAGCATCTATGACGTATATGGTATTGCCAATGTAGGACTATCCGAGCACTGGCGCGTCTACCCAAATGATGACAACTTGCAACAATTGAAGACTTTAGTCAGTGAAGATAATTTACACTTTCATTACAGCTAAAATGTACAATCCCATCGAAAATTTACTATAGTAATCTTACCGCTTTAACTTTTAATAATCGGACAAAAACAATGACTGACATGACAAATAATAATACAACTGGTCAGACTGATGAAGAGATTGTCAATCATGAACAGTTTGAAGACATGCGTGACTTGCTAGAAGAAGACTTTGTCGATTTAATCCATGTATATTTCACAGACAGTCGTCAAAGAATCGTGACATTACGCAATTCTCAGCAAGAGAATGACAATGCTACCGGCTTTGAGGCAGCTCACGCTCTAAAAGGGGCGAGTGCAAACTTAGGTACTACTCAATTAGTCCGCCTGAGCAGCGAGCTACAAGAACACTGCCGTGAGCGCCATATCAGTGAGCACGCAGACTTGATTGAAGAAATCGCTGGCGCATTACAACGCGCCGAACAAGAAATCAATCAAAGATTGGGGCAATAATGAGTAACGACGCTTTATCATCTATTGAGCACGCCCGTACAGTGAATGATTATCTTAACTGTCTACAAGTCGTGATGGTCAATACGACTCTACCTGCTAATATTGGCTCTGCTGCCCGTGCAATGCATACAATGGGTTTGTCTCGCTTGACAGTCGTCGATCCCAAACTACCGATTGATGACACCAGTGTCTCACATGCAGCAGGTGGCAGTGATCTGTTGTCCGCTGCTATCATCGCGCCTACCCTAGAGGCGTCTATCTCTGATTGTCAGTTGGTATTTGCTGCCAGCAGTCGCAGTCGTCATTTGCCTCGCCCTGTCGTGACACCCACACAGGCCGCCAAAATCATGTTTGACTTTATTGATGCACAGGCAGCTTTAAGTACAGATGATAGTGATACTTTATCTGCTGCGCCTTCTTGCAAGCCAAATATCGCTATACTATTTGGACGTGAAGACCGCGGATTGACCAATGAAGAATTGGCTTATGCAGACTATCACATTCAAATCGATGCCAATCCTGCCTATCCAGTACTAAATGTCGCCTCCGCAGTGCAAGTCATTGCTAGCTTTGTTTTTGCTTATGCTCAGACACACGTTCAGACAGCAGATGATTTGGATACAGAGTCAGATGACACGACTCAGCCGACACTTGATGTGCATTTGCGTCAGCAATGGGACGAGCCTGCTATCACTCAGCAGCAGCTGCAACAGCTCACCCAGCGTACTACGGATCTTATGATCAATCGTGGTCTGGCAAATAGCGAACATCTAAAATCACTGCCATCGCGGCTGTCTCGACTTGGGTCGCGTTTGCAGCTTGATCAAAAAGAGTATCAACTATTAAGTGCTTTGATTGCGAAACTCTCAAAAGACTAAGGTAAGTTATTGCTCATTACCTCAGTTTATTTGATAGCGCCTTACTATATTTTAGGGCATAAAGCTGTTATAACTTGAGAGAGACTAGCGGCTATACGTTTCCATTGTTATCCGAATATCATGACCACAGATGAGAGACCCTGCTATGTTAGCAGCGGTGCTCTATAGACAAATAGATAGGACGCTTTATGTCAGTGCCAGCCAAATTGTTCAAAACACTTGCCAGCATCAAAAAAGATCTAAAAGAAGATGTTGAAGCAGTATTTACCCGTGATCCTGCAGCACGTAATAGCTTGGAGGTTATTTTGACCTACCCTGGTATTCATGCGCTGATATTGCATCGCGGTGCGCACTGTCTGTGGAATAATGAACAGAAACTGGCGGCTCGTGTTATCTCTTATGGCTCACGTATTATTACCGGTATCGAGATTCACCCTGCTGCCAAGATTGGTAAGCGCTTTTTTATCGATCACGGTGTCGGTGTCGTTATCGGTGAGACCGCTGAGATTGGGAACGATGTGACCTTATACCACGGTGTCACTCTAGGCGGAGTATCTTGGAACAATGGCAAGCGACATCCAACGCTAGAAGATGGCGTGACCGTTGGTGCTGGTGCAAAAGTTTTGGGGCCATTTACGGTCGGTAAAAATGCCAAAATTGGCTCAAATGCAGTGGTAGTTAAACCGGTGCCAGCAGGTGCAACGATGGTCGGCAGTGCGGCTCGTATGATCTCAGATTATCACGATGAAAAAGGCAACCCGCTCACGACTAAGGTACAAGATGCCAAGCAGCAAGAGAAAGTTGCGAAAGCAGGTGACAGCAGCGAAGATCAAACAACTAACACCACCCCTACCGCAAAACGTACCAATACCTTCCGCGCTTATGGTATCGACCCCTATTCACAAGACCCTGTTGCGGAAGCTTTTGCTAAAATGCTTGAACACATCCAACAGTCAGAAAATCGCCTCGATCAACTACAGTCAGCGATGTGCGATATTGATCCCAATTTTTGCAAAAAAGAGTATGACAAGCTGTGTCTAGAAGACTTAGATGTGATTGGTCGTGTTGATATTAACGAAGCAGAAGCAGGAACCGAGAAAAAATAGTAGAAGTGTTCAGACTTAACGTTCAAAATTGACGATATTATGGCGCTTACAGGGCATTGGAATGTAGGCGCCATAATATTTTTATCAAATCACCCTCTGCAAACTCGATTGCCAGTAGTTTGCCTATCAACAATTACTGTTTTTCAAAACAATATTGGAAACGATAGATTGGCTATTGCCAATTCTTCGACCCCTGCTTCCTCATGCGCTTTAAACGGATAACGATCTGCCATTACTATCCAATCAGATATTGATTTAAATGTCGAATATTTGCTTAGGCTATTTTCTTTGCCAGCCATTTTAATCATCAGAATATCAATGTCCATTGTCACTCGCCGTACTTGATTCGGCTTAGTCTGCCGACATCTATTACAATTCCCTTCAAGCGTTTTAAAAGTTTGCTGTAAATGATGTAGACTCATTGGTGTGGTCAGTGCTAGGTAAACACACTGATTGGTATAGTCAGGCTTTGGTTGTTCCAAGCTTGCGGTAAAATCAGGATTTTGAAAAGCCGTAGATAAACGAATGTCACCTAGCGCAGCTAAGCTATTTCGAACGAGCGGAAGATACTTGTCAGCTTGATAGTTACTCCCAAGCGCTAACACTACCTCTAACACAAGCTGTGCTTGCAGAGTCTCAGATGCGCCTTGTGTTAGCGTTTCTAAATCCGAATCCATCGACGTTTTATGCATCATCGGCTTGGCTGTCATCAGCGTCTGTAGTAACTGGCTCATTGCTTGACGCTGGTGCATAGCGTGTTATTTGCACCCCGACCGCGTCGGCTTGAGTGATAGCCGTCGGTTTAGCAATGCTCAATGTTATCTTTTGACAGTCATATTTTGCAAATAGCTTATCAGAGATCTGTCCCGCCAAATGCTCAAGCAGCTTTGCTTGTATCTCTTTGCACCACTCGCTCACATCATCGCACACTTCTTTATAGCTGAGTGCATCACTCACATCATCTGACAGTGCAGCAGCGCTAATATCAGTCTCAAGTGCGATATCAATGAGCAACGGCTGGGTGATTGCACGCTCCCAGTCAAAAACGCCAATCACGGCTTCAACTTTTAGACCCTTTATAAATACGACATCAGACTGGGTATGGAACATACGTCTATCCTTATTTGCGAATTTTTATTTGAGTGATGAATCTTTTATCCAAAACTATTGTAGAGCTTCTTCTCATAAGCGCGCCGCCTTTAACACTTTACTTGGACGATGTCGCCATAGATCGATGCTAAATAATAGCAGACCTAACCAAATCAGCCCAAATACTGCTAAACGATGTAAATCAAACGGTTCTTTATAATAAAATACCGCTAAGAAGAAGATAAACGTCGGCGTCAGATAATTCATAAAGCTCAAGATACTATACGCGACAAGCTTGGTAGACTTATTAAACAATAGCAGCGGTATCAGAGTGATCGGACCTGCAATCATAAGCAGCCAAATATTTGAGCTAAACCAAAAGCTTAGCTGGTGACTAACCACGTCAGACTGCCAAAACCACCACAGGCATAACGGTACCAGCATCGCCGTCTCAACAAACATAGCATCGACAGCGGTCAATGGCGTTTGCCGTTGAATAGTGCCATAAGTGCTAAAGCTAAATGCCAAAATCAACGATATCCACGGTAGACTGCCAATCATTACTACTTGGATGATGACGGAAAATAATGCAAACCCAATAGCAACCCACTGCAAAGGACGCAAGCGCTCTTTGAACAATATCATTGATAATGCGACGCCTACCAACGGTCCAATAAAATATCCCAAACTGGCCTCAAGGATACGGTCATGATTGACCGCCCAGACATAGGTGAGCCAGTTGGTGGCGATAATCAAACCAGATACTAACGATAGTGCAATCCATCTTGGGTTCTTTTTGAGTGTCTCAATCCACCCCCAGCGTTTGGTAGCCACTAACACAATTAGTAGGCAGCAAAACGTCCAAACAATACGATGCCCAATGATCTCAGTCGCATCATAATCAGATAGTTTTTTGAAGTATAACGGAAATCCGCCCCAGATAAAAAACGCAATAAGCGCTGTGATAATACCGCGCCTGGTAGTAGTAATGGGAGCAACAGGTTTTTTGATGACATTTTGGGTAGTCATAATATAGGACAACTTTTTAGAGCAAAGCGCGCCCTCACCTAGTTTTGATTATTATTATCGACATCATGGTGAAAGCGCAGGGTTACTACAGTGAGATTATAAGGTAAAAAGCAATGTACTCATGCCAGTAGTGACATGAGTACATTGCTAACGATGTAATACTAAATTTTTATTGATGCGCTGTGTTGTCAATCAAGAAGATGACACTAACTGGCATTTTATGATCTATTGGGCACCAGTATCCATTTGATCAACGTCAATAGACATACCGATTTGGTTGGCAAGCGTCGCAAATCCTGGGAAGCTGGTATTAACTGTCTCAACTCCCTCAATGGTAATTTGCTTGGATGCACGCAGACTAGCAACAGAGAAACTCATCGCAATACGGTGATCATGATGCGAGACAATGTGACCACCACCAAAGACAGGCTGGCTATTATTTATATCGCCGTTCTCAGTAGCAGTGCCTTTGCCTTCAATAATCAGCCCATCGTCAGTGACAGTACAATCGATGCCAAGCGTCTGTAAGCCTTCTGCCATTACGGCAATACGGTCTGACTCCTTGACGCGTAGCTCTTTAGCTCCAGTCAATACTGTACGCCCTTGCGCACAGCTAGCCGCGACAAACAGTACAGGGAACTCATCAATTGCTAGTGGTACGAGATGCTCTGGTATGTCGATACCGACCAAGTTTGAGCTGCGAATGGTAATATCAGCCACTGGCTCACCGCCAACGTGGGTCTCATTGCTTAGGCTAATATCTGCATTCATTAATTTTAGAATATCGATAATACCTGTACGTGTCGGATTAATACCGACTTGTGTCAGTGTCAGTTCGCTATTTTGACTGATAGCAGCAGCCACCATAAAAAATGCCGCAGAAGAAATATCAGCAGGAACCGCAATATCACCGCCAGTTAGCGTACCGCCGCCAGTGACACTGATACGATTGCCTTCTACAGTCACAGGATAACCAAAAGCCGATAACATACGCTCGGTATGGTCACGGCTGATTTCAGGCTGCGTAACGGTTGTTGTGCCCTCTGCCCATAATCCTGCTAGCAGCAGGCAAGACTTGACCTGCGCTGAAGCAACTGGCATATCATATTCAGTACCTTGCAATGGCTTACCAGCGGTATCGCGACCAGTGATACTGAGCGGTGCGGTGCCACTGTGCCCAGTACTCTGAATCACAGCTCCCATAGATCGTAGCGGTGCTGCCACACGTTCCATCGGGCGTTTGTTTAGACTGGTATCACCCGTCAACACACTATCAAACGATTGCGCCGCTAAAATACCAGATAGCAGGCGCATACTGGTGCCTGAATTGCCCATATATAGTGGGGTTTTGCTTGGCTTTAAACCATTCATACCGACACCATGGATAATCAAGTTTCCATTGTCAGGACCTTCGATAGTGACGCCCATGTCACGGAATGCTTGTAGCGTTGCAAGGGCATCCTCTCCTTCCAAAAATCCGGTCACATTGGTCACGCCTGTGGCAAGACTACCAAGCATGATGCTGCGATGCGAGATGGATTTATCACCAGGGATCGCAATGGTGCCAGAGACAGTGTTGCTAGGAGTAATATTATAAGAAGCTGACATGGCAGAAGTATCCGTATAAGGGGTGCTGGCTAACATATGGCCAAAATGTCGCCGTGCGGCTTGCGCACGGCCCAAAAGTCCCATCAGGGCGGTTGAATCTTGATCAATGATGAGCTGGCGCATGGTTTGCAGATAGACACCATACTCATCAAGAGCGCTCACAATGGCGCTCTGATTGGCAAAAAATATATCATGCCACATTTTAGGGTCGCTGGCAGCGATACGGCTAAAGTCGCGAAAGCCGCCGGCGGCATAGCGAAACATATCTAAATTGTCATCATGGCTCGCCAACTGCTCAACCAAGTTAAAGGCAAGCAAATGCGGCAAATGACTGGTATGCGCCAGTATACGATCATGGTGATCAGCTGGCATAGACATCACATTTGCACCTACTGCTTCCCACAATAGACGTAATCTTGCGATTGACTTTGTATTGGTAGTCGGTAGTTCGCAGACAATGACGCTATGGTTGACAAACAAGCTGGCGCGTCTGGCATGATACCCTGAGTTTTCAGCCCCAGCAATCGGATGCGCAGGCACCAACCCTACTGGCAAAGAACCAAACACGACTTTTGCAGCCTCAATGATATTGACTTTGGTACTACAAACATCCGTTATGATGCAATCGGTAGCAAGCTGCCCTTTATCCATTGCTTGCTTGATATCGACAAATACTGCTTGTACCGCCTGTACTGGCACGGCAATGATAATCAAGCCACTGCCGCGAACAACGTCTAGAAGGGTGGCGCTACCTGCATCCAGTAAACCGTGCTCAACAGCCTCAGCAATACTTGGCGTATGTCTATCCACTGCTACCAAACGCTCGCTTAGATTATTATCTTTGATGGCTTGCGCAAAGCTGGCGCCAATAAGCCCAAGTCCGATCACACAGACTTGTTTAAACATAGGTCGGGGTATATTCAAAGATGGTTGGATATTATTTTTTTTCTGATAACTCACAGCTTTTCTCGTTGAACACGCTAAGATAAACTTAGATAAAGCATACCCTAGCGTTATAAAATTTAATGACTCATTATCATATTATTTGGTTAAAACCATCTATCAAGCAGCTTAATCTTCGGTCAATATAGAGCGCAGCGTATCTATCAAACGCAGATTGTCTTCAGCCAAACCTACCGTAATGCGTAGCCAGTTAGGGAGACCATAAGCTGCCAATGGACGGACGATGACACCTTGCTCAAGTAGTGCTTGATGAATGGAATCAGCGGTTATATCTTCCATCTCAACTTTTACCTCAACCATAATAAAATTGGCATGCGACTTCACAAAACCCAGACCTAACGCATCAAACTGCTTTTCTAACCAGCGCATTTGCTCGTCGTTCATCACGCGAGTCTCTTCGATAAAGTCTTGATCAGCAAGTGCCGCTGCTGCTGCTGCTAGACCTACGCGGCTGACATTGAACGGTTGACGAATACGGTTTAATAAGTGCGCAACAGCGACTGAGCTTAGGGCATAACCCACGCGCAACCCTGCTAGTCCATAAGCTTTAGAAAACGTACGGACGATAACCACATTATCAAACTCATCTAATAGTGCGCGGTTATTACTCTCAGGACTGTATTCGATATAAGCTTCATCCAATACGATCAGTACTGAGGGTGGCACACTGGCAACAAATTGACGCAGCGCCTTTTGCTCTAGCTGAGTACCCGTTGGATTATTAGGGTTGGCAATAAAAACAATTTTGGTATTAGGATTATCCTGAACCGCTTGGCTCATAGCTTTTAGATCATGACCAAAACGCTGGGCAGGCACTTCAATATCCATAGCGCCTTGCATTTTCGCTAACATTGAATACACTACAAAAGCATACTGGCTATAGACGATAGCGTCATCAGTGCCAACAAAACTACGCGCCAAGATATCAAGCAAGTCGTCAGAGCCATTACCAAGCGTAATCTGATCAGCATTGACATCATTAAAGTCAGCCAAAGCTTGCTTTAGGTAATAGCCATTACCATCAGGATATCGTGCCAATTGACCCAATTGCTCAGTCACTGCTAGGGTCACACGCGGCGAGCACCCCATTGGGTTCTCATTGCTAGCCAGCTTGACCACATCTGAAACACCATACTCGCGGGTCAACTCCTCAATCGGCTTACCTATTTGATAGGGTGTTAATGCCAGAATACTGTCGTAAGCAGGCACAAGTGGTAATAAATCTGACGATGTCGATTGAGAATCTTGCATGGTTCATCCCTAGATGTTGTCTCTAAATGCTGCCTTTAAAATACAATACCCACTTATTGTATGTTCATAACAATAAGTGGTTCCTAAATATTTTATAGAACTGCTTTTGGATACGAGCCTAATATGCGCAAATCTTTCACCAATGGGCGAATGTCATTGATAGCCGCACTGACATTTGGATCATTGATATGACCATTCATATCAATGAAGAACACATACGCCCATTTGTTAGGACGCTCAGGACGAGTCTCAATACTGGTCATCGATACGCCATGATAGGACAAGGGCTTTAATATCTCGATAAGCGCACCCGCTTTGTCGTGCGCTGACACAACGATAGAGGTTTTATCTTGACCAGATGGCGCGATGGCTTCATGACCGATAATTAGGAAGCGCGTGGTATTGCTTGGGTTGTCTTCGATGTTTGAGTAAAGCTTGTGCAGGTCATACTCTGCCGCTGCCACATCACCTGCAATCGCTGCTGAATGCCACTCGTTTTTTAGACGGCGGGCGGCTTCACCATTGCTCGATACGGCAACGCGCTCAACATTGGGGAAGTTCACATCTAGCCAATGGCGACACTGGGCAAGCGATTGCTGATGTGAGTAAATGCGGCTCAAGCCATCAATTTTGGTGTGTTCAGCAACTAAGAAGTTTTGATGAATCGGTAGCTCAACTTCACCAATAATCTTTAGGGTAGAAGATAAGAATCCATCTAAGGTATGATTGACCACCCCTTCTGAAGAGTTTTCGACAGGGACCACGCCATACATCGCAGTACCCGCTTCAACTTCACGGAACACATCAGTAATCGTCGTCATAGGCACGGTATCTGCGGCCTTACCAAAATGCTTGAGCGCGGCGGCATGCGTAAAGGTACCGACTGGTCCCAAAAAGGCAATACGCTGCGGTGCTTCTAAATCTAAGCAAACTGACATAATTTCACGGAACAAACGTGCCATTTTTTCGTCAGCGATAGGACCGGTATTACGCTCCATTACTGCTTTTAGCACTTGTGCTTCGCGCTCAGGACGATAAAAGATGGGGTTACTGGTATCATCAGTGGCAATATGATTTTTCTTTACTGTAGCGACTTGCTGAGCCAGCTTGGCGCGGTTATTGATGAGTGTTTGGATCTCGCAGTCAACTGCATCAATATTTTGGCGAATATTGTCTAAAAACTCTTTTTCAGTTGCGGTATCGCTAGCGCCTGCGGTGGTTTGATTTAAATTGTCCATATTTTGATCTGGTGACTGCTCGCTCATTACCGCCCATCCTTTTTAGATTTTATCACTGTTAGGTATTGCTATTGTTTAGGTGTCAATACTGCTTAATCTTACTGTCTTTTATATACTTTAATTGCTAAGCGCCTCAATTATTAGGTGCCTAGCAATTAAATATTTTAACTGTCAGGTGCTTTGACTATTAGGCGCTTTGATTGTCTTTACATATCGATGATTATATACAATGTTATTTGTGTATAGCGCCATGATGGAGTCATTCCAAAGTCAGTTACGCATTAGCGTCATTTGCTGCTGATACTATATGCATCATCAAATACAGATGCTCGACATATAGACGGCTCTACTATAACAAAAACTTGAGTCAGTGCCCATTCGTAAATGCGCATAAATACACCAATAGCCATTAATATTAGCACAGTTAAGGCACATAACAGCGTCGCACAGCACAACTCTGGGCAAACACATGCTCAAAACTGTGTTACAGTTTCAGTTCAGCTCCCTACCCTGCTATATATAAGAGGAGCATCACATCATTACTAAAAAAAAGGATACCTGATGAGCGCATTACAACAGCTACGCACCATGACTACCATTGTTGCTGATACTGGTGACCTTTCGGCCATTGCACGTTTAAAACCTATCGATGCGACCACCAATCCAAGTCTAATTACCAAGGCTATGGTTCACCCTGACAATCAAGGCATGCTATCAGAGACGATGAGCCGTCATAATGGTGACGTTGATGCCGTGATTGATGCACTGACCATTCAAGTGGGCTGTGATATTTTAGAGCTGATTGAAGGACGGGTTTCAACCGAAGTTGATGCACGTTTGTCTTATGATACTGGGGCAACTATAGATAAAGCCCTCGCCTTTATGGACGCGTATCAAAAAGCTGGCGTCAACTCAGAGCGAGTCTTGATAAAAATGGCAGCAACGTGGCAAGGCATTGAAGCAGCACGCTATCTTGAGACCCAAGGTATTCACTGTAATTTGACTCTGTTATTTGGACAACATCAGGCTATCGCTTGTGCAGATGCTGGCGTGACCCTGATCTCGCCTTTTGTAGGACGTATCTTAGACTGGCAAAAACGCCAACAGAACCGTCAAAACGTACCCGCTTCTGATGACATGGGCGTACAATCAGTCAAGCTCATCTATCAATACTACAAACAGCATGGTTACCAGACGCAAGTAATGGGCGCCAGCTTCCGTTCGACTGAGCAAATTTTGGCATTAGCAGGCTGTGATTTGTTAACCATTGCGCCCAATCTCATTGATGAGCTAGCAACCATGGACACTGAGGTGACACGCCAGCTATCGCCTAGTATGTCAATGGACGTACAAGCAATGACCCAAGTCAGCTTAACCCATGAGGAATTTAGCGCCGCCTACCAAAAAGATAAAGTCACACAAGACTTATTACCTAAAGGTATCGATGGCTTCATTGGTGCACGTGATGAGCTTGCCAAAGCACTAACTGCAATCCGTGGGTAATAAAAGAGACAAGATTCACACTGGTGTCACACAAAAGATATTTGCCTGCCCACAGTAAGTTGGCTATCATGAGCGACTTCAGATAACAAGAAGCAAGGCTTAAGTATGAAACGGCTATCAATGTTATTGGCAGGCAGTGCTTTGGCGTTTAGCGCCCATGCAGCCAATTGGGTAGAAGTGTCCAAGAGCGGCTCTGGATCGGTTTTTAGTTTAGATTTGGACTCTATTGAGAGCTCTGACATCAAGATCATTGATGAAAAAGAGGTCGAAAATATCACTGTCTCTATGCTAAGAACCTATCCTAAGCAAAAAGAAAAAGATACAGTGAAAGAAAAAACTATTCACCATAGTGACCAGCAGCTCCTGATTTCTTGCAAAGACGCCAGTTACTACAAAAGAGCTTATGTCAATTATGGCGCTGACAATAAGGTCATCAAGTCATGGCAATCAGAAAAACCCATACTGACCACCAAAGACTTTAAAGTCACGACACCAAAGACAGTCGGACGCACACTGGTTGAACGCGCTTGCAAAAGCTACGAACAAGATGAAGCATAATATATTAGACCAATCATAAAAAAAGCGCCCTGATTATTTTCAGGGCGCTTTTTTGTGGCTGACAGCAACGACTTGCGATTGATCTTGGTCTGTTAGTATTGGTTTTAGGCTTTTAGTACCGTATAGACGGGGACTGGAAACGCGCCATGCAGATCTACTAAATCTAATAATACCAATGCACCTACTACCGTATGCTTCGCTGATTGACACAGCTCATACGCTGTCGTCAGCGTACCACCAGTCGCCAAAATATCATCGACCAATAGTACACGCTCAGGTGGCAGATTGTTTTGCATCTCAAGCGTATCTTTACCGTACTCAAGCGCGTATGCCTTATTGGCAACAGGTGGTGGCAGCTTGCCTGGTTTACGGAGCAAGATCATACCTTTACCCAAACGGCCTGCCAACATACTGGCAAATACAAAACCGCGTGCCTCAACAGCGCCTAAACAGTCCACTTCATCCATCAAACCTTCTGGTAACGCATCAAGTAGTGCATCGATGACAGCATCAACATGACTGCGCAGTAACGGGGTAATATCATAAAAATCAATGCCAGGTTTTGGAAAGTCTGGTACTGTGCGAATAATCTGCCAAAACGGATGGTCAGTGTTGAGCATGGTAGTCGTCTCATTTTCGGTAGTGGCAGATGCGGCGGCGGCATTAATACTCATGTTAACCCTTAACTTATGTATTTATCTGGTTTGAATGATGAATGGGTATGGCTTCTATACTGATTGGTTAATCGTATATTGGCGTTCAATAACGGGTGACTCTGTGAATTTAGCGGCGATTATTATAGCATAACTAGCTTTCGTATTGCGGACTGACGCCTTAGATTGTATTACATCGCAGCAAAATAGAGCATATGCTAGCCTTGATAAAAGGCAAGTCATCTCAATATACAAGTGTAAACTTAACTATGAAAATAACGGTTATATGCTAAACTACGTGCGTTTTTGCAGTCTAATATGATGGCTGTGATGCTACACATGAGTGTTTATGACGCACTATAACACTAGTAATGATCGATAGGACTATTTATGAAACGTTATGAATGTATTGTCTGCGGCTGGATATATGATGAAGCGCTTGGCTGCCCTGAAGAAGGTATTGCACCTGGTACCAAATGGGAAGATATCCCTGATGACTGGACGTGCCCTGAGTGCGGTGTCGGCAAGCTTGATTTTGAGATGCTTGAGCTGTAATAGACGACCCTCTAATTAGGACACTTCATGACAAAATCAGATGACATCAATAGTGCCAAATTGCGTGAAACTTCAGACACAGATCTAGACAATACGCCAGATTTTTATCCAGCGCCTGAGTGGCAAAAGTTTGGGGATCACCAATGGCGAGACTCCGATCTTAGCAAACACCTCTACCAAGCGATGATTGATATTGGTGATGGTATTGAGCTATGTATCGAAGCTGGCGGCAACCCCAACAACCCACCTTTGTTAATGATTATGGGGTTGGGATCGCAGATGGTATTTTGGCCAGATAATTTTATCAAACGCTTTATTGATGCTGGTTTTTTTGTGATTCGTTTTGATAATCGTGATATTGGCCTGTCCTCTAAAGTTCAGATCGATGGTCTGCCCCGTATTAGCCAGCTCAAAATGATGATGCGCCTACAAACGGGGCTGTCAAATAAGAGCACTCAGGTTGCCTATAACCTGACTGATATGGCAGAGGATACCGCACGTCTGATTAAAGTTCTAAAACTCGGTAGAACGCACCTGCTTGGGGCCTCTATGGGCGGTATGATTGCACAAATTGTGGCCGCGCGTTATCCAAGTTTGGTTCAGCGTATGGCACTGATGTTCACCACAACCAATCGTGCTTTTTTAAAACCGCCAAAGCCCAAGCAGCTATATACGCTCATCAATCGCCCAGAGAGCCACTCTGAGCGTGATATCGTACGCCATAGTGTTTGGTTTATGAAGACAGTTGGCACGCCCGGTCATGTCAATGTGCGTATGGTCCGCGAAATCGCTAAAATTCGCTATCAACGCAACTTTCATCCCCTTGGTACTGTACAGCAGCTCAACGCGATCTTGGCATCAGGCTCTATCAGTCGCTTCAGTAAGCAAGTCAAAGCACCGACTATCGTACTGCACGGTAGTGCTGATGGGCTATTACCTGCATCACAAGGCCGAGTAGTCGCCAAAACCATTCCTAATGCTACGTTTCATCTGATCGAAGGCATGGCGCATGATATTCCGGAGTACTATCAGCCTTATATGGTCGATTTGATCAGCAATCATTTATCAGATAAATAATCATTTATCTATGATAAAGAGCTGACGACTAGCTGTTGTGAAAAAGAGTGTAAACCTTATCAATCACTGATAGGGTTTACACTCTTTCTTTGCCTATCTATATAGGCACGGCGCTACTCTACTCACAGCTGATGGCAGTACCTTCTTTATCAATGCACATCTTATTGCCATTTTTCAGGTTACCAATCCATGCCTTGCCATCTGTGAATAAAAATGATGGCTTGCCTTTGTAGCTATCATTAGCCAATACCTCATCACTCGTAAAGCGAAAGGGAATGACCAGCTCACCGCCAAGATTAACAAACCCCCACTCATCACCAATACGTACACCAGCTAATTGCTCAGAAAATGCTCGGGCTTCATCGAATGAATAAGTGATCATCGTAACGCCGCTGTCATCTACAAAACCCCACTTTCCATCTTGCTGTCGGGGTTGCAACGTTGTAAAGCGCGTAGGTTTGGGTCGCTCTGATTGTGACGATGATACGTTAGTATTGCTAGACGTGTTCGGTTGTTTAGTCGTCTGACTGCTACGCCGTGCGTTTGAATTATTAGTCGTATTACCGTTTTTATCTAGCCAGCTGGTTGTGCTGTTTTTGCGAACGCGCGTCACACCATTACGATAGTCATCGATCTCATCGATTGCGGCTGAAAACGAGACAACGGTACTGTTGGACGTGTCAATAACGCCATAGTTGCCGTCCTTTTTTACCACGATACGCCCATCGGATACTGGTCGCGCCCACCCCTGACTTCCTTGGATCATATCATACATTACCGGTACGACCTCACGGCCCTGCATATTGAGATAACCGACATGGCTGTTGCGTAGTACAGGCAGTAGACCGCCTGATATCTTATTGGCATCAACTTTTTGATAGCGTGATAAGTCGACAACTCTTTTACCCTTGCTATCAATCAAAGCCACTGGTGCACCAAAGTCTTTCTCTGCTAAAAAGTAACGACTACTAGCCGTACAGGAGACATTTTTGTAGTAGCTTTTGGGAAGCTTACAGCTGGCTGCTTGTGCGCTTGGTATCAAAAGTACAGCACTAGAGAGAACACCAATAGCAACGCTCAACTGCGATACTCTTAGGGAAGATTTAGAAATTACATTTGACGGTATATTTGACAAAAAATGTCGGAGCATGAGCAAACCTAGGCAAATAGTATAGAGTGTTTGGTATAGCACATTGAGCGCTAGCCACATCATAAGGCATTAGACTAACAAATAGTCATGTGCACGCCAACGCCATTCCTGTAAGGATGTGACTCGATTATATAAGCGCTGTTGTATAAATATCAACACCGCCACATAGCGCATAAACTCTCAAATAGTTTATAAATTCTTAAAAACTTGAACTTTTGGAAATTAATGCTCGTGAATGTCTGACTTTGTATCTGCCCTTTATTTAAGCACTTTCACTACCTATCGTAGTAATCTTTCTAAAACTAAAATAAATTTTGGTTTTACCATTTCATTTCTCGCCTAAAACCACGACAATATGCCTTTGGTCAACCGACATATGTGCCGACTAAAATAATAATATAAGGACGATTTATGGCAATTGCTTCTTCACGCGCCGCCCCTATTGGCTTGGTTATTGGTTGTATTATTTTTGGTTTGGGCAGCCTGATTGTCGCTCATGTCGATATCGGTGGCTGGGCGATGTCGTTTTGGCGACTGGCCATATCAGGTGTCGTATTTGCCATCTTAGCCAAAGTAATGGGACAACGAATACCTCAGTCAAGGCGTGCTATTTTTTATGGTTTATTGTCAGGTGCCTTTTTGGGATTAGATTTGGCTCTTTGGCACGAGAGTATCTATGCCGTTGGCCCTGGTATCTCGACCCTACTCAACAGCTTACAGATCTTTTTCTTGGCGGCAATCGGGTTCTTATATTTCAATGAACGTCAATCTATCGTACAGATCATCAGTTTGTTTTTGGCGATGTTGGGCGTGGCCATGATAGGCAGTCCTGAGTTTGCGCATAATACTGCTGCCACTTGGGGCTTTGTCACCGGTATTGTCTCAGGTGCGATGCTGGCCGCATCAATGACCTTTATTCGTAAGACACACGATACCGAGCCTGTACCAATCTTTATGCTGATGCAGCTGATCAGTATTGGCGGTGTTTTAGCGATGATTATACCGATGTTCGTCTTTGATACCGGTCATATATTGCCCAATACATGGTCTGAGATTGGCTGGATACTTGTCTACGGTACAGTGATGCAGTGCTTGGCATGGGGTCTGATTGCCTACTCGATTCCGAAGCTGTCTCTGGCACTGACTGGATTATTACTATTGACTGAACCTATCGCCGCTCTCGTGATTGATTACAGTTGGCTGGACAAACCCATCAATAGCTTACAATGGGGCGGCGCCTTATTGACTATGTTTGCCATTTATTTAGGATCACTGAAACCCAAGCCTCGTGCACTACGTCGTTATGGGTTTTTCTCAAAATTTTATAAGCGGGACTATAAGTAAAACTGCGTTTTTGACTGAATGCGGTCAGCCAATAAAAAGCGCCCACACTATCAATAGTATGGGCGCTTTTTATTGGCATGATAGACTGTATTACTTATTTAAGCATTTCAGATTGACTTATTATATAGTCTAATTATTTAGCCAATGATTGCTTAGTTGCTTTAGTCTCAGCGCTTTGGTTAAACAATGCATTTAATACGATAGCAGCCAAGGTAGCCGTACCAATACCGCCCAAATCAAAACCACCTAAGTGCAAGCTAAAGTTTCCCGTACCCATGATTATGGTCACTGCCGCGATAATGAGGTTGCTGTTTTTACTGAAGTCGATCTTGCTGTCTATCCAGATTTTTATCCCCGCCACCGTGATAAGACCAAATACCACAATAGACGCACCGCCCAACAACGCAGCTGGTATCGTTTGGATAATCGCCCCAAACTTCGGTGATAGACCCAGTATAATTGCAACGATACCTGCAACGACAAATATTGTTGTGCTATATACTTTGGTAACTGCCATCACACCAATATTTTCCGCATAAGTGGTTACCCCTGTACCACCAAATCCAGCCGAAAAAGTCGTGGCCAAACCATCCGCCAAAAACGCTCGACCCATATAAGGGGTGACACGAGCTTTAGTCATACCTTCTACTGCCTTAAAATGCCCTAAATTTTCAGCTACCAAAATAAAGGCAACAGGAGCAATTAAAATAATAGCGCTCATCTCAAAACTTGGGGTATGAATACTGGGTAACCCCAACCATGAGGCAGCGGCGACCGTACTAAAATTAATTGGCGTACCAAACCCTAAAACATTGGTCATGACAAAATAAGCAAAATAGGACAGCACCAAACCTACCAGTAATAACAGACGGCGTAACATGCCGCGCGTAAATATCGCTACACTGCTAATGAGTAATACCGTCAACGTGGCCATCCAAGCATCAAACTGATTGGCAGAGACACCCTGAATGGTCACTGGTGCCAAATTCAGACCAATAATCATAACGATGGCACCAGTCACAATGGGCGGCATCAAACGCTCAATCCAGCCTGTACCCGTCTTCATCACCAGCAAACCAATTAGCGCATAAATAATACCGCAAGCCATGATGCCGCCTAGCGCGACATTCAAATTATCATTGAACCCTGCCCCTGCATAAGCGGTCACCGCAATGACGGGCCCAATAAACGCAAAGCTCGATCCCAAGTAACTTGGCATACGTCCACCAGTGATCATAAAGAACATCACCGTACAGATACCAGACATCAAGATAGCTAGGTTAGGGTCAAATCCCATCAATAATGGCGCAAGTACGGTCGCACCAAACATTGCAAACGTATGCTGTATCCCTAGCAAGACACTCTTTGATGGTGGCAGATATTCATTAATACCAACTGGATCACGATCTAAGTTACCTTTGTAGGCTCGCCATGTCGGAAACCAGCGACCATTTTCAAAATCTGGATTTTTTGGGTAGTTTATGGCTGCGGAATCAATACCTGCAGCCTCTAATGCATTGTGAGCTGACTGATCTTGAGCGCTGTTCTCTGGAGCTGATGATGGGTCTTTTTGTGATGGCATGCGCGCTTGTCCTATGTGAGCTGAGCTAAAGTAATAGGCTAAAATAACTAATGAGATAAAAACTGAATGAGGTTGATAGACTGACCAACAAAACCGCGTAAGTTACAGATGATTTAAATCGAAGAAACCTAATGTCCCCTATCAATAATATGTCATCTTAATTCATTCATTTATGTTGTAATATGACAAACCAAAAGTATCATTTGGTATGATAGCCAAGTCTTGATAGCTGCATAAGGTTAAAAGTGTTGTCAAAAACATACTTACCCTTTTGCACGCTAGCATACTCAGTAGCGATATTTACTTACAGGATGTTACATAGTCGTTGACTCCGAGCATGATAGCGGAGTTTCAAAATAAATAAAAGTTATTATTCAGTCATCACTTGTACTCTTTCGTGTTAAACCTTTTATAGACAGTGTCTCGCATGCCCCTATTAATGGTGGCTGCGGGCGATAACCGTCTGTTATATTCTCAATAAAAGTGCTCAATGTAATCGTGAGGATTGCTAAGGCTCTTAAATTTTTCGGTAACTTATTATGATTAGTGTTTTTGATTTATTTAAAATCGGAATTGGTCCATCAAGCTCACATACTGTCGGGCCAATGGTAGCCGCCAACTTGTTTTTGGACTCATTAACCAAACAGATAGCACTGATAGCCGTTACTAAGATAGAAATCGAGCTTTATGGCTCGCTGGCGGCAACAGGAAAAGGACATGCCACGGATACGGCCATATTGCTAGGATTACTAGGTCATACGCCGAGCACTATTGATACGCGTATGAGTAGCAGCTACTTGTCTCCTATTTTTTCTGACAAAATATTGAACATATCAGGTACTCACACCATTGCCTTTGATACAGAGCAGGATATTCATTGGTACGATGACACTGTATTGCCCTACCATCCTAACGCACTGACACTGCGCGCCATATCAAACGATGGCACTCGCTATCAACAGACCTACTATTCGATTGGGGGCGGCTTTGTTATCAATGAAGAAGATGCTACCGACCCAGACGAAGATCATGCCAGCCCAACCATCGATAGCGTGCCTTACCCGTTCAACAACGCAGCAGAACTTCTAGAGCAATGTCGTCAGCATGACTTGAGTATTAGCGAATTGGTACTGGCAAATGAGTGCCACTTCCATGATAAAGCAGAGATATTTGCTTACTTAGATAGTATTTGGGAGGTCATGCAAGACTGTGTAAAGCAAGGCTGTGAAAATGGTGGTATCTTGCCAGGTGGCTTAGATGTTAAGCGCCGTGCACAAGATTTGCACGTACAACTGTGCGCTGAAAAAGATCAGCCTATCACCAAAACGGATAAACTCGCCGCTATGGATTGGGTAGACTTATACGCACTCGCCGTCAATGAAGAAAATGCCAATGGCGGTAAGGTCGTGACAGCACCAACCAACGGCGCCGCAGGTATTATTCCTGCCGTACTGCACTACTACCGTGACTTTTTGCCCAACTATAGCCAAGACGGCGTTCGTAAGTTCTTGCTGAACGCCACTGCTATCGGTAGTCTAATCAAACAAAATGCATCTATATCTGGTGCCGAGGTCGGCTGTCAAGGTGAAGTGGGCTCTGCTTGTGCGATGGCAGGATCAGCATTAGCAGAGATCATGGACGGCACACCAGCCAAATGCTTAAACGCCGCCGAAATCGGTATTGAACACAACCTAGGCCTAACCTGTGACCCTATTGGTGGTCTGGTACAAGTACCTTGTATCGAGCGTAATGCGATGGGTGCGGTCAAGGCGATTAATGCTGCACGCCTAGCTTGTAGAGGAAATGGTCAGCACTTTGTCTCTTTGGACAAGGCCATAGAAACCATGAAGCAGACAGGCGCAGATATGTCTGATAAATATAAAGAGACTGCACGTGGTGGGCTTGCTGTTTACGCTGATAACAGAATTCCTACTGCCACTCGCGGTGTTAGCGTTAACTACAGTCAATGCTAATCTGAGTTATTGGTTGTGCTAATAGTAGATAATAACTGAAAAAAGATACCGTGCTAACAACAAAAAAGACCTCTAAAAAACTAGAGGTCTTTTTTATGAATAGCATCATGACACTATGTCATGACGTTAAGTATTAGAATTACTCAGCAGTTTTTGAAACCACTTCATTTAGAATCCAAACAGGCTGCACCATGTTCGATCCTTCAGCAACGACTGCTTCTTGGCGTACATCTAGAACATAACGATAGTTTGGCTCATAAGTAAAGCCTTGAATGTTACCATTTAGAGTCGTGTAGTTTTTCTGATAGGTTTGACGATACTGTAAGCACTGTGACTCTACCATACTGCCATCTGTTGCAGTCAGATCACAAACTGCTTTGCGCGGTGCGATCTCAACTTCGAAACTTGGGATATTAACCACTTTTACATTCATAGGCTGCCCTTCAACAACCATCGTGCGCTCGTCATCCATGCTCATAGTAGAGCAACCAGAAAGGGCGAAAGTTGTCATCAATGCTGCGAGTGCTAGTTTTTTCATTGTGTGTTCCTCAAGTGAGTGGTAATAATTATTTATTGTGTGTCTAGATTTATTACTGAAACTATTTTTCTATGACAGCTATGTTGCTAATTAAGCGATAACAATCCAAGTATACTTTTTCACAAAGTCTCTTTTTATTATCGATATTATAAGTATCTTATAAACAGTGCCATTTATTTACTTAGGCAAGTATATGCTGCAAACCGACCTACTCTCTATGACTGCTTTGTAAACTAACGTCAGCTTTTGCAACTCATGTTAATAGTACGTATTAAATAACAGAGTGTTTTGATACTCGGCATACATTAGAATGCAAAAAGGATTAGAAACTAAAAAGGCCAAAGCAAGTATTGCTTTGGCCTTTTTTTAACGTATTCGAGAATTATTTTGGGTTAGAGTTGTTAGCTACGATAATCAGCATTGATCTTGACATAGTCGTAAGACAAATCACAGGTATAGACTGTGTCGCTAGCTTCACCACGAGCAAGATCAATATGAATAGTAATCTCAGCGCGGCTCATGACAGCTTTGCCCGCCTCTTCCGTATAGCTCGGCGCAACACCACCATTTTGGCAAATCATGACCTCATCTAAATACACATCAACTTGCTCAGTGTCTAGGTCGTCGATACCCGCATAACCAACTGCTGCTAGGATACGTCCCCAGTTTGCATCACTTGCAAAAAAGGCGGTTTTTACTAGCGGCGAATGCGCCACTGCGTAAGCCACATCGCAGCACTCTTGTGTGGTCTGACCGCCAGTAACCTTGACCGTCATGAACTTAGTCGCGCCCTCACCATCACGTACAATCAACTGTGCCAGACGCACAAAGACTTGGGTCAATGCGTCAAAGACAGGCTGATAATGTGGATGTGCTGGACTATCAATCACATCTGAGCTGGCAGCCCCTGTTGCAATCAATACACAGCAGTCATTGGTTGAGGTATCGCCATCGACGGTAATGCGATTAAAAGACTGCTCATTAATAGCGCTCAACATCTCTTGCAATAAGTCAGCGGCAATATTGGCATCCGTTGCTACGTAGCCGAGCATGGTTGCCATATTTGGGCGTATCATGCCTGAGCCTTTTGACATACCAGTGATATGATAACTGGTACCTGACACCTCAATCTTTTGGCTAGTAAGTTTAGGAATAGTATCTGTCGTTCGAATACCATTAGCGGCAGCCAGCCAGCTATCATCAGCTAAAGTTGCCAACGCATCATCTAGACCTGCAATGACTGCATCACTATTTAACGGCTCGCCAATCACACCAGTAGAAAACGGCAATATCGCATGAGTATCTACGCCTGCTTTATCAGCTAAGGCTGTACAGATGTCAACGGCGCGGCGTTTGCCATCAGCGCCTGTACCTGCATTCGCATTACCAGTATTAGTGACTAAATAACGAGGACTGGACTTGGCAAAGTGCTCACGTAATATGCGTACAGGTGCGGCACAAAATGTATTTTTGGTCGTGACAACTGCCGTGGTCGCTTGTTCCGCAATTTCTATGACAACCAAGTCATCACGGTTTTTGTAGCGCACGCCTGCTGCGGTCGCACTGAGTCTAATGCCGTCAATCGGATAGATGGTATCAGGTACTGCTACGTTTCCAACAGCCATAATAAAATCCTTACTTTTTAATTGTTATCGTTGTTTTTAAGGGTAACGTAATAAACACTATAGGCATATTACGGTTTTTTTAGATCAAATGCCGACCAAATTGGTGCGTGGTCAGAGGGTTTTTCCATAGCGCGTAGCTCATAGCTGATTCCAGCATCGATACACTCACTAATAAGATCAGATGTGCATAGAATATGATCAATACGTAAACCGCGCTTAGGCTCATCATTAAAACCGCGACTGCGGTAATCAAACCAGCTATATAACTCTGTGCTCTCGGGATAATGCAAACGGTATGTATCAGTCAATTCACGTGACATCAATGCTGAATACCACTCACGCTCTTCTGGCAAAAACGAGGTCTTTCTATTTTTCAGCCAGCGCTTTGCATTAACCTCACCGATACCAATATCAATGTCTTCTGGTGCAATGTTCATATCACCCATTACAATGAGTGAGCGACCTTCTGCCTTTAGCGTATCAATATAAGCCATCAAATTGGCATAATAAGCGCGCTTCATCGGAAACTTGGTCGGATGATCTTGACTCTCTCCTTGTGGAAAATAGCCATTGAGCACATCTATCTCACGTCCTTCGATCTCATAGCGCGCATGGATAAAACGCTTTTGCGCCTCTACATCTTCACCAGGAAAACCTTTTTGTACAAATATAGGGGCAGTTTTCGATAGTAGTGCCACACCATAATGTCCTTTTTGCCCAAAATACTCTACGTGGTAGCCCAAGCTTTCTATATTATCAAGTGGAAACTGATCATCATGGACTTTGGTCTCTTGTAGACCCATGACATCAGGATTGATTACTTCACGCACCGCCTCAAGCTGATGCTGGCGAGCACGGATACCATTAATATTAAAACTGACAAAACGGGTCATAAATTGTCCTATACTGATTGGTTAAAATACGATGCTAATAAAAACGAATGCGCTATAAATGTCTATGATAACAGACCTCGTCTGTTCGAGCAGTTGCACGGCCTTATATCTTGAGCTAGAGTAGCTCTTATTATAAATATAATAGACGCTTTTTTATTGGTACAAACATATATAGCGTTTTCATTAAACAAGACTTATTAAAATACTGAGCACCATTATGACGACAACTGAGCACAAAAATAAAAATACAGCCCTTAATAACACAGCCCTTAATAACACAGCACTTAATAACACAGCCCCTAATAACAATATCGAACCACTATTTGCTAAAGACTATAACGTCTACATCAACCACACTGATGCTGGCGGTATAGTTTATCATGCCAACCATCTAGTATTTTTTGAAAACTGTCGCCGCGATTGGTTTACCAAGCTGGGTCTAAATGGTTATTTTTTGCAGACTGATGATGGCGATGTACAGCATTTTGTTGTGAGTCAGGCAGATTTACAATACAAAAGAGCCATTCTCTTAGATGAAATCATCAGTGTCCGTATCGATAAAGTAGAGCTAAAACCTGCCAGCATGATATTTTATCAAAGCATTCATCGAACCCTATCTGATGATGACACTGCCAAAACAATCAGTAGTCAGCTATTAAGCAGCACCAAGATCGTCATCGCCTGTGTACAGAATCTTGTCAAACCAGAGCCAATGGCCAATGAGCAAACAGACAATAACAAAACTGACACGACAGTGAATACCCCCCCAATGCGCCCTATTCGTGTACCAAAACAACTGCGCGATAGTATTGGGCAAGCGATTAGCGCGCAAATGAGTGGACACCAATAGCACTTTATGATTATAGATACTAGTAAGCCCTTGCTTGCATTTGACACTCTCTGGGTATATGGCAGACGAGCAGTCAGCATGTCTGATAATAAAGCTACAACAGGCACACGAGCAAATGCTTTTACTCTGCAAAAAATATATCAAACCTGGTCAGGTAAGCTCAAGAACAATATGACGCCCGATGACTGGGCGGCTAATAACAGCGCACTAATCAGTTGCGCAAGTGGCGAGCTACATTCAGGTCAAATAACTGTTTTGACAGGGGCTTCTGGTAGTGGGAAATCCGTATTGTTACGCGTGCTTGCAGGGTTACTGCCAATGAGTGCTGGTGATATTCTCTTACAGAGTAGCAGCGCGTCTTGTAGCAGTGACAGTATTGAAGTCATTGAGCCTACAGAATGGCGCAAACAAGTTGCTTTACTTGCTCAGCACCCGCAACTGATGGAAGGCCGTGTCCTTGACAACCTAAAGATGCCTTATCAACTACAAGCACATCAGTCTCAAAGCTTTGATATCGACTGGCATGTTGCCCAGCTTGAGACGCTCAATAGAAATGCAGAGTTTTTGCAGCAAGAAGCCTATCATCTATCTGGTGGTGAGCGTCAACTCGTCAATACGTTGCGTCTATTACAACTGAATCCAAGAGTGTTATTGCTAGATGAACCAACAGCTGCACTGGATGTTGATACTTCAGCACAATTGGTAACTCTGCTGATGAGCTGGTTACAGGCCAATAAACAGCGCACATTACTGTGGGTCACTCACGATACTAAAGACATCATGCCGCTGGCCAATAGACATTGGCAAATGCAGGCGGGTGTCTTAACTGAGATATCTTGAGACAATTACCCAACGATAGATAAGCAGTTTAATCTCCCTTACCCCCACTTTTTTACTCGTTTATTTTTTCATATCTAGAGTTGATCCAATCTAAGAGTGCTACAAGACAACCGAGTGCAGATATATATGTCATACTTCAAGCGAGGTTAACGCTGTAGCTCTTTTATAGTGGATTAACAATATAATGAGCACCTATGACTGGTACAGATGATATGCAAGTGTTACTAACTTATGGTGATATCGCTCTTGCCAGCGGTCTAATTATTATCGTGCTTTTGGTGTCATGGCAGCTGCGCTTAAAACTGACAAAGACACTCTTAATCGCGGCTGTCCGTACCATCGTACAGTTGAGCTTTATTGGTCTGATCCTGGCGTGGATTTTTGCACGTGAACAATGGTATGAAGTTTTGCTAATTTTGACTATCATGACGCTTATTGCAGGCAGTGCTGCAAAAAATCGTGTTAAACGCAGCTATAAGGGTTTACTAACTGACACCTTATTAGCAGTGAGCACCTCGGCTGTGCTCGTTACCGCGATAGCTATTGTGGTTATTTTAGGGATTCAACCTTGGTATACACCGCAATTCATCATTCCTGTACTAGGTTTGATACTGGGCAACTCTTTGACGGCTATCTCATTGACCAGCAACCAGTTGATTGAAGCTTTTCACGAGCAGCAAGGGCGTATTGAGATGATGCTCAGCCTTTCTGCGAAGCCATTTGAGGCAGTACATGAACAGATACGCGCAGCAATAACCAATGGTATGACCCCAACACTGAATTCTATGCTAGTCGTCGGTATTGTCAGCTTACCAGGTATGATGACCGGTCAGATATTGGCAGGTGCTGATCCTACACAGGCTGTTCGCTATCAGATTGTCACTATGTTTTTGATCTGTGCAAGTAGCACGCTTGGTTGTACTATCAGTGCTTTGCTGATTTATCGACGCTTTTTTAATAGGAGCAAGCAATTTATGCTTCCCCAGTAGTTTCCTCTTTCTATCCTCTTTATGAGTTGACGATCAGACTTCACCGCTCTAAAGCGTTTATGATATCGTCGAGTAGTACTGGCTCCGTGACAAATCTCATCGTGAGATCAATTTATAGAATATTCATTTCCTATTCGTACATCCATTGTGATAAACAAAGCACCTCTCATATCTGGCAGATACTTGTACGTAATATATTTTTCAGTTTTTTTAGCTTTATATATAGACTGCTCAGTTTTGATTTCTGTTGTTGTTTTCAACGCTATTCATGCTAATGTATTGCTTAAATGTATCGCTTTTTTGATACCTCAGTTGCAAAGAGCAGATAATACTTATCTGAAATATCTATAATTTCTCTTAGGTGGTTATCTACTCGTTCAACGTTACTTAATTAATTAACCAATTGCTTTGGTAATTAAGAAGCATCGAACAACAGCAACACAAGTGAGCAGCCAGTCGATAGACAAGGACGTTGTCGAACACAGCAGAAGATAAAGTAGGTTACTGTTGTTTTGTTATATTTACGTACAGATGGCTACTTTCTTACAACACTTTAACCCATCCTAAATTGCAAGGACGCTGACCATGATGCCGAACAAACCTTGGCTTTCTCAATATCCCGCAGGTGTACCAAAAACTATTGATCCTGATAGATACAGTAGCATTATGGAGCTGTACGAAGAATGTTTTGACCGGTTTCGCGGTCATCCGATGAGCATCTGCATGGGTGTGACCCATACCTATAATGACGTCGACAAAGCATCACTGGCAGTAGCAGCATGGCTACAAGAGCAAGGTTTACCTAAAGGTAGTGTCGTGGCACTTATGATGCCAAACGTACCCCAATACTTACCAACCATGATCGGTATCCTGCGTGCAGGTTACATTTGCACCCCTGTCAACCCGCTATATACTGGAAGAGAGCTACGACATCAGCTTAATGACTCTGGTGCACAAGCAATATTTGTGGTCGATAATTTTGCACAAGCGCTTGAGCAAGTCATTGAAGAGACCTCTATCAAACGTATTATCTTATCGAAAATGGGCGATATGATGGGTTTAAAAGGTATTTTAGTGAATACCATTATCCGTCAGGTCAAACGCTTAGTTCCTAAGTACAACCTCAACGACCCTAAATATCATGTCACCAAATTTCCTGACGTATTGAAGAAAGGTAAAAACCTACCTTTCCAGCAGCCAAAAATGTCGTTAGACCAAAAAGCATTCTTACAATATACAGGTGGTACCACAGGGCTCTCTAAAGGTGCTATTTTATCGCAGCGCAATGTTGTGGCAGCGGCAATGCAATCAGAAGCATGGACACGACCTATCACCTCGGAGATCAATGAGGTATATATTAATATGGTTATGGCGCTACCGCTGTATCATATTTTTGCTTTTATGCTTAGTCTACTGGGTATGCGCTCAGGTTATACCTTCGTACTGGTACCCAATCCGCGTGATATTCCTGGGTTTGTCAAAACCTTATCAAAACAACCGTTCCATATCTTCCCCGCCGTCAACACTCTCTTTAAAGGGCTATTAGATAATCCAAACTTTAAAGACTTAAACTTTAGCTCGCTTCGTATTTCACAGGCTGGCGGCATGGCTGCAACCGAGCAAACTGCCAAACGTTGGCTAGAGGTGACTGGCTGCGCAATGATTGAAGGTTGGGGTATGACGGAAGGTGTTGCCGTCGGCACAGCGAACGTGATTACAAACCGTGAGTTTAATGGCACCATTGGCGTGCCTGCCCCTGGCGTAGATGTCATCATTATCGACGAAGAAGGCAATCAGGTAAAACTGAACGAAGGCGGCGAATTATGTATCAAAGGACCTAATGTAACTTCTGGATATCTAAACCGAGATAGTAGTGGTGATTTTACTAGTGACGGTTACTTCCGTACTGGAGACATCGTTAGTATGGATGATAAGGGCTATATCAAACTATTAGATCGTAAAAAGGACATGATCTTGGTATCAGGATTTAATGTGTTTCCAAATGAGATCGAATCTGTCATGCTCGACTGTGATGGTATCCTTGACTGTGCAGTAATCGGTATTCCTGATAGCCATCAGGGTGAGGCTGTCAAAATATACGTGGTTCCTGAAGACAACAATGTGACTAAAGAAATTATCAAAGATTTTGCACTAGACAACCTAACTGGCTATAAATGTCCGCGTCATATTGAGTTTGTCAGCGAATTGCCGAAAAGTAATGTCGGTAAAGTACTACGTCAAAAACTACGTGAAAAACATAATGCTGAGCACCCTCAGCTATAAGTGGTCTATGTTGATCCCGAACATCATGTCATATTAATTCATGATTTCAGAAAAAAAGCCCCGCATTTAATGCGGGGCTTTTTTTGTAGTGATTTTTTATATACAAGAACTTATAATGCTGTAACTGCTCTGTTAGTTTTACGATGCTGTTGATTTTTGGCTCGTATCAATTTTTAGGCTTTCAAATCTTATCAATAATTTTATCCATTTAAAATAACCACTTATCTTTTTTGACTTGCAACATATTTTTTTTGTTATATCAAACTTAAATATAAACTATTAAGTTCTTGTATAGCAATAACAAAATTAGTTGTAGTTGTGTTAATGTAATGCCGCAATGTGTCACTATGCTTTCTATCGATTTAATTTGATTCTAAGCTAAATATAAGACACATTATTGCTACTGCTCTAAATGAATGTTTTGATTGTAGAATCAGTAACCAGTTGTTTAATCTACTCAGATGTCTGCTATTCGAACGGCTTACTCTTAGTAGTTAAATAAAACTTTATAAAGGCCTCTGTATTTTAGCTGTATGTGAAAAATAGGATAGCACTCGACAATGCACTGCTTATAAGGCAGTGACTTATATTGTTGACATGGATGTGACTACTTCTCTATAGAACCTTAGCTTATCTTAATTTAAGGACGCTAGGCATGACAGTAGATAAACCTTGGCTTGCTCAATACCCAGACAATGTACCCAAGACTATTAATCCTGACCAATATGAAAGCCTCATAGAGCTATATGAAGAGTGCTTTAACCGTTTTCGTATGCATCCTATGACTATTTGTATGGGTGTTACTCATACTTATGGTGACGTTGATAAGGCATCACTTGCAGTGGCGGCATGGTTACAAGCTCAAGGCCTACCCAAAGGTAGTGTTGTGGCACTTATGATGCCAAACGTACCACAGTATCTACCAACTATGATTGGTATCTTACGCGCAGGTTACGTTTGTACCCCTGTCAACCCCTTATATACTGGCCGTGAGCTGCGTCATCAACTAAATGACTCTGGTGCTCAGGTTATTTTTGTCGTCGACAACTTCGCTCAAGCGCTAGAGCAAGTCATTGAAGAGACTAATATCAAGCGTATTGTCCTCTCAAAAATGGGCGATATGATGGGCTTAAAAGGTATTTTGGTAAATACCGTTATCCGTCAGGTCAAACGCTTAGTACCTAAATACAACCTTAACGATCCTAAGTACCATGTTACCAAATTTCCTGAAGTGCTTAAGAAAGGTAAGAACCTCCCTATTCAAGCACCTAAAGCCACCATGCAGCAAAAAGCTATCTTGCAATATACTGGTGGAACAACAGGGTTATCTAAAGGTGCCGTGCTGACTCAGCGTAACGTCGTCGCTGCTGCTATGCAATCAGAAGCATGGTATCGTCCAGTTACCTCAGATATCAATGAGGTATATATCAATATGGTGATGGCATTGCCGCTATATCATATTTTTGCATTCATGCTTAGCTTGCTTGGTATGCGTTCAGGTTATACCTTTGTGCTGATACCTAACCCACGTGATATGCCAGGGTTTATCAAAACGTTATCAAAACAACCATTCCATATTTTCCCTGCTGTAAATACCTTGTTTAAAGGTTTACTTGATCAGCCAAACTTCAAAGATTTGGACTTTAGCTCATTGCGTATCACGCAAGCCGGTGGTATGGCAGCAACCGAGCAAACAGCAGCCCGTTGGTTAGAAGTGACTGGCTGCCCGATGGTTGAAGGTTGGGGTATGACTGAAGGTGTTGCAGCTGGTACCGCAAACGTCATTACTGATCGCAAGTTCAACGGTACAATCGGTATACCAGTTCCGAGCGTTGACATCATCGTAGTTGATGATAACGGTAAACGTGTTGGATTAAATCAAGCTGGTGAGATGTGCATCAAAGGTCCTAACATTACTTCCGGTTATTTCAACAAAGACAATACGAACGACTTCACCAGTGATGGCTATTTCCGTACTGGCGATATCATTAGCATGGACGAAAAAGGCTATATCACCTTGCTGGATCGCAAAAAAGACATGATTCTAGTATCAGGGTTCAACGTGTTCCCCAATGAGATTGAAGCGGTCATGCTTGATTGCGACGGTATTGTCGACTGTGCTGTCATTGGCATTCCTGATAATCATCAAGGTGAAGCCGTTAAAATCTATATCGTACCTGCAGACAACAACGTCACTAAAGAGGACATTAAAGAGTTTGCGTTGGATAATTTGACCGGTTACAAATGCCCGCGTCATATTGAGTTTGTCAGTGAACTACCAAAAAGTAATGTGGGCAAAGTACTACGTCAAAAGCTGCGTGAGCAGCATATTGCAGACAACCCACAAACACTATAGTACTCATACTATGATTTTTGGATAAATACAAAACAGCCCACTATCATAATAGTGGGCTGTTTTGTTTGTCATATCTAATATTTTGCCATTTTACTCTATTAGCTTAATTTACTCATTACTTGCAACGGCAAATGTTTCATCGCATGACTGACCATTGACCACGGTAGACTTGGTACACAGGCTTCATCTACTTCCGCTTCAATCGCTGCCACAATCGCTTTGGTACCAGTATCTGCATCAACCTCGAATGGCAATGGCTTGGAGCCCTCGTTGATCTCTGTACGGATATACCCTGGATAGATAGTAGATACTTTGATGGGTAATTTAGTCAATAGCATATCCGCGCGAATACCTTCTGCTAAGTGAGCCAAGCCAGCCTTGCTCGCGCCATAGGTAGTTAGATGTCTAGGCAGTCCGCGCATAGCTGACATACTTGATATCACTACTAAGTGTCCACTGTTTTGGGCACGAAAGATGCTCATTGCCGCTTCACACTGTGCCAATGCTGCCACAAAGTTGATATCTGCAGTACGGCGATTGGTCTCGAAATGCCCTTGACCAATTCGGCGACTGTCACCAATACCAGCATTGACTACTACGCGCTCAATACTACCGAAGTCCTCTGTAAAAGCCGCAAATACTTGGAAAATCGCATCGTAGTCACTGACATCTAAAGCACGATACTCAATACGGATATCAGGGTATTGCGCCGTTAGCTCTGACTTTAGCTGCTCTAAACGATCCGTACGGCGCGCACATATTGCCAGGTTATACCCTAATTTGGCAAAAAGTCTCGCCATCCCCTCGCCTAAACCTGAGCTTGCCCCTGTGATAAGTACCGTTTTACCCTTGCCTACTTGTTGCCTGTTCAGACCTTTTAAGTAACGTGCAGGTTGAACTGCACCGACTAACTGGTTTTTACTATTGCGGGCACTTTTGGCAACCAAATTTATCAATTTATTTTGCATATACAGTCCTTTGAATATCAGTAATGAATAGCGTTAACGTCATGTCCGCTTGTATCAGTGCATCTTATCAGCACAGACGGTGTACTTCACGCACAAACAATGTACTTCATTTAGGTATACACAACATCGTATCACTAACAAGTTTATCGCCATGTCACAAATGGCTTGCCTTCAGAGAATAAATGGCTATATTCATTTAAAGACAGCAAGCGAGTACTCTGTTTTTTTAGAGTGATGGATGTCACGCCCGTATTAACCAAGCTTTTATTCAACTGGTAGGCTGTCTGGCTGCCTTGACGTAACAACTGCGCAGTGATTGCAGCAATAACACCGCCCGACGTAAACACAAGTACTGTACTGTCCTGATCTAAGCTCATATTTGCTATTTTTGCACGTACTTGCTCAAGCGCTTGCTGCGCACGCTCATTAAATTGTGGCCAACTTTCAACATAATCTTGATCATTGTTACCACCGTGCCAGCGCTGCATTGCCTGATCGAATAATTCTGCCAGTCGCGTGGCTGGTGATTCCGCTTTAGCAATTTCAGCTGAGATATCGGCTCGATTACTGAGTCCGTCAGTTGACTTCATAAAGACGTCTTTGTGATTAAACTCATCGAATTGTGGCACGATATAGCTATTGGGCTGATCAAAATCGATTGCTGGCATCGTAGGTTTGCCATCGCCGTTATTGGTACAAACAAAGGGCTGATAGCCCTCCCAAAAATGGCGTGCTGAATCTTGCTGGCGAACCAAATTACCAGTGAATATTGCATCTATACGGCGCTGCGTTGCAGCGTAGTGCTGACCTAGCATTTTTGCTTGAATACTACCTAACTCTGAGAGTTGATCGTAGTTTTCTTGACCAAAAGAAGCCTGGCCGTGACGGGCTAAAAGTATGGTTGTCATAACTTATTACCTTTTGTCATATTTACCAAAGTACAGTTTATTCAGGAGTGTGAGATGATTTTGCGAAATACCCTTTCGGTAAAATACTTTTGACAACCTTCTGTACAGGGCTCGGCAGTTGCTCGATAGTAGCGGCATCTACCCCTCTGTCTTCTAAATGTGGCTGAACGTGTGTATTGAACAGCGCTTCGCCTTCATATTGGGCGATCAGTTTTAGACATTTGGCATGCATGACATGTATAGCAAGCCATGCATTTTTGAATGCTGGATTGGTGGTTTGTTTGTGATAGTAGCGATAGTAGATTTGCTGAATAATACCTGATAGAC
Organism: Psychrobacter sp. PP-21; assembly: GCF_033790785.1. NCBI lineage: Bacteria > Pseudomonadati > Pseudomonadota > Gammaproteobacteria > Moraxellales > Moraxellaceae > Psychrobacter > Psychrobacter sp. PP-21. The sequence goes on along the minus strand of NZ_JAMYEB010000001.1, from coordinate 644,960 downwards.
GAAACAGCCCAAACACTTCATAAAAGGTCCAGTTATCTATCTTGAGTCCAGATTTTTCTAGATAATAAGCAACCACTTCATCACGCGTCATCATGCCTTCTAAGTGAGTTGGCTGGCGACGGAACTGCTGCATAACAATATTGTCATCTTCTTCAATCCAGTAGGCCAATGCACTACCCAGATCCATTAATGGGTCACCAAGGGTTGCCATCTCCCAATCGAGTACACCAATCACCTTGGTCGGCTCATCCGCATCGAGTATGACATTGTCAAAACGCCAGTCATTGTGAATAATGCACGTTTTGCTATCCGCAGGTGTGTGTTTTTTAAGCCACTGTCTGACCAATGCAAAGCTCGGTACGTTAGGTGTTTTTGCTTTGACGTAACGTTTATCCCAGCCACTAATTTGGCGCTCGCAATAACCATCACCGCGTCCTAAATCGACCAAATCAGGATGCTCTGTATAGTCTATCTGGTGTAGCTCTACCAACGCATCTAAAACATTGGTACAAAGCAGACGAGTTTGTACAGGATCCAGCTCAACGCCTTTTGGTAAGTTGGCTCGAGGAATGATACCTTCCATACGCTCCATCACATAGAAATCAGCACCAATGACAGCTTCATCAGTGCATAATGCAACCATTTCAGGTACATAAGGATAAGCGTCTTTCAATGCCTTTTGAACTGTATGCTCACGTACCATGTCATGAGCAGATTTTGCTTTGGTACCTTTTGGTGGACGGCGTAAGATAAGATCCTGGTTTTTACCTTCACCTTCATATTGTAATCGATACGTCCAATTTGACGCTCCGCCAGAGAACTGAGTAACTTTAGGCTCGCCTACGACATCGACACCCTGACTGCGAAGCCATTCGCTCACTGCTGTAGCATCAAGCTCTTCACCTTCACGTACGGCACCGCCTTTATCAAGTACTTTATTATCAGTTGCCATGAGACATTCCTTATCGTGTGATCATGTATTTTTATAGCCAGTAGTCAACTATTTAATAGCAATGAGCTACTGTTAGTGATGAAAAATTCACTACTAAATCGTTAATAGTGAATTTTCAATTTTTTTATTTTCGGCAATAGTGGTATGAGCAACTTCAGGTTTACTCACACCTATTGATGAGTCTTAAGCTTTGTCAGATTTAGAACGACTAAAACCTTGACGTTTTAGCTCTAGCTTGGCAATCATCGTTTGGTGTACTTCATCAGGGCCATCTGCGAGGCGTAGTACACGGGCTTGGGCATAGAACCCTGGTAGCATCGTGTCTTGACATACACCCATGCCGCCATGAATTTGAATCGCCATGTCGACCACTTCTTGTAATACCGTTGGCGCGACTACTTTAATAGCAGAGATTTCAGTCAATGCCGCTTTGGTACCTTGGGCGTCCATTTTTTGCGCCGCGTAAAGGGTTAGTAAGCGTGCTTGATCAATCTTGATACGGGCATCGCTGATACGCTCAAAGTTGCCGCCCAATTGTAGTAATGGCTTACCAAAAGCGGTACGTGACATGCCGCGCTTAACAGCCAATTCTAGTGATTTTTCAGCCGCACCGATACAACGCATGCAATGGTGAATACGACCTGGCCCCAAGCGGCCTTGTGCAATCTCAAAACCCTTACCCGGCCCACCAATAAAGTGACTGACGGGCACACGTACATTATCAAAGCTGATCTCACCATGACCGTGCGGCGCATCATAATCGCCAAACACTTTAAGCATACGTTTAATATTCACACCCGCAGTATTGACTGGTACCAGTACCATCGAGTGCTGATGATGACGATCTGCGCTTTCATCCGCGGTATAGGCCATCACAATCAAAATATCAACCGCAGGATCGCCAAGGCCCGATGACCACCATTTGCTACCGTTAATGACAATTTCATCACCATCGACCACAGCAGTTGCTTGCATATTGGTGGCATCGCTTGAGGCCACATCAGGCTCAGTCATACAAAACACTGAGCGGGTCTCACCTTCTAATAGCGGCGTGAGCCATTTGTCTTGCTGTTCTTGCGTACCATAGCGCCATAATAGCTCCATATTGCCGCTGTCAGGCGCATTACAGTTAAACACATGCGGCGCGAGCAAACTGCGACCCGTCAGCTCTGCAATTGGTGCATAGTCAGTGACAGAAAGCCCTGCACCTAAGGTGTCGTCAGGTAAGAATAAGTTCCATAAACCCGCTTCGCGTGCTTGCTTGCGTAGGTTGTCATAAGCGTCTGGCCATTCCCAGTTTTCCCAGTTACCATCAGGATTTTTCTTATGACATTCTTCCCAGAATTGGGCTTCGATGGGTTCAATATGCGTTTCAATGAACGCTTTGACTTTGGCATGCATGGCTTGACCATGTTCCGTTGCGGTAAACATTAAATTGTCGCTAGACATAAATGACTTCCTTTTCTTTATTGATTGTCTAAATCAGGTTTTGACAAAAAGCTCTGCGAGATCTTTAATGCGAGCCTTAGTGTACGGACGTATACTGTTTTCTGTATCCTACATTTATAACACAGCAATTATGATTAAACAGCAAAAAGGCGCGACCCGTTAGGGCACGCCTTTTACAAAATACAAACAGTGTATTGCTGAACATATGACCGCTAAGATACTAGCTATCAGGCATCATAATGATATCTAACACTATTTTAGAATATTCAAACGGCTGTTTGACTCAAAACGTGCGAGCGCATCTGGCAGTTTATCCACTGCCATACTGAGCGTCGCTTCTGCGGCTTGCGCAAGGCCCAGCTTCTCTGCCAGCGTCGGTTTCTGACGTGAATGTAATGCGTACACTTCATTGTCTTCCATACGCTCTAAAATGTAGCTGTCAGAGGTCTGCAAGCTGTCAATCAGGTTAAGCTTTAACGCATCTTCGCCATACCAATGCTCACCTGTGGCTACTTTGGCAACATCAAGTTCTGGACGATAGGTATTGACGAAATGCTTGAATAGCTCGTGCGTCTGCTCTAGCTCTTCTTGGTACTTAGCACGATCTTCGGCATCGTTTTCGCCAAACACAGTCACCGTGCGTTTGTAGTCGCCAGCCGTAAACATCTCATAATCGACATCATGGTTTTTGAGCCATTTATGAAAGTTTGGCAATTGTGATACCACGCCGATTGAGCCAATAATCGCAAATGGCGCTGCCACCACATTGTCTGCCACGCACGCCATCATGTAGCCACCACTTGCCGCCACTTTATCGACGCATACTGTGAGCTTTAGACCAGCGTCCTTTAAGCGCACCAATTGCGCGGCTGCCAATCCATAACCATGCACCAAACCGCCACCTGATTCGAGGCGTACAATCACTTCATCGCCTTTGTTAGCCGTACTGATTAAGGTGCTGATTTCTTCGCGCAGATGCTTAACGGCAGTGGCTTTGATATCACCTTCAAAATCCAGGACGAAAACTTGCGAGGCATTGTCAGGATTTTTTTTCTGCTTTTTACTTTTTGTCTTTAGGGCTTGCTTGGCTTTTTTTGCCATTGCTTTTTTGAATGCTTTAAGCGCGGCTTTGCCCTGGGTCGCTTCCATCAAATCTTCGCGACGCTGTTTTTGGGCTTCATTTAGATGTCTTACTTTTAGCTCAACCGGGTTTTTAGGGGGATGAAATAGCATGATTACAAATCCTCAAGTCAGTAGATATATCAATATAGATGTTTTTATTCAGGTGCGGTTGATATGCGCACGCTTGTTGGTGTTTTCAAGCAAAATGACAATATTTAACCTAATCTAGATATCGCTCAATGAATACAGCCGATACCAGTGCATGGCTGCACTTTGATTGAACTCAGCCGGTTGTATAACAAGGGCATATTAGGCATAATATGCGTTTATATCAAATTTTCTGCAGCCAACGTGATGACCCTTTGTCTTGATCGCGTTGTTTGTGTGTTTTTTTGGCAAATCGCTTGAAACGCACAGCAATGGCTGCATTACTGTATTTCGAATTGGGCTGATAACTGGATAACTATATTATGACGCAAAGCACTATGACGCATAGCGAATACCGAGACGAATATTGCGGAGCCGTAACCGAGAGCTTACTTGAGCAAACCATTAGCATCGTAGGTTGGGTACATCGTCGTCGCGATCACGGTGGTGTGATTTTCTTAGACATGCGTGACCGCGCTGGTATCTTGCAGGTCGTGGTCGACCCTGACACACCAGAAGCTTTCGCAACCGCTGATGCGGTACGTCCTGAATACGTACTAAAAATCACTGGCCGCGTACGTCGTCGTTATGAAGGTACTGAAAATAATAATATGACCAGTGGCCAGATCGAGCTATTGGGCAAAGAAATTGAAGTATTGGCTAAATCTGAAACACCGCCATTCCCATTGAATGACGAAAAAACCACGGTATCAGAAGACTTGCGTTTAAAGTATCGGTATCTTGATATGCGTCGTCCGCAAATGCAAGAGCGTATGGTGTTCCGTGCCAAGGCAACTTCAGCAATTCGTCGCTATTTAGACGATCATGGTTTCTTGGATGTCGAGACGCCTATTTTGACTCGTGCAACGCCTGAAGGTGCGCGTGATTATCTCGTACCATCACGTACGCGTCCTGGTAACTTCTTTGCCCTGCCGCAGTCACCACAGCTATTTAAGCAATTATTAATGGTGTCAGGTTTTGACCGTTATTATCAAATCGCTAAATGCTTCCGTGACGAAGACTTACGTGCTGATCGTCAGCCTGAATTTACTCAGGTGGATATCGAGACGTCTTTCTTAAACGAAGAAGAGATCATGAACATCAATGAAGGTCTGATCAAGCATTTGTTCAAGACCATGATGGACGTTGAGTTTGAGCAGTTCCCTCGCATGACTTATGCTGAAGCCATGCGCGACTATGCATCAGACAAGCCTGACTTACGTATTCCATTGAAACTGGTCGACGTTGCAGACTTGATGAAAGACGTTGATTTTAAGGTATTTGCTGGCCCTGCTAACGATCCTAAAGGTCGCGTTGCTGCCCTACGTATACCTGGCGGTGCTTCATTGAGCCGTAAGCAAATCGATGCTTATACTAAGTTTGTTGGTATCTATGGCGCACGCGGTTTGGCTTATATCAAAGTCAATGATGCAAGCAGCATCAACAATGGCGTAGATAAAGAGTCTGGCCTACAGTCTCCGATCATCAAAAACATGACTGATGATGTGCTTGTTAGCTTAATTGAGCGTACTGCTGCAGAAGATGGTGATATTATCTTCTTTGGTGCAGATAAAGCCAGTGTCGTGAACGACGCAATCGGCGCATTACGCCAAAAAATCGGGCTTGACCTTGAGATGGTAACTTGTGAGTGGGCGCCGCTTTGGGTGACTGACTTCCCAATGTTTGAAGAAACTGACAACGGTCAATGGACGTCAATGCATCATCCATTTACTAAGCCTAAAGGCTCAGTTGAAGAGTTGAAAAACAACCCAGAAGCTGCGCTTTCTATCGCTTATGACATGGTATTGAATGGCACAGAAGTTGGCGGTGGTAGCTTGCGTATCAATACTTACGATATGCAGCAAGCTGTCCTTGATGCTTTAGGTATCGGCGAGCAAGAAGCAGAAGACAAATTTGGCTTCTTACTTGATGCATTGAAATTTGGTGCACCGCCGCATGGTGGTTTAGCTTTCGGTTTGGATCGCTTGATCATGCTCATGGTAGGTGCAGACTCTATCCGTGATGTGATTGCCTTCCCAAAAACCAAAACTGCTGAATGCCCACTAACCCAAGCACCTGCTGAAGTTGATAACAAACAGTTACGTGATCTTGGTATCCGTGTGCGTGAAAAAGCACAGGCTGATGCCAACAAACCTGCTCAATAAAACCTTTGATGATGCGTAGTTACTATCTACCGTGCTTGTTACGTGATTCATTGCCATGTGAGTGGTTATGAATCCGTATCATATTTTCAAATTCGTGCCACTGTCTGTACTGCAGATGCTGGCACGTTTTGTCGCTTGGGTTATCGTTAAAATACCCAGTCTAAGTATCATGCGCACCATTCGTATCAATATGGCGCTGGTTACTGATACCTTGTCTGAGCGACAAAAGCGCGCACTAACTAAAGATATCATCTACCATCAATGTTTGACCAGTATCGAATCTATCAAAAGCTGGGCTATGCCACCTGAATGGAGCATTGCTCAGATTCGTGACGTCCATAATAAAGACATTCTATTAGAAGGGCTTGCCAATCCCAATGGTATGCTTGCCATCGTACCCCATCTTGGTACATGGGAGATGATGAATGCCTGGCTTAACCAGTTTGGTTCGCCAACTATTATGTACAAGCCTGTAGAAGGCAGATTCGCTAATGAGTTTATCTTGCAAGGTCGTGCGCGTCTTAATGCCACATTGGTACCTACTGACGGTAGCGGTGTAAAAGCCGTCTTTAAAACCCTCAAGCAAGGGGGGTTTAGTATTGTACTGCCAGACCATGTCCCAGATCCCTCTGGCGGCGTTGTCGTGCCCTTCTTTGGTGTCAAAACATTAACCAGCACCCTTGCCTCAAAATTGGCGAGTAAAACCAAATGCGCCTTAGTTGGCCTCGCATGTATTCGCCGTACTGATGCACGCGGTTTTGATATTTACTGCTATCAGCTCGATGACTCTGCTTTATACGACCGTAATGCTGAAGTGGCGACTCACGCGCTCAACCAGGCTATGGAGCATATGATCAACGAACACTGCAGTCATTATATGTGGGGCTACCGACGGTTTAAACGCATACCAAATCTAGGCAACCCTTACCGAAAAGACAAAGCCACTTTAGCAGCCTTTATTCAGTCGCATCATGCTACTGCTGATCGTTCCAACAATGATCTTAACGGCTATCAGCGATAGCACCGAGCTTAATAATCGCTAGCAACAACCGTGCTATCATGTAATGATTTAGACATATCATCAATCACAGTTATGCTAGTATTGCCTAACTTTCAAATTCTTTTCTTTTTTATTGATCCTATATTCACCTTATCATTATCTCATCACGAGTGTATTATGACATCTGACGTAACCAAAGCCGTACCTACAGACCCAGCGCAGCGCAGTAGCGGCACTACTGAACAGCGTTATATTATTTGTATGAAATGGGGCGATAAATATGGTCCCGAATACGTCAATCGTCTCTACAACATGGTAAGCCGTCATCTGACACTAGATTTTCAAATGGTTTGTTTGACCGATGACAGTACAGGTATCGATCCTGCGATTGCTTGTTACCCCATACCTGAGATGGATTTGCCCGCAGGTCCTGAACGTGGCTGGAAAAAGCTCACTACCTTTAAGCCTGAGCTGTATGATTTAAAAGGTGTGGCACTATTTTTGGATATTGACATCGTCATTGTCGATAATATCGATGCTTTTTTTACTTATGCAGCAAAGCATAAAGATAGTGTGGTCATCATTCGCGATTGGAAAAAACCATGGCGTATGATTGGTAATAGCTCTGTCTATCGTTTTAATATTGGTATGAACACCTACCCTGATCTATTGGCAAACTTTGAGCGAAATTTCGAGACCATTCGCACTCAAGTACGTCATGAACAGGCCTACCTGTCTAACTACCTGCGTGAGCATCATCATCTAGAGTATTGGGATAAAACCTGGTGTGTGAGTTTTAAATACCAATGTATCGCGCCCATTCCGTTTAACTTTGTACGAGCGCCCACACTACCTGACGATGCAAAGGTTGTTATATTCCATGGCGAGATTAATCCACCAGACGCCATTGCTGGTAGCGGTGGCAAATGGTATCGGCATGTGAAGCCAAGTCCTTGGTTAAAAGAACACTGGCAGTAAACGTTTAGTCATTAAAATATCAAATAATTGAGGTCAACTACTGGAAAATGGTATGGCGTTGTATTTAAGGTTACCGACCACTGCTAGTTTCAATATTGATAACGAGCTCGTCGTTATCAATGCTTTTAATGCTAATGAAGCAGAGCAAAGTTTGCTTGGAAAAGACGTCAATATTATCGCCTCAGGCCCATCAATACAGCAGCTGGTATTGTCAGATTTATCAGACACGCCAACTATCTTTGTAAACGGCAGTATCAGCCTTACCGCAGAGCATAATTTCAATGATATCGTCGGCTATGTTATCAGTGATGCCCGCTTTATCAATCATCAACCTGAAATTCTACGGCAGCATTATACGGGTCAACCTTTATACGCGACATTGGCTGTCTTTGAAGCAATGGCAACCACTCACCCGGACATCATGCGCACTTACCATCATGCCATGCGAGTATTGTATCCGGTGGATAGACCGTGGGGGGTTAAGTCAAATAAGCTATCATTCAATAAGCTTATATTTAAGAAAAAACGACTGAATAAAAAAACGCCATTGTCTTACTTTATAAACCATCCAAACTTTGTTATTGCGAGCACTCATAGCGCTGCTGAAATTGGCGTTTCTCTTAATGTCACTCATGGGTTTGTCGAAGCAGGTACCGTTGCTTATGTCGCTACACAACTGGCTTTTTCTCGTCTTGCAGCTACTATTCATCTATACGGTATTGACTTACTCAATAGTGATCAACCGCGTTTTTATGAAAACGATGGCAACAGTGCGCCAAGTACATTGAGTAAAGTTATGAGCGAGCGCATTGTGCCTTCCTTTAACTTACTGGGTAGAGCGTACAGAGCACATGGGGTTACTGTTATCAATCATTCGCCCGTCTCCAAAGACTTATTTAATGGTCTATAATCTTTTTTATAACTTTCATTACCTAGTAAATTCGATATGAGACCAAATTCCAAATATTGCTGCGCGATATGTTTCGGCAATAGTTGCTCATTTAATGGCACTATATAACGTATAAGATTGTCTACCGCTTGATCGATAAGTATGGCTAATCCTTCAATGTCTCCGACAGCTATCAAGTTTTTAGTTGGTAACAGCTCCCTTGGACCAAAAGGACAGTCGGTACTGATCACGGGTACGCCAAGTGCTTGCGCTTCGACAATAACATAGCCAAAACCTTCGAACTTAGAGGTGACTAACATCAATGCCGCTGACGCAATCAGTGGATAAGGATTGGTCTGAAAACCCAAAAACCTAACATGGTTATTAATATTAAGCTCAACTGCTAACGCCTTAATCTCTGTTTCAAGCGTGCCTTTACCCACCAGTACTAGCGGCAGCTTCTGCGCTGTCTGTGCATAGGCCTGTAATAGCTCGCGATGTCCCTTCATAGTGTCAAATGAGGCAACATGAATCATATACTGTTTATGGGTTAAACCAAATGCTTCAATATGTGTTATTTGCACTGATTTCCTTTGAATCCAAGCAGCGTCGCAAGGATTATAGATTGTTGTGGTAGCAGTCATTTCTCCTAAAAGCGAGACTAAGTCTTTACGTGCACCTTCACTGACGCAGCTACAAGGGTGCGCACCATACACCATTCTTAAATGATTAAGAGTCTGTACTGGTGTGTCTAATAACTGATACTCGAACTGTTTAGATAGCGCTGTATGTAGCACATTTACGACATTTGGCAATCGGCTATACGTCATGATCCAGTTTAATTTATAAATGTTAACCAAGGTTAGATTTGGTGTTCCTATTTGACTAAGTACATAATCGTCAATACGCGTCGCAACTTTCTTATAAGCCTGTGCCTGTTTGGAACCTGGATCAAGATTTTGCTCAATAAACACTTCATTGTATGGTACGACATGATAGTGAATACCAGCATCCAACGGCATATCCTGCGTCCCTTCCAAACATAGTATATGTACGTTATAGCCCATCTGTACATAAGTACTCGCTAGTGTAGTAACCATACGCTCAGCACCGCGACCTTCAAGCGCTTTTAGAATAAATAAAATAACGGGTGGCATGCGTGTCTCAGCTTGGTAAGCGTATTAGTATGATTGATTGCCCAAATAAGTGTATTAATAGCCATATTTATTGCAGCATTCTGGCTTTATATGCTAGTCTCATCTACCTTTGCCCTCCTGATTTTGATTAATTAAGTATAGACGTAGCTGGTCTGCCTGCCCATAGCAGACTTGTGATAAACATTGTTGTTATAAATTGATGAAGACTTGGTAACACTGATATCAGTAAATATCCTAGCTGAGCTAACGTCACTACTAAAAATAATAGCATTTTGATAAAATGTATTCCCAAAAGGTAGGATCTATTATGAAGCAGTTTAATGAAAAAGTAGTAGACGTTGTCATCGCTTGGGTAGATGGCGCAGATCCTATCCTCAAACAAAAAAGAGAGCATTATAAGTCAGGTAAGGCAGTAGCGTCAGATGCGACATCTGCGACGCGTTTCGCAAGCGATGATGAGATATATTATAATATTGCCTCTGTCATCAAATACGTGCCTTTTTGCCGTCACATTTATATTGTCACAGACCAACAGAAACCTGCATTCATCGATGAGTTTGCCAAGCAAAATATCTGTTCAGCAGATAAAATACGTATCGTCGATCATAAAGAAATATTTTCAGGTTATGAGCAGTTTTTGCCTACGTTTAATACTCGGTCAATTGAGACAATGATATGGAATATCGAAGGGCTATCCGACTATTTTGTTTATATGAATGATGATTTCTTTTTTAACCAGCCTGTGACGATAGATGACTTCTTAGATGGTAACAACCTGATCATTCACGGTCAGTGGCGCAATAATGCTGTTTTGAGCGCTAAGCTTACTTTCCGAAAATCTCGCTTGAAATTATTTGGTACCCCCGTTCAACCACGCCATACTATAGCTCAAATGTTAAGTGCTAAAATATTAGGTATGGATCAATTTTTTGAGATACACCACTACCCTCATATTGTTGATAGAAATATTTTAAAAACTCACCTGTTAAATAACCCTAAACTGCTAGAAGAGCAGATAAAATATAAATTTAGGGATGTTGCACAGGTCAATCCTATAACACTGATGAATCATCTGAAAATTCAAAAGAGTGAAGTACATTTAAAATCTGATACCTCTGTCAATTATCTAAAAAATGAGAGTAGTGTCGATGATTTTATTACTGCTTTAGAAGATAAATCTATTAAGTACGGTTGTATCCAAAGCCTAGATCTTCTTGAGACAGATTTGCACAAGAAAATCAGCCAAGCCATGACGCATAAACTCGCAGCTTATCTACCTACCTCTGTGGTAGCAAGCATTAATGAATAAGCCTAAAGCAGGTTAGCTCAAGCTTGAGCAGCTACCAATCTTAAACAACTATAAGAACTAGCCAATTTTGGTTTGAACCAATAAAAGCATAAACATTACTTGGATATATTATGAAAATAACAGTCGTAGGTACAGGCTATGTAGGCTTATCAAATGCAATGCTACTGGCACAGCATAACGAAGTTATCGCTGTCGATGTGGTTGCTGAAAAGATAGAGATGTTGAATGCCAAGCAATCTCCTATTGAAGATGAAGATATTGAAGACTTTTTATCGCATAAAAACCTCAACTTTTCTGCGACGCTGGATGCCAGTACAGCTTACAAAGATGCTGACTTTATCATCGTTGCCACACCAACTGATTATGATACTAAGACTAACTATTTCAACACCTCCACAGTAGAAGCGGTCATTGAACAAGTGCTCTTAGTGAACTCACAAGCGACTATTATCATAAAGTCCACAGTACCAGTAGGTTATACAGCAAGTATCAGAGAACGTTACGCGACTGATCGCATTATTTTTTCGCCTGAGTTTTTGCGTGAAGGTAAAGCACTACATGACAACCTCTACCCTTCTCGAATCATTGTAGGTGCACAGTCTGAGCAGGCTCGCGTGTTTGCCAACTTATTACTTGAAGGTGCAATCAAAAAGGACGTACCGCTATTATTTGTAGAATCTACCGAAGCTGAAGCGATTAAGTTATTTTCTAATACCTATCTAGCGATGCGCGTGGCTTATTTTAATGAGCTTGACACTTATGCTCAAACCTTTGGACTTGACACCAAACAAATCATCGAAGGTATCGGCTTAGACCCACGCATTGGTGATCATTATAATAACCCTTCATTTGGCTATGGCGGTTACTGTCTACCCAAAGATACCAAGCAGCTACTTGCAAATTACGATGAAGTACCAAGCAACCTGATAAAGGCTATTGTCGATTCTAATAGAACTCGCAAAGATTTTATTGCTGATAAAGTTATCGAAAGACAGCCAAAGATCGTAGGCATACATCGCTTAGTGATGAAAAGCGGGTCAGATAATTTTAGAGCGTCTGCGATCCAAGGTATCATGAAGCGTATCAAAGCAAAAGGGATTGAAGTGGTGGTTTATGAACCTGTGTTAAAAGAAGACAATTTCTTCAACTCGCAGGTTATTCAGGACTTAGAAACCTTTAAATCAATGAGTGATGTGATTGTCGCCAACCGCTTATCTGATGAGATAAAAGATGTGGCGGACAAAGTATTTACTAGAGATCTATTTGGGAACGATTAATGAAAATTTTAGTCACTGGTGCGGCGGGCTTTATTGGTTTCCACTTAATCAAAGCATTATTGGAAACGGGCGTATCTGATAGCGAATATTGTATTATTGGTATCGATAATATCAATGACTATTATGATGTAGATTTAAAAAAAGAGCGTTTAAGAATATTAGGTGAGATAGCATCGCCAGACACATTTACGTTCATCAAATTAGACCTTGCTGATCGCAAAGCCATGTCTGAGCTTTTTGCCACCCATCAATTCGATACCGTTGTTAATCTGGGCGCTCAAGCAGGCGTACGCTACTCTATCGAAAACCCAAATGCCTATATCGACTCAAACGTGGTTGGATTCGTCAATATATTAGAAGGGTGTCGTCACCATGATATCAAGCACTTAATCTACGCCAGCTCAAGCTCTGTCTATGGTATGAATATTAAGCAACCATTTACCACGGCTGACTGCGTTGACTTTCCTATCAGCTTATATGCAGCCACGAAAAAATCCAACGAGCTTATGGCACATAGCTATAGTCATTTATATAATATACCTACGACAGGATTGAGGTTTTTTACGGTTTATGGCCCTTATGGTCGCCCTGACATGGCTTACTTTTCATTTACCAAGAAGATTTTGGCTGGTGAGCCCATCAACGTCTTTAATAATGGTGTTATGCAGCGTGACTTCACCTACATTGATGATATTGTCAAAGGTATTATTTGCATTATTGATAAAGCACCCTCTCCTCAGAAATCTACTATTACAACTGCAGCTGCCCCCTACAAGATATATAATATTGGTAACAATCAGCCAGTCACGCTGCGCCGTTTCATTACTGCCATTGAAGACGCATGTGGTAAAAAAGCGCAGGAAAACCTATTGCCCATGCAGGCAGGTGATGTGCCTGTTACTTACGCTGATATAGATGAGTTGATAGAGGATATTAACTTCAAGCCTGAAACCAGTATCGAAGAAGGTATTAAGCAATTTGTCGAATGGTATCAACGATATTATATCTAATATTTATATCAGTTTAGACAAGCTTTACAGTTATTTTGAGTACCCACTACTGAGGAACAGTACATGGTTTTATTTTTGATTTCAAACTACTCAGGTTTTAATACTGGACGTGGCGGGCACTATTACTCATTGAGACAAATGGCCGAAACTATAGCCAAAAACAGACAAGTCGTAACCGTTGTAATGGGAGATAGCGTCTCATTGCCAGCGGCATTATTAGGTATGCAAAATGTTCATTCTGTTTCTACTAAATTACATAAGCAACAAGAGGGCGTAAAAAACGTTATTGCTAAGCTTGAAGAATTAGAGTGTTTATCTGAGCTCACTACTGTTCATGCTTACGATGCAAAGTCTGCTTACATTGGTGCACATATCGCAAAAATGACAAAGACCTCCTTCATACTTACAAAATGTGGAGGCAGAGTACCAAAAAAGTTTTATCCTAAAGTAAACTCTTTGATTGTTTTTCACAAAAAAGACTATGACTACTTTTCCAAACAAAAAAATAACTACCCACATGTCCACCTTATTCCTAATAGAGCAAAACCTGCATTATATGAGAAAAGTAGACAATATCAAATCCAAGAGATCCGCAATGAGCATGCTTTTAATATTTTAAAGATAGGTAGAATTGGCAGTTATTATTTTAAAACATTAACAGATACTATTAAGTTCTGTTCACACGTTCAAAGCAAGAATTTTCCTATACATCTGAGCTTTGTTGGTTATGAAGAGTCAGTAGAGGTTACGCAAAGACTGAGGGGTTATGCAGAACAGCTAAATGTATCATTATCTATCTATTCTGATAGCGACTATACATCACAAGCATCTGAACTATTATGGTCTTGTGATGCGGCAGTTGGTACTGGTCGCGGTGCTATGGAAGCCCTATCTGCTGGTAAAATTCTACTATTTCCCGTTTCTAATTTTGATTATCCATGTTTGTTTAATGAAAAGACCGCGGCTTATGCCATGCAGGATAATTTCTCAGAAAGAACCATAGTGCCTGAGCAATTAAGCGAATACTGTAATCCAAAGTATGTTTTGGATTTAATAACAGACAGCACCTATAGACATAAACTGAGCGCATTCGGTTATGATATCTTCAACTCAGATTTTAATGTAGATGTAGGAGCTAGAAAAGTACTTGATATATATCACAGCAGTCAAAACAAGCCGGGAATCTCCAGATGGAACTTTTTCATGTTACGGCTTCACAATATAAAGCTACATTTCAAGCACAGAACAAAGTCTTTTAGACATAGACTTAAAGGAATGCTAAGTTAACAAATATTGTTAGTTCTAAATGTATAGTCTACTAACGCGCTTCACTTGAACTGAGTCTCATTACTATTTATAGAACTAGATGCCAGTAATTTCTCCATTAGAAGTTACAAACCTTGCTTCAACTACCATTCTATAACCTGTTTCTTTGTATACCGTCTCTTTGACAGCATTAATTAAGTACAAAATATCTTTAGATTGAGCACTGCCGTTGTTTACGATAAAGTTGGCATGCTGTTCTGATATTTGTGCACCACCCTTATTTATACCCTTTAACCCTAACTCTTCAATAATTTTTCCTGGTGGTCCATAATCTTCATACATATCAGGGTTGCTAACAAATACTGAGCCGCAGTTTGGTTGTTTTCTAGGAAATTTTTTTCGACGTGAATGGAGAATGTCTAACATATTTTGACGAATATGACATTTATCACGACCATTTTTGAGCTTTAATCCGACTTCAACGACCACTTCATCTGTATTCTGGAAAATTGAATGGCGATAGGAAAAATTGCATTGTGAGTTATCATAACGTTTTATATTGCCTTGGTTATCGATAGTTTCTACATAGGTGACTACACTACCAATACCTTTTCTTTGACTGCCACCATTCATGACAACAAGACCGCCAAGTGTCCCAGGTATGCCGCACGTATGTTCGATGCCTGATAGACTGTTTTGCATAGCCAGCCTAGCCAAACTAGGCACCCATATACCAGGCTCAGCAACAATCTCTAAGCCATCCACTGTTACTTTTGAAAAATTAGTTCCTATTTGTATAATAACTATGTGTATATCTTCATCAGAGAATAGTAAATTTGTAGTACTACCTATTATGAGGGATTTTATACCATTCAAATATAACCATTGTCGAACTTTGATTAATTCGTTTTTACTTCTTGGCCGAATGATAATGTCTGCCTTTCCACCTACCTTCCATTGGCTAAGTTTAGACAAAGACACTTCAAACTCTATAATTTCAGGGAATATCTCATTAATTTTTTTCTGATATAAGGTATTCATTTGTATTTATCCGATACTACCACCACAGTTTGCACCAAGAGACTTTAATTTAGGTATAAGATCAACATATCCACGTCCGATTTGCCATGCATCAGTAATAACGGTTTCTCCTTCAGCAGCTAAACCACATAGCGTCAAGGCAATACCAGCTCTTAGATCCAGAGCCTTGACTTCGGCTCCTAACAAACCACCACCTTTACCTATAATTTTTAGCATATCACCAGAGATTTCATAGTCAACTCCCATACGAGCCATTTCTTTTGCGTATCCATAACGTCCAGGAAAACGCAAGTCTACTATACGCGACTCACCTTGAGCTTGTGCAGCCCAAGCCGCTAGAATGGGCTGTACGTCTGAATTTATACCTGGGTGAGGCCCAGTACTTAATTCAAGTGGATAGCAACAACCACCGCGTACAATAAGTGATCTTTCACCTTGGTAAAGCTTTGCTCCCCCAGCTTTCAAATGACTAAGAACAACCTCTAAATCATTGTAAGGAAAGTCATGAATCTCTATATCACCTTTAGTGATAACTGCTGCTGCCAGCCATGTAATGGCCTCCATATTATCAGCTATCACTCTATGCCTAATACCATTTAACCGCTCGACACCAGATATTTCGATATGTTCTTGCCCAAACACTTTAATACGAGCGCCCATACCATTGAGCATTGTTATCAAGTCAATTATTTCTGGACGTATATGTGGATTCCAGATACGTGTAGTACCACGAGCTAACGATCCAGCTATGATAGCGTTCTCAGTGGCTCCTGTTGAACGCAGTGGTAAATGTATGTCACTTCCTACTAAACCACTTCTCGCTTCTGCACATAGATAGTCACCTTCTTCCCATATCGTTGCTCCTAGTTTCTCTAACAACATAACATGCAAATCATATTTACGTTCGCCCAGCTTACAACCGCCCGGCAGTGGTACTTTGGCTTCTCCAAAACGAGACACTAACGCTCCTAGTATCAATAATGTGTTTCTAATAGAGCGACCATCCCATATCAAATCTGTTTTTATACTGGTATTTTCTTTAATAATAATGATGTCATTATTTACAAGCTCAGTTTGTTTGCCTAAAGCATGCAGCATATCTACATGTACTTGCGCATCTAACAATTGGGAAGGATAGTTTTCTAATATAATGCTATTTTCAGATAATATGCTAGCCGCCAACAAACGTAATGCTGAGTTTTTAGCACCTGCTAACGCAACTTCACCCTCTAATCTGCTTTTTGAAACTGTCAAAACATTGTCAATCATTAAGAAACCTATACTATTTTCAATAATTTAACTGTTATCTATATAACAGTAACTCCATTTATGTTTTTTAAAACATTCAATAAATAATATAAAGTAACCTTAAGAAGAAGCTAGATAGTCAATATATTTTTGAGCAATGTTCTTGGGTAAAAACTGTTCATCAAAATCAAATAGAAAACTTTCAGGCTTTGCCATCAATAGGGTCATTTTGCTAGCTAAAGCATCAACATCATCTACAGGCACAAGACTATTAGTCGGTAACATTTCACTTGGACCTGACTTACAGTTGGTGCTTACCACAGGTACATTCAATGCTAATGCCTCGGGTATAACCCTAACAAAACCTTCGGATCTTGAAGATAAAACAAACCCTCTAGCATGCTTCATATAAGGGTAAGGATTTTTATTAAAACCTAGAAATAGAACTTTCTCTGAAATACCTAAGTCGTGAGCTAGCCTTTTTGTTTGCTCAAGCATCTTCCCTTTACCTAGTAGTACTAGAGGGTATTCCATAGAAGATTTCGCATAAGCCTTCAGCAAAACATCATGCGCTTTTTCTATCTTAAAACTACCTACATGAAGAATATATTGTCTTGGCTTAATATTATCGTATTGGCCTTCAATTGATTCATTAGCCAGTTGTTGAATCAATTGTTTATCAAACGCATTATAAATGGTACTGCTAGTGACACAGGAGCCTAAGCTTGCTTGTAAATCATTCTCCACTCCTTTTGAAACACAAATACAAGGTCTACTCTCGTAAATTTGGCGAAGCTCTTTTACTTTTTTATCGTTATCAGTGTTATTTGACAGTTCAAACTTATTGGAAACGGTATTTCTAATGACGTAAATTAAATTAGGTAATTTACTATGAACCATAATTCTATCTGATGGATAAAGGTTGGATAAGATAATATTTGGCTGTCCTATTTTACTTAATATATATCTATCCACCTTAGCTGCAAATAACTGATAACGAAGTTGACTACTCGGTATTAGCTTATAAGGCTTGAATCTGATCATGTGATAGTTCAAGTTGGGATTGAGATCATATTCTACAAGCGGTTTAAATCTTAATATATGAACCTCATAGCCCAATTCATAAAACCCCTGACCTAAAGTAAGTACTGAACGCTCTGCGCCACCACCTTGCAAACAATTAATAACTAACACAACTTTTTTGGTAATTTGAGACATGAACTATGGCTTACCTGCTAATATTATTTTTATTAAAAGACTGACGCTCCGGTATCATTCAGAACTTGAAGTCTACTCTTTCCAATACTTCTCAATCCACCCTACTGGCAAAATGAAATGACGCAAATGACGTAGTGGTCTTTTTAGGTTTTTAGGTTCAGTCAGTCTTTTTAGATGGTCTTTGGCATTGTTGGCAGCATTTTTGTTGTATCTACCTTCAATAGCGTGAGTCGGATATAAGTCGCCTGGGAAAATAACCATGCGAGCACCTTTAGGAATCTTTGGCTCTTTAACATAGTTAAGTGGAAATGGCTGACGGCACTTACGTCTGAAATGGGCCACCCATGCCTTTGGAAACAGTTTCACGCCACCTGGCGCATTACGAGTAACAAAACGCTGCTCAAAACGATATTCATCAGCGATACCTTGTGGATCTGCTTTGAACTTCTCTTGTAGTGACACAAGTGAGCCTACCTGAAATCTAAAGCAAGACGTCTGTCCCAAGCGCTCTAATGGATTACTTGGGTTATAAGATAAAATAACGTCATCTGGCGCGCCATATTCAAAGAAAGGGTCAAGACTATCTACTATAATGACATCCAGATCTACAAACAGTACTGTGCCTGTCAAATCACCTAGCTTTTCACCCCACAAACGAGATTTTGGCCATTTACCCAGTGTATTGGTTGGCATACTCACATCAAGTGGTGGTAACTCTTGACACTCAATCTCTGGACGCACATCGGTTGTATCATCGGTAAAACAAACAAAACGAAACGGCGGTGTGATATTGCGAGACACCATGCCATACAGTTTATTGGCATAATCAGCACCATACTTTGTGCCCCATTTGATGCAAATAATTTGCTTAATGTTTTTATCATCTACTATATTAGAATCTGTTGGCATTGACTGCTCGCTTTAATCTTATGAATAAATATGATGGCTATATTAGCATAAAAAAAAGACTGAACAATTATGTTCAGCCTTTTCGGTCTTTAAAGTAATGACATTATCAATCAATAAAGCTTAACCAGTCCATATACTGTTCATTACGACCATGAACCACATCGAAATACAAGGTTTGTAGTTTTTCAGTGATTTCACCGCGGCCACCGTTACCAATGATGCGATCATCATATTCGCGGATAGGCGTCACTTCAGCGGCTGTACCTGTCATAAAGATCTCATCTGCTAAGTAGAACTCATCACGAGTGATACGACGCTCAACGACTTTAATTCCTAAGTCATCAGCAAACTGCATGATAGTACGACGCGTGATACCATCAAGAGCACCGCCCGCTAAATCTGGTGTATGTAACACGCCATCTTTTACCAAGAACAAGTTTTCGCCAGCACCTTGGCAAACATACCCTTGCGGATCCATGAGGATCGCTTCGTCGTAACCATTACGAGTGACTTCTTGGTTCGCCATAATAGACACAGGGTAGTTGCTTGATGCTTTTGCCTTACACATGGTCACGTTGGTCATATGATGCGTAAATGAAGATGTTTTTACGCGGATACCGTTTTTGATACCTTCTTCACCAAGATAAGCACCCCAATGCCAAGCGGCAACCATAGCATTGATGCTGTTTTCACGCGAAGACAAACCAAGTTTTTCTGCACCAACCCAAATGAGTGGACGAATATACGCTTCTGCTAAGTTGTTTTGTTTGACCACATCTTTATGTGCTTGCTCTAGTGTGGCTGCATCAAAAGGCACATCCATTTGGAAGATTTTGGCTGAGCCAAGCAGACGCTCAGTATGCTCTTTTAGGCGAAAAATAGCCGTGCGATTGTCAGCCGTTTGGTAAGCGCGCACACCTTCAAACACAGCCATGCCGTAATGCAAGCTGTGTGTAAGCACATGAACTTTAGCATCTGGCTGTTCAATTATTGTGCCATTCATCCAAAGCTTGCCATCTTGTGTTGCCATATTCATTTTATAGTCCTTATGCTAGCACTGACGTCTAACTTTTTTAGGTAGGTTTTATTTAACAGTAGTGATTAACACCCTATGATAACACTGCAGTGCCTTTATTTATTGCTTAAAATCCAGCATTATTATGATAAATGGCTGGCAGTGCTATGACGATGCGCGACCGATTATATCACTGGCCGTGTTGGCAAATGAAATCTTTTGGTTTGGGAGCACATGGCTTTTAATTGCGCTTGTCAATTATCATAGGGCCCTACAGTGTAAGCGTCTCTGTAGCTATCAGCAAGACCTTAATAACACAAGTATCAATCACTTTTTGGCAGATTCGACACCCATTAGATGTTGCCACTGTGCTTGTACCAATGCGCGTGTCTCCTGCCAGAGTGACTCATCGACCAGCAACGACTGCTCTGATAATGCCAGTTGATGCGTGGCAGCGCGTATCCTGAGATACGCATCGCTCAAATCTTGACAGACCTGCTCTTGCCATATACCAAGTAAGGCAACCTCTTCGAAGATACGAACGTTATCACTCCATTTGGTCAAGCTTGGATACTCATGCGAATAGGCCAATACCGCAAACTGTGCCAAGAACTCAATATCTACGATACCGCCTGCATCTTGTTTAAGATGGAACTTACCCGCTTGCTGCTGCCATTGATTGGTGCCCAAATGCTTCTGCATTTTGATACGCATACTAGTGACTTCACTACGCACTTGATCCAATGTCCGTGGTAGCGCCAACACATCTCGGCGAATGTCACAAAAGAGCGCCGTCACCCGTCTGTCACCACAAATTGCTCGGGCACGTACCAACGCTTGATGTTCCCACGACCAGGCTTTGTCCATTTGATACGTTTCAAACGCATGGTAAGACACCACCATCATGCCAGCATTGCCTGAAGGGCGTAGACGCATGTCGATCTCGTATGCTCTGCCATCTCGCGTTTGGGTATTGAGATAGTTCATCAATTTCTGTACCAAGCGCGCAGCAAACTTCATTCCGCTCACTGATTTTTCGCCCGTGGTCATGCCCCGCTCTTTTATCTTATGCAAAAACACCAAATCCAAGTCAGACGAGTATGAGAGCTCTAAGCCGCCAAGCTTCCCATAACCAATGATAGCAAATCCGCAATCAGCTTCAGTGACAGGGTCTCCATCTTGGCCAATAGGATAACCATAACGGTTGACGATCTCGGCAAAAGCACGCTCTAGTGCGGCCTCCAGTACTACTTCGGCAATATACGTCAAAGAGTCTGATACTTTCATGATCGGGCGCTCAGCCAATACATCGCTCGCAGCCACAGCCAATATTTGGTTTTTCTTGAATAGTCGTAAAACGCTTAGTAGCTCTTCTTCGTCGTTCGGCTCGACGCGCAGCAGCTGTTGACGCAAAATATCACGCAGTTCACGCTTGTCTGGCAAATGACGGTAGCGCTGCTGTAAAAAGGTGTCTAGCAATACAGGATACTGTGCCAGCTCTTTTGCAATCCATGGGCTGGCAGACAGCATCGGGATCAGCTCAATCGTTGCATTGGGGTTTTCTGCAATCATGACCAGATAGATGGAACGACGGCAAATCGCTTCAAGCAATGAAATCAGTCGAGGCAAGGCGGCATTAGCAAGTTTTTGCTGCTCTTGATGGGCCAGTAGCGCATGGACAATAACAGGGTAAGCATCATCTAAGCGCTCTCTTGCTTCCTCACTTAAATTCACCACCATCTTTGATTGCCAAAAGCTCTGCAATAGCTCGCGATTATCTTCTGTCAATACCTCATTTAAACGAGAAATTTGTTCATCTAAGCGTTCGGGCTCGAGATCAGTGTCTTCGTGATCAGGTACTTGACGCTCGGTGACCATACGCTCAAATGGTACGTTGACGAGCTCTCGGTGACAATTAAGCTGATCTAGCAATGCACGCCAGTTTTCAAAATTGAGCGTCACGGCTAGATTGTGCTGCCACTGCATATCGTGTGGTAAGCGCTGGGTTTGCTGATCATTGATTGCTTGAATGCCATGCTCAAGCCGGCGCAAGAAACGATACGCAGCTTGTAAGTTATCGTAGGTTGACTGCTCTAGATATCCAAGCTCACGCAACACTTTCATTGCTTGTAGACAAGGTTTTGTTTGTAGCTGTGGATGCCGGCCACCATAGATCAACTGAAATGCTTGTACAATAAACTCAATATCCCTGATACCGCCCGCACCAAGCTTGATATTGTCTAGATCTTCACGCTGTGCTACTTGATTTTGAATGAGAGACTTCATCTCTCTAAGTGCCGAGAATGCACTATAGTCAACGTAATAACGAAACACAAAGGGTTTAATCAGTGCCTGTATCTCATCATAAAACGGCTGTTCTATTTGTCCAACGACGCGCGCCTTTAACCAAGCAAAACGCTCCCACGCCCGCCCATGCATCGTGAAGTATTTTTGTAATGCTGACAGGTGAATGGCCAAGTCACTGCCATCACCCCATGGACGCAGGCGCATATCCACTCGAAACACGAAACCATCAGCCGTCTTGTTATCGAGTAGTTTAATGATGCCTTGACCAAGCCTAGTCATAAAGCGTTTGTTGTCTATACTACGTGTGCCTTTGGTTTTGTCACCATCGGTCTCACCGCGCGCTTGATGCACAAAAATTAGGTCGATATCACTTGATAAGTTCAGCTCCTGAGCGCCAAGCTTACCCATAGCCATGATTGCCATGTCATCAATCTGTACATTGCCTTGGGCATTGACAAAGGTTGGCTCACCATATTTGGCAACTAAGTGCTGGTAGGTATAGCCTTTAGCAAAAGAAATGCAACCATCTGCAAATTCAGACAACTCATCGGTCAATTGCTCAAGACTGATCATCTGTAAGGCATCTTGCCAAATCCAGCGCATCATCAACAGTGTACGCAGATTACGCAAGCCGCTCATGACTTTGGCTTCATCAGCGAGTTGGTAGTTTTCATCCAGCGTATAATCTTGTATCAGATCATCGATTTGTTGACGGGTTAGCGTACTACTCAAAGGGTAACTACGCAAAAACGTCTGACATGAAACCGTTCGACTCTCCCAAATCTGATAAGCAAATTCACTTGCTGTTTGTAGTACTTGTAGTTGCTCCGCTGTCGGCTGATAATCTGTACCACTGTTCATACGTGAGGGCATAGCAGGTAACATAATGACAAAAACTCCTTACATAGAATGGTAAGACTACGTGAACCAAGCTCATAAGTTTATTGTTTTTTCTTACGAGACAGTCACAACGTCAAATAGATATACTCGGTATATCAGCACAAAAGATAAAGGCGCGTTTAGTAATTAGTCGCTCTATTTGATGTGAAGCGCTTTATGGTAGCATACTAAAATGCGTCGCTGATCCGTCACTGTCGTTACACCACTATAGCGACGTGGTCATGTAGCTAAATGCTCTTCTCACCAATAAAAATAGTATTTTGATATAATAGTGTTTAAAGACTATATACCTGACCATAAACCAATGAAGCAAATCAAAGAAACAAACTGCTGTCTACAAAACAGTCGCAACCACTCACTACTATCTTCTAATTCTCATAACACTCTTATTGACAATATGTGATACCGCACCTTATGACTACTACTCCATTACTGCTCATCACTGCTGATCCCGCCCACCCACTGGCGCACCTAGCACTACGTTATGCACACGCTTATCTTAGAGAGGCCTCAAACCATTCTGAGAATAGTAGGATTGACGATAACGACATAAACGATAGTGACAATCCTAACACCAAACGGGCGTTGCTCAATGTCTTTTTTTACGGCGATTCAGCTCATACTGCCAACCGTCTACGTTGGCAGTCAGCAGATCAAATAGATTTAACAAAAGAATGGCAATCGTTGGCTGAGCAGTATCAATTATCACTACCCGTTTGTGTCAGCACTGCACTGAGCCGCGGTGTGAGTGACGCTGACAACAGCACACGACATCAGCTAGAGGGTGCCAATCTTGCTGCAGGATTTACGCTAGTAGGACTCAGTGAGCTTGCTCTAATGATGCAAGATGACTGCCGATTGATACAGTTTTGATGGCATTACGATAACGACTGTCAACAGCGACAAACCTATTTAGGAATATAACATGAAATTATTAATTCAGTTGCATACGCCCACTGAAGCGGCTAGTTATGAGGGCTGTGCACTGGCGCTAACACTAGCAACATTTGGGCATGAAGTGCAGTTATCATTGGATGCGCCTGTATTTGGTTTGTTGATGCAAACGGAGTCCCGTTTGCACGGTATGATTCAGTCGCTTGATCTTTACGATATGCCCGCAGCTTGGCTACCTGACGATGTCTTTAGCGGTTGGGTCATTGGTATGCTACCGACAGATCTGGCATCACAGCTTACACTGGTACCAGAGATCATCAGCTCGCAAGACTTTGAGCAGATTTTAACTTTTTAAATGACTATATCATCAGAAAAATAACAAAACACATCATCGGATACTTTTATGGCGACTTTATATCAATTACACAGTACGATGGACACGCTCAGACGTAGCACTGAAGAGATGTCTCGCACTTGGCACAATGGCGACAGCATTGTTTTGCTCGGTACGACGGTCGCTTTTATCGACTGGCTAAGTGCTTATTTGAATGATAATGAGATAGATGGCATCGCTGCTATTTATGCATTGACGGATGATGTCGCGCAGCTCACAGCGAATACTACTGGCAAGCTAAATTTAGATACCAAGCTAACTGGCGTGTTAACAGACGCTGAATGGGTCAATCTGACTCAGGACCGTCAATTTGATAAAGTGGTGACCATTGCCTTATGACAGATCACAACTCCACGCCCAACAACAACGTAATGATAGCAGCCACTGAGGCTGCATTGGATCAAGACGGTCACTTATGTGACCACACTATTTGGACACCTGACATCGCGCAGCAACTGGCTGACACATTAGACGTTCATTTGAAAGCTGAGCATTTACAGGTTTTGCAGCAAGTGCGTGCATTTTTTGACAAGTTCAACCACGCACCAGCCACACGCCCATTGATAAAATGGCTACAAAAGACCTTGCCAGAACATGACATTAGCAATCAAAAGTTGCAGCAGCTGTTTCATACTGGTTTGGTTGCACGTCATGTCAACCGCTTAGCGGGTCTACCCAAACCGCCAAACTGCCTATAATACATATCATTGCTTATTCTGTTTTTATGAAACAAGGATAATCAATCCTATCGGTCTTATCAGACAAATCGCTATTCGTTAAAGTAACTACTTTGGGTCGTAGACTGTCAAACTCTCATAACCGACACTACGACCTTCATCACCCCAAAACCCTTGCTGTCGCCATATTTCATACAGGCAGATAGCAACGCTGTTGGATAAATTTAAACTGCGCGAGTCAGCCAGCATGGGTAGTCTTAACCAATTATCAGCACCAATATCTTCACGTATATCATCTGCAAGACCTGCCGTTTCAGAACCAAATACCAGTGCGATATTAGGTACTACGTCGTCATTAGCCTCTTCAGTAGCTACTCGCCCGCCAAAATCATAATCGTAAAAGGGTTTACTCAGCTTAGTCGTCAGCGCGGTAATGACATGGCAGTCTGCTGTCTGTAACGCCTGCTTCGCTGCTGCCCAGTCATTGTGTACTTGTAGATGCGCATATTCGTGATAATCGAGTCCTGCGCGACGTAGTTTTTTATCATCAAGCTCAAACCCTAGCGGTTTTACCAAATGTAATTGGGCACCACTATTGGCACACAGGCGAATGATATTGCCTGTGTTACTCGGCATCTTTGGGCCAACCAGCACGATATGAATGGTCATGTTTATTTACTCCAAAAATGGTTAACGCTCTGTTATTTAAGTTTATGAGCGACAGGTAATTAAAAGTTACAGTTTACTGCCAATAATTACATTTTGATACTGTGCAGCGCTTTTAACTTTCTCTATGATGTCTGTAATGGATAACGCGATAGCATTTAAGTGTGACTGTCTCATCCAATACCCCTTCAGTGACGCTTAAGCAGACCGCTTTGCATCACTGTTGTTATTTATAACCATCCATTTATCTTTGAGGATACTATTATGAAAAAAGTAATCATCGCATCTTTAACTGCTATGTTCGTTCTAACTGGTTGCAACACGTTCAAAGGCTTTGGTCAAGACGTATCAAGTGCTGGCGATGCTGTCACTGGTGGCGCACAAGAAGTACAAAATAAAATCTAAGGTCTGATTTTTTTAGATTTGTTAAGGGCTTACCATTTTTTGGTAAGCCTTTTTTATTTTTGGCTATTTATCTTATAAAAAAGCACGTAGTATCTGATTAAGGTAGCGTTGCCCTAACAGTGTCGGTTGTAACTGCGTATCACTGTCTATCAGCAACCCTTGTTTTATCAAACCAGCCACTTGCTCATTGATACTATCAAGATTCAGCCCCGTTCTTTCCTCAAACAATGACCAAGCCACACCTCCATGCAACCTCAGCGCATTCAACATAAACTCGCTTACCAGCTCATCACGATCAATCTCTTGCCAGCCAACCATTTTGGGTGCGCTTTGCTTGATATGAGACTGCTCAGTGATATCTGTAGACCCCACGTAATCCTTCGGCAGACGTGACTTACTGAATCGATAAACACCTGCTTCTGCTACTAGGTTAGTCTCTAGCATATTGCTTTGCGTTGACGGCTCATTGTTTAGGTTATAACCAACCGTCACTTTGCCATGCGCCCCTGCACCTATTGCTAAATAATCACCAAACTGCCAATAGTTTATATTATGACGGCATGGATTGTCTGATGCGCCCGCCCATGCCGACACTTCATAATTGCTATAGCCTAATTGCTGCAATAGCGACTGACCTGCTTGTTCAATATCTGCCAAGTTGTCTTCATCAGGTAAGACCGGCTGACTGCGATAGAACACTGTATTGGGCTCAATTGTCAATTGATACCAAGAAATATGTGTGGCGCCAGCGTTGTGTGCCATTTGAATGTCATTAAGAGCTTCTTTCATAGTTTGCTGTGGTAGACCGTGCATCAAATCGACATTAACACGCGTAAATCCAGCAGATTTGGCAGCTTTAATTGCTGACAATGCTTGCACAGGGTCATGGATACGTCCAAGCGCTGTCAGCTTGTCAGCAGCAAAGCTCTGTACGCCGATAGACAACCGATTGATGCCAACCTCTAGGTACTGCGCAAATGGAGCATGTTCTAAGGTTCCTGGATTGGCCTCCATCGTGACTTCTATATCTGCTGCAAACTCAAAACATGACCGTAGACCAGAGAACAATCGCTGATACTGAGCAATAGGTAACAAAGATGGCGTGCCACCACCGATAAATATAGAAGAAATTTTGCGACCTTGCACCAGTGATTGCTGCATTGCGGCATCTAGCAGTAACGCATCGACATAGTCATCATACATGGAGATCTGACTGTCTACAGGCAACTCATGCGAATTAAAATCACAATAAGGACACTTCTTCACACACCACGGAATGTGAATGTAAAGAGACAATGGAATGTCAGTCACGTCTACCGTGATAGTATCCGTCGTTGTTTCAGTAAGACTTAATGTATTTAGGTCGTTTGGCATGCTGTCTGTATTCACTTTGGGCATAAATAAACTTATTTTGTAGTGAGCAATAATAATCGATATCAAAAGTAACGCTAGGATAGCGACTAGATGGGATAAAGAAAAGCCTATCTATCATAAAACTATTAACAAAAACACGTATAAACGCTCTATTCACCATGACAACTTATGGGCAGTATATAGAGACTCTATTAGAAACAGCCTCTACTGAGAATAGACACGATTTAAAACATGTTTGAGGGTGAGTTAATAGAAACTAACCCTAGTAGCTTTAAGAACGAATTAAAGAATAAAAAAAATTCAGAGGACAAATATATGGCGTATTGGTTAATGAAATCCAACCCTAAATTTTTTGGCATTGAAGATTTGCAGCGCTTGGGCACCGACGGTTGGGACGGTGTTCGTAACTACCGCGCGCGTAACTTTATGCGCGATGATATGAAAGTTGGTGACAAGGTTTTCTTTTATCACTCTAGTGCCAAACCCTCTGGTGTGGCTGGTATTATGACCGTGAGCCAAGCAGGCTATCCTGACCCTAGCCAGTTTCACCCTGAGCATCGACACTACGACCCTATTGCGACCGAAGAAGCGCCGCGTTGGTACATGGTAGATCTCACTTTTGAGCACGCTTTTACCGAGGTGTTGCCCTTATCAGAGCTAAAATTTTTGCCTGCGCTCGAAGATTCCTTACTACTGAGAAAAGGCTGTCAACAATTAACAGTGATCCCATTAGAACCCAAGCACTGGCGTGCGATTATGAATATGGCGGAGACGCTTGAGATATTACCAGAGCAGACAACGAATCATTAATTAATTTATTGATTCAACACATCACTTATCGGTGATAAGCAGTGAAGTACAAAGCGTCTATGATTAATATGTATATAGACCCTTCAAAGCGTTGACATCGTAGCGCCGCTTCTTTACCATCTTATCTATATATGACCTGTCAATCCACTGCTTGGATCGACGGGTTATTTTTATTTTAGTGTCTTTATTTTAGAACCCTTATTTAAGACCTTGATTTTCATTGCTGTGCGTGGTCTTTATGAGTTTGCTCATATCGTTTATCGAGGTATTATCATCGGCACGACTTTTCTGCTCATGCTATTGCTTCATTTTTGATGCATTGCTCTCTTCGGATTCATAGCAGTGTTGGCTTATTCATAATAACGCTCTTAATAACAATTACCGCAAAGAATAAAAAGTTGCTCACCATGGTTTTTCCATTGTCTTTCAAAGATTTTAAAAGCTACAGTTTACGTTTAGGCGTACTTGCCCTACCTATTTTGATCACTCAGTTTTGCCAAGCGGCACTTGGTGTTGTTGACGCTATCATGGCAGGCCAGGTGTCTGCGCTTGATTTGGCAGCAGTGGCAGTTGGGTCTGGTATTTGGCTCCCACTGTTTTTGTTAGCGACAGGTATATTAATCGCGACGACCCCTCTGATTGGTGAAGCGGTTGGTCAAAACCAGCATGACCAGGTTCCACATATCACGCAGCAGTCCTTATGGACCGCAGGGGTGATTGGGATTATTGGGTTTATTGTTGTCAATTTGGCACCCAATGTTCTGGGTCTCATGGGTGTACCTGAGAATATTCAGCCGATCGCAACACAGTATTTGCATGGCGTGTCCTTTGGTTTCCCTGCACTAGCAGTCTATGCCGTACTGCGCAGTTACTGTGAGGCGCTGGGTCGACCTGAGCCTGTGACTGTCATTAGTATTATTGGTCTGATGGCCGACATACCGCTCAACTATATCTTTATTCATGGTTTATTTGGCATGCCTGAGATGGGCGGCGCTGGCTGCGGTGTGGCAACCGCATTAGTATTATGGATAAATGTGCTTCTATTAGCCGCTTATACTGGCTTTACCAAGCGAAAAGAGTTTGCCACTACTCGCTTTTTTTATGGGTTTACACGTCCAAATCGTACACAGATCAAAAAACTTTTAAAGCTTGGTATTCCTATCGGGATCTCTATCTTTTTTGAAGCCAGCTTATTTAGTTTGGGTGCTCTAGTTATTAGCCCATTGGGTGAGATTGCGACAGCAGCGCATCAGGTGGCTCTATCCGTGACCTCACAACTGTTCATGATACCGATATCCGTCGCTATGGCACTCACTATCATGATCTCAAATCGATTTGGTCAAAAAAATCTCTTGGCACTACGCCAAGTGCAAGCCACTGGGCTTATTTGGACAGTCCTTATTGCTGTCGTTTGCATGCTCGGTATATGGTTGTTTAGGCCAGAATTGGCAGCTGCATTTACTGATAACCCCGTTGTGAGAGCTCAGTCTATGCACCTGCTTATCTTTGCCCTTGCCTACCAGCTCTTTGATGGCTGGCAGGTCAATGTCGCTGGCATATTACGCGGTATGCAAGATACGACGATACCGATGTGGGTGACGCTCTTTTGCTATTGGTTGGTTGCATTACCGCTGGGTATTTATTTAGTGCGTTTCACTGATGTTGGTGCACAGGGGTTTTGGATGGCACTCATAACTGGTCTGTTTTTATCCTCTATCCTATTGACACTGCGTCTACGTTACCAACAAAAACGTCTGACAGCACTGTGGGGCTAACATCGATGATAGAGCACCTTATCTCACAACATGACTGGCGCTACTTAGTGACATAGACTATGATAAATCGTAGAAGATTTCTTGCTAAACAAAGCGCTTACGTCAAAATATGTAAAAATTCTCAGTTAACAACTGTACATTGATTGCTCATTGACCTGAATCTAGGTATCATTAGCAACTAATTAGACAATATTTAGTTACACTATTTCTCGAATTTAGTACAAGGCCAGATAAAAACTATGGATATTGAAAAAATACGCACCCTCATCGCCCTTATGGAAGAAAGTGAACTGGTGAATTTAGAAATCAGTTCAGATGATGAACATATTAGTTTGACTCGTCACTATGATGCGCCTGTACCAGCTATGATGGCAGCCCCAACTGCTGGCGCTGCCCCAACGGCAGCTGCTGATGCAAAACCTGCGGCAAAAGCTGGAAACGTCGAAAGCTCACCTATGGTAGGTGTGTTCTATTCAGCACCAACGCCGAATGATCCACCATTTGTAAAAGTCGGGCAAAAAGTTCAAGCAGGTGATACCTTAGGTATTATCGAAGCCATGAAAATCATGAATCCACTTGAAGCGACTCAAAGCGGTATCATTGATGAAATCTTGGTAGACAACTCTGAAGTCGTACAGTTCGGCCAACCTGTCATACGCTATAAAGCGTAACGATATTTGCCATACTTTATTTCATAATGGCTGAGTTTTGGTGTACCCATCGTATCAATATTGAATAATACGGTGTTATATTAAACTTGGTCAATGACTGACGCTTCGACAAGGATGAACCCATGATAAAAAAATTGCTCATTGCCAATAGAGGTGAGATTGCCCTGCGCATCGTTCGAGCTTGTAAAGCGCTAGGTATTGAAACAGTAGGTGTCTACTCTACCGCTGACGCCAATTTGATGCACCTGCGCTTTGTTGATGAGGCAATTTGTATTGGCAAACCTAATGCCAACCAAAGCTATCTGGATATCAATACCATCTTAACCGCTGCTGAAATCACTGGCGCAGATGCTATCCACCCAGGCTATGGTTTTTTGTCTGAAAATGCTGAATTTGCTGAACGAGTAGAAGAAGCAGGATTGACTTTCGTTGGTCCAAATGCTGATCACATCCGCTTAATGGGCAATAAAGTCTCTGCCATCAACGCGATGAAAAAAGCAGGCGTACCGACTGTGCCAGGCTCTGTTGGCGCTGTGACACTCCACAATGCTGAAGAGCAGGCACGTAATATCGGTTTTCCATTACTGATCAAAGCCGCCTCTGGTGGCGGTGGACGCGGTATGCGTGTGGTTGAGCGCTTTGATGAGTTGGTTGGTCAAGTACAAGCTGCAAAACAAGAAGCTGAGCTATGGTTCGGTGATGATACGGTCTATATGGAGCGCTATCTACAAAACCCACGCCACGTAGAAGTACAGGTACTTGGTGATGGGAATGGTAATGCCATCCATCTGTATGACCGTGACTGCTCATTGCAGCGTCGTCACCAAAAAGTACTAGAAGAAGCGCCTGCACCAGATATCCCAGATGATGTACGCGAACCAATTCTAAAAGCTTGTGTGAAAGCCTGTGAGCTTGTGAAATATCGCGGTGCAGGTACGTTTGAGTTTTTATTTGAAAACAACGAGTTTTTCTTTATTGAGATGAACACTCGAGTGCAGGTTGAGCATCCCGTGACTGAGATGATTACTGGTATCGATGTTGTTGTTGAGCAGCTCAAAATCGCCGCTGGTTATGGTCTATCTTATCGTCAAAGTGAGATTGAAATCCAAGGTCATGCGATCGAGTGCCGTATTAATGCTGAAGATCCAGCGACCTTTGTGCCGTGCCCTGGTACTATCAGCCAATTGTTCACACCAAGTGGTTCTGGTATTCGTTTTGACTCGCATTTATATCCTGGTTATGAAATACCGACTTATTATGATTCACTGATTGGTAAGCTTATCTGTCACGGTCAAACGCGTCAGCAAGCTATCGCTAAGACAGTACATGCCCTTGATGAATTAATCATCGAAGGTATCAAGACCAATATCCCACTTCATCGTGATGTGATTTTGGCGGATGATCAGTTTGTTCAAGAAGCACAAAACATTCACTATCTTGAAAGAGAGATGTTGAGTGCGGACAAAACTAAAAAAGAATCATAAATTACAGTAATTAGAGTTATTACAATTAGAGGATTGATAGTTAAAGACTTTAATCTGCTTATTATTAATCTCTAAACCAGACTTATTAGAAACTTAATACGAAAAAGCCGCTATATCGATAGCGGCTTTTTCGTATTAGAACAGGACGATTAGTATTCTATATGATAGACAATATACTATTGATACCACTTCCTATGGTAAAACTCTATTGAAGTTCATAAAGCATTCTTTTCCATCAGGGTCAGCGCACCACTGCATCTGATTGCCATCATGATTGATAAAGGCAATCAATGCTTCATCAGTCTGGTCTATCTGATTGCCCGAGCAGTCTACCTCGTTATTGTCATAGACGGTCTTGATCGCGATAATAGGCAGACCTTCTTCGCGATGAGTGATCAAGTAACGACCATAGGTCCACTCCTTGCCACTCGACGCTCGCATCTCGTTATCAGCACCAAAATTGTACAACTCGCGGCACTGCGCAGACTTATTTGCTGAACTAATGAGGTTATTGCTGGTAGTTGGCGGAATCTTTAAAACTCGCTCTTCGTTTTGGGTCAGTATACCGCCATCTATCCCAGCCATCACTTTAGGCTCTACGCTGCTGGGTTTTTGCTCACTCACAACCGCTTGCTCAGCCCTCGCCTCTTTGGTCATAGTGACAGGACTATCCAAATCAATTTCCCACTGTCCTGCAATAGCGGGACTGATATGAGTAGTGATTGTCGGCTCAGTAACCGCTTCACCATTTGCAGGTAATGAAGCTAGAATAGATGCCAATGTAAACGAAGCAAATGAGGTAGGTTCCATGGTTAACCTTTT
The DNA here is from genome assembly GCF_033790785.1 of Psychrobacter sp. PP-21. Classification (NCBI taxonomy): domain Bacteria; kingdom Pseudomonadati; phylum Pseudomonadota; class Gammaproteobacteria; order Moraxellales; family Moraxellaceae; genus Psychrobacter; species Psychrobacter sp. PP-21. Next base: position 611,629 of record NZ_JAMYEB010000001.1, on the reverse strand, counting down.
ATTTATAATGTTTTAATATATACATTAGCGTAAGTCGTAGGCACCAAAAACACAAGTAACATTATGCTATTAGTCGCAGCATCATATATAAAAAGTATTCAAAAATATCTGCATAACCGTAGGCTATATCCATAAGAAGATAGAACATTGACCAACGCTCAGTCTTCTTTTTACCCAAAAAATAACGCCATAACTTTTCTTGTTAGGCACAAGGAGCTATGGCGCTATATATTTATGAAGTTAAGATCAGCGCAGGTCACCGGACTACTCAGTGATTGCTGTTTAGTACACTTTTTAGTATTAGGCTACCTCTGTACTCAATGCTTGAGCAAAAGCTGACAGCGCCCCTTTGAGCATCGCTGATACCGTGCTACTACATGTACCGATACCAGAGTATACTTCACCATCTACATTTAGCTGAATATAGGCAGCAGCATTGGCATTAGTCTTGTTGTCACTGTTGGTATCGTCATCGATGCCATTACCGCTGTTATGGTGCGGGTTAATCGCATGCTCAGCATAGTTAATGATATGCAAAGACTTACCCGTATGCTGTGCAAGACCATCAATAAACGATGATAATGGGCCGTTACCAGTACCATCAATATCAATAGTGTCACTGTTCATCTGTACCTGACCACTAAAATACACCTCGCCGCCTTTGTTATTGACACTATAGTCTAATAGCTCAAACTTACCTTGCTGTAAGTAAGTATCTTCAAAGGTCTGTAGGATTTCATCGTTTTGCAATTCGCGGGCAACCGCTTCAGCCTGCTTTTGTACCACGCGACTAAAGTCAATCTGCATCCAGCGCGGTAAATTAAAGCCATAATTGCGCTGTAGAATATAAGCAACGCCACCTTTTCCTGATTGACTATTGATGCGCACCACATCTTGGTAGCTACGACCAATATGTGCAGGATCGATTGGCAAGTAAGCCACATCCCAAACGTTATCCGTCTCATTTTGATGGTTTTCATTATAATCGAGAGACTTTTTGATGGCATCTTGGTGTGAGCCACTAAATGCCGTAAAGACCAACTCGCCTACATAAGGGTGACGTGGATGCAACGGTAAATTATTGCACTCGCTCACGACTTGTACGATTTCACTCATGTTGCTAAAGTCAAGATCAGGATCGATACCTTGGCTAAACAAGTTCATAGCCATGACCATGATGTCCATATTACCGGTACGCTCGCCATTGCCAAGCAGAGTACCCTCGATACGATCAGCGCCTGCAAGTACACCCAATTCAGCTGCCGCTACTGCACATCCGCGATCGTTGTGCGTATGCAAACTAATAATGACATGCTCACGCTGGGCAAGATGACGACAGAAGTACTCGACTTGGTCAGCAAAGACATTGGGCATAGATGCCTCAACAGTCGCTGGTAAGTTAAAAATAACTTCTTGACCGTTCTGCGGCTGCCACACATCACAAACTGCGTCGCAGACTTCTACAGCATACTCAGTCTCTGTCTGGCTAAAACTCTCAGGAGAGTATTGAAATACCCAATCCGTCTCAGGGTATTTTGCCGCATATTCTTGTAGTAGCTTGGCACCAGCGATAGCAATCTCTTTGATTTCAGCTTTGTCTTTGCCATAGACTTTTTCGCGTTGTACACGACTGGTTGAGTTATAAACATGAACGACTGCGCGTTTTGCGCCTTTCAATGATTCAAAGGTACGGGCAATCAAATGCTCGCGCGCTTGTACCAATACTTGCAGTGTCACATCATCAGGTACATGGTTTTCTTCAATGAGCTTACGAGCAAAGTCAAACTCAACCTGTGCCGCTGATGGAAAGCCAATCTCAATTTCTTTAAAACCAACATCGACTAGCGTCTTAAAGAAACGCATTTTTTGTTCAATAGTCATCGGGTCAATCAATGCTTGGTTACCATCACGCAGATCTACGCTTGCCCATATCGGTGACTTTTCGATTGTTTTGCTCGGCCACGTCCGATCTGGCAACGAGGGTGCAAATGCAAATGGACGGTATTTACGAAAGTCAAAAGCGGCACTTTTTGGTGTGATCTTTGCAGTCCCTGAGACTGCAGTGCGAGTGGCTTGGTCAGACATAATCAATCCTTAGACGGTAACGTTATTTGTATATTTAGTGGGCGATTAGCTGCTGGTTAGATCAATACTTATCATACGAGATAGCTAGTGTTTATATCACAATAATAGCAAAGTTTGATGCTCAGAAACCTGCTTTTTTTCACTCTATTTATTGTTATTTTAGTGGATAATACTATATTAGGCTCTATAATCGAGTTAATTCACTATTGAGACGATAAAAATGCCAGACCATCAGATCGAGAATACAGTAATAGCAGATATAGATGAGATCGATAGGCAACTACTGCGCTTATTACAGACACAAGCCCGCATGAGTGTGACTGAACTTGCTGAGCGCGTTAATCTATCTGCCACGCCCTGCGCGCGGCGAATCAAACGCTTAGAAGATGCAAATGTTATCACAGGATATCAAACCAAGACCGATGCACAAAAACTCGGTTATCCACTTGCTGTGTTTATCGCTATCAGTATGGACCGTCATACAGCTGAGCGTTTCGAACAGTTTGAGCGCAAAGTTCAAAGTTTTGAGGAAGTTATTAGCTGTAGTATTGTCACAGGACGCACAGAGGACTATCTAATCAAAGTGAGGGTACGCGATATGGCGCATTACGAGGAGTTTTTGTTACATCGACTCAATCGTATCGAAGGCGTTGCCCAAGTACATACCAGCTTTGAGTTACGAGAAGTGTTTAGTCGGAGCGTGGTTTAGAGGATCTAAGCCACTGGTAGTGTAGGACGACGGGGTGTTAGCATTATTATCCTGCCCTGCCAGCAAGGCTGTGACCAATAAGCCAAAAAACTGCCCTAGTGCATAGAACAGCGTCACTAATGCAATCACTAAGTCAGAGTGGGCAGCAGTGGCATTTGACACAATGTGAGTATCATCGCTACCCTGCCGACAGAAATTAATTACAAAAATCTCAACCTTACAATAGCGACATTACCATGTAGCCCAAATGTCCCATCAAACCAGATATTCAGGCACTCATCAATAGCAAAAATGACAAACCTATGATTTACTAATCGAATCAACATTTACGAGACGTTTAGCGTTGGCATTTCTGTCTCATCTTGTCCTAGCATCTGTACACGTTGATCACTGAACATATCCATATCAGGGGCTAACGTACGCATAAACCGATCAAAATATAGCATCTGTTTGGTCAGTAAAGCAAAATCACGCGGGAAATGGATACCATGACGCTTACCCACTTCGACGATCTCAAGCATCATTTGATTCAGCTCGTCTGCTTGTTCTTTGCTGTTGAAAGGCACGCCACTGGTAAACGCCTTATCTTCTGCCATGATGGTTGTCATCATGCGCTGTAAATCATTGCCCAATGCAGCCACATCGACTTTGTTGTCGCCATGCGTCATTTCCATATCAATCATATGACGGGCCATCGCTTGATAGTCATTGTCTTGCATCGCTTGCATCATACCCATGCACGCGCGCCAGCTCTCAGCTTTTAGTTTACCAACGATACCAAAGTCTAAAAAACCAATACGGCCGTCGGTCAATAGCATCAAATTACCAGCATGTAAGTCAGCATGGAAACTGTTGCACAGCATGAGACTGGCAAACCATGTGTTTAGAGTATCTGCCATCACTTGCGCAGGATCGCTACAGTACTGACGCATGAGCGACTCATCGACCATCGAGACGCCATATAGTCGGCTCATTGTGAGCACACGCTTAGTCGTCAACGCTTCGTATACTTGCGGCGCCACTACGCGCGTATTACCTGACACCGCTAAGAACTGCTGAAAATCGCGGATATTTTGTGCTTCAGCGATAAAGTCAGTTTCGGCAAGCATACGCAGACGAATCTCATCGATGATCGGTGCGATGCTGGCAAATTTCATCGACGGCATTACAATTTCCAGCAGTTTAGTCACGCCATGCAAGACACCCAAATCGGTCTGCATAATGGTTTCGACACCAGGTTTTTGCACTTTTAGCACCACTTCATCACCGTTATGCAACCGTGCTGCATGCACTTGGGCAATAGAAGCTGATGCGAGCGGCTCTGAGTCAATATGTGCAAACGTGTCATCAAGGGTCATACCCTCAGTCGCTAGTTCTTCTTTTAGTACTTGCTCAATATAAGCATAAGACAATGGCGTGGTCTGATCTAGACAGCTCTGGAATGCCTTGACATACTCTCGTGGAAACAGCGACGGTGTACTGGCAATAAACTGACCAATCTTAATATAAGTAGTGCCGAGTTGCTCAAAGGTTTCTTTGAGGAGCATCGCGTCAGGTTTTTCCCCTTTTGCTACTCTCAGCGCAGACAGACCTGCCACACTCGCTGTCTGGCGAACACGGTTGACGACATTAAAGGTATGTTTTAATAAATGCGGACGATGAATTTTCATAAGAAACAACTATGGTAATAAGAAGGATGTTTGAAAATAGATAATATGATAAAAGTATTTATAAAGGGTTACAGCACTAGCATATTAATTAACACTGCTACAGACAGGGCATTGGGGGTCTTTTCTATAACCCATCAGCCGCTGCTGCATTTGACTACCATCCCATATGAGCAGCTTATTTGTCAGTGGATTTTTGGTTAATCCCAAATACTGTAAGGCGGCATTGGCTTGCAGATTACCCATGACGGCTGTAGTACTAGCGAGCACACCCGAATTGGCACAGGTACGTTCATCAGCGGCATCATCGCGCACAACCGAGCCAAACACGCAGTGGTAGCAGCCTGTATCGAGCTGAGGCTCAAACAACGCCAACTGTCCTTGCATTGCAATTGCTGAAGCTGATAACAGCGGGATTTTATAGCGCACGCTGATACGGTTGATACTATCACGCGTAGTAAAATTATCCGTACAGTCTAAGAGTAAATCAGGCTTGTTTGTTGCCATCCCTAGCAGCTCATAAGCATTGTTTTCATCTAGACGTGCGACTGTCCCGTGAGCTTGTATCAGAGGATTAATGCGCGCTAACATGGCAGCTGCACTCAGTGCTTTAGATTTACCAATGTCTTCTGGCAAAAACAACGTTTGTCGTTGTAGGTTACTCGCCTCAATCTCATCATCGTCAATCAGATGAACATAGCCTACCCCTGCACGTACCAGTGTCTCAGACGCTGGGCATCCAAGACCGCCTGCCCCTATAATCACCACGCGTGCTGATTTTAGTCGCAGCTGAGCATCCATATCCCAACCGTCTAATAAAACGTGCCGAGCATAACGGAGCAGCTCATCATCGGATAGTGGTACCACCTCTTCTACCATATTTATCTACAACCTATAATCAAAAAAGTCCACTCATAAAACTTGTCTATTGAACGTGCCCTAGCGTGACACGATCATTGCCACCATAATCTTGTACCGTATGCACCGAACCAAAACCATTATCCAAAAACAACTGTCGAACGGCAATACCTTGATCATAGCCATGTTCGATAGCCAATAATCCATCTGTACATAGGTATGTCCGTGCCTGCTGGATAATATACTCAATATCCGCCAAGCCATGATTGGGCGCACTCAGTGCGCTTATCGGCTCTGCCTTTAACGCAGCCAAATGCTCATCTGTCTCATCGATATATGGTGGATTAGAGACAATCACATCAAACTGCTGTTCAGCACCAGTAGCGAGTGCCTGATACCAACTGCTTTGGACGAACTCAATATCAGCAACGTCATTGCTCACAGCATTATGCTGAGCAACCTTCAGCGCGTCGAGCGATAAATCGACCGCAACAACTTGCCAGTTAGCGTGCTTAAGTTCATGAGCAAGACTGATAGCGATACAACCTGAACCCGTCCCCAAATCTAGCAAACGCTTATTATTAATACATGTCGGCTGAGCATTGATCCACTGTAGTACCTGCTCGACCAATACCTCGGTATCCGGTCTAGGAATCAGAGTATGCTCATTGACATTAAAATTAAGTGACCAAAATTCTTGCTGCCCAGTCAAGTACGCAAGCGGTATGCCTTGCTGCATCTTATTCACACCATCACTGAACTGTGCAAGCTCGCTGTCACTCAATTGGTAATCTTCATCCGTCATCAACGCTATCGCGGGCTTATCAGTGACATGTAACAACCAGTCCGTTAGCCAAAACGACGGCAGCCGGTTGCTCGTATTATCATTCGTCAGTTGTCCAATGTGTTGCTTAATTTGACCGATGGTTGATGCTGACATAAGTCACTCTTAAAAATAATAGAAAGATCAGTAAAGGGCCTAAACTACTCTGATGCGCGCGGTGGCTCTTTGGTATCAGTCAAGTTTGGGTTTGCCTTGGCTAACTTATCACCGCTGCCATCATCGTCGCCATAAATGTCATCGTTATCACCAATGACAATATGTTTATCAACGAAATAAATCAGTGCCAAGATAGGAATACCAATCGCAAAGGTAAAGATAAAGAAGAACGGGTAGCCCATATTATCGACGATAGCACCTGAGTATCCACCCATGACCTTAGGTATGAGCGTCATCAGGGAAGAAAAAATAGCATACTGTACGGCAGTAAATCGAATAGAAGTCAGTGCCGACAAGAAGGCAATAAATACAGCGCTTGCCAGTCCTGCAGCTAAGTTATCAAAAATGACCGCCAAATACATGAATGGTAAGCTGCCTGGATTATACGTCAATAGTACAAATAACAAATTGGTCGCACAGGCTAAAATAGCACCAATCATCATAGCGTGCATAATACGGAAGCGCTGAGCTAAAATCCCGCCCAAAAACCCACCTCCAATCGCCATAATCACACCGACAAGCTTCACAGCATTCGCAATGTCCGTTTTGCTAAAGCCCATGTCTTGATAAAAGACGTTTGAGATCACGCCGGCTACGATATCAGATATACGATACAGACCAATTAACGCCAGCAGCAACAGGGCTTTTTTGCCATAACGACGGAAGAAGTCTAAAACAGGCTCAATCCATGTTGCCATGGCTACTTCTTTTTTGACTAATCCTACTTGTACCAATGCGTAGCCTGCTACCATCGCCGCCCCTAAACTCACCAGTAAATGGAAAGTTTCTACAAAGAAGCTAGAAAATGCGCCTTCAAATTCTGGTAGGACTTGTCCCATCACTATGTAAGCAGCGATAAAGGCAATCACTGAAAACACAAACAACGCCACCAGTCTGACGTAATCCTCACGAGTCTCAGCGACCAGTGGGGCTTTGTTGATGATTTTGGGTTGGTTGACGATGAAGTACAGTAGTAATAATGGGGCACAAGCAACCAAAGCCAAAAAGTAAAACTTGATAGCCGGCATTATCATTAGCGGTATCAATGCCACTGTGCTATCAAATACTGTATTGATTAAGATATTAATTAGGTAAATAAAGCCGAATAGCAGCCCTGGTATCAGCAGTAACGCTGAATAAATAAGAAATACTTTTAAATTGCCTTTTTGCTTGTTGTTTTGTAAAACGTCAGCCGTCGGCTCATAACTGGCAAATGTCGTCAAGACCCCTAAAGTCATGACCCCTGCCATGATATAATAGGTATTGCGCCATGCCTCGTAACTGTAAAAAGTCTCATTTGAGCCAAAATAGTCCGCCAAATACAACGCGCCTGCCCCAGCAACGATCATACCAATACGGTAACCTGACACATAAATAGAAGACAAAATAGACTGCATAGACGGCGGTGCAAGCTCGATACGGTAGGCGTCAATCACGATATCTTGCGTCGCAGAAGAGAAGCCAAGCAACACCGCAGCACCTGCCATATAAACCAAAACATCTTCACTGACAGGGTTTACCCTTGCCATTAGAACGATGGCCAGCACAATGAGCAGCTGTGATACCACCATCCAACTACGGCGGCGACCGAGCCATTTTGTCAAAAACGGTACAGGTAGCGCATCGATTAATGGCGCCCAAATAAACTTAAATGAATATCCTAATGCCGCCCAACTAAACATGGTAACGACGCTACGATCAATTCCTGCTTCTCTGAGCCATAATGATAAGCTTGAGAAAATAAGCAGAATAGGGATACCCGCTGAAAAACCCAAAAACAACATGATAATCACACGAGGGTCTAGATAGGCTTTTGTCGCCTCGCCCCATGATTTTTTGGCAATTGGTTGATTGGGCGGCACAGATTTGACAGCAGACATAATAACTCACCAACAATTGAGACAAGGAACACAACTGCACACAATTCTTATCATTCTTTAAAGTCAGTTACTCAGCAAAGTAGCGATAAAAAAGAATCGATAGAAACTGCTCGACGTTGTACCAATATAAAGTTGTACCAATATAGATATAACAACAAAATCCAGTTATGGTACTTGAGAACCTTCACCTTGACTAGATGTTTTTGCACTAACTCACTGACTATACTGACTATACTGACTATACTGACTATACTGATTGTACGATAGCTTATGTTTCGTAGTAGTCACGCAGATTATAACAATATTTCTCTAAGGTTAAATTAACCCTTATTTTTCTTACTACAGTTTCTCTTAAGCCATACCTGACAACGTCATGACATATAGGTAATATAAAGGTAGCTATAAAATTGAAATAGATCTGATTGATTGAGCGTAATCTATTGGTTTATTCTCAACTAGCGATAACGAGTACAGGCGTTAACGACGATTTAGATAAACAAAACATCAAGCTTTTTATGATTAATAATTTAAAACTTATAATTCTTATATATTAGTTTTATAAATACACAGTGCTTCGCTATGCTCTATGTATAAACAATGATTATTTCGATTAACTGTTTGTTCTTTCTATTATCATAGCCCAGGAGTTTTACCATGTCCGATTCGACCAATACCCCAACCAACAAAAACGCTACGCAGGATACTGCTGGTTGCCCTGTGGATCATAGCAACAATGCACCAACCAATACCACTTATGATCAAGGAGATAACAAGGGTCCAACGATTCATAGTGAAAACGTTGACAAATCACACGCGCCGCAGCGCCCTAGCATGGGTGGCTGTCCTGTCATACATCAAGCTCATACCACTACTGCTTCTGCTGCAACCGATTGGTGGCCAAACAGCTTGAATTTAGACATATTGCATCAGCAAGACAAAAAGACCGATCCTATGGGAGCGGATTTTGACTATAACGAAGCGTTTAAACAACTTGATCTAGAAGCGGTAAAAACAGATCTAAAGAACCTAATGACTGAGTCACAAGAATGGTGGCCAGCAGACTGGGGACACTATGGCGGTTTGATGATTCGCATGGCATGGCACTCAGCTGGTACGTATCGCGGTGCTGATGGTCGCGGTGGCTCTAATACGGGTAATCAGCGTTTTGCGCCATTGAACAGCTGGCCAGATAACGTCAACCTAGACAAAGCGCGCCGTTTATTATGGCCCATTAAGAAAAAATACGGCAACAAACTGTCTTGGGCTGACTTGATGATTTTGGCAGGTAACATGGCTTATGAGTCTATGGGCTTTAAAACCATAGGTTTTGCTGGTGGTCGCGCTGATACTTGGCATCCAGAAAAAGACATCTATTGGGGTTCTGAGCGTGAATGGTTAGCAGATACAGAGAACCGTTACGACAATGATGAAGACCGTACCTCGCTCGAAAACCCACTAGCAGCAGTACAAATGGGCTTGATCTATGTTAACCCTGAAGGTGTGGACGGCAACCCTGACCCACTAAAAACAGCTCAAGATATGCGTACGACCTTTGCTCGTATGTCAATGAATGATGAAGAGACTGTGGCATTAACAGCTGGTGGTCACACCGTGGGTAAATGTCATGGTAATGGTGATGCAACAACCCTAGAGGATGAGCCAGAAGCCGCTGATGTGAAAGAGCAAGGTCTAGGCTGGCGCAACCCTAAAGGTAACGGCAATGCAGGTAACACGGTCTCAAGTGGTATTGAGGGCGCCTGGACGACCAATCCTACTCAGTGGGATCACGGCTACTTTGAGCTATTATTAAACCAAAACTGGGCATTGACCAAAAGTCCAGCAGGGGCATGGCAGTGGGAACCAACCGACATCAAAGAAGAAGATCGTCCATTAGATGCTCATGATCCAAGTGTACGCCGCAATCCAATCATGACTGATGCCGATATGGCGTTGATTAAAGATCCTATCTATCGTGAGATCTCTGAGAAATTCCACAACAACCCAGAGTATTTTGATGAAGTATTTGCCAAAGCATGGTTCAAGCTGACTCACCGTGATTTGGGACCTAAAGCTCGCTATTTAGGTGCCGATGTACCAAGCGAAGATTTTATCTGGCAAGATCCTATCCCAGCAGGAAATGCAGAGTTAACTGCTGATGATATTGCAACGCTAAAATCGCAGGTATTAGATAGTGAGTTGAGCCGCCGTGAACTTATCATTACCGCATGGGATAGCGCACGTACATTCCGTGCCTCAGACTATCGTGGCGGTGCCAACGGTGCACGTATCCGTTTGGCCCCTCAAAAAGACTGGGCGGGTAATGAGCCAGAGCAGCTACAACGTGTACTTGAGACATTGACACGCATTCAAGCTGACTTTGACAAAGACATCAGTTTGGCCGATCTAATTGTGTTGGCTGGTAATGCGGCTATCGAGCAAGCAGCAAAAGAGGCAAGTGTAGACATAACCGTTCCATTCACACCAGGTCGCGGTGATGCCGATGCATCAATGACTGATGCTGAATCTTTTGCTGATTTAGAGCCATTACATGATGGATATCGTAACTGGGTCAAAGAAGATTACGCCGTTTCTCCTGAGGAGATGCTACTTGATCGTTCTCAGTTGATGGGATTGACAGCGCCTGAGATGGTTGTATTGATTGGTGGTATGCGAGTCCTCGATACCAACTATGGTCATAGCCAACATGGTGTCTTTACGGAACGCGCTGGTGTCCTCACCAATGACTTCTTTGTTAACTTGACAGACATGAACTACACTTGGCATCCTGTAAAATCGGACGACAAAGCAAGTGATACTGTTGATAACTATGAAGTGCGTGAGCGCAGCACTGGAAAGGTTAAATGGCAAGCACGCCGTGTCGATCTAGTATTTGGCTCAAACTCTATCTTACGTGCCTATGCTGAGCTATACGCACAAGACGATAATGTAGAGAAGTTTGTTCGTGACTTTGTGAGCGCTTGGAACAAAGTGATGAATGCAGATCGCTATGATGTTGCTAAGTAAGCGTTATTTATTGGATTAACGAAAATCAAGCAAGTCTATAAATCATGAACAGCTACCTTCTAGAAGGTAGCTGTTTTTTTGTGCTGAAAATTTACCCGTTTGAAGTCTATTTTCTAGAAAGCTGTAATTTTTTGTGCTTTATAGACCGCTTATCCTTCATAAGACATTTGTCTTTTATGAGTGACTACCGTCTTATAAGCCATTCACGTTTTACTAATATAAATCATCATGACCCATGTTGAGAGCTATGTCACCACATCAACTGCCTCTATATTCGTTATTATCATAAATTGATAGCTATTTATTATATACAAGAATAATAGGTTTGTTTTACACTAGCCTATTGCGGTATATTCATATGTTTTTACTTTCATATACAGACCTTTCAAACATAGACAAGGTCTATATAGTTATACAATAGGATTAGGTTATGGCAATCGACGTAGTGGTCAACCAGCGACATTTGCAGATTCAGCTCAAACAGTTGGAAACAGTATGGCATACGGTGATCAATGGCTATAACTTAAGTCAAGCAGCGACGGTCCTACACACGAGCCAGTCGAGCTTATCTAAGCATATCGCAGCCCTCGAAAACCAACTAAAGACCGAAGTATTCATTCGTCAAGGCAAGCGCTTGACAGGTTTGACCACTATGGGTACAGCACTCATGCCTCATATCGAGTCTATCTTTGCTGAAATCCGTACCATTGAAAACTTGAGTCTAGATTTTAACAATCCCAATATAGGCACACTAACGATTGCCACCACTCATACACAAGCACGCTATGTGTTGCCGCAAGTAGTCAAAGAGTTCAAAGATCGCTTTCCCAAAGTAAATCTCATCTTACAACAGGCAGATCCTGAGACCATCGCGCAGATGGTGATTCGTGGTCAGGCGGATATTGGTATCGCAACCGAGTCGTTGCTGCAAAACAATTACCTCAGATGCTACCGTTACTATGACTGGACGCACCGCGTTATCGTACCGAGCGATCATGAGCTTGCTAGTCAAGAATCTATCGACTTGCCTACCCTTGCCAGCTATCCCATTGTTACCTATCACGGCGGCTTTACTGGTCGCGGCGCCATTGATAAAACCTTTGAAGAAGCAGGTCTGGAGCCAGATATCGTATTAGCGGCCTTGGATGCTGATGTGATCAGTACCTATGTTGGACTGGGTTTGGGGATTGGCATCATCGCAGAAATGGCGTTTGAACCCAGCCATTATCAGAACCTAACTGCCATACCAGTAGATCATTTTGGCCGCTTTACCAGTTGGATGGCAGTACGCGATGATGCCGAAATCCGCCAATACGGCCGCGCCTTTATGGAACTGTGTCAGAAACAATTCAACAACTAAAACAACCCTACCAAACCGTTACTGCTAGCTTGCGTCACCTTTACCGAACTTATGCATAAATGATAAAATAGAGTCTAAAACGTCATCCAACGTTTTATTTTTTATTTATGCATGTATTGCTGGACACCTAGACATTTAATGACCTAAATATTTGAAGATTTAGGATTTGATGGCTACTGGGTGTCGATCACTGCATGTCCATTTGCTCTTATGTAACAGGTGATACCGCTCATGGAAAAACTCGTAGCGATCATTATGGCAGTTTTTGCCGCCCCTTTGCTTATCGGCGGCGCTTATCTGCTCTCTCTAGGCGGTAGTCCTTACTATCTTTTCGCTGGCGTTATCATGTTAACGACAGCTTTTTTATTGTTCAAAAAACATTGGAGTGCTTACGGACTCTACGCCCTCTTTATCGTGGCAACCATGGTGTGGGCACTATGGGAATCTGGATTTTATTGGTGGGCGCTAGCACCTCGCGTTGGTTTCCCACTGATATTTGGTTTGCTCATGCTATTACCATGGGTAGCTAATAAGATGCGTGGACATAAGCCTCAAGTAGCCGCGAGCACATCACCAACCACAGACTCTGTTAAGAAAAGTCCCCTATATTATTGGGGTCTGCTCGCTAGTGTCGTTGTGGGCGCATTGCTCTCTTTTGGGAGCTTGGCAAACAACGCTACTGACAAACTAGGCGAGCTTGATTTGTCTGCGACCGATAAAAGCAACCAAGATGACAGTACAGATGAAACGTCAGCCAATCTTGGTGATCCACTATCCAATGGTCAGCAAACGCCAGATGGCGAGTGGAGCGCGTATGGTCGTACAGACTACGGACAGCGCTACTCTCCTCTGACACAGATCAACACTGATAATGTCAAAGATTTAGAACTGGCTTGGCAGATCCAGACAGGTGATGTCAAAGGTCCTAACGATGTCGGTGAGACCACCTATCAGGTAACCCCGCTCAAAATCGGTAATGCACTATACCTATGTACACCTCACAACTGGGTTATGGCATTAGATGCAGACTCTGGTGAGACACTATGGAAGTTTGACCCTCAAGTAGAAGAGAATTTACAACGTCAGCACCAAACATGCCGCGGCGTCTCTTACTATGCGGGTCAAGCTAGCACTGATAATACGCCTGTGATTGCTAATGATGTCGCTGCGACTAATGAAGCGGGTACTCGCGATACGATGGTTCAAAAAATTGCTGGCAATACGTTTGACAATGCCTCTAAACAATGTGATGCCAAAATATTTATTCCGACGTCTGATGCCAAGCTATATGCACTTGATCCAAATACAGGACAGCGCTGCCAAGACTTTGGTGATGATGGTGCATTAGATTTGATGCATAACATGCCATTTACTCAGGCAGGGTATTACTACTCTACCTCGCCGCCAGTTGTTGCAGGTGACGTCATTATTGTAGCTGGCGCTGTCAATGACAACTATGATGTCAACTCGCCTTCTGGTGTGATACGCGCTTATGATGTCAATACTGGTGAGCTCATGTGGAACTGGGATTCAGGTGATCCTGAAAACACCGCACCTTTCGATGTCAATGATCCAGCCCAAACTTACAAAACCAGCTCACCAAACTCATGGGCAATCGCTAGTGCTGATGAAGAGCTTGGATTGGCATACTTCCCAATGGGCAACCGTACTCCAGATCAGTTGGGTAGCTACCGTAACGCTGCTGAAGAAAAATACGCAACGTCTGTAGTTGCACTAGATATCGAAACGGGTGAAGCGCGCTGGGTTCAGCAGTTTGTACATCATGACCTTTGGGACATGGACACCCCTGCTCAGCCTACGTTGCTTGACTTAGATACTGCTGACGGCGTTCAGCCTGCGTTGGTCGTGCCGACCAAACAAGGCGACGTCTACGTCTTGAACCGTGCAACAGGTGAGCCTATTGTACCGATCAAAGAACGCGAAGCGCCGCAGGGATATCTGGTAGCAGGTGAGCACGCCGCACCGACTCAGCCGTACTCTGGTTTGAGCTTTGAGCCTGAAATGATGACTGAAAAAGACATGTGGGGCGCGAGTCTCATTGATCAAATGATGTGCCGTATCGAGTTCAATCGGCTCAACTATGATGGTCGCTATACACCGCCATCAACCAATGGCAGCTTGGTCTATCCTGGTAACTTTGGTACCTTTAACTGGGGCGGTATCGCGGTCGATCCTGAAAATGGCGTAATGTTTGGTATGCCGACGTATTTGGCATTTACCTCAAAACTCATTCCTAGAGAAACGCTAGGCGATGCGGAGACCAATAAAGGCGAACAAGGGGTCAATGCAAACGAAGGCGCAGACTATGCAGTCGAGCTAGGTCCTTTCTTATCGCCACTAGGCGTCCCTTGCCAGCAGCCACCATGGGGCACGATAGCAGGTGCTGATCTAGCGACTGGCGAGATTGCCTATCAGCGCAAAAACGGTACAGTACAAGATCTGTCTCCTATCCCAATTAAACTGGAATTAGGGGTCCCTGGTATTGGCGGACCTATGATTACCAAAGGCGGCGTTGCGTTCTTATCAGCGGCGACCGAAAACAACTTCCGCGCTTATGACCTAAAGAATGGTGATGTGCTGTGGAATGTTCGTATTCCAGCGGGTGGCCAGGCCACACCAATGACTTACCTGAACTCTAAAGGTGAGCAGATGGTACTACTGGTTGCTGGTGGACATGGTTCAGTAGGTACAACTATTGGTGACTACGTCATGGCTTATAAACTTGGTGACCAGTCTAAGTAGCATTTACCTAAACAGCTATTAAGCTAAACAGCCGCTCAGCTATAGGACGTTATGTTGATAAAGTACCAATGATTCATATCATGGCTATTTTATCAATAACCAAAAAAAGCAGGTAACCTAGGTTGCCTGCTTTTTTGTTCTCTATGATGGTGCAATATTGCTTGTACTACCTCTATATCGTATGACAACGTTATATATCACGCTCAATGGTTAACGAGTGATTATTAAGTGGACTTAAATACTGAGTTAGCTTACTTTGTTATGATTGATTAACACCAAGTAGCAGCACTTGAAACTATCACTAATCATGAGCATATCGGTAGACAGTAATTTACAAACTACTGGATAATTTATGAATAACAACATCCCTTTATCTTTTTTAGATCTAGCACCCGTACCTGAAGACCATACTATCGCTGAAGGTATCGCCCAAACCGTCGAAACCGCACAGCAAGCAGAAAAGTCTGGCTTGAATCGTTATTGGATGGCAGAGCATCATAATATGCCAGGTATTGCTAGTGCAGCAACCTCGGTACTTCTATCGCATATCGGTAGTCAAACCAAGCGCATTCGTATTGGCGCGGGCGGCGTCATGTTACCTAACCATGCACCCCTCGTGATCGCTGAGCAGTTTGGTACCTTGCAAGCGCTCTACGGCGACCGTGTTGACTTGGGTCTGGGACGGGCACCTGGTACTGATGGGGCGACGTTTCAGGCACTTCGCCGACAAATGAAAGACGCTGAGCGTTTTCCGCAGGACGTGCAAGAGCTGATGTACTTTTTGGGCAATGATACTGACGGTAGCCCTGTACAGGCATTCCCTGGTGCAAAATCAGGCATTCCTATTTGGATATTGGGCTCTTCTCTTTTTGGCGCTACTTTGGCCGCCCATTTAGGACTGCCTTACGTGTTTGCCTCGCACTTTGCACCGCAGATGCTTGGGCAAGCAATCGATGCCTATCGTGAACAGTTCAAACCATCTGCATATCTGGACAAGCCTTATGTGATGCTGGCTGCGAACTTGTTACTTGCTGATGATGATGAAACCGCTGAATATCACTTTACTTCAGCGCAGCAGAGCTTTGTACGGTTGCGCCGCGGCGAGACCGGTCAGATGCCAAAACCCACTTACGATATGGACAGTATCTGGAGTCAAGCAGAAAAAATGATGGTAGACAATGCGCTATCAGTGTCTTTCGTTGGCTCTGTTGAGACCGTTAAACCTAAATTGTCTGCGTTTTTGGCAAGATACCAGCCAGATGAGCTGATTGTGACGGCCAACATCTATGACCAAGCCGCCCGTATCCGTTCACTTGAACTTACATCGGAGCTAAACTTATTTACTTTACAATGAAATGACAGGCTTGCATAATCATTGATAAACCTAAAACTGGATCTTTGACATGGAAGCAACTCCCATTATTGGTGCGTCATTGATGATTGGCTCATCAATATTTATGTATATCGTGGCGCTCCTTGCAGTACTGGCTATTTTTGCATACCTAACCTATCGTACTAGCCCTAAACGCAAACAGCGCCGGGAAGATAAGCGTAATCGAGACAATTTAAATCGATAACGAAAAGCCCTTTCTCAAATAAGAAAAAGGGCTTTTTTTGGCTCAAAGATATGTCAACACTCAGTAATGCTGTTAATTTGAATGTAACCGATGTCCTTAATAAAATAAATACTACATCAAGCCAAGCGCACGCAGCGCTGCCGCCCCAAACGCCATTCCGAACATGCCAACGACCGTAGTAAACGCTAAAATATTTGCCGCCAGTATGTCATTGCCACCCATCGCTTTTGCCATCACATAACTGGCTGCTGCTGTTGGTGACGCTACCATCAAGAATAACACGCCCATGTGCACACCTGACAAGCCAAATGCCAGTCCAATCGCGACAGCTACCAATGGTGCAACAACAATGCGTCCAATACTAGCCTGCATGGACAATCCTGACGCACTCAGCATTGATTTCAGATCAATGCTCGCACCAGCGCAAATCAATGCTAAGGGTAATGCGACCGCTGCCAATAAGTCACCTGTTGTATGTATCACACCTGTCAGTGGTGGCAATGGCAGTGCTTTATATGCAAATGCTGATAACAATGCCAAGATAAGCGGATTAGTGAATACTTTTTTGATGATCATAATACTACGACTGATCAAGGTATCATCTATACTTTTTGAAACACGGCTCAAGGTAATGACCGCTAAAATATTGAACAGTATCGTCACCACGCCCATATAGACAGCGCCGATACTTAAACCTTGCGCGCCATAAGCGTTGGCAACCGTTGCAAGACCAATAATTGCCATATTACTACGGAAAATACCCTGTACGAACACGCCTTGATCTTCAGGACGTTTGACAAACCGCTTGGCATAAAGCTCTGCGCCAATAAACAAAACAAAGGTTACCAAGATACCAATGAAGATTAGCTTAATTTGCTGACCATAGTCGACATTACTATCGACCACGCTAAAGAACAACAAGCACGGCAAGCAGTAGTTAAAGACAAAACTTGATGCTTGATCGATAAAAGTTTGGCTGGTCTCACCTCGCCTTTGCATAAAAAAACCCAACCACATCAGTGCAAGGTTGGGAAAGACAATGGTAATCGCAAAAATAACAGCATCGATCATAAATAAGCTCAGTTTGCTGATAAGCCCATTATCATATAGGCATCAGCAAGATAAATTAGTAAATATTAATGAGGTTCGGTGATTTCGGCAGCCTAGTTTCGGTGACCTAGTATAGAGATAAAGTAGATAGTAAAACAAGCTCACATACTTCTTTCTTATCAAAATGACATATATTTTGGCAAACAAAAGCCTGTAACGAAGTGTCATTACAGGCTTCTTATACGATAAGTGCTTTATTATAAAAGGCTTTATTACATACCTATTGTGAGTCCAATACAGCTATGAGTCCAATGCAGCCTTTGCTTTCTTATGTTTTTTGACCGTCATCGCCAATAGCTGTATAGCAGCAGGTGTCACGCCGCTGACTCGCCCAGCCTGAGCAAGCGTTGCAGGACGCACTTGCGTGAGTTTCTGTACGATCTCGTTTGATAGACCTGAGACGACGCTATAATCAAAATCTAGCGGTAGCGCTGTGTTTTCTAGTCGCTTCATTTGATCGATGTCTTCCTGCTGACGGTCGATATAGCCTGCGTATTTCACAGAAATCTCGATCTGCTCGCCCACTTGTGCATCAACGGTTGAATCAGTAATAGCAGCGATATCCGCAAAGTGAATCTGCGGACGCTTCAGCAAATCAAAGGCTGTCGATTCTTTAGACAGCACCTCACCTGTTTGCTCAGTCACTTGCTTACCTAATGCATTACTAGGCGTTGCCCACATGTCTTTTAGACGCGAGGTTTCTGTCGAAATGGCTTCCATTTTCTCTTGATAGGCCTGCCAGCGCACATCATCTACCAGTCCTAGCTTACGACCTGTCTCAGTTAAACGCTGATCGGCATTGTCTTCACGTAGCAATAGACGATACTCTGCACGGCTCGTAAACATACGATATGGCTCGGTCGTACCGTGCGTAATCAAGTCATCGACAAGCACACCAAGATAAGCCTCATCACGGCGCGGTGTCCAGGTGTCAAACTCGCTGTTATTAGTGGTGACCAATGCTGCATTAGTACCTGCTAGTAGACCCTGTACGCCCGCTTCCTCATAGCCCGTCGTACCATTAATTTGACCAGCAAAGTACAAACGATCAATCGATTTGGTCTCAAGCGTTGGTTTTAAGTTCTGCGGATCAAAATAATCATATTCAATTGCATAGCCTGGACGAGTAATATGGGCGTTTTCTAGTCCTTTCATACTATGAATAAATTCCAGTTGCACATCAAACGGCAAACTGGTCGAGATACCATTTGGATATAGCTCATGCGTGGTGAGACCTTCAGGCTCGATAAAGATCTGATGGCTGTCTTTATCCGCAAAACGATGGATTTTGTCTTCAATCGATGGGCAATAACGCGGGCCCACGCCTTCGATTTTTCCAGAGAACATCGGTGAGCGGTCGAGATTTTCACGGATGATGTCATGAGTACGCGCATTGGTATGGGTGATATAGCAATTGACCTGTTCAGGATGCATAGAGACATCACCCATATAGCTCATGACTGGCAGCGGCGTATCACCCGGCTGTACCGTCATCACGCTAAAATCAACACTACGGGCATCGATACGCGCTGGTGTGCCTGTTTTTAGACGACCTACTGGTAGCTTAAGCTCACGCAGTCGATCTGCAAGTTTGATAGACGGCTGATCCCCTGCACGGCCACCCTTTGAGTTTTCCATACCAATATGAATGACGCCGCCCAAGAAAGTTCCTGAGGTCAATACCACTGTTTCAGTCTTAAAGACAATACCTGTAGATGTCACAACCGCTGTCGCACGGCCATTCTCTACCAAGATATCGTCAGCGGCTTGCTGAAATATATCTAAGTTCGGCTGGTTTTCTAATGTATGGCGAATCGCCGCTTTATACAGAATACGGTCTGCTTGCGCACGCGTGGCACGAACGGCAGCCCCTTTACGGCTGTTTAGTACGCGGAACTGGATACCTGCTTTGTCCGTTGCCAGCGCCATTGCACCGCCCAACGCATCAATCTCACGCACCAGATGCGATTTACCAATACCGCCAATCGCAGGATTACAACTCATCTGCCCGAGCGTCTCAATATTATGCGTCAACAATAAGGTCTGTGCGCCCATACGTGCAGCCGCTAGAGCAGCTTCTGTGCCAGCATGACCACCGCCGATCACTATCACGTCATAATGTTTTGGGTATTGCATGTTTGCCTCACTTGACTCATAACGCTGCTTGGTACCACATTTCATTGAATAACATGGTAGTCGGCAAATAAACGTCAGTCGTATTTATAAAAAAGATAACGACTCAGATAAGTCGTTCATAATTGGTTAGATAACCTGTCATTATAACAATTTTTTGACGCTTAAAAAACGCTAGGACAAAAACTATTATAATTAAGCGCAAAGATATTTATACCAATAATGACGATGTTGACAGTAACACCGTCATTACTGGTGCAGCTACCATCACTTTAGCGGTTAGCTTTTTAGTTTATGATGATATCTTAGCCATTACCGTTACCACGGCTCAGCGGTACTATTTGATCTGATTGACCACTAGACAACATATGGTGGCTACCATACCCTTCTGGGTTGATCTGCAAATAGGCATTCATTTGACCAATGGCATCACCATCATCACTTGCTAAGATCTGCTCTTTGATGAGCTCGACTGGTGGTAATGGTAAATTCTTAAGCAATGCTAAGCGCTGGTCGTTGTCACCCTTATTAACCACCAACTCGATCAGCTGGCGCGCATCAATAGGTAGATCAGGAGTATTTTGTGCCAATAATGCCAAATGATAAGCACCTGCCGTATCTTGATCTGCAACGACGCGCTGCTCGATAGCGATATAGGTCGCTTCTGTCGCACCGCCTGCCACACTCAGCTGGTGAATACACTTGAGTGCTGAGTTTGTCTCATTACTAGCAATCTCAATGATACGCGTAGATTCGTTTTTTAGACGCGCGCGACGTTTTTCAATCGCCGCCTGCTCAGCCGCTTCTTTTTGCTCGTTTAACTGTTCATTGGTTTTGTTATTCATAAAGCTCTCTTACTCGTATAGTAATTATTATTTATATCGCTAATATCTTGGACACTATATGGGGGTAGATACTATAAAAACAACGAAGCCTAATGATATAGGCGCGTGAGAATACTAATGGGGACAACAAAAAAACCCAAATAGCCATTAATAGCTATCTGGGTTTGCTATGCTCATATCTTGCAAAGGCTAATTGGACATCAAAGACATCCAACCAACACTCTCAAGTATTAAGCAGCAGGGCTGTTTGCTTCAACCAATGGCTTTAGCTCACCTGATTGATACATTTGCAAAATAATGTCAGATCCGCCCATCAACTCACCATCGATCCATAACTGTGGGAACGTTGGCCAGTTAGCAACTTTCGGGAGTGTTGCGCGGATTTCTGGGTTTTCTAAAATGTTTACAAATGCAAATGGACGACCAATCTGAGTCAACACTTCAATAGAGCGTGCAGAAAAACCACACTGTGGAAATTGCGGCGTGCCTTTCATGTAGATAATGACTTTATTGTCACGGATTTGATCACGGATCAATTGTTCAACGTCGTTTGCAGCAGTATTTGGGGTTTGCTCACTCATAAAAGCTCCTATTGATAAAGCGGTTTATTAAAATGATTATTTATATAAAAATAATTATGTGAAGATATGGCTGATACATGGGGTGACTGCTTGTATATTACAAGCGCCCTTTCATATTGTTTTAGCCAGTTGTTGTTTACTAAATCTAAAAGCTCTAGATTCGATAGCATTATGGACCAACCGCATTAGGCACCAATAATACCACGGCGTTGGCCATGATGCCTTCTTGTCGACCAGTAAATCCCAATTTTTCCGTCGTAGTGGCTTTCACACTGATATTGCTAATATCTGTTTGCAAGTCGCTTGCAATATTAGCGCGCATCGCTTGGTTGTGCGGTGCCAGTTTAGGCCGTTCACACATCACCGTGATATCGGCATTGCCTAGGCTATAACCTGCCTCTTGTACTTTGCCATAAACGTAGCGTAGCAATATACGCGAGTCTAGGCCTGCATGGGCGGCGTCTGTATCAGGGAAATGCTGACCAATATCACCAAGTGCTAAAGCGCCAAGTAGTGCGTCAGCCAAGGCATGCAAAACCACGTCGCCGTCAGAGTGTGCCAGCAAACTGTGCGAATGCTCAATGGGCACCCCTGCCAATACGACGTATTGCTGCTGCTGACCGTTGTTATGAAACGCGTGAACATCAATACCTTGACCGATTTTTATCATTTTCATTCCAAGATGAGTTAGACGTGATTAAAATAATTCAAAATGAATATCTGAATTTTCAAAGTGGTTTTCCCAATAGCTAGATAGCATCGGTCGCCACCAGTTTAAATTAACTGGTATAATATGACGTTTATTTTATCATAATACCAGATCCAAAAGACAAGCTGACACTGTTGTGCTGAGACTATACGTTATAGTAATTGCATAACTCTTGGCGTCGGCATTTACTTTGGATAACGTATAAATAGTTGAGCCGTTCTATGTCAGCCACAAAAAACACCTCAAACGCAGTCGTTTCTGAGTCTTTTAATGCTCATCGCCCGTTGACACTTGCCGACGTCGAAAACCCTAGCACCAAACATGTGATTGTTGGTATGTCAGGTGGGGTCGACTCCTCTGTGTCAGCCGTATTACTTCAACAAGCGGGTTTCAAGGTTGAAGGCCTGTTTATGAAAAACTGGGAAGAAGACGATGGTACTGAATACTGTACGGCAATGGACGACCTAGCAGACGCGCAAGCCGTATGTGACAAAATCGGTATGAAGCTACACACGGCCAACTTTGCTATGGAATATTGGGACCGTGTTTTTGAGCATTTTTTGGCAGAATACAAGGCTGGACGCACCCCTAACCCCGATATCTTGTGCAACAAGGAAATCAAGTTTAAGGCGTTTTTGGACTACGCGTTGACCCTTGGTGCAGATTATATCGCTACAGGTCACTATACGCGCCGCAGTGTGAATTACAAAAATGCCGAGGGTGACGAGGTTGCCCAGTTATTGCGCGGCCTTGATAACAATAAAGACCAAAGCTATTTCTTACATGCGGTTGGCGGCGATAAAATCGCTAAAACGCTATTCCCAGTTGGTGAGCTTGAAAAGCCAGTGGTACGTCAAATTGCCGAAGAGCATGACCTAGCGACGGCTAAAAAGAAAGACTCTACAGGTATTTGCTTTATTGGTGAGCGCCGCTTTAAAGACTTCTTACAGCAATATCTGCCTGCTCAAAAAGGCGAGATACTTACTGATGACAATAAAGTCATCGGTACTCATGACGGCCTCATGTATTACACACTGGGTCAACGCGGCGGCATCGGTATTGGCGGTGTTAAAGACCGTCCTGAGGAGCCTTGGTTTGTATTGGCAAAAGACTTAGAAAAAAACCGTTTAATCGTTGGTCAAGGGCATGAACATCCCATGTTAATGAGCAACGAGCTAAAAGCTTATAAGCTCGATTGGACGAATGGTCTGCCGCCTGCTGATGTGTTTAGTGACGAAGGTCTAGCCTGTATGGAAAAGTCTCGCTATCGCCAGCCAGACCAAGCATGTCGCGTATTTGCGACCAATACTGATGGCAGCGAAGTGCGTGTCATATTTGATGAGCCACAGCGCGCCGTCACTCCTGGTCAGTCAGCCGTATTTTATATCGATGACGTATGTCTGGGCGGCGGCGTGATTGAATCTATCGATGCACCTTGTGGATTTTAGACATTTCTCTTTGATGTTGTT
Source organism: Psychrobacter sp. PP-21 (assembly GCF_033790785.1). Classification (NCBI taxonomy): domain Bacteria; kingdom Pseudomonadati; phylum Pseudomonadota; class Gammaproteobacteria; order Moraxellales; family Moraxellaceae; genus Psychrobacter; species Psychrobacter sp. PP-21. Next base: position 587,859 of record NZ_JAMYEB010000001.1, on the reverse strand, counting down.
AGTTGAGGCATAGATATTGAAACCGTATATGATGTTGAAGCCTTATATCTCGAAGCCATAGACAGCAAAAACGCGCTGGCTTCAACATCGCTTTTTTTGCATAGACCGCTTTTTTAATAACATATTTCTGCTATATTACGCGCAGCGATTTCGATGTCGTTTTTTGTATGGTAATTTTTAGCCAGACTCTTGCAGTTTTTTATTTCATAACTACTGAGGCATAACCATGACCCCACTTACCGCTCTCTCTCCAATTGATGGTCGTTACGCATCAAAGGCTGACAGCTTACGTCCTTATTTATCTGAATTTGGTCTAATCAAAGCCCGTGTTACGGTAGAGATTCGCTGGTTGCAGTCATTGGCTGACAACAGCGCAATTGGTGAATTAGCAGCATTTGATGAACAGACTAATGCTTTTTTGAATGCGATTGTTGATGACTTTAGCGAAGCCGATGCTCAAGCGATCAAAGACATCGAAGCAACGACCAATCATGATGTAAAAGCGGTTGAGTACTTTATCAAAGACAAATTCCGTGGTCAGGATGCCTTAATTGATTCGCTTGAGTTCATTCACTTTGCCTGTACCAGTGAAGATATCAATAACTTATCATACGCATTGATGCTCAAAGATAGCCGCGAGCTCGTCGTTGCCAAAATGCAGCAAGTGACTGACAGCATCGTTGACTTAGCAATCACCCATGCTGACCAACCAATGCTATCACGCACACATGGTCAGACCGCTAGTCCAACGACGCTTGGTAAAGAGATGGCAAACGTGGCCTATCGCCTTGCTCGTCAAATCAAGCAAATCGGTCAAGTAGAGCTACTTGGTAAAATAAACGGTGCCGTTGGTAACTATAATGCGCATTTTTCAGCGTACCCTGACGTCGACTGGCAGAGCCATGCTGAAGCCTTCATCAATCAGCGTCTAGAGCTGACCTTTAACCCTTATACGACTCAGATTGAGCCGCATGATTATATTGCTGAGCTTTTTGACGCTGTTAAACGCTTCAACACAATCTTGATCGACTTTAACCGCGATATCTGGCAGTACATTAGCTTAGGCTATTTTAAACAGCGTCTAAAAGATGGTGAAGTTGGATCTTCTACCATGCCGCACAAGGTTAACCCAATTGACTTTGAAAACTCTGAAGGTAACTTGGGCGTTGCCAATGCTATGTTGGGACACTTAGGTGAAAAACTACCAATTTCACGTATGCAGCGCGATCTATCGGACTCAACGGTATTGCGTAATATTGGTGTTGGCCTAGCACAAAGCATGATTGCATTTGATGCGTGCCTAAAAGGCGTTGGTAAACTTGAATTGAATGCGCAGCGTTTGAATGATGATTTGAATCAAGCGCAAGAAGTGTTGGCAGAGCCGATTCAAACGGTCATGCGTCGCTACCGCGTTGAAAACCCATACGAGAAGCTAAAAGCTTTAACTCGTGGTAATGCTATGACTCGCGAAGCGATGCTGACGTTTGTCGAAAGTGATGAGCTATCGGCAGTTAGTGATGCTGACAAAGCAAGTCTACGCGCATTGACGCCAGCCACTTATATCGGTAATGCCGCTGAACAAGCGCGCACTATTAAAGAATGGATTGCCAAGCTTTAATAGCAGTAAGCGGATACCAAAAAATAAGAGCGTGTAAAATAATTTACGCGCTCTTATTTCGATACTAGTATTGTCTGGTTCAGCTAATGTCTTACTGGTTTTGTGACCACACAACAGCCTTACTTTGAATGCTATGATATTGATTTAAAATTCATAGTTGATAAGTGAGGTTTTATTTTTTGTCATCATCGTCATCACTGTCGCCTGGTATGATGGCCTTGCCAACCGCTACTGTCCCTTTTACCACGCCTTTGGTGGTTTTATAAGCAACTTTAGCGGGCACCGTGACGATTTTGTGGACACAGGCTTGTAGCAAAAACACGCTAACGATGATTGCGATCAAGTGCAATTTTTTCATAACTTTCCTACGATTTAGTGGCTACTCTGATGATAACCATCAGATAGACCATAATCATAGACTATTAAAACCTTCCTATAAAGCGTCCCTTATTATTAATATTGTACGTATTTAAAATATGGATTTATCAATGACTTCTATTCCGCTTTGTCTACCTGACACTATAACGCCTGAGCAGTTTCTAGCAGAATACTGGCAAAAAAAGCCACTGCTTATTAAGCAAGGGTTGTCGCAACTGATTGACATGTTTGAGCCCGATGACATGATCGGTCTTGCCCTTGAAGAAGACGCTAGCGCACGCCTACTAACTCAAGCAGCCAGTAAAAAAGAAGGTCAAGCGCAGTGGCAGCTCAAAAAAAGCCCACTAGCTGAGACTGACTTTGAAGACTTACCAGAGCAATGGACGGTATTGGTACAAAATCTCGAACAATGGTCACCAGAGCTGGGTCAGCTGTGGCAAGCGTTTGATTTTATTCCGCAATGGCAGCGGGATGATATTATGGTGTCTTATGCTCCACAAGGTGGGTCGGTCGGTAAGCATTATGACGACTATGATGTGTTTTTGGCGCAAGGCTATGGCTCTAGACGTTGGCAATTAGGTAAGTTCTGTGATGAGCGAACAGCGTTTGTTGCTGATGAGCCTTTGCGATTATTTGATGATATGGGCGAGATTATCTTTGATGAGGTACTAGAAGCAGGTGACGTGCTTTATGTACCACCTAAATTATCACATTTCGGTGTGGCACAAGACGATTGTCTGACTTTTTCTTTTGGGTGCCGCCGTCCAAACCTGATGCAAATTATCGATAGCGTGGCAGATATTGCGACCAATGACAGCAGCTTGTTTGTCCCGATGCTACTGCCACAAGCACTACAGAACTCAGGTGAGCTGCAAACGGATAGTATCGCTGCTATCAAAGCGCAGTTGCTAGAGATGCTACAATCTAGTCGCGGTGACGACATGATTCGTCAAGCAGTCTCGGAGGTGGTCAGTAAGCGTCAATATGATGCGCTGATGCCAGAAGAAACGTTAGATACCGATGAGCTCATGCAAGCGCTATCAGAAGGTGCCACATTACAAGCAGACTATAGCAATCGCATCCTCTATAGCCAGACCAATGATAGCACCGTGCTGTATGCCAACGGTCAACGTATCGATGGGCTTGATGAAGTGGCAATATCAGTACTGGTACGCTTGGCCAATGGTGAAACACTGCAACATAGCGACGTGACGGGTATCGATGCAGATGATTTGAGCGAATGGCTAGAGAACGGCTGGGTATGGGTGGATATTGCTGAATAATACTCAGTAATAAAGTTTCAGTTAAATAACGCAAAAAAACCGCTATCTGATAATTACTCAGATAGCGGTTTTTTCTTATATATCTTATACAATCACTGGTTTGGTACTTAATAGGGCTACCAAACACCGCTTAGCCTTTGTGAAGATTGCTATTATGAATAGTTACTATAAAAGCTAAGCGGATTCGTAATTAATGCAACTACTCTACTCTGTACCCAGCTCAAGCAAGCTCGCGTTACCACCGATTGCTGTGGTATTGATAGTCTTAACACGCTCAGTGACAAACCGATGCAAGTAGTCAGGTGTCAGCATCTCTGATAGGCCTTCCATATCAGTGACGCTGATGACTTGGGTCAAAATACCGTCAGTATTGGCAAGCTCTTGACTGATCGCCTGTACTTCGCTGTGACTACCAGACACTGCCACTTGCGCAAGACGGTCGATATATAAAAGCGTGACCGTTTGTGAGTCGTTAGCAACGCTCAGTACATCTTCGCTGATACCAGTATCATGTAGTATCTTGGCCGCTTCGCTACACATGTCATCTTGGCTTGGGCAATGTAGTATGACTTCATTACCTGTCAGTAGCGCAGCGATAAGTTGCCCTAGTACGGCCATGGCTCTAGCAGACTCACCGCCGATGACCATGGTTTTACCACGGCCAGTCACATACAAGTCGTTTGACTCGCCAGTTGCACCCGTCATGCGGTGCGTCTCATCTAGACTAGGAGCCGCACTCAATAAATGATTGAACAAGCGCTTTGCTTTATTAGCATCACCAGTGAGCAGCGCCAGCTTTGACACTGCCGCTTGCAGGTACGTTGCGCGATTGACTGCACCAAGTAGTCGCCAAGATTCACAAACCTGGGCATGATTTTTTTTGAATTCAGTCGCCATGTTGCTACTCCTTATGCGAGTTCTGTTTGAGTGGTAGATTGAGTGGTGGTCGCTGTCATGTCAGCAGCTGGTTGTGCGGCATTAACTGACTCTGATTTGAGCTGCATCAGACGCGCAACATAGTGCGGCCCGCCAGCTTTTGGACCCGTACCAGATAAACCACAACCGCCAAATGGCTGGACGTTTACAACCGCACCGATTTGGTTACGGTTGATGTAGGTATTTCCGACAAAAGCACGACGCTCAATGTGCTCAACCGTGTTTTCGATACGGCTATGGATACCCAACGTCAGACCAAAGCCTGTGTTGTTGATGGCATCAATCAGCTTATTCAAATCACGAGCTTGATAACGCAGCACATGCAGAATGGGACCAAAATGCTCACCGCCAATCACATCGATACTGTTTACTTCAATCGCTGTAGGCAGTACAAAGGTAGATTTCTCTTGGCTGACCACTGAGCTTGAGCTCATTGGCGTTTGCGCCAAAATGTTTGCTGTCGGTTCAGCATCCATACGCGCAATATGCGCCTCCAAACCATGCTTAGCGTCAGCATCAATAACTGGACCAACGTCTGTCGCAGCATATAGAGGGTTGCCTACAGACAGCTCAGCCATATTGCCTTGTAGTAGCTCGATCAAATCATCAGCCATCTCCTCTTGTACACACAATATGCGACAAGCTGAACAACGCTGGCCTGCTGAGCCAAATGCTGATAGTACTGCATCTCTCACGACTTGCTCTGGCAATGCTGTTGAATCGACAATCATAGCGTTCTGACCGCCAGTCTCAGCGATAAAGACAGGCAGCTCACCGCTGGCTTGTGCATGATCATTCAAGCTTTGGTTAATACGCTGAGCAGTTTGCGTCGAACCTGTAAATATCACCCCTGATATATTGTCAGCAGCTGTCAATGCGCCGCCCACATCACCTGCACCAGTAACTAGCTGTAGCGCTTCGGCTGGTACGCCTGCTTGATACATTAACTGAGCACCGAAGTGAGCAATCAAGCTGGTTTGTTCGGCAGGCTTAGCCACGACAGTATTACCTGCTGCTAGTGCCGCTACGATTTGACCTGTGTAAATCGCTAGTGGGAAGTTCCATGGACTGATACAAACAAAGGTGCCACGTGGCTTATACACTTGACGAGATTGCTTACCAGACAAATCGGTAAACTCATGTACAACATCGTCTAATCGCTCTGCTTCATCCGCATAAAAACGGCAGAAATCAACGGCTTCTTTGATTTCATCGATGCTGTCTTGCATGGTCTTGCCTGCTTCGACTTGGCATAGTGCCATCAGCTCAGCATAGTTTTCTTCAAATAGCTCACCAATCTTACGCAAGATAGCAGCACGCTCAGCGACCTTCACGTTTTGCCACATGCTTTGTCCAGCAACAGCCACATCAATCGCTTGACGAGCCAATGCTGCATTGGCATATTTGACTTCACCAGCGCTTACATCGTGGTTCCAAGGCGCAAGTACAGTCTGTGCATTTAGCTGATGGGTGACACCATCTACTTCATACTCATTAACTGCTTGACCATTGATGATAGGTGTTGCTGACCATTTGTTATTTAGATGACTATCAATAGCTGATTTGAACGGCAGCCATTGCGACTCAACAAATATATTAGGGCCAAAGCTTGCACGTCGCTCACCATAAATCTCTAGTGGTAACGGGATATCTGGATTGTGCAAGGTGGCATTAGCAAGTAGCTTGTCGTACGGATGTACGGTTAGCTTTTCAATCGGATACGACTTGTCTAATAACTGATGGACAAACGAGCTGTTGGCACCGTTCTCTAACAAACGACGTACCAAATATGGTAGCAAGTCTTTGTGCGCGCCAACTGGTGCATAGATACGCACAGGGATCTCATAAGCTTGCAAGATATGATCATACAGCGCATCACCCATACCGTGCAGACGTTGGAACTCAAAGTCTCTGTGCGCGCTCATGGTCATGATTGACGACAATGTATGGGCATTATGCGTGGCAAACTGTGGCCAGATAAGACCACGTAGTTGCTCTGACAATAAGAAACGCGCACAAGCAAGGTATGCGGTATCCGTACCTTCTTTGCGTGTCCATACTGGATAGCCTGATAGACCTTTTTGCTGAGCAAGTTTGATCTCAGTATCCCAGTAAGCGCCTTTTACCAGACGTACTGGAATGCGGTCGCCTACTTCACTTGATATACGAGCAAGCCAGGCCAATACAGCGATAGCACGCTTAGAGTACCCTTGTACAACGATACCCAAACCATCCCAGTCCGCCGTTAAATTATCACGGTACAAAGACTCAAACAGTTTTAGAGAAATCTCAAGGCGATCTGCTTCTTCAGCATCAATACTGATATCGACATTGACTTCACGTGCCGCTTCAATCAATAGCAGGCAACGCTGACGCAATAGCCCCATAACTTGAGCTTCTTGCGTGGCTTCATAGCGAGGATGCAGTGCTGACAACTTGATAGAAACAGACGGCTTAGGCATGCCTTCTTTGACTTTAACATTAGCCGTTGCTCTGATCGCATGCAGGTAGTCATTGAAGTACTTTTCAGCGTCTTTGTGCGTGATCGCCGCCTCGCCCAACATATCGAACGAATAGGTATAGCCTCTGTTACGATATGGTTGGCTGTTTTTGTTGGCGTCTTCGATAGTCTCACCCAATACAAACTGATGACCCATGATACGCATGGCTTTTTGCATGGCACTACGAATTACAGGCTCACCCATCTTTTTGGTCATGCGATCCAAGAAGCCTGATGCAGTGGTGCTGCTATCGATACTGACAACACGGCCTGTCATCATCATGCCCCATGTAGAAGCATTGACCATAAAGCCATTGTCGTTTTTGATGTGCTTTTTCCAATCAGCAACACTCATTTTGTCATGGATCAGCGCATCAGCCGTGTAATTATCTGGTACACGAATCAATGCTTCTGCCAAACTCATGAGCAAGATACCTTCTTGGGTATCAAGGCTATACTCAAGCAGTAATGAGTCAACCATCTTGACGGCTTTGCCATCGTTACGCACATGCTCAACCAGCTTGCGTGTCTGCTCAGCAGCAGCATCGCGCTCTTCTATACTAGGCTTGGCAAGTGGCAATAAATCAGACAACCAACGTTCTTCATCAACGCTATATAATGGCGAAATACGCTTATGTAGCTCTGCTGCTGACTGCGCAAGGTACTCAGGCGACAGCAAATCAACAGGATTGAACAAAATCGGCTCTTGCGGGGTAAACTGGTCTACTGGGTTCATAACAACTCCATAACTATCGTTTAAAAACCATAATAAATGGTGCTTTAGGAAGTCTGATCGTCCTGTATAACTGCTCGTAACCGCTATCAAAAAATAGAGGTTATTGACGGATATTCACAGCAATAATCAAAAGACCAAACGGCGCCATCACAAAACTAGAAAATCCAGCACATGCTGGAGACGGTTAAGTAGGTCGTTCGACTGTTAAACGGGCTACGTTAACAATACAAAGGCAACAACGAAAAATTAAGCGGCATTAGTGCCTTCTTCTTGTTAGTAGTGAAAGGAGTGTAATGACCAGATATCGCTTGAGAGAGCCTAAATCTGTCATCTAAAATGTGCTAATTCACTGTAAGAAAAACCTCTACGGCGTTGATTGAGGTGATGCGCTTAACGGAGGTATAATATCATGAAAAAAAATTTCAAACTAACGAATTTTTCTTAATTTCATAAATTAATATATATAAATAACAATAGCTTACAAGCAATTTATTGACTATGACGCTTTGGTTATATATTTCTGTTTACTATTGCCTGTTTTTTGGCATGTCAAAAGCCAGCAAAAAAGCCCAAAATGTAAGGGTGAAAGCTGAAGCTGTAGATCTACATTACTGACAAAGAAAAACCCTCTTTATCATTCAATGATAAAGAGGGTTTGCTTTTTAGATACTAGCTAATGTTTGGTTATATCTTACAAGAAGACAATCTTAACCAGTAGTATAATAGTCAAAAGCCATACCGCGATGCTGATATCAGAGAACTTGCCTGCGATAGCTTTTACCGCAGTAAAGGTAATGAAACCTAGTGCAATACCATCAGCGATAGAATATGTCAGCGGTGTAAATAACAACACGACGACTACAGGCGCCGCTTCTGTTAAATCGCTCCAGTTGATGTCTTTTAGAGTGCCCATCATCAGTACAGCAACATAGAAGATTGCACCAGCCGTTGCATACGCTGGGATCATACCTGCTAGTGGCGAGAAGAAGATACTGAATAAAAATAGCACACCAACAGTCACTGCCATTAAGCCCGTACGGCCACCTGAGGCAATACCGGAGATACTCTCAATATAACTGGTCGTCGATGACGTACCCAGCAAAGAGCCTGCTACTGTCGCTGACGAATCAGCCAATAGTGCTTTGCCCATATTAGGAATGTTGCCGTCTTTGTCGGTCAGCTTGGCTTGGCTAGTGGTTGCAATCAAAGTACCCGCAGTATCAAATAAATCGACAAACAAGAAAGCAAAAATCACACTGATCATACCCACATCGAACGCACCTGCAATATCAAGCTGCATGAGCGTTGGTGCGACTGAAGGTGGCGTAGAGATAATACCCGTGAACTGTGTATAGCCCATTAGTAAGCTAATCAGAGCAACCAATAAAATACCGATGGTAACCGCGCCTGGTACTTTTTTGTAAGACAAGCCGATAATAACCACAAAACCCAATGAGGCCATAACAGGTCCAAATGACGTCATGTCACCAAGACCAACCAAGGTTGCATCATGATTGACAATAATGCCAGCGCTCTGTAGAGCAATGAAAGCTAAGAATGCACCAATACCAGCGACTACGCCGTTTTTGAGAGAGTTTGGAATCGCATTAATAATCGCTTCACGGATCTTGAATAAGCTTAACAGTACAAAGATACAACCCGACAAGAACACCGCACCTAGCGCTGTTTGCCATGCATAGCCCATGCCTAGCACAACCCCATAGGTGAAAAAAGCGTTGAGCCCCATTCCTGGTGCTAACGCTACTGGTAGTCGGGCATATATGCCCATGATAAAACAACCTATCGCTGCAGCCACACAAGTCGCTACAAATACTGCCCCTTTATCCATCCCCGCATCAGCTAAAACATTTGGGTTCACAAAGATGATATATGCCATCGTCAAAAACGTGGTTATACCAGCGATGATTTCTGTTTTGATCGTGGTATTCTCACCGTTGATCCCAAAATAGCGTTCAATTGCATTCATAAGTGTCGCCCCCGACTGGCCAATAAAAAGTCACCACTACTTAAAATCAAACGTAACTTCAGCAAAAATAACGACGCCACAGTGAGAATAATGTAGTAACAAAGCGTAACATATTAGACCAGTTATCTTACAAACTCAATCGTTGATAATGCCTAATTCGTATAAAAACACAATTCGAGATGCCACTGGCGTAAGGGCTAAACGTCTATACAAATAGTCTGCTCTCTATATTACTCTAAGTGTATTTAGGTATATCAGTTGTCAATAAAAGCGTTCGTTGCTCTGCAATTATTTCTATATATACTCGCTACTTGCCATTTGATATATGCGCTATCTGTTTGTTTAACACATTAATAATGACCTTTCTTTCATTTAGAAGTAAACTAGGGGGTTATTGTGTCGATACCTTAATCATTGCTAGACCCCTATTGGACAATTATCTTTGCTATTGTAGACGTAGCACTGCCTTGAGGGCGACCAATAAAGCATAAGCATTATATTTTGAGGTTGGTCTGGTTCATATACTTTTATTCAATCCAGCTGTTGTCAATTATCCGTGAGTCCATTACATGCCTGAATCATTAAATATTATTGATCTTATTACCCAAGCCAGTTTATTGGTACAGATTGTGATGGCGTTATTGCTATTAGCGTCTTTACTCAGTTGGGTTATTATTTTTCGTATGAGTGCGCGTCTCGGTACGGCCAAAAACTTTGATCAGCAGTTTGAGACTTGGTTTTGGTCAGGTGAAGACCTGGCAAAGCTATATCAAGGTATCCAAGGCTCACCTGATCGCCAAGGGCTTGAGCAGATTTTTTATGTGGGATTTTCAGAATACCTCAGAATGCATAAAAAGCGCCAACCCAAAGACGATATTATCGATGGTGTCGAGCGTAAGCTGCGCGTGGGCCTAGGTCGCCAGCAGCAGCTGCTAGAGTCAGGACTCACGGCGCTTGCCAGTATCGGTTCAGTCGCGCCTTATATTGGCTTATTTGGTACTGTTTGGGGCATTATGAATGCTTTTTTGGGGCTGTCGCAAACGGAGCAGGCTACCCTCGCCTCTGTTGCACCTGGTATTGCTGAGGCATTAATTGCAACGGCGATGGGCTTATTCGCTGCTATTCCTGCAGTTCTGGCTTACAACCATTTCACTGCAAAATCGAGTAACCTTTATGACTCACGTGCCTTATTTTGTGATGAGATGACAGGCATGCTACAGCGTGAGACTAGCGTTCAAAGCCCTGTCAACAGAGAAACTCAAGTGAGTGCCAGTCAGGTGAATGGGCTATGAAACCAAACCCCTATCGCCGTGAGAAAAAAGCACTCAATGCAGAGATGAATGTCGTGCCTTATATCGATGTCATGCTGGTGCTGTTGGTGATATTTATGGTGACCGCACCGATGCTCATTACAGGTGTCGATGTTGATTTGCCAAAAGAGCAGACCAATACGATGAGCCAGAGCCAATTACCCGTTATTGTCTCTTTGACTGATAATGGTGAGATTTTTGTCAGCTATGAGAACAACGTCGATTTACCCATGAGTGAACCTGAGCTGATCAACACACTATCAAATTTACAGTCTCAGAGCGGTAGTACCAATGCCGAGCCATTGCAAGTAATGATCAATGCCGATCAAAATAACCAATACGGCGCTATCATGACGCTAATGGCGACCTTGCAGCAGGCCGGTATTGAAAAAGTGGGATTGTTGACTGGTGCGCCTCTACCAACGCCTGCGCTCCAATAGTGGTACGCTCCATAAATACTGACTCAATAGCCAGCCCGATAATTCTTGTTTCTGATAACTACCGTTCATGAGTATCTATACCATGCATAATGCGCCTGCCGTCTATGTACCTACCGAACCTGAAAGTAACGGGCTGACCCTACCTACGTTACTCAGCTTGCTAGCACATGGGCTTATCATCGGTGTACTGGTTTATAACTATCAAACCGCTGACGTCGAAACCTCTGGTAGCATCGAAACCGTAATGGTATCGCCTGAGCAGCTCGCTGAGATGCAAGGACAGATACTGGCCAACCGTGCAGCAGCAAGTGCCATGCAAATGGAAAGTAGCACCAGCGACTCGCCCAGTAGCGCTCAACCGCAAACGTCAAGCAGTAGTACCAGCGCGCAAAGCGCAAGCCAGCCAGATTCTCAGCGCGTTCCTGTGTTTACACGATCTGACGAGCCAGCCAGCCAGCCCATGCTCATGAGCGAAGAGCAGCATCAGCGATTGCGTGAACAAAACCAAGAATATGAGCGCAGAATGGCCGAGTGGGCATCTCAGTTGGACGAGACAACCATGGAAGAGCTCGAGCAAGTTGAAAAAAACAAAAGAGAGCAGATGATCGAAGAGCAAAAAAGGCTTGGGGATTTTCGCCAAAAGCAAAACAATCCACCTAAAATAAAAAGACCTACTGCCAACGATCGTAATATAGAGATTGATACCGATGGCTCTGGCAATGCCGGCCGAACCTTTAGCTTATCTGATGGTCAATCAACCATCACAGGTGATACCTCAACGGCTAGCACCTCTAGAGGCAGCAGTCGTTCCGCCTCAAGTGGTAGCCGCGGTGCCAGCAACAACGAGATTATAAATCTTATCAAGCGTAACTATACACCGCCTACCGCAGCGAGAGGTTCCACCCAGCGTGCTACTTTGACCATCACTGTCAATGCCAATGGCGACGTCATCAATGTTACCGCCTCCGGACCTGATAACACCGTCAACGAAGCCGCCAAACAAGCAGTGCTCAATACAGGTAGCCTACCCATCAATACTGATGATCCTAAATACCCTACTTTTACCATACAGTTCAGAGGTAGCAACTAATCAGTTGCTAGCGTCTTGTATTATTGATAACGTAACGTTAATCGGCTTGTATCGTATCGGTTTTTTCTATTTAAATGCGTGCCTTATTGACTATAAAAATGAATATTATACTACTGTTAGGAGCTCAATTAACTCATGCGTACTCATAAAAAACTACTCGTCTCTTTATTGGCTAGCGCTTCGGCATTGCTTGCCTCGCAAAGCTTGCTGGCAGCACCTGTCGTACTAGAGCTCGACTATGATATTCCTGTTCAACAGAACCAAGTCGCGTTTGTGCCATTCGCAGGCGACTCTGTGTTATCCCCTATCATCCTAAATGACTTGAGCAACACAGAGCTGACCGTCACCAGCCAAAACTTGCCGCAGCAGCCGCGCAGTAGTAGCGAGCTGGTAGGTACGCTACCTGTGTGGCAAAACATGGGCATCCCTTATCTCGTTGTCGGTAGCACCCGCACCAATCGTGGCAAAGTCGTCACCGATTACGAGGTTATCGATGTTAAATCTGGGCGCGTGATAGAGGGTAAGCAAAGCCTAACGGCAGATAACAACAGAGAAAGTATGCGTTACGCCGGTCATGTGATCGCAGATAAGGTCTATGAGCTGATTACTGGTATTTCAGGGGATTTCTCGGGACGTATTGCCTACATTGAAGAGACAGGTACTGGCAAGCAAAAAGTCTCTCGTCTAAAGGTAATGGATGCTGATGGGGAAAACGCCAAAACCATTACCGAAGTAGCAGGGTCTATTTTCTCACCAGCATGGTCACCTGATGGCAATCGTATCGCCTACTCGGTACAACGTGAAAAGTCGTACCCTGTCATCTACATTCAGAACGTCAGTGGCGGCGGTGCCAGCGTATTGACACCTTTTTCTGGTAGTAACCTAAGCCCATCATTCTCTCCTGATGGTAGCAAGATACTGTTCTCCAGTAGCTTTGAGGGCAGCGCTGATATTTATGAGATGAGTGTCAGCGGCGGTACGCCTAGAAGACTCACCAACTTGCCAAGCAGTGAAGTACAGCCAAGTTATGCCCCTGACGGCAAGTCATTTGTCTATGTCAGTGACAAAACAGGGTTTAATAAGCCGCAAGTCTATCGTTATGAGTTCGGCTCAGGACGCACCACTAAAGTATCCAATGGTGGCTATGCAACCAGTCCACAGTTTAGTAGTGATGGGACGCAAATTGCCTTTTTGAGTGGGCGCTCAGCCGCTATTATGAATAACAGTGGTGCGGTAACGACCAACCTCGGTAATACTGGTATCGACGAAGCGCCAAGCTTCTCGCCCAATGGTAAACGTGTGGTCTATGCATCGACCCAAGGCGGCAAAGGTGTACTGACAATTAAATCACTCAATGGTGGTGCAGCCTTTGGTAAGTCAGGACAAGGCATTATTCGCTCGCCAGTATGGTCGTCAAGTCCAAAATAAACTTGCGATTTTATTGCAATGTAGCTATCCAAAAAAGCCCCAATCATAATAAGTATGGTCGGGGTTTTTTTGTGGGTATTCGAAAAATAAACGCGATGAGATGGACTGTTACCTTGTGATATTCACTTTCTAAAATCTCTCTTGTTCAAGTTAAGCCTTTCTTTCTAAGACGTAACAATTACGTAAACCTGCTAGTACCCAAAAAAACATTGCATTCACTCATAATTTATCTATATCCTAAATGGACCTGACCAAATGGTCAGACTTTAACAATACTAGCCAACAAACATAGATTTTTTAGTTAGTATCTAATCGGATGCGCACCCCTATTGTCTAAATCGATAAAAAAACTGTTCAAAGGTTGAGTATTAATTTTTATCTAATAATCTTAATGCTGTCTGATCTCTATGTTGTCTGATATATGCCGTTGAGCGGGTGCCAAGTAGTTATTTTAGGAGGAAACCACCATGAGTGAAAACGTTCCAGAAAATACCGATTTACTATATAAACTACATGACCGCCCAACCCCTATCAAAGCATTCTTAGGTGCTATACAGCACGTACTAGCAGCCTTCGTTGGTATTATCACTCCCTCCCTAATTATCGGTGGTACCCTAGGTTTGGGTGAGCATATCCCCTACCTTCTCAGCATGTCTTTGATTGTTTCTGGGGTGGCAACCTTTATTCAAACTCGTAAAGTGGGGCCTGTGGGCTCTGGGTTAATGGCGCTACAAGGCACCAGTTTTGGATTTCTAGCGGCGGTATTGACCGCAGGGTTTGTGGTAAAAAACCGTGGCGGTAGTCCTGAAGAGATTTTATCAGTCATCTTTGGCGTTTCATTTCTCGGTGCATTTGTCGAGATATTTTTGAGTCAATTTATTACCAAACTCAAATCATTTATGAGCCCTATTGTTACAGGGTGCGTGATTGTCACGATTGGTTTGTCCTTAACCAAGGTAGGTTTGACTGATTTGGCAGGCGGGTTTGGTGCGGAGGATTTCGGTAGTATTCCAAATTTACTTTTAGGTGGTGGCGTACTTGCAAGCGTCGTGCTCATTAGCATTATTAATAACAAGGTTATTCGCTCAAGCGCTATTTTTATCGGTTTGATGCTTGGACTCGTCGCTGCTGTCTTTATGGGTCGTATTGACTTTTCATTGGTGTCTGAGGCGGCGTTTTTTACCGTGCCCGTACCGTTCAAATATGGCTTTGGTTTTGATTGGCAAGCGTTTATTCCTATTGCCTTTATGTACATTATTACCAGTATTGAGACGTCTGGCGATTTGACTGCTACCTCCATGATTTCAGGGGAACCAATCAAAGGCCCTCTGTATGAAAAACGCATCAAAGGCGGCGTATTGGGTGATGGTGTCAACTCTCTTATTGCGGCGGTCTTTAATACCTTTCCGGTCACTACCTTTAGCCAAAACAACGGCGTAATTCAAATGACAGGGATTGCCAGTCGCTATGTCGGCTTTTATGTTGGTGGTATATTGTGCTTGATGGGACTGTTTCCGGTGCTTGGAGCTGTTTTTACGCAATTACCCAAACCTGTCGTTGGCGGTGTCACGCTATTGATGTTTGCTACTGTGGCGACTGCGGGTATCCGTATTTTGTCTACCGTGAACTTCACCCACCGTAATGTATTGATTATCGCTACCTCTCTAGGTTTGGCGACAGGTATTGCGTTCGTACCTGATGTACTGTCACAAACCCCGCAGTTTTTTCAGAATATCTTTGGCTCAGCGGTGACGATGTCAGGAATTGTCGCGATTACGCTTGATATGATTTTGCCGAAGAACTACGGCGTTGAATTTGATACAAAAGCGCAGCACCAAGATGACTCACTAGAGCAAGTCCAAGAAACAGCTTGATAAGCCTCTGTACATAGTGCTTGATTGACTACGCTTGGCTGACTCATCTTATCTGGCTGTTCTTACCTGACTGAGCTGTACTGATCTTGACTGACAACCTTCAATCACCAAACAGCGAAAAACACAGTAGAGCTGCTTGGTGATGAGAGGTAGGCTGCTCAACGTAGACAACCCATACGACATAAAGTCTGTGACTTTAATCCGTAATTATTCTAGCCCGCAACCTCGCAGAATAAAGGGTACTAAAAACGCTTCTGCGCGTGCCTTATCCTCTGCATCATAAGCGGTCTTGTCCATCAAACCGACAATTTCTATCTCAAACTCAGCATAGCGCTGGGTCGTCGCCCATATCAAAATCAAGAGTTGCAAGGGATCCGTAATACCTATCTTTCCTTGCTTATGCCATTCTTTCATGACTTGTGCTTTATCGTTTACCCAGTCCTTCATCGTGGTAGACATAAACTCGTGTAAGTGCGGCGCACCGCCAATAACCTCAATAGCAAACAGTTTATGACGACTCGGGTTGGCAAAGGCTTGTTGCAATTTGGTACGGACGAACTTTTCAATGACAGTTTTTGGATCACTCTCTACGGTCATAGTGACCAATCCCTCATTCCATTCCTGAATGATTGAGCGCAGTACCGCCATGTACAGGTTTTTTTTGTTTTTAAAATAGTAATGAACATTGGCTTTGGGTAGCCCTGCTCTATCCGCAATTCCTTGCATCGTAGCACCGCGATAGCTTTGGAGCACAAACTCCTCTTCGGCTGCTGCCAGTATTAGAGATTGATTGTGTGCACGCGTGGCTTGCTGGCTTCGATGCGAGGGCGCGTCAGTAGTAAGGGTATCTTCTTTTTGGTTGTCTTTAGTCATGGTAGTGGTATCTCACTCCGAGTGGCAGGTTCGACAAAATAGTCGTTATATTCCCTGAGACGTTTGGTTATAGATGCACAGAGTTATGCAGCATTATTCTCTGGATAAAAATATTTCTAATAAAACAGTTGACCAATTAGTCAGGTTTTAGCAAAATGGTAACTATAAATTCATCACATTACTACTAAAATCATGTTGCCATGCTTTTTTACCACTGAATTGTTAGCATTTATTCGATAAAGCAATTTTTTATTATCAATGCTATTCCACACAAATCATGGTTATTAGCAATAAAGAATTAAATGCATCAAGTGAAATATATACGCATGCAAAGCAACATGGATATAGCAAATGGATATAGTAAAACGTCTACTGCTACCGTCACATTTATGCCCATAACCATAATGTATAAATCATTATTAGACAACCGTTACCCGATAGGTAAACGGACTGTCCTATTATAAAAGGATATCATCGTGAGCTTAACCTTAGCGCAATTTAATGATCTGTCTCAAGAGCTGGCTGCCGAGCACCTTCTAACGTGTTGTACCAGTAGCACGTGGGCGAGCAAACTTTCTGATGCGCGTCCTTTTACAGACTTAGATACACTGCTAACGAGTAGCGATACTATCTGGCATGAGGTACAAACCAACGAGGCCGACTTGCTAGAAGCGTTCGATGGTCATCCACAAATCGGTAACGTGGCAACCCTAAAAGAAAAATATCGCAATACGCAAGGTAGCGCCGCCCACGAGCAGTCAGGTGCTAATGATGCAGCTGACGATGTGCTCGAAGCACTTGCCAAAGGCAATCAGGACTATCTGGAAAAGTTTGGTTTTATTTTTATTGTCTTTGCCACTGGCAAAAGCGCGCAGCAAATGCTTGATTTACTATTGGCTCGTCTGCCTAATGAGCGTACCACTGAGCTGGCGAACGCAGCCACTGAACAAAACAAGATCACACGCCTACGTCTACATAAATTATTCGGTCAGGCATAGATAACTGCGACTTGATGAACCGTAAGATCAACATTCATACAATGGTTTATTCATCAATCACTCTAGACTCATTCACATCGCTACTGAATTTACATCGCTAACAAATATAAAGGAAGCATCATGTCTGCCACCCTATCGTCACATATCTTGGATACTCATCTCGGTAAGCCTGCCGCCAATATCGCTGTCACCTTACACCGTATACAGGACAGCGGCGGCGCCACCCTACTTGCACACGGTACGACTAATGAAGATGGCCGTGTCACACCAGATGCTTGGCAATTTGATACCACGCTTGATAGCGCAGCGCAGCAACTAAGCATCGGGCGCTATACCGTGACTTTCGATACTCAGTCTTATTTTGATGCCCAGCAGTTGACTGCATTTTATCCGCAAGTCATTATCGATTTTGTGGTGAATGATGCCAGTCACTATCACGTACCACTACTACTGAGTGCCCATGGTTATAGCACGTACCGTGGATCGTAGCCTATAGAGCGTGGTGTCCTTTAATGTGTATTCGCGTTATATGATCATAACTCATTGCTGACATTTTGCTGACGTTGCCACTTTATCTCATTACTTTATATCCAAGCGACTGTAAACCATGGTCGTTGTTAATTATCAAAAAAGCTTATCAATATATTTTATCAAGACACGGTCATATTAAAGGACAATTACTACATGGGTGCCTATCTTCTCGAATGGTTGAGTTTATTTTTCCGCTGGTTTCATGTCATCGCTGGGGTAGCATGGATTGGTGCCTCATTTTATTTTGTGTGGCTAGATCTGAGCCTACGCAAGCCGCCACAGTGGAAAGCAGACAAAGGCATCTCAGGCGATCTTTGGGCCGTACATGGTGGCGGGTTTTATGAGATTGCCAAATACAAGCTCGAACCAGAAGAGATGCCAAAAACCCTACATTGGTTTAAGTGGGAAGCCTATACCACGTGGCTAACGGGTGCGGCGATGATGTCTATCGTCTATTATGCCAATGCAACTGCCTACCTAATTGACCCAAGTAAGGTACCTTTTACCAGTATCGGCGCTATTGCCACAAGTTTGCTGTTTTTGTTTGGTAGTTACTTTATTTACGAAGTCATCGTGCGCAGTCATTTGGGTAAAAACGCCCTAATATTTAGTACGTTGATTTTTATTCTCTTGATCATTGCCTGTTGGGGTTCGTACCAGCTGTTTAGTGATCGCGCCTCATTTATCCATATCGGTGCTATCTTGGGTACGGTGATGGTCGGTAATGTGTTCTTTGGTATCATGCCGGCACAGCGCGCCCTCGTAGATTGCGTAAGGCGCGGTGAAAAACCGGGTAAAGAAGTGGCTGAGTTGGCGCTACAAGCCAAAAACAGATCATTGATGAACAACTACTTTACCCTACCACTTATCTTTACCATGATCAGTAATCACTATCCAATGATGTATGCTCACGAGCAAGGTTGGTTGGTGTTGGTCTTCGTCGGTATCATTACCGCGACTGCCCGTCATTACTTTAACCAAAAGCACTTGGGACACAAAAAACCGCGTTACTTGGTCATACCAGCCATACTGACCGTATTGCTCATTATCTGGATGCGACCTGAGCCGATTGAGCCTGCGCCTGTGATGCCTGCAGCTTCAGCAACTACTGCTACAGTTGACAACGCTCCATCAGTGACAAGTCCGCCACCAGCTGCAAGCATGACTACTGACTCAAACACTGATACCGTTACTAGTACTAACAATAGCGTTGCCAATGATACTGCCACTGCTGAAGCCGTACCCATAAGCGCGTCAGCAGATGACGCGATGATGGATGTGGTGCATACGCGCTGTAGCACTTGTCATGCCGTGCAGCCAACGCAACAAGGGTTTGCCGCGCCTCCAGCAGGTATTATCTTACAGACACCAGAAGATTTAAGAATACATAAAGCAAAAGTCGTCACTGCGGTACAAACAGGCTACATGCCACTTGGCAATATCACGCAGCTAACAGATACAGAGCGCCAGCAACTTGTCGCGTATGCTTCATCACTTTAATTTGTGATTGAAAAATAATGGGCTCTGACGAGTAATATTTAAATAAATATTCGAGGCTCTAAGCAATATAGGAACAATAGTAATGACCCAAAAAATTACCAGTGACTTTGATCTAAGTACATATCCACGAGATCTAAAGGGCTACGGCGACAATCCACCAAAAGCAAACTGGCCTGGCGGCGCGAGAATCGCCGTACAGTTTGTACTCAATATCGAAGAAGGTGCAGAGAATAGCGTCATTCATGGCGATGGACAATCAGAGCGCTTTTTATCTGATATCTTGGGCACACCAGAATTCAATAACCGTCACCAGTCTATTGAGTCTGCTTTCGAGTATGGTAGTCGTGTCGGTGTATGGCGTGTATTAGACGTCTTTAAAGAGTACGGCATCCCTATCACCACATTTACTTGTGCTGCCGCTGCCGAAAAAACGCCGCACATTATTGAGCGTGTATTAGAAGACGGTCATGAGATTGCCAGTCATGGTCTACGCTGGATTACCTATCAGGACATGTACCGTGAGACTGAACGCGAGCACATTCGCTGTGCTACTGCTATCTTCAAGCGTATGCTAGGTAATCAGCCTCTCGGCTGGTATACCGGACGCGATAGCCCAAATACTCGCGAGTTAGTCGCTGAGCAAGGCGGCTATGTCTACGACTCTGACTCGTATGGGGATGAGCTACCCTACTGGCTCAATGTAAAAGTGCAAGATGGCAATGTCATCACGCGTAAGCCGCATCTGGTCATACCCTATAGTTTAGAAACCAATGATATGCGTTTTTCTTCAAGCCCAGGGTTTACTCATGCAGAGCCGTTTTATCAGTATCTCAAAGACAGCTTTGATACCCTTTACGAAGAAGGCGCGCACACGCCTAAAATGCTGACGATTGGTTTGCACTGCCGTATTATTGGACGTGCAGGACGCATCAAAGCGTTAAAGCAGTTTTTGCAATATATCACCAATAAACCTGCCGTATGGATATGTCGCCGTGATGACATCGCTAAGCACTGGTACAACAACCATCCTGCCACGTCAGACAACACTGCCAACTGGATGTGAGCGCCGTCATTATCTTGATATATTGACCATATAAGACAGACCGCATACGATAAATACAACCTAATATAGAATAAAGGAAATAACGATGAGTCAAAGTAGTTCAGAAGTCGGACAAATACTCTCAGCAAACAATTTACCTGAGACATTGCCAGCATTTACCAAAAAATCAAACGTGGCTGACAGTCGATTGGGCGCAAAATCACTGTTTGCGACTGATGATTTTTTTGCAGATAAAAGCCGTATTCTAAATCCGGATGCGCCTATATTTGTGGTTGGTAAGTTCGATGACAATGGTAAATGGATGGACGGCTGGGAGACGCGTCGCAAACGTCATTTGGGTTACGACTATTTGGTTATTCAACTTGCCCGCCCAACCAAAATAGCTGGGCTCGATATCGATACCAGTCACTTTACAGGTAACTTCCCATCTTCTGCCAGTGTCGATGCTTTGTATGCACCAGAGCTATTACAGCAGGCTGATACTGAACTTGCCAACCTAAGCAAAGAAGACTGGGACGGTAAAAACTGGCAAACGCTTGTAGGTATGACGCCGCTACAAGGACACAATCATGAGTTTGTCGAGATCGATCATGAGCAAACGGTGACCCATATTCGCTTGAACATCTATCCAGATGGCGGCGTTGCTAGGCTACGTGTCTACGGTGATATCCAGCTTGATGCGAGCCTCAATACTCAAGGCGAGTTGCTCGATTTGGCAGGTGCGCTAAATGGTGGTCGCGCGATTGCTAGCAATGATGCGCACTTTGGCGCAGCCAGCAACTTACTGTTACCGACCAAAGCACCCAATATGGGGGATGGCTGGGAGACTCGTCGTCGCCGTGAGCCAGGTAACGACTGGTGTATTATTGCTTTAGGCCAAGCAGGTATCGTTGATTCTATTGAGATTGATACGGCTCATTTTAAGGGCAACTATCCTGACAAAGTCTCGATCCAAGCAGTCTACTCACCAAACACACCAGAGCAAACGCTAGTGACTCAAAGTATGTTTTGGGAGACGTTACTTGAGCCGCAAAAGACCAATGCTAATGACGTCCACACTTTTAGTAAAGATAAGCTTCAAATAGAGCAGCCTATCACTCATATTCGAGTAAATATTTTCCCAGATGGTGGTATCAGCCGCGTACGTATATATGGACAGATTGCTGACAATGCCGCGGCCCAGCCCAACGATAGCGAGACCACCTAATGTCTGTCACATTAACTGCCATACCTTTAACCAAGGCAAATTTTGCCCCCTATGGTTCGGTGATCGAGCGCTATAGTGATGATGAGCAAACCGCTGACAATACTTATGAGATTAATAATGGCTATGCCGTTCGCCATCATGCACTTGCTGAAAGCCAGCTTGAGGGTGGTACAGTAGGTATGAGTATCTTTTGTGCCAAAAAGCGCGAGAACCCTATTGTCCTCTCCGTCATGGAGTACCACCCACTTGGAACACAAGCGTTTGTGTCTATGGAAGGTCAGGACTATGTCGTCGTTGTTGCAAAAGCGGGTACACCGCCCCAGTCTGCTGAAGACCTCGCTGTATTCTATGCCACCTCTCATCAGGGTGTGCAATATGACGCTAACGTCTGGCATCATCCACTACTGGCTCTAGGGCGTGATAGTGATTTTCTAGTGGTTGATCGCATCAATGGCGACGGTAACAATTGCCACGAGATAGATATTACTGACTGGCATGTATTTATTAAACTAGCAGACGAGTGCAGCTAACCAGCTAATACGGCACGTACGATACAAACTAAAAGCCAGCTAAGTCCTATTAGCTGGCTTTTTTATGTTTGGCAGATTGGCAAGTCCTATTTATATTGACTCAAAGGCGTTTTTATACAGCCCAAGTTGGGGCATACAAAGGTCCATTTTGGTGCTTTTATCACGTGCTTTTTCATCCAAAAGCACTGTTTTCTGTATTTACTCAAATATATAGAAGATGCGTCTGGCATTTAAGAAAAACTAAGGACTATTTTGCTTATTTTATACCCTGATAATAGCAAATAAGCATAAAAGCCAGTAAATGCTGCAGAGCATATATTTTATAGGTTCGTGGCACGATTATTGAATACTCTTTAGGGATAAGCGTATGAATGCTATTTATTGATTACTACTTAAAAACAGAACCGGTCAATAGCACGCTTATTGTTAGTTGATAGTGATTTTCAAACAACAACCTATTTTATGAATTATCAAAGATAAATTTAGGGTAATTAATATTCCATCGTACATAAAGGAGTTACATTTTGCATTTTGATTTACGAACGAGCCCACTCTCCACCTCTAAACTGTCTAATCAGAAACCATTTAGCCCAAAGCCGTCTTTGCTTAAACCGTTGTCAATGATGGCAGTTGCTGTCGCCGCTTTCGGTAGCATGTCTAACCTCCAAGCTGAGACCTATTTTACCGATACGAGCGTTTCTGTACTTTACGGCAGTGACTATGACCTTGTAGAGGATGGAGAGCTGACGACTGTTACATTAGAGCATGTCTCTGCGCACGACTGGGGCGGTGTATTCTTCTTTGTCGATCGAAATCAAGGTGCCAATGATATTGAAAACAATAGATTTAGAGAAACTTATGGCGAGCTGTCTCCTACACTCAAAATGGCGACTTTTGACAATAGCTTTATAAAGCAAGTTAATTTAGCCGCTACTTATGAATTTGGCTCAAACAGTACTGGCTTTGATCAGGATAACTATCTGGTTGGTATTGGTGCCGATCTAAATATCCCTATTCCAGGGACGACGTACGCGTCTGCAACGCTATACCATGCTTTTAATGACAATATCGATGATGATCAACAAATCACCTTAACCTACGGTTGGGAGCGTAACAATTTTGTAGTGGACGGCTTTATTGATTATTCATTTAATAACGATGATATTGAAGATAACATTCATATCAATCCGCAAATCAAATACAATCTACAAGAGGTGCTCGGTATTGATAACCGCTTAGAAGTCGGCATGGAGTATAGTTATTGGAAAAACAAATACGGTGTCGATGGTGTCAATCAAAGCGCCCCTAGCGCCCTAGTAAAGTTCCATTTTTAACACCAGATAAAGATACCTTTATTCATAAAACACCCTGCTTCTATTTGGTAGAAGCAGGGGGTTTGTTCTTAAGAGATATCTACTGGCTGCGCTATTGGTGCAAGCACACACTGATATATTTGTCCTATAAGGCAGCGCTGCAATAGCGACTCACGCCTGCAACGACTGTCTGTTCGATCACTCTATCATCACCCAGCATCATAAGTACAAACAGCTGCTCTTCAAGCGTTTTGGTCTGTGCCATACGTCGCTCCATCAGCTCCGTCGCACCCATATCTATGATGACAAAATCGGCTTCTTTATTGGGCATAAAATTACCGATCTTATCATCCAATAGCAGCGACTGTGCATTACCCAAAGTAATCTGATACAACCCTTGATGCGCTGACAACTGATTGCTCTGTAGTTGCTGAACTTTATAAGCCTCTGATAACGTCGTCAGCATAGACAGACTCGTGCCTGCCCCAACATCGGTGGCGATACTGACACCGGTATAGCTTAAGGTCTTGGGTAAATCGAACAGTCCACTACCCAAAAATAGATTGGACGTCGGACAATGTGATATCTGTGTGCCAGTCACGCGTAGGCGCTCATACTCTGATGTCTCAAGGTAGATCCCATGCGCCAAAGTCGTACGACGACCTAACAAACCCATATCATCATAGACATCGAGGTAACCTTTGTGATTGGGATACAGCTGCTGCACAAAAGCCACCTCATCGCGATTTTCTGCTAGATGCGTCTGCAAATAGACACTATCGTAGCTGGCATACAACTCTCCTGCCAGCCGTAGCTGCTTCGGTGTCGAAGTAATCGCAAAGCGCGGGGTGATGGCGACATGCTGACGTCCGCGCTCATGCCAGTTATCAATGATGTCTTGCGTATCGCGGATACTTTGCTCAGCAGGAATGCACAGTTGCTCAGGCGCATTTTGATCCATCAATACATTGCCCGTGATCATACGTGTATTGAGCCTGTGACTTTCAGCAAAAAACGCTTCGGCAGATAGCGGGTGACTGGTAGAGAAAACCATGGCACTGGTCGTACCATTGGCCAGCAGTTGGTCTAAGAAGAACTGCGCGGTGTCGTGCGCTACTTTTGGATCAGCAAAATTGGCTTCGGTGACAAAGGTATAGTTGTTGAGCCAGTCGAGCAGTTGCTCACCATAAGCGGCAATCATATCGATTTGCGGATAGTGCACATGGGTATCGATAAAACCTGGCATGATGAGTTTATCGCGATAGTCATGCACTTTAACTGCTGGCCTACCCTCTGTATTAGCATACGTCGATAAGATAGTTTCGCTATGACCGTACTCTACAATACGTCCTGTCACATCATCTACAACAAGCGCACCATCAGCAATATATTCAGGATAAATGCGCTCGCCTGCAATCACAGGTAATAACATTGTGCTGTGATCAATAGTTGATACCTGTGCATGATCAGGTTGATTGGTGTTCGCTATTTTAGAGGGTGTACGCTCAGTACGATCGCTTTCGGTCAAATAATGCAGCAGTCGAGCTTGATAAATATGTAGGGTCATTTGGTGGTCTCACATGGCTTAATAGTACTGAGCATCTTGATAAATAGTACTGAGCGTTTTGATTGTTTAATAAAAAGTGACACGGTTTTATGAGGTAATTAGTTCCTTCAAAGAGCAGCCTGATGATAACGCTGTAGCAACTGTGCCACGATAGAGACTGCTACTGCCATTGGCTCTTTGCCGCCGATTGATAGTCCAATGGGCATGACGAGCTGATTTACTAATGACTCACTATAACCGCGCTGAATCAAACGGTCTCTAAAACGTTTGGCTTTGGTGGCCGAAGCAATGCAGCCGATATAAGGTACTGGGATATCTGAGCGCTTATCATCATCTGGGCTGCTATCAGAAATAGTATCTAATGCTGCTCGCACCAGCTCAAAATCAACACTATGGTCATGCGTCATAACCAAAATAAAACGCTGACCGCCCTGCTCTATAAATGGACGCACAAAATCTACAGGATCGTCATCGATATGCGGACGGATATGCGCTGGTAATTTGTAAGAGGTTGGTTGGGTTGATGCTGTTTTTTTTGATGCTAATGGTCGTGCTTCAGCATCGTTATGTGATATTGAAGTGTGGCGGTTACAGGCTGTTTGATCTGCTTTATCAGTATTTGGCTTGTTGTTTAAATAACGCTCAAACATCTCTGGGCGACTGTCCACCCAATCTACCTGACATGGCAATTCAGCAAGGATGGTCATGAGTGCTGAGGCCACATGCCCTGCCCCAAATACCAGTACTGACATCGGCGGTATCACATTAAAGCATTCAAACATAACGGTGACGCTACCCCCGCAGCATTGGGCCAATTTCGCACCCAGCGGGTAATGCTTGGTATAAACCGCGTCTCGGCGCACCGCTTTAGAAGGATTTGACGCGCTTGTATCATTGACTTCAGATACTTTTGGTTTGACTTCCTTTGATACCGTTGCTGAAATCTCACCGTTCAGTAGCTGACGAGCAGTAGTAATCACATCGTGCTCGAGACCGCCGCCGCCCAGTGTATCTACGATGCCATCCTGCGTGACGATCATTTTGGCCTGTAGCGCACGCGGAGCCGAGCCATTCACAGCCACAACCGTTGCCAACACATGAGCGATACCTTGCTGTTGATATCGCGCCAGACCTTCATACCAGATCACTGGCGGTGCTAATGACTCACTCACTGTGCGCAGGACCTCTCGCCCCTGCGACATTCGGATGCTCTATCGGTTCTGGCTGCTCATCGGTCTGTTTGCCTGTCACCTCTTTTGGATCGATGTCTTTTGCATGGCGCACATCTTGCGGCATTACCTTGTCGTTATAAAGGTCGCCACTTTCTTCTACACCTTTGGCAAGGCTATCCATCGTATCCTTGTCCGCTTTGGTCTCTAGCTCCCATGAGGTACCTTCCATACGCATCACTGCTTTTAGTACCGCTTCTGGCGTTGCAGGCATGGTCAGTTCTGGATTCTTTCTATAATCACCGAGACTTGCGACGGCATTGTTGAGTGCGCACCAGACACTGGCCGCCAACATAAACGGCGGCTCACCAACGGCTTTAGAGTTATAGATAGTTTGTTCTTCGTTTTTGCGGTCGTATAATTTAACATTCCACTGTTTAGGCAAGTCATGCGCGGTTGGAATTTTATAGTTGGCAGGACTGTCAGATGCAAGCTTCCCTTTATCATTCCAGATCAGCTCTTCTGCTGTGAGCCAGCCCATGCCTTGCACAAAACCGCCTTCAATTTGACCGATATCAATGGAAGGGTTAATCGACTGCCCTGCATCATGTAGCACGTCACAGCGCAGCACTTTGTACTCCCCTGTCAGCGTATCAATCTCAACCTCAGCGCAGGCGGCACCTAGCGCAAAATAAAAGAACGGACGCCCCCATGCTTTAGAACGATCATAAAATATCTTTGGCGTTTTGTAGTAGCCAGTAGACGATAGGCTGATGCGATTCTGATACGACAGCTGAATCATTTCAGCAAAAGTTAGCGTTTCTTTATCACCAATATAGACATGGTTATTTTCAAAACGTATGTCTTCTTGTGCCACTTTAAAATGCTCAGCTGCAAATTCAACGATGCGCGCTTTGATGCTCAAGCAAGCATTTTGCGCCGCTTTACCATTGATATCAGTACCTGATGAGGCTGCCGTTGGCGAGGTGTTAGGTACTTTATCTGTACGCGTTGCCGATACTTTGACCGTGTCCAGATCCACATCGAACTCATTAGCGACGATCTGGGCGATTTTGATATATAACCCTTGCCCCATCTCTGTACCACCGTGATTGAGATGGATACTGCCATCGGTATAAATATGTACCAGCGCACCTGCCTGATTGAGTGTCTGCACGGTAAATGAAATGCCGAATTTGACGGGCGTTAGCGCGATGCCTAAACGCTTGTCACTGCCTTCAGCAGCAGCTTTTTGATTGGCTCGTATGATTTGCTGACGGCGATTGTCATAATCGCAATCTTCTGCCAGTGTGCTCATGATGGTCGCCAAATCAAAGTGCTCAATGGTCTGACCATAATGCGTACTTTGACCATCTTGATATAGATTGGCTAGGCGCACTTGCAGTGGATCTTGACCCAAGGTATAGGCAATATGATCCATCATATATTCAGCCGTCATCAGCCCTTGCGGTCCACCAAACCCGCGATAGGCTGTATTGGATACCGTATGGGTCTTGCAGCGATGACCTGCCACATGAGCCGCTGGATAGTAATAGGCATTGTCACAGTGGAACATCGCTCTGTCGACAATGGCATCAGACAGATCTGGCGCATAACCGCACAAACCAGCCAATTGCATATCGACGCCTAGTATACGACCCGACTCATCCAAGCCAACCTCATAGCGGTTGGCAAACTCATGACGCTTACCGGTCACAACCATGTCGTCTTGACGGTCTAGACGCATACTGACAGGAACGTTATGGCGCTTGGCAATGATACTGCACAGACAAGCCCATGCCGCGGCTTGCGTTTCTTTACCGCCAAAACCGCCGCCCATACGGCGCACGACCGTATTGACCGCATTGAATGGCAAGTCTGTCACTTCAGCGACGAGCTGCTGCACTTCGCTTGGATGCTGCGACGACGTGTATACTTCTAGCCCGCCATCATCACACGGCACCACGTAAGACACTTGCCCTTCAAGATAAAAGTGCTCTTGCCCGCGCATATGAATATGACCTTCGATACGAACTGGCGCGTTCTCAAGCGCCGTCGCGGCGTCACCGCGCTTCATAAAGTGACTCGGACGCACAAAAAACTCTTGTTCCAATGCCTTATCGATACTCAGCACCGCTGGTAATGGCTCATACTCGACAATGGCTTTAGTAGCCGCTTTTTTAGCGGCGCGATGACTGCTCGCTACTACCACAAATAGTGTCTGACCCACATACTCTGTAATATCATCAACCATGAGTGGCTCACCATCGAATACCGCACCGATATCTGTTTGTGCCGGTAAATCCTGGAAACTTAGAACATCTACCACCCCATCAGCCTCTCTAACAGCGCTCAAATCCATACTCAGGACACGTGCATGAGCATGGCTGCTCTTGCCGACTGCTAGATGTAGCGTACCTTGTGGTTTTGCAATATCATCCACATAGGTTGCCGTCCCCATGACATGACTGATCGCACTATCATGCTTGGCCGAGGTGCCAATTTTGTTTTTTGGCGGACGCACACGGCGGATACTATAACTGTCAAATAAGGACGAATGATGGCTCATGGCAAGTCTCTTCTATTAATACGCTTTTATTGATGCTGTTTTTGATTTTTGGCAATGTTAATGATTAGGCACTCTCAGTCCGCATAGCTGCTGTCAGTTGCTTACCACATTTCATCAGTAGACGCTGTACCACATGCATGCGGTATTCCCGGCTGGCTCTGACATCAGTCATTGGTGTCACATCAGCAGATAAGCGTTGGGCTGCCTTCTCAAAACTTGCCACTTCAGTAGCTTGTCCAATAAGTGCTTGCTGGCACTTGGTCGCTAATAATGGTATTGCTGCCATACCACCAAGCCCTAGCTTGGCACTCTCAATGGTTGCACCATCTGCTGACACATCCAGTCGCGCCGCAAGCAAGCAAGCTGAGATATCATCTTCGTAGCGTTTGCTAATCTTATGGATAAATAAGTGCTGATTGTCTTGTAGCAAAGGAATATGAATAGCGACGACGTAGCTACCTGCTTGCAGCTTAGTCTTTTTATAATCTAAGAAAAATTCTGATAACGGTATGATTTCATCCGTATGAGACGAGCCGCTTGACGCTTCAGTATTAGTCGCACAGTGACGCAAATGAATAGAAGCGTCCAGTGCCAATAGAATCGGTGGCAGATCACCAATCGGCGACGCGTTGGCTATATTGCCCCCGATGGTGCCCATATTACGAATTTGCGGAGAGGCAATACGCTCAAACACTTGCGCAAAGGTTGGGAAGTGTTGCTCAAGCACAGGCAGCATCTGTTGATAGCTCATGCCAGCACCTAGCACTAGTGACTGAGCTGTCAGCTTTTCGCTATCCGACTTATCACTATTAGAGTCAGGTTTTGCGTCAAGTAGCGACCATGACTTTAGTGCCTCAACGCCTGAGAGCTGGATAATGATGTCATGATCAATTAGATGCTGGGTTACGCTCAGCCCTAAATCCGTGCCACCTGCCCAAATCGTTGCCTGCGGATTGGCTGCCAATACTTGATTAAGCTCATCTACTGTTTTAGGCATATACAACTGTCGCCCAGCATCAGTCAATGCAGCTTCAATATTTTGAGGCGCTGTATTATCTGGTTCGACTTCAGTTGAGGCAGTATGAGAGGCTGCTAATTGTTTTGTACTACTCATGGCATCTGTCGCCAAACTGACCGTCAGATCTTTCACCGCTGACTGCTCTGCCTGTCTTTGCTGACCGATATCACCCATCAGTAGACCCGCTTCAATAATCGGACGATAACCTGTACAGCGACATAGGTTGCCAGATATCGACGCGACGACCTCATCATAGCTTAATGGCTTGGCATCACTTTGTTCACTGTCATTCTGATTGGTTTGCGAACGCTTGTTTTCGTAGACACAAGCCAGCGACATCACAAACCCAGGGGTACAAAAACCACACTGTGATCCATGACACTCGACCATTGCTTGCTGGGCGGGATGCAACAAGGCACGATCGGGGTGATGCTCAGGATTGTCTGCTAAGTAAGCCGCTGTCATTACATGATGACCATTCATGAGCGAGACTAGCGTGATACAGGCATTGATAGTATAGAACGGCGACGTAATGCTTTCATTACTGCCGTTTTCGACATCAGACGACTGCTGGTTGGTTGTGGGTAAACGCTGAACCATCACCGTACAGGCACCGCAGTCACCACTACCGCAGCCTTCTTTTGTGTCCATCTGGCCTTCATACAATCGTAGATACTCAAGCACCGTCGTATTGGGGTTAAGCTGGGTTAGCTCTTGGATTTTTCCATTGAGATAAAAACTAATCATAGCAAGGCTCGGCTAAAATAATGAAGATAAAAATAAGGAATTTGACGGCTCAAACACTCAGCTTAAGCGCTCGACTTGTATCGTATTGCAACTGTTTTCGTATCATTCATGGGTGCTACAGCCTTTAATTTATTGACTGCTCTGTGGCACACTTGCAAGATACCAATACATTGACGACAGTACACTTTTATAGTAAATAAACGGATAAAAAATATCAGCAATCACCAGGCAGTTTCGTTAGAAATTCACAAACGCTTTAGAAACTAATGTTAAGGATGTAAGATACCTGACTATTTGGTCAGCTTTCAACATATTATCACTATTCTTATTTACAATACAACCCATTAGGATGCCTGCCAATACTACCGAATAGTTGATATATAAAAAGATGCTTAATGGCTCTGATTGATATGTGTAGCAGCAAATATATTGCCACTACACATCAGCTTTAATCATGTGCGGAACAGAAAAAGCGAAGTAATCAATAAAGTAGATTATAATCAAATAAATAATTCTTTCAAAAACAAGGCTAAACACATATATCTTGTCTAAACTTTTATAGCTGGCTGATTTTTATATATAATAGCTAAAATACATCCAATACTTTACTGTCATCGCTTATGATAATCGGTAGTAGAAAAATATTACTGGTCAACACTGCCCTTGAGATACGATCATGAAGTCATTTAGCTTTATTTATTTGTTGGTAGTGACGACAATGCTGACAGGGTGTCAGGCATTTCAGTTTGTTGACAGCCCCATTCCTGTGACTGCTGCTCCTGCTCCTGCTATGCTAACTGCTCAATAAATACTCGATACAAAAACTCTCTCCAAGATAAATTTGGCATAAAAAAAGCAGACATCACAAGGTGTCTGCTTTTTTCTTCTATTGGTCTGTCAGCTATCCGTTTGTCTAGCCTTTAGTATCAGCTGGCTGGTGCTTGATAATAGTCTTTGCCAAATGATCACCGAACCAAATAGCGGTGTCGATATCCCCTTTCCCTGGTGTCTCTTCAGGTGGACCATCAAGCGACTGCGTCATCAAACCCAAAAAGCTAGATAAACGGTTTAAATCATGTGACTCATGACCTGTCGGCATCAAGGGCAGACCGATCCAGTTCATGCCATGCTGCATCGCATATAACGAAATTTGCTGTAGTACAGCAAGCTTATCACCGCTCAAACCGCCCGAATTGGCAAAGGCTGCGGCCCACTTGCCTTCCCACTTACGGTTGTACCAGCGCTTTGAAGTCTCATCCATAAAGGTCTTAAATTCAGCGGTCACGCTACCCATATATACTGCACTACCGAAAACCAGCAAATCTGCCTGATCTAAATAGTCCCAATCAATATCATAAATATCGACTGCCCTTGCTTGAGCTTGCGGCAATTGCTGATACGCACCTTCTACGATCGCTTCAGCGACACGCTTGGTATGACCATAATTACTATGAAAAATAACAGCGATTGATACGTTGGGCGTGCTATCAGTAGATGTTTCAGACGATTTAACAGGTGTATTCATACGTACTCTAATAATAAATAATTGGTTGAATAACAAAGATTATAAAATATCGGCTACTTAGCGATGGTCAGTAGCTTGTGACATCGCTTTGATTGGTAAAGGCGTCATCATTATCACTGATGAGCAATCAAGTGCTGACAGGCGACTCTAAGCAATTGATTACTAAATCAATCATTCTCATGGACAAAAGCGTCGATGACAGCATTTCTAAATGGTAAAATCTCTAAATAACAAAGCTTCCACATGACCTTTATACGTCAGCGTACACGTATCATCATATATGCGATGAACTTCATTGAATTCAAGCCTATTGTATCAGACGTATTTTTATTTTTGAGTTATTTGTTAGATTCCAACCTATCAAACTATCAGGCTACGCGGTTTACCAAACGATGCGCTATGCACGATCAATACAGCCTAGAGTCTTACCTTAAATAGACGTAATGGCCTTCATACGCTGATAACCCTTATGTTTATTAACTACATAGACGACTATCAACCTCGAACAATATCAGCAATTAACTCCTATATTCCAAATAATTATATGCTAATTCAAATTATTCTACTCTCTTCAGGTTTACATTACGCTTAATAGGATTAAGATGTAGCGCTTCTCTTAATTTGACCGTGATACGACTTTTCAACTCTGTAGACCTGCATATATATAAACCTGCATACATATAAAACATAAATCCTCGTAAAAACGATATCTGATAAAACTGTCGGATAAGGAAGCTATTACCTTGACTACTACTCTCGTTCAACCTGTAAACGATACAAAAGACCCCATTGTCAGAGACGATCTTACTCTGAATGCCCCGCAAAAACCCTTGATCATAGGGGGCGGTATCGTAGGATTAATGGTGCTTGTGTATCTACTGGCTACCCAGCATATCTCTCAATCATTGCTACTTGGCATTGGGCTGTTGTTGGGCTATACCCTCTTTCATGCACGCTTTGGCTTTACCTCTGCTTTTAGACGCATCATGGCAGTGGGCAATGGTCAGGCGATGCGCTCTCATATGCTGATGCTAGCGGTTGCCGTCACCTTGTTTGCGCCCATACTTGCTTATGGTACGACGCTATTCGGTGGAACTGTGGCAGGTTATGTCGCCCCGTTAGGTGTCAGCCTGATCGTCGGTGCGTTCGTGTTTGGCATCGGCATGCAGCTTGGTGGAGGCTGTGCCTCTGGTACGCTCTATGCGGTAGGCGGCGGCCGTTCAGTAATGTTTATCACCTTTATCTTCTTCATCATAGGCGCGACGATTGGCGCTTATCATCTGCCGTTTTGGACAGAGGAGATGCCCGCAGCGGCGCCTTTTTCTTTGGCAACATCCACAGATCTCGGTTATACGGGGGCATGGCTATTGTCTCTTGCGATATTCGGTATCATCGCGTGGGTGACTCTGATCGTTGAGAAAAAAAGAAACGCACCAAAGATGGCACCCGTACCTTCTGAGTCTGGCTGGAGAAGAATCTTTCGCGGTTCTTGGCCACTGTTTGCTGCCGCTATCGTATTGGCTCTACTTAACGGACTGACACTGCTCACGCGTGGTCAGCCATGGGGGATTACCTCTGCCTTTACATTATGGGGTTCTAAAATTGCAAGCGGCTTTGGTATGGATGTCGCCAGCTGGGGCTACTGGCAGGGTGCTAATGCAGCAGCCCTAGAAGCCTCTATCTTTGCAGATTCGACCACAGTACTAAATATCGGTATCATCGTCGGTGCGTTTATCGCTTCTGCAGCGGGCGGCTTGTTCAAATTTACTAAGATTACTACAGGTAATTTTGCAGCGTCTGTCATTGGCGGGTTGATGATGGGATATGGCGCACGTTTAGCATTCGGCTGCAACATTGGCGCTTATTTTGGCGGTATCGCTTCTTTTAGTTTGCATGGCTATATCTGGGGCATACTCGCAATGGCAGGTACGTTTTTAGCACTATATTTACGTCCTTTATTTGGCTTGTCAGTGCCAAAATCTAGCGATTCTGTTTGTTAATGCAGATCTTGTGTTAATAAAAATTTAGTTCTTAAATAAAAAAACAGCAGACTATTCTGCTGTTTTTTATTGTCTATTGTTTTACGTATATAATTAGAGCGCTTCTAACGACGCACTATGACCAGTGCCATCCGACCCGTTGCCAGCTGCTGCATGTGTGTCTGACGACGGTAAGAGTAATAGTGAGTATTTGCGTAACTACAATCAACCGGCAAATCATTCATAATGGTAGCGCCAGCCGCTTCTAACTGCATGGCAGCAAGCTTCGGTAAATCCAACTTGACCTTGTCATCGATAGATGGGATAGAAAACAGCGTCGCAAAATTATCGATATGTTCCTGTGATAATGCCTGATGCTCTATGCATCCTGCTAGTAGCTTATCGCGAACGTCTGTATTTACTTCGTAGTTAGCCTGACTGATACAGACCCCTATCCAAGCCTGTATAGCCCCTGAATCGGTAAAGCGCTGTACCGTCTCTTGAATGACGCCACACGCCAGCCCTTGCCAGCCTGCATGGATCGCCGCTATTTTGCCACTGGTAGGCTGGTATAAGACAATCGGCACACAGTCTGCCGTCATTATCGCTAGTCCGCGCCCACGTTGTTGGCTGACCATTGCATCAGCAGCCAATGGCGTCATACTCAACGTCGTCGCATCAATATCATGGATTTGCTGTCCATGGACTTGACTGACCCAATGTATACTATTGATCCTGCCATACTGCCCATCTAGTGATGACTCACTTGCCAGCTGCTCATTGATAGCAGCTAATAGACTCATGCGGTTATCTAATACTTGCAGTGCATTATCATTGACATGAAGACCTAGATTCAGCTCACCGTAATTTGACTGACCCTCATACCCCGTACGCTGGTTTCTGGTAACAGAGTCATCCCTATCATCATACGCAAACGCAGCCGTTTGAAAAACAGCCACTTCGTCCATTTGCGCAAGCATTGTCATTGGGAAGTTATTTGTTATCGGAAGCTTGTTTATCATGACTGCTCTACCCCTTTATCCACCGATTACCTCACGATGAGGTTGGTTGTATCACTGCCGTAGACTAGATAGGTGTCATACCTGTGTACAGCAATGACTCAACCGCAGCATTGTTTCCGTAGCTTTGTTTTAGCAGGTTTTACTCTTCATCATAACCATCACTTAATACGGCTATTAGTTTTTGCATGTCCTCTGGCAGCGGCGTAGTAACTTCGATGTCTTCACCAGTCGCTGGATGAACAAAACCTAAAGTATAAGCATGCAGTGCTTGGCGCGGGAAATTATTAATGGCTTGACGCTGTGCTTCGGACAATCCTGCACGCAATTGACGACGACCACCATAAACACGGTCTCCTACTAGCGGATAAGTCACATGACTCAAATGCACACGAATCTGATGGGTACGACCCGTCTCAAGCCCCACATCTAGCAGGCAGTAGTTGTCATTAAGGGGCGTCACTTTCAGCAAATGCGTCACCGCTTCACGGCCTGCTGTCATGACTGTCATTTTGGTACGCTGCGTACGATGGCGTCCAATCGGTGCATCAATACGGCGATGACGCAGCAAACTTGCTTGGTCACCTGCTACCACACACTTATAGTGACGATAGACAGACTTGTCTTTTAGCTGTTCCATTAGCGCCATCTGAGCAGGTTTGGTCTTACCAATAAGCAGCAGCCCAGAGGTGTCCTTGTCAATACGGTGTACCAGACCAGCACGCGGTAGATGGTGCTGCTGCGGATAATGGTATAGCAAGGCATTGACTAAAGTGCCAGTTTGATTGCCTGCCCCAGGATGGACCACCATGCCGACAGGCTTATCGATCACCAGTACCTCATCATCTTCGTAGACCACATTGATATCGATGTCTTCTGGCTGATCTTCGCTATGCTGCTGCAGCGTCGTTGATAGATGTAGCACATCATCTGCTTTTACACGGACCTTTGGCTTTTGCACTTTGCCGTTATATAGCAAGCTGCCGTCGGTTATCCATCCTTGTAACTGCACCCGCGAAAAGTCTGAAAATACTTGCGAGGCGACTTTATCAATGCGCAAACCAGACTCTTCTTCTGTGACGATGTGTGTCATATCTACGACTACTGGCACCGCTTGACCTGCTACTGGCGCTTCATCATCGTCGCTATCATCTATATCATCTGCATCGCCATCATCAATACCACGCTCTTCAACACCATCATCGTCGATGAGCATATCGTCGTTATCCAGTACTTCATCATGTGCTTCATCAATCATTGTCTGATTATCAGGTAGCTCTTCATTATTTAAAACGTTATTTGGCATTGGTGGCTCTTGTGCTGATGAATCAGTCTTTGACGATTGATTCTGTGATAAATGGGTAGTCATGGCGTTATTGTTCATAGCGAATTTATACATATCAAGACCCTTAACAGATAGTGATAAGGCAGCCTTAAAAAAAGTAATAGAAAAATTATAAAACGTTGGCGTTTTTTGACCTTTAGCTGACATACAAAAGCAATCAGGACTCAAAAAATCGGAAACAATATCGCCATAGTGTACCATGTCACGCGCCCAAGCCCTATAAAAGTGGCTGGTATCTATCGATTTTGAGCGTTTAACATTTACCCCTTAGCTCTCTGGAACATAACATTGCTGTAATTTACTGTATATTTGTCCCAGCCAGTGATATTCGATATCGCTCGTGATAGCCGCTCATGTTAAACTGCCTGTAAAATACCTGTGGCGAAAAAATAGACGAAGCTGACGTTATTCTATAAAGTGTAGCCATGTTTTGCTGTATGCTATGGCACTATATTTGAATGCTTTGTATTTGAATGCTCTGTTGACATGCCGTATTTGAGTGCCGTTGCACTCTATCGACAACGTTTGCTCTCTATATCGTTTGACTGTGATAAAACACGCATGCGCGGCTGAACATTTATAAATTTTTCATAGCTTAATCAGTTCTATGAGTAAAATACGTCATAACAAAAACTGCATTCGATAAAAACCTTATTATTCGTGAATTGTTTTTATCACTAACCTTTTATATAGCATGATAGCGCTGCTGCTATTATGCGTCTTGTGTCGGAGAAGAAGTATGCAAGCTGTTGGCAATACGTTTATCAAGCTGTCCTCAATAACCTTACTTGCGCTTAGCGTCAATCTAGTGGGTTGCCAAACTTTCAAAAACCTAACGGGTGCCAAAGACGTCGATGCGGTAGAAACTGCAGAAAAATCAGAGCAAGGTTACTATAGCGATGCCGTTGCTCAAATCGATAAAGGTCGTTATCTCCAAGGTATTGAAGAATTGACCAATTTGCGTACTTTTTATCCAACTGGACAGTATGCTGAGCAAGCATTGCTCGACATGATGTACGCACAGTATGAGGCTGATAAATACGAGATGGCAGCGGCAAGTGCTGAGCAATTCATCCGTCTATATCCGTCTAACCCGCAAGTCAGCTATGCTTACTATGTACGCGGCGTTGCCAATATGGAAGGCTCATCTGAGAGCTTAAAGCTATTTAAACTCAACCAAGCAGAGCGTGATACTGCGTATTTGCGTATTGCTTTTGCCAACTTCCAAGAACTTATCAACAAGTATCCAAACAGCCCTTACGCACCAGATGCCGCTCAGCGTATGACCTTCATCTACAATCAATTTGCTCAAAGCGAGATGAGCGCAGCCAACTGGTATATCGAGCGTGAAGCTTATGTGGCAGCTGTTAACCGCGCCAAATGGGTGTTCCAGTACTACCCACTTAGCGAATCGATTCCAGATGCCCTAGCCGTCTTAGCCTATAGCCACGACAAGCTTGGTCTAACAGATTTGGCAGACGAGTACAAAACGCTCTTGCAAATCAACTATCCAGACATGTTGACCAGCAACGGCAGTGTGAAGCTAAGCACTAAACGTGATCGCTCTTGGCTCAACAAAGTGACTTTTGGTAAGCTTGGTCGCTCAAACACAACTGACAACTCAGTGGCAACTGGCGAATATAATGGCGCGACCAAGACCCAAATGATTCGCAATGCAAACCAGCTCAGACTACCAAGCGATAATGGTGTAAGCGCTGCTCGTGCAACCACTGCCAATACTGCGATGGCCTCAGGCAACAACGGTATTAATGTTGGGCTAGGTCTACCAGAAGCATCGGCTGAACGCGTTACCAGTCAATCAAGCACTGGCTCTACGGCGAGAGAAGCCAACGTTGATCCACAAAACATCAACCCAACACGCCGCACCACCCTAGATGATAGTAGCAATAGCATACTACTGACCCCATCAGATATGGACGACGAATAATCACACTCAGTGACTGGGTTAAGTCATCATCGTCTATATGATTAATAATAAGGCCAACACTATGTTGGCCTTATTTTTCTAGTGGTATGCTATTCGCTCTGCCCCAATATAATTGACCTATGGTAAACTGTTTTTTGTATGAGCATCCCTAACCATATTCTTGAACAACTAAATAGCCAAGCTGACCTGATCAGCATTATTGGTCGACATACCACGCTCAAACGTGCTGGTAGCGAATATAAAGGCTGTTGCCCCTTTCATGGTGAAAAATCACCCTCATTTTATGTCAATCCACAAAAAAACATCTACCATTGTTTTGGCTGTAGTGTTGGTGGCAATGCCATCAGTTTTTTGCGTGATTATGAAAGCTTGACCTTCATCGAAGCGGTCAATGAGCTGTCCAAACAAACAGGCATTGAGGTACCAAAAGAAGAACAACAAAACGTCAGCTACCAGCGCCGCGCACCCAAACCTGTGACTCCGCCGCAGGAACAAAACCGTTCTAGCGCAGCCGTAGGTCAAGCTGTCAATCAAAGCCATCCAAATGATAGCGACTCAAGCAAGAGCAATATAAAACAGGCTCATACAGATCATAGTCATGCAGATCAGAGCCATGCAGATAGCAGCGACCAAAGCTACATGGATCAGCCCAGTTATCCAGATGCTCAGGGCTACGATAATTTCCCGCCGATAGATGCTTACGATTCAGTGCCATACGCAGCGGACTCATATCCGTCCGATTATTCACAGGATGATGGCTACCCGCCAGCATGGCTGACGGACACCGATGCAGGCATAGCTAGTATTGAGACGACTGACCAAGATGGCAACCTGTACGTGTTGCTAGAGCAAATTCAGCAGTTTTATCAGCATAACCTAACCACTCACCCTCATGCCAAGCAGTATTTTTTGTCTCGTGGACTCACTGAAGAGACTTTTGAGACTTTTGGTTTAGGCTATGCGCCATTTGGGTGGCAACATCTTGAGCACCAGTTTCCACAAGATATCGAAGGACTCAAAGCCTTGGGACTAGTGCGCCAGTCAGAATCTGGTCGCGACTATGATCTGCTACGCGATCGGGTGATTTTCCCTATTCGTGATAATCAAGGTCGTACCATTGGTTTTGGTGGTCGAGCGCTTGACGATGAAGTTAAGCCCAAATATATCAATTCCTCAGACTCGCCTGTCTTTCACAAGCAGCACGTACTCTATGGCTATTACGAGTCGCGTCAGCAGCGTGCCAATGACTGGCTGGTGGTCGAAGGTTATATGGATGTCATTGCTCTTTATCAGGCTGGTATCTATGGTGCTATTGCGTCAATGGGTACTGCCATCAATGAAAGCCAGATATCACGTTTATTGACTCTAAACCCAACGCTTACCTTGAGCTTTGATGGCGATAGTGCCGGACAAAAAGCGGCTTGGCGTACGCTTGAGGTTGCTCTACCTGTATTGGCCGATGACAAAGAGCTACGGTTTTTGACCCTGCCTAACAATCATGATCCTGATACGTTTATCAAAAGTCAGGGCAGCGATGCCATGCGTGAGCAAATCGCTAATGCCATGCCGCTATCACAGTATATTTTTGCATACTTGAGTGAGCGCTATGACATGAGTCTGGCTGAAGGCAAAGCCAAACTCATGTCGCAAGTACGCTCGTTGACCACCGCCTTACCTAAAGGCAGTAGTTTTCGCTATTTGCTCAACAATGATGTGTATCAAAAGCTGGGCGGCAAGCGCAGTCAAAATGTCGAAGCCAAAGATGCGCTGCTAGATTTCGATGGTGACATGACCATCAGTCAGCAACTACAGCTTTGTTTTTTATTTCAGCCACGCGCGTTAGTCGATGATCCTATTGAGTCTATTTGGCAACAGTCTGGGCTGACAAGATTACAGCTGCCAGCCCACATACAAAAAAAGGCCGCGAGCGATGCACTCCGAGCTATCGCATGGGAAGACTTGCAAGATGCTGCGCTACTGAATGTTGTTACAACCATCAAACGTTGTGTCATGCATTTACCAACAGATGCCAATGCGGCGGCACATTTTATATTATCTAACCTTGATCATACCAATCAAGTAACATTGAGCGGTAGCTGGGGCGGGTTTTATAGAGCATTAACCGCAAGGAACGTTCTCAGTCTTGATGACTTAATACAAGAGCTAGTAAGCTCCCTACTCGAGCGTAATATAAAGAAAAAAATGCAAGAATTAATAAAAAACCCTGATCATATCAAACAAGCAATCGTACGTATGCAAGCCCAGCATTTGAGTAATTGGCTGCGCGCGCAACATGCCGAACGCTCATCACAAATGGTCACTGTCCAGTCTTAATGCTCAATTTCAAATGTCGACCCTTTAAAAGTTTAGTTACTGCCCCCACTACTAATGATTATGCCCAGTAGCATGAGCAGCTCCTATATCATTCAACTGATAATAAATAATCAGTAAAAATGGCTAGTAGCTATCACTAGCTCGTGCTTGAGAGCTGCGGTCTGTGTTAAACTGTGTCGCTGTATATTGACAGCACTGCTTGGTGAATGACTGCGAGCATGCATCGTTAAGCACAAATTTTAGGTATTATTTTTACGTATCCGCTTTTAGATACTATTTTTAAGTACTGTATTTTGAGTACTATATTCTTTTGGGTACTGTATTGAAGTTTTTTAGCTTTTCTAATTTTTAGCTGTTTTTTAGCATAGTTATTTTTTTAGCATTGTTATTGTAGTGTTTTGAGCCTTTATTCATATCAACTCATTTTTGATATTATTGACAACCTCTACGCCATATTTTGATCAATCGACTGATAAGATCAACGCAAAGAGCGAGCGATAGCGTGTCACAATATAAAAATGTCCGATGCAAGTAAGCGAGTATTTATGAACGATAAGTCAGTTTCTAAGTCCACATCTCAACTGGCCACCTTAATCCAAATGGGCAAAGAGCAAGGGTATCTTACCTATGCTGAGGTGAATGACCAGCTGCCCGACTCTATTACCGAAAGCGATCAGATCGAAGATATTGTGCAGATGCTAACCGATGTTGGTATCAAAATCTTTGAGTCTGCTCCTGATGCCGATGACATCTTGATGAATGATGATTCAAGTGACGATGACATGGCAGCAGATGAAGCAGCAGCGGTACTTGCCTCTGTTGAGACCGAGCCTGGCCGTACCACTGACCCTGTCCGTATGTATATGCGTGAGATGGGTACCGTTGATCTACTGACCCGTGAGGGCGAGATCTCTATTGCTAAACGTATCGAAGAAGGTATTCGTGACGTACAGCACGCTATGTCTTACTGGCCGGGTACCGTACAGTTCGTCCTTGATGAATATCAAAAAGTACAAGACGGCGAAAAAAAGCTGTCTGATGTCATCACTGGTTTTTTAGACCCTGAAACCGAAGAAGACAAAATCGCTGCTCAAGAAGCAAAAGAAGCGGCGAAAGAAGAGCGTGAGCGCATCAAAGAAGAAAAAGAAAACCCACCAGTTATCAAAGCCAAGGTCAATGCCAAAGCCGAAGCCCTTGATGATGAAGACGAAGATGAAGACGACGTTGAAGAAGAAGCTGAAGAAGAAACCAGCGGTCTTGATCCAGAAGAAGTACGTCTACGTCTAGAAGAGATCGAGCATCTATTTATCAAAGCCAAGCAAGCCTTGCTAGATTATGGTCGTGGTAGCGTACAGGCAGATACTGCGTATGCCCTACTTGCTGAACGCTTCATGATGTTGAAGCTAAACAACCGTCTGTCAGATCAAGTTATGGCAATCATGCATGATGTCTATGATGATGTGCGTAAGCAAGAGCGCCAGATCATGCGTCTGGTGATTCGCCGTGGTCGTATGCCGCGCGAAGAGTTCCGCAAGACTTTCCCAAGCAATGAAACCAATGTTGATTGGCTCATTGAGCGTATCAAAGGTAAGCCTGCATTTGCTGGTACGCTAGAAAAAGTCACTGATGACGTCATCTTATTACAACGTCGTATCCGTGACTACGAGCAGCAGCTCGATATGAAAATCCACGATATGAAAGATGTGGCACGCCGTATGGCTGTTGGTGAAGCAAAAGCTCGCCGTGCCAAAAAAGAAATGGTTGAAGCCAACCTACGTCTGGTTATCTCTATTGCGAAAAAATACACAAACCGTGGTCTACAGTTCTTGGATCTGATCCAAGAAGGTAACATCGGTCTGATGAAAGCCGTTGATAAGTTTGAATATCGCCGCGGTTATAAGTTCTCAACCTATGCTACGTGGTGGATTCGTCAGGCAATCACTCGCTCTATTGCTGACCAAGCGCGTACCATTCGTATTCCAGTACATATGATTGAGACCATCAATAAGATTAACCGTGTCTCACGTCAGCTGCTACAGGAAATGGGACGCGAGCCAACGCCTGAGGAATTAGGCGAACGTCTAGAGATGGACGAAGTCAAAGTCCGTAAGGTGCTCAAGATCGCTAAAGAGCCTATTTCTATGGAGACGCCTATCGGTGATGATGAAGATTCACACCTAGGTGACTTCATCGAAGATGGTACGATCTCAAGCCCTGTCGACGATGCGACGGCGGCTGGACTACAAGAAGCCACTCGTGATGTACTCGGCAACTTAACTGAACGTGAAGCGCGCGTGCTCAAGATGCGTTTCGGTATCGATATGCCAACGGATCATACTTTGGAAGAAGTCGGTAAACAGTTTGATGTCACGCGTGAGCGTATTCGTCAGATCGAGGCAAAAGCACTACGCAAATTACGCCATCCATCGCGTTCTGAGCACCTACGCTCTTTCTTAGAAAATGACTAAGCTTTTAGTTAGTTAAGTATAAAAAAAGCCGAGTTTATCTCGGCTTTTTTGTGTCTGTTAATCTATGTTATCAATGCGCGCCTAAACTTTGCTCAGCATCGGGCTTATCATGCACACCGAAACTCTCTATCATCGCTTGGCTCGCTTCATTCAAACCGATAAGCTCTACCTCAGTGCCTTCACGACGAAACTTAATAATCACTTTATCAATCGCGGCGACTGCTGTCACATCCCAGAAGTGCGCGCGCGATACATCAATGATCACTTTAGAGACAGACTCTTTAATGTCAAAAGATTCCATCATACGCTCTGCTGATGAGAAAAATACTTGACCATCAACGTGATAATAACGTGTTCGCTCTGCTTCATCCATGTGACTATGCACGCTCATATAGCGCTCAATTTTATTAGCAAAGAACAGTGCTGACAGCAGCACACCTATCAATACGCCATAGGCCAAATTATGCGTCGCGACCACCACAGCAACCGTCGTCAGCATCACGACGTTACTTTGTAGCGGTTTGGTTTTTAGCTCTCTAAAAGAACCCCGTTTAAAGGTACCAATAGATACCATAATCATCACAGCGACAAGCGCAGCCATTGGGATAATCCTTAACCAATCACTTAAAAACACAACCATTAATAACAAGAATACGCCTGCTACTAAGGTCGAGAGACGCGTATAGCCGCCAGACTTCACATTGATGATAGATTGACCAATCATCGCACAGCCTGCCATTCCACCAAAAAAACCGCTTATAACATTGGCAATGCCTTGACCTTTGCATTCTTGGGTACGATCACCTTTGGTATCGGTCAAATCATCCACAATGGTCATGGTCATCATAGACTCAAGCAAGCCCACTATCGCCAGACTGATAGAATATGGAAAAATAATGATTAAAGTATCTAAGTTCAACGGGATATCAGGTATCAAAAATATCGGTAAG
The DNA here is from genome assembly GCF_033790785.1 of Psychrobacter sp. PP-21. Lineage (NCBI taxonomy): Bacteria > Pseudomonadati > Pseudomonadota > Gammaproteobacteria > Moraxellales > Moraxellaceae > Psychrobacter > Psychrobacter sp. PP-21. The sequence goes on along the minus strand of NZ_JAMYEB010000001.1, from coordinate 543,626 downwards.
GTATCAGGAAGCCGACCCATATCATTGATGGTTCGAGCCTCTGCGCCCAATAGAATGGCTATGGCCGTCACCAGTACGATACTGACCAGTGGCGATGGAATGATTTTGCCAATTTTTGGTATGTATGGATAGCCATAAATAATCACTAGGCCTAATGCTACCAAAGCATAGACATGTATTAAATTTGAGCCAGCTTGCGGCATCAGCTCAGGAATTTGCGACATAAAGATCAAAATGGCCAAAGCATTGATAAAACCAAGGACAACAGATTGAGACACATACTTCATCAAATTACCCAGCTTTAAAAAGCCAAAGATAATCTGTATCACACCTGTCAGGACACTGGCTGCCAGTAAGTATTGCAAGCCATAATCTTTGACCAGTGTGACCATGAGGAGCGCCATTGCGCCAGTCGCTGCTGAAATCATCGCTGGACGTCCACCGACGAAGCTAATAACTACAGCAATACAAAACGAGGCATAAAGGCCTACTTGGGGATCAACACCAGCGATGATGGAAAACGCAATGGCTTCAGGAATAAGCGCTAAAGCAACGACCATGCCAGCCAAGACATCGCCTCTCACGTTGCCTAGCCATTGCTCTTTAATTTTGTTTAACATGTTTCACTCAGTTTTTTAGGAACTGCTTTAGTCTGCCAATACACAACGTATCTAATAAATCTCTAGGAGAGACATAAGGAATATCTAACATGAAAAGTCTGACACATCTCTATCTAGGCACATTGCCCATCAAATAATAAATATAAAAATGTGAACTGTCATCGTTAGCGAGTTATTGTCATAACTTACTTTATCAGTTAATGATCTAATCGATACATCGGATAATGATACAAACGTTAAAGCAGTGCATATGCACAAGAAAAAGCGTCAGACGCTTTATGAGAGTCATTGCTGTCGGGAGCAATGTTTACTGAGGAGGGGTACAACTAGGGTGGCGTATTCATCTTTATAGTGGACAGCTTTTATAGAATTAAGAAGTGATATTTCGCATCATTTTAACACATATAGGTAAGTCAATAAAACCGTCTATCTTTTGCTAAGTTACTGAGTCATTGAGCTTTAATTATCGTCTTACTCTGTTTCATCTGTATAGCAATCTCTAATCAATAGGATTTTATTACTAGTTCCCGTTACACTGATAATTTTCTAACCTTTACAGATTCCAATTCTATATTAAAATCATACCGCACCTTCAATACTGTGCTCATAGAACCCATCGCTAGGAAACTGACATGATTGTCCGGCAAACACCCCACCCTTTTAAGATATTTTTCGCCCTTCGCGGTTCAATCATTCCAAAAATCTATCCGCAGTTGCTATTGATTACCATCCTTAGTACGCTTATCACGATTATTCAGCATTGGCTTCCTGACTCTTTTCCTTATTATGGTATTGCGACTTTTACCTTACTGGGGATTGCTCTATCGCTGTTTCTCGGATTTCGCAATAATGCCAGTTATCAGCGTTGGTGGGAAGCGCGCGGACTATGGGGTCAATTGGTCTATGATTCTCGCAGCTTAACCCGTCAAGTACTCTCTTTTATAGACGAAAAAGACGAGGCTGGACAACAAGCACAGCAAAACATAATTTACCTGACCATTGCATTTGTGCATGCTGTCCGTCATCGATTGCGTGGTACGCCACCTTGGGCGGATATTGATCCCTTCGTCGCATCCATACACCATGACCGTATGCGCGAAGCAAAAAACGTGCCTGATTATGTAATGCGCCTCATGGGTAAGCAGCTTGGCGATATTCGGCGTCAACAACTGGTCTCAGAGCAGGTTATACAAAACATGGACGAGCGCCTGACCTCCATGACGATTGTCTTGGCGGCCTGTGAGCGCATTCTCAATACACCGCTACCTTTTGCTTATATGCTATTGGTGCATCGTACGACCTATCTGTATTGCATTATGTTGCCCTTTGGCTTGGTGGCCTCACTCGGCTGGGCGACTCCGTTGATTTGCGCGGTAATCGCTTATACCTTTTTTGGGTTAGATGCATTGAGTGAAGAGCTAGAAGAACCTTTTGGCTTGGCGGCTAATCAGTTACCTCTGACCGCTTTGTCACGCACTATCGAGATTAATCTGCGAGAAGCGCTGGGAGAAACCAACATCCCGCCTGATATCACGCCTATCGATGGCTATTTACCGTAAGCATCTGAGTCATCTCCAAGCGTAACAAGACAAACTAGAGACAAAGGCAACTTGAATAATCCCACGCACGCCACTATAAATAGCAGACAAAGCTGCCGTAGGCAAAAACCTCTACTCTAACCAGCTGATCTATTCAAAAATATTATCTATAAAAGCGAGGCTCACATCATGAGTGATGATTCAAAAGACAACGTCGACAACAGCACAAATAATCCAACCAGCAATCAGCCGTCAGTGAAAGTCACTGATTTGACGCCAAATAAAGGCGTTCTGAAAGGAAAAAAAACAGACATTCAAAACCCAGAGCTGTGGGAGTTCCCAATGAACTACCCACTCAGCATCATTGGTCATGAAGGTGAGCACGAGAGTTTGCTCAATGAAATCAAGCTTATCTTAGGTAGCCAATTCCCTGATTTTGATTTGGCGTCTATTGAAGTGAAACCTTCTAGAACGGGTCGTTTTCATTCAGCACGGGTCAATCTGTACCTGACCGCCGCTGATCAAGTCAATACGCTTTATGCCGCGCTTGACAATGCCAAGACGGTTCGTATTGTTTTATAAGTCGCATAGAAAACTTTAACGCCTTTTTAGTCCAAATCGTCACTCGCTAGTAATAAGATATGGGTGGCGATTTTTTGTGGTTTGATGTACAATCTGCGCCCGCATTATTGCCGCCATGACTCGCAATATCAGTCGACAATAACCGAGAGAATGAAAAATAAATCCCTGCACTATTTTTACAAAAAATTTATTATTGACCGCATTTGCGTCTAACCCTTATCCCATCGTCCTTTGCCAAAATTTGGACTGGCTACAACCTTGTAGCAACATAGTTTTATCCTAAAATCAATATAGTATTTTCAGAATTTTCCCGCTATATTGTGCCTACCAATTAACAAACACGCTATATGTAGTACTCAGTGATTTTAACCATCACTACGAGTAGTGGTCGCTTTTTGCCTAAAAAACAGCTAGCACAACCCAGCATCATAGCGTTATAAAGAATGTCTGCCGCTGCTTTGGCGCGCGACATCACAATAAGCAATCAAAATAGAGGCCAGCATGACACATATTGATAAAATCCAAGTAACCAAGCGTGATGGACGTTTAGAGCCTATTGATTTAGACAAAATTCACAAGGTTATCGCATGGGCCGCGGATGGCTTGGACAACGTGTCGGTATCACAAGTTGAGCTAAAGTCGCACATCCAGTTTTATGAAGGTATCAAGACTCGTGATATTCACGAAACCATCATCAAATCTGCCGCCGACCTCATCTCTGAGACCACGCCTGACTATCAATATCTAGCTGCGCGTTTGGCTATCTTCCATCTACGTAAGATTGCTTACAACCGATTCACGCCGCCGCATCTGTATGACCATGTCAAAACGCTAACAGACGCTGGCAAATACGACGAGCATATCCTAGCGGACTATAGCCGTGCTGAATTTGATGAGTTAGAAGAATACCTTGATCACTGGCGTGATATGAATCTTGCTTATGCGGCTGTTGAGCAAATGGCTGGTAAATATCTGGTACAGGATCGCGTGAGCAAGACGGTTTATGAGAGCCCGCAGTTCTTATACATGCTCGTCGGTATGTGTCTGTTTAGCCAATACGACAAGTCAGATCGTCTTGATTTTGTCAAACGCTTCTATGATGCGACCTCAGAGTTCAAAATCTCCCTACCGACACCTATCATGTCAGGTGTACGTACGCCATCGCGCCAGTTTAGCTCGTGCGTACTGATCGAATGTGGTGATAGCCTAGACTCAATCAACGCCACCACTAGCGCCATCGTACGCTATGTGTCACAGCGTGCTGGCATCGGCATCAACGCAGGTCGTATCCGTGCCCTTGGTAGCCCTATCCGTGGCGGCGAAGCACAGCATACTGGTTGTATCCCGTTCTACAAACTTTTCCAAACAGCGGTGAAATGCTGCTCACAAGGTGGCGTCCGTGGCGGTGCTGCGACTCTATTTTATCCACTATGGCATTTAGAAGTTGAGTCATTACTGGTACTCAAAAACAACCGCGGCGTTGAAGACAACCGCGTCCGTCATATGGACTACGGCGTACAGTTAAACAAAACAATGTACACGCGCCTAATCAAAGGCCAAGACATCTCGCTATTCTCACCAGGTGATACGCCAGGCTTGTATGATGCGTTCTTTGAAGATCAAGACAAGTTCGAAGAGTTATATACCAAGTACGAAAACGATCCTAACATCCGTAGCCGTCAAATCCCAGCCGCTGATTTGTTCAGCCTAATGATGCAAGAGCGCGCCAGCACGGGTCGTATCTATATCCAAAACGTCGATCATTGCAACACGCATAGCCCATTTGACGCGGCCATTGCGCCGATTCGCCAGTCAAACCTATGTATGGAAATCGCCCTACCGACCAAGCCACTGGATAATATCAATGATGAAGAAGGCGAAATCGCCCTATGTACGCTATCAGCGGTCAACTTGGGTAAAGTCGAAAATGTCAGCGATATTGAAGAGCCAGCCGAGTTAATCGTGCGTGCGCTTGATGCCCTGCTCGACTACCAAGACTATCCCGTAAAAGCGGCTCAAAACGGCAGCATGCGTCGCCGTACGCTCGGTGTGGGCGTGATTAACTATGCGTATTACTTAGCCAAGAATGGCGCACGTTATTCAGACGACAGCGCGCTTGGTCTGACTCATCAGACGTTTGAAGCGTTGCAGTTCTATCTCTTAAAAGCGTCGAACAAATTGGCAAAAGAGCAAGGCGCGTGCCCTGCGTTCAATGAGACGACGTACTCACAAGGCATCTTGCCGATTGATACGTATAAAGCCGACTTGGACAAAATCTGCCAAGAGCCGCTACATCTCGATTGGGAAACGCTACGCGGCGAGATCACTGAGCACGGTCTACGCAACTCTACCCTAACCGCCTTGATGCCGTCTGAGACCTCAAGCCAGATCGCCAACGCGACCAACGGTATCGAGCCACCACGTGGTCTGGTCTCTATCAAAGCGTCAAAAGATGGCATCTTAAAGCAGGTCGTGCCTGAGATTGATAAGCTAAAAGATCAGTACGAGCTACTATGGCAAATGCCAAACAATGACGGTTACCTAAAGCTGGTCGCTATCATGCAAAAATTCGTCGATCAAAGTATCTCTGCCAACACCAACTACGATCCAGTTCGTTATGCTGGTGGCCGTGTACCGATGAAGATCTTGCTAAAAGACTTGCTAAACGCTTATAAAATGGGTGTGAAGACGTTGTACTACCATAACACTCGTGATGGTGCGAACGATGCCCAAGCGGATATGGAAGATGATTGTGCAGGTGGGGCTTGTAAGATATAGGTTTATTAGGTGGCGAGTTTTGCTTTTAGGTTAGACTCGCTATTTGTCTACTAATTCTTTTTATGGAAATAATACAAATGATTTGTGGATATGAAACGCCAGATTTTAAAACGCTACAAGTAACTCTATACGATTTTTTAGATAAAAAAAGTAACGATACAACTATTATTGGTGAAAAAAGAAATTTATCTGCCATTTTGAGTGAGGCTATAAATAAAGCTAATATTGACAGACTCTACAAATTGGATAAGCTAAATTTAACATATAACAGCTGGTCAGACAGTGGTAAAGCGATTAATGAAAACCTTTTAGCAAATTGCAATATTACCTTGTTAAAGATAATACATGGAGAAAACATAGAAAGTTTTGCGTTTGATAATATTATTGAATCTCTATATCTAGTATTATATGCAGATTTCTATGAAGCATCTTTCATAGTTTCTGACATACATAATAAAAAATTTTTTGAAGGTATAATTAATAAATTAAATTATTATATTGAATACCTTTCACCTGAAACTATAAAAAGATTGAGATACTTATGGTTCGAAATTCCAAAAAATGTCTTTACTGTACATTTGAATCAACATCTTGAACCTAAAGTTCTTGAGACTGTTAAAGCTTTGCAAAATAACGAAGCTTTCATTAAGAAGCAAAATACTGAAAGTGAGAAATTAGTATCTGATATTGGTGCAATCAAATTATCATTAGATGAACAGAAAAATGCATACAACTTCTTAGGATTATCAGATGGTTTTAAAACACTCAAAGATGAGAAAAAAAATGAATTATTTTGGCAAAATGGTTCATATTATACTCTGATGATTATAATAATTTTACTAATAATCTCAAAATCTGTCTGGTCGGCAAATTACTTAATTTCTAACAGTTTTGATAGTCCTATATTTATCATAGTAACTATTTCAACAATCTTGTTCCTATTTATATTACTCTATTTTTTTAGAATATCATTAGTTAATGTCAAATCTATTAAGTCGCAAATACTTCAGATTGATTTACGCTTAACTTTATGTAGGTTTATACATAACTATAATACAGAAACTGCCAAACTTAGAACAGAAGATATGAAGGAAAGTTTTGACAAATTTGAGAGTGTGATTTTTGCGCCTATTGTAGCTACTGAAGATCAAATGCCAGCAACTTTTGACGGCCTTGAACAGCTAACTGGACTTCTAAGCTCATTTAATAAAGGCTCAAAGTAATCTTTGAAGATACAAACAGTAGGCAGAATTGGCTACCGCTATAATTGAAACACATATACAAAATAAAAAATGGAGATCATAAACTTGAACTATACCGCAATCATCAAAGACGGTGGTTTGTTTATCCCAAACGTATTTTCAGACCTAAACGATGGTGGCTCGCATATCGTACAAGTCGAGGTTGATATTGCAGCGGTGCGTCAGCAGTTAGGTGTGGATGAAGCACCAAAGACAACGGTCGCCAAAAAAAGCGCGGCAAAAGCAGCCAAAAAGCCAGTATCGAGAGCGGCTAAAAAAGACTTAAAAACAGCAGCGGAAGAGTCTGATGTGAGTACCCTACGTAAAAGCGCACTTGATGAATTAGAAGCACTAGATGATAGTGAGCTGAGCGAAATATTCAAAGCCTATATGAACGATGGGCAAGAGTCGTCGCAGATATCACTAGAGAACCTCTAAGCTAAAACGCTATAATCCAAAAACGTGTCATAACCTCAAATCAAAACCAGTCAAACCCCTATAAATTAATAACCGTATCAATTATAAAGGCAGTCCCATGACTTACTCGATTTTTTCGCAAACGCCAAACAATGCGCTAACAGAGCCGATGTTCTTTGGTCAGCCCGTCAACGTGGCGCGCTATGACCAACAAAAGCACCCGATCTTTGAGCAATTGATTGAAAAGCAGCTGTCATTCTTTTGGCGTCCAGAAGAAGTCGATGTCTCACGCGACCGTATCGACTTTAGCAATCTGTCCTCGCATGAGCAGCATATATTTTTGAGCAACCTCAAGTACCAGACCCTACTCGACTCGATCCAAGGTCGTAGTCCAAACGTGGTGCTACTGCCGCTAGTGTCTATCCCTGAGCTTGAGACGTGGATTGAGACATGGTCGTTTAGCGAGACGATTCACTCGCGCAGCTATACCCATATCATTCGTAATATCGTTAATGACCCAAATATTATCTTTGATGACATTATGCAAAACGAGCACATCTTAGGCCGTGCCTCTGATATCGCCCAATACTATGATGAGCTGTATCGCAACTCGCAGCTATATAGCTTATACGGTGCTGGCACGCACACTATCAATGGCGAGCAAGTCACGGTTGATTTACGATCACTCAAAAAGCAAATGTATCTATGCATTATGGCGGTCAATGTGTTGGAGGCCATTCGTTTCTATGTGTCGTTTGCTTGCTCATTTGCGTTTGCTGAGCGTAAATTGATGGAAGGCAATGCCAAGATCATCAAACTCATCGCTCGTGATGAAGCGCTGCATTTGACAGGTACTCAGCACATGCTTAACCTCATGCGTAATGGTCGTGACGATCCAGAGATGGTCGAAATTGCAGCAGAGTGTTATGAAGAAAGCATTGAGATTTTCCGCAAGGCAGCTGAGCAAGAAAAAGACTGGGCAGGCTATCTGTTCAAAGATGGCTCGATGATTGGTCTAAACAAAGACATTCTGTGCCAATATATCGAATACATCACTAACTTGCGTATGGAAACCGTCGGCTTGCCAGCGGCGTTCCCGAACTCAAAATCAAACCCAATCCCGTGGATCAATACTTGGTTGTCGTCTGATAATGTGCAAGTAGCACCGCAAGAGACTGAGATTAGCTCGTACTTGGTTGGTCAGATTGACTCTGACTTATCAGACAGTGATTTTGATGACTTTGAGCTATAAACGTTTATAACTGTAATCGTCTTATGGGTTAATAGTAGGGATAGCAATAGCACAAACATATCCCAATAGGATCAACGATGACTTGGGTAATGACCAGTAAAAAGCAGTTCTATCTACATGATGACGAGAGTCTGCTAGATGGATTGCTACGCACCGGACACGAGGTAAACTATCAGTGCCGCGAGGGCTACTGTGGTAGCTGCCGAGTCAAGCGTATTGCCAGCTCGCATACGGTGGACTATCCGTTTGATCCGCTTGCGATGATTGAGGACGATGAGATCCTGCCCTGCTGTTGCCGCGTGCAAGGGGTTATTCATATCAACCATGACCCCATTGAAAAGTTATAATGCAATGGTAAACGCAAAACCCTAAGCTTACGACAGTCAGCGTTACTAAAAGTGTTGCAAACCTTCAAACAAAAAGCGCGCTCCTTTAGATAAGGAGCGCGCTTTTTTATGCGACTAGCTAAATTAATACACCTTACTGTGCCGCCGTGTCTTGCTCAAACAGTTTCATCAGCTCTTCGCGCATACGATCACGCTCTGCTTTTGACATCATTGGCGCTTCTTCATCACTTTGGATACTTGGCTCTGCTTCCATACCGCCCATACTCTCTCCTTGCAGTACGACAGGACGCTCGATAGGCTCTTGGACAGGACGTTCCTCTAGCATGATTTTGACTTGTGCATTTTTGCCCTGGCGTAGTATCTGCGCATCCAGTTCAGTATTTGGCGGCTTACGAGCGACATACTGGATCAAGGTATTGGCATCGGTCATCTCGACACCATCGATGGTTAGGATAATATCACCAACACGCAGTCCACTCTTGGCAGCAGGACCACCTTGAATGACATTTAGCACTTCCACACCAGTTGAGGTTTCGAGCTGCGTTGGGTCACGTAGTTGTGACTGAATCTCGATACCGAGCCAGCCACGACTGACGCGGCCATCTTTGATGAGCGCATTCATCACTTGCTCAACGAGCGCCGTAGGAATCGCAAAGCCAATACCCATCGAGCCACCAGAGCGTGAGAATATTACGGTGTTAATACCGACCAGCTCACCGCGCGCATCGACCAGTGCCCCGCCCGAGTTACCTGGGTTGATCGCCGCATCCGTCTGGATAAAGTCTTCAAACTTATTGACACCCAGTCCAGTACGCCCAGTCGCTGAGATAATCCCTTGGGTCACCGTCTGACCGACACCGAATGGATTACCAATAGCTAGGGCCAAATCACCGACACGGATTGGATCTTCACGGAAACCAAGTGGCGTCAGCCCTGTCATATCGACTTTGATCACTGCCAAGTCACTGTCTGGATCGGTACCGATGACTCTAGCACGGCTCTTGCGACCATCGTTAAACGCGACTGTGATCTCATCGGCTTTTTCGATCACGTGAGCATTAGTCACGATATAGCCGTCTTCTGATACGATGACCCCTGAGCCTAGATTGGTCGACCCTTGATCTTGTGACGGTCCGCTATAATTTTCAAAGAAACGGCGCAATACAGGATCATCCATATAAGGGTGCTCCATCATCGCTTGGGTCGTATAGATATTGACCACCGACTGTGACGCGCGTGCTACTGCGTTATGATAAGAAGATATCGGCGCTGGCGTGTCTGCCACTGGTGCTGAGGCTTGCTGCTCAGCTGGCGTGGTTCTTGGTGGTTCCCACGTCGCCTCTGATGTCGACTTCATACTCATAAACAACCAGATAAACGCTGCTAACACTAGCAACAATAAAACCCAAGGCAACCATTTTAATAGGGGTGCCTTGTTATGGGTGTTCTGGGATGACGACATATAGAACCTCTATAAATGTAATGCAAACAAACAGTGAAAAATAAAGTTATAAGAGATAAAGTAAGTTGGTTGCGACTGATCGCATCTCATTTCATTGCCTGGCTAAGCAATGAAACGGTCTGGCTAGGCAACGGATGCACAGATAGGCAGACTTACATGTATAAATTATAACCGCAATGCCGTGAAATAGTAACGTATCGTGTACCGTTTCAGTTATCCATCTTGTCTACTCTTTTGCAGCGTCATGTTAAAATAAAAACCATGTAAAATACTTGCCACAGAGACCGATACGATAAGAATAAGGAAACCTAATGACCCAAAACACGACTAAATCTTTGACCAGTAGTATCAGTGCACAAGAACTGACGCAGTTCTGTGATGAGTATCTATCTGCCAGTGCATTTAAAGACTACGCGCCAAACGGGCTACAAGTAGATGGTGGACGACCGATACAACGCATCGTGACAGGGGTGACAGCATGTGAAGCTTTAATTGACGCTGCTATCGCTGATAATGCTGATGCCATTATGGTACATCATGGTTACTTTTGGAAAGGCGAACCTGCTCCGCTCACAGGCATGAAGGGTCGACGTGTCCGTAAACTCATGCAGCACGGTATCTCTATGATTGGCTATCACTTGCCGCTTGATGCGCATCCTGTGGTTGGCAACAATGCCCAGTTGATCGATGTCTTAGGTATGACGATGACTGGTGCGCTCTACCCTTCCGAGTCGCACCCTGTTGGCAATATTGCCACTTGTACACCGCAAACTACTGATGATCTTATCACCACAATTACTCAAGTATTAGGGCGCGTACCGCTTCATATCTCAGCCAATTATGAAGATAACGCAGATGCTCACTCACAGAACAGACTGATCAAACGAGTGGGTATTTGTACAGGTGGTGCCCAAGATATGATTGAACAAGCGGCTGCTATGGGCTGTGATGCCTTTATATCAGGAGAGATATCTGAGCGTACCACGCATAGTGCGCGAGAGTTGGGTATCGACTATTTTGCCTGTGGTCATCATGCAACCGAGCGTGGCGGTATCCAAGCATTGGGCGATATCGTTGCCAAAAAATTCGAGTTACCAGTGACGTTTATTGATATCAGTAATCCTGCTTAAGAAATTAGCATAGCTTGTATGGACAGTTACATGGTAGAAAAACAGATTGAAAATTGACAGTTTCGGGCTTATTTAAATTCACTGTCTATCTGTTTTTAGCCATTATTAGTCTTTTTGTGAATAACAGACAGTTAATGTACGGTAATTTAACCGCTTATGTCTCTATTGTTAAGTTTTATCGCTTTTTTCTTAACTCTACTTGAATAATACAATCGGTAACCGCATATTACTACCTGTAAGAAAGAACGTTTTGTCATGAAACTTCCCATTATTACAGCTTCCGGTTATGGCACTAGAGTGATATTGGCAGTAATCTAAGATTTTATTACACATGATAAGTAATGATATTTTAGAATACTGACCACTGAGACACGACGTATGCAATATATTTTGGCAACATCGCGTTTTTAATTTTAGTGTCGCGATGACAATAAGACGTGGCTTGTTTTATTTGATAGCTACTGTACTTACTCTCATCGCTGGACAAGAAACTTTGTAGCAAGCCACCTTATTACTAATAACACAAGGTGTCGCCAGCTTTCAAAGTTGCATAGTAAAGGCAAATGAAGATATTTATTTTAATCTTAAAATATCTCAATGCTGCTTAGCGCTATGTCATTGTCCCAATGACTTACTCATGACCTTACCTATGTTTGATATATAGTTGTTTGACCATTAGCCACATCGAAACGTTGATGAAGGAATCATCTGATCTATATCCTTCCTATAGTCGTGCGTCCAGATTTTGAGACGACTGTTGTGATGATATAGAGGATACCTGAATCGCCGGTTAATGATCGCTCATATCGCTAACTCTTAGAGAGAGTATGCTAGTGGCACTGTATTCAAGCAAGATGATATGTACTTGTTTTATTTAAAAGTACCATATCGTCTGAGACGCTATATCGATAGATGCAAAATGACGTGCACTTGTCTTTATGTGTTTTTGTGGTAAGAAGGATGGCTAAAATCAGGAGAAATCCATGCAACGTATTACTTATCGTGTAAAAGTATCTGCGCAAGGGGCCAAACGCCGTATTTCTTATTTACTGCGTCCATCTAAACGCCTGCTTAACACCAAAAGTAACATCGTTTCATCCGTTACCCCTACTGCGTCAGGGCGTTTTGCCAGAACCAAGAAGCTGGCACAAGTATCCAGTATAGCACTACTCTCTCTGCCAGCAGAAAGTCTGACCACTATGAGCGCGCCTGTGCCAGCTTATGCCAACGTCATGCTAGAGAACACCTTAACCATTGCCGCAGTACCAGGCGATAGTACCTACTTTGCGACTGATGGCTTCCAACATGGCTTTGGATTTGACTTGGTGCGCACTTACGCTGATGAGCTGGGTGTTGATATCGACCTAAAAGCTTATGCTAACGAAGAAGCTGCGCTAAAAGCTATCAGATCAGGTGATGCTGATATGGCGCTGACTACTGCCAGCACCAAGCTAAAAAGCCAGCTTAATCTGTCCTCTATCAATGTCAGCTGTGGTTATGATGCCAGTTTGACTAAAAATGGCTTACATCCAAAAGTCAGCTGGACGTTCAGTTCACCTAATGACCCACTATCCAAAAAAGCCAGTTACTTCTTGTGCGATAGCATCAAGCTACAAAACACACAAAAGCTGGCAGCATTCTACAATCAGAACTTGCTAAAAGATGCGTATAGTCAGGATCATTTCCAAAAAACACTGACAGAAAAACTGCCTGATTATCAATCATCGTTTGAAGAGCAAGCACGCAATTATAATCATGATTGGGAGTTGCTAGTGGCTATGGGTTATCAAGAGTCGCATTTGGATGCCAATGCAGTATCACCGACTGGCGTACGTGGCCTTATGATGCTGACCAATAACACCGCAAAAGCAATGGGCGTCTCAGATCGTGTTGATCCTTACCAAAGTATTGGTGGCGGTGCACGCTACCTAGAGCAAGTCAAAGACGACTTCTCTGATGTACCCAAAACAGACCGTATTTGGTTTGCCCTTGCAGGTTATAACATGGGTCCCAATGCAGTCAAAAGAATTCAGCGTGAACTACGTGCTCAAGGTATTGATGATAAGAGCTGGGCGAACGTCTATGCTTATTTAGCAGATAACAAAGCTTCCAACAGCCGCTACGGGCAAGCAATGCATTATGTCAGTAACATCAGAAGCTACCTTGAGACCATCAAAACTCAAACTGTCTAGTCGATAGATCTCTATTGGATAGACACTTATAGAACTAAGTATCTAGAACTAAATATCCAAAAAAAAGCTGCTCTTATTAAGAGCAGCTTTTTTGTCATACGGTCAGTCAGAACGATATCTAGATACCGTATCTAAGGTCTCATTAACGATTGGGTACTGTCAGACGCTGACCACGCTGCAACATAGTGTCAGCAGCGATGTTATTCATGTCAGCCAGCTCTTGTGTCGATACGCCATACTTACGAGCTAGACCAATCAAGCTATCGCCTGAACCAACGGTATAGCTTACAGTTACTTTTGGTACTTTAAGGGTTTGACCACGCTGTAACTGTGCGTTAGTTGCCAGATTATTCGTCGCTGCTAAATCCTCAACAGAAACTCCAAATTGACGTGCCAAAGCAATTAAACCATCACCTGATTGGACTTTGTAGTTTTCAGTGTTACTCAGTTTTGTTCCGCTACTCGCAGAGCTGCTGCTGTTACTACTAGTAGAACTACTGCTTTGACTACTGCTAGAGGCACTTGCAACACTGCCACCAGCAGGAATCGTAATCGTACGACCCAGTATCAAATTAGAAGTGGTCGTTAAGTTATTCGCTGATGCCAAATCGCTCAAGCCGATGTTATAGCGTCTCGCCACACCAGTTAGCGTATCACCTGATTTTACTTTATAGCTAACCGCTTTATCATTGAGCTGACGATCAACCAATTCTTTAGAAACAGGTACTTTTATCGTTTGACCACGTTGGAGACGTGCTCTTGCATCAAAGTTGCTGTTAACAGCAGCAATCTCTGCGGCACTAACACCCACACTATTGGCAATGCCAATCAAGGTGTCACCTGATTGTACCTTGTAACTGGTGGTCGCTACTGAGCTTGCGCTATTGGCACTACTAGAGCTTGACGTACTTGCTGTATCAAAATTAACACTAGCTGGTACTTTTAATGTCTGACCAACGTATAGTGAGCTATTAGTATTGATACCATTTAGGCTGGCTAATGTGTCTGTTGATACATTGAACTGACGCGCTAGAGCAATCAGACCGTCTCCTGATTTTACTTTATAACTCTTAGTTGCAGCGTTTGACTTGTTCGACCGAGTAGAAGGTGCCGCAGGTGTTGTCGCCGGTGCAGTCACTTTGCCCGGTATCAACCACAACTTTTGTCCTCTAAGCAGATCTGCACGACTACTAAGATTGTTGTAGCTGGCAAGCTGAGTGACTGACAAGCCAAAGCGATTTGCTGTACCGATGAGCGTGTCGCCGCCTTGTACAATATAGCTATCAGGCTGACTGGCTGCAGTATTATTGGCAGCAGCCAATGGCTCGATAGATTTAGCATTGTATAAATATAACGTACTACCAGACAATAAGTTGGCACTGGCGTCTATCTGGTTCCACTCTGCGATATCACGCCAGTTTACCCCAGCACGGCTTGCAATATTCGATAGGGTGTCGCCACGCTTGACTGTATAAGTACTGCGCGTGCCTTGCGGTTTTGGCTTGCTGGCCGATGACTTTGCAAAGCTAAGTTTTTTCTCTGCACCACTTGCTTCTAGGATAGACTGCTGCGTTTGAACGGCTGATAGGTTAATATTACCATCAGCATTAATTACGTTAGTTTCAGAGGTGCTTCTACGAATTTGATTGGCAATGAAATCACGCTCTTCTTTACTCAGTGGTGGCTCTTGGACAATCGTATTGTTCTGAGTGATTTGAGCTGAAGTGGTCGGTAGACTGTTGCTACTCTTAAGCTCAGCATTGATTTTTTTGGTCTCAGCATTAGTCAATGGTGGCTCAGTACGAACTGAGGCACTACCGCTATAAACAGAGCTGCTCGTCGTTTGAGCCGATGGTGAGATATAGCTTGTCGTTTGCTGAGGGACGCTAGCGCTAGCAGCATAATCAGCCAAAGCGCTGCTGCTAGATGGTAGTGATGATGAGGTATATGGCTTGTTATTATAGCTTGGTGTCGTTGACGCCGGTGTGCTTGTATTACCAGATGCCAATACGTTACCTGTACCATTGCCGCGCAATAGGCTCAGTTTAGCATCAGCATTTAGGCTAACATCGTTAGGAATAATGACACGCTGCGGACCTGAAGAATCAACACGACCTGAGGTCAATGCCGTATTGAGTCGTTCGAGCTCATCATAAGTCACACCTGTGAGCTGTGACACTTCAGACAAGCTCACACCATAGTTGACTGGCACACTACGGAAATGCTGACGGTTGGCAATAGCCGGTAGGTATACGCCATACTGCTCAGGTTTGGCAACAATTTCGGCAACTGCCAAAAAGCGTGGCACGTAGTTCATAGTCTCTGTAGGCAGCTGCAGTGACCAATAATCGGTTGGCAAGCCGCGTGCAGCGTTCGCATCAATGGCTTTTTGTACACGACCAGGACCTGCATTATAAGCCGCCAGCGCAAGCTCCCAACTACCAAATTGGTTGTGCAGTGCGGTCAAGAAGTCATAAGCGGCACGGGTCGACTCAATCACGTCACGGCGACCATCATAAGTACTGCTTTGGTTCAAACCGTAAATACGGCCCGTACTTGGAATAAACTGCCATAACCCTGCCGCAGCTGCGCTACTGGTACCGCTTGGGTCATACGAGCTCTCAATAACAGGTAGCAAAGCCAGCTCTGTCGGGATATTACGTCGCTCAGCTTCTCGTACCGTATGATAAATATAACGGCTGGCACGCGCTGTTAGACGGTTTAGGTAGTCTTGTCTGCTAGTAAACCAGCTTTTTTGTCCTTCGATACGCTGATTATAAATCGGCTTACCACCGTTCATACGGTAACCGGCACGCAGGCGATTCCACAAATCACCATACTGTTGAATGGCAAGCTGGTTGCCTTCCACCATTGTCATGTCAGTTGCTTCTAACAAATCTGCCAACTCATCTAAACTCTCTGCATCCAAAAATGCAGTAGAATAGTCTGTACTATTCGTCGCCACTTGAGTAGCAGGACGTTTAGTAACAACAGATGAGCTGTTAGTCGCACCTGTGTTTTTTACTGCTGAGGTGTTACTACACGCGCTAATGAGTAACGTTGATACTGCAAGCGTCAAGGGTAACGCGACAAATGAGCGAGATTTTGATAGCACAGTAGACATGGTATTGGAGGTTTCCTAACGACAGAAAGTGATAAGATAAAGTTGATAGATAGTATAGTATGCAACGTAAAGCAAAAACCAGCCTAATATAAAAGATAGTAATAATCGTTTAGAGAATCGTTTAAAGCTGACACCTTTTAAAGACTTTTGATGTCAGACTTTTAATGTCAAAATCCTTAGTCATAGGTTTTGACATCGACAATCAGACTGGCTACTTTTTCAAACAAATAACCGTTTTTTGCTTTGTCTGACGGACATGCTTGGCTACCTACTCTTTTTGTTAACAGGTAATAGGCAGCAGCTAACTACGCTTGTTCTGAGTCAGACTTAGTTAATAGCTACTTGCGATACTGCGCGCAGTAGTATGGCATTGCCAGTAGATACCGTCAGCGTCACGCGAGAGGTGGTAACAAACGATACTGGCTGACCGTTTTTAATCCAGCTTTCGTTTGTTGTGACATTGGCTTTGGCCTGATCACCTGTGATGACCACATTATCTACTGATATGTCATAGCGATAATTCGACGTATCGTTCCAGCTATTCTGCAATAGTCTCAAGTAGGCGTCTTTATCTAGGCTAGTCGACTTACCCTTTCTAGATAAAGAAATCAGCGCATCATCAGATACAAGACGCGCCACTTGATTGATGCTTTGGTTATTTGCAGAGGACTTCATTGCTGCTGCATAATTTTGCACCAAAGCTTCTGTCATCGTGGCAGCTTGTGCACTGATGCTAATGGTGCTGGCTACTGCTACTATCGCAGTGATGCTGGCGCCTTTTACCAAGAGAGCTAATAGCCCATTACCCAATAGTTTTTTCATGATAATCCTTAGCGATATTTTTCGTTAGCGTCATATAGTGACGATCAACGCTCTTTATCATTTATTTTGGCAGTACGTTTTTATAGATATATCTGTATGATTATACTTATATAATATGCCGAGCCTATCATCGAATTCTCACAGCCATGTGACACCCTGTGTAATTATTGCGACTAACAAAACGCAGAAGTCTCACATTTGCGGCTATGACACCGCACGTCATTAAAACGGTTATTTTTATGACGTTTGGTACCATAACATTTGATCTCAAGGGCTCTTATAGTGGCTCTTAATACTAGATCAGCTCTCAATACTAGAATTTAGCGTCGCTATTGCTATCGTCATCTTGCTCGTCGTCACTGAGCTTCATACCCAAACGTTCTACACGTCTGTCCATCATTTGTCGAGCTAAGGCCTGCATATCTTCTACGCGATCTATCTCATCAACAATCTCAAGCCCTAGTAGTGTCTCAAAGACATCTTCTAACGTGACCAAGCCTTTTACTTCGCCATATTCACCGACAGTAATCGCAATATGAATACGGTTTTTTAGCATAAGCTCTAGTAGATCGAATAGCTTCATTTTAGAGAATACGAAAGTAATGTCTCTTTTGAACTGGGTCAACGGTTTGTGCATAGCATGATTGACTTTGGCCAATAACATGTCAGTCTTTAAAACAAAACCCGTAAT
Source organism: Psychrobacter sp. PP-21 (assembly GCF_033790785.1). Lineage (NCBI taxonomy): Bacteria > Pseudomonadati > Pseudomonadota > Gammaproteobacteria > Moraxellales > Moraxellaceae > Psychrobacter > Psychrobacter sp. PP-21. The sequence goes on along the minus strand of NZ_JAMYEB010000001.1, from coordinate 525,430 downwards.
ATTATCTAAGTCACCATCATAAATAGGCAGTCGAGAAAAAGTCAGTTTTGGGCGATCAACCAATAACTCAGCCACTGTTTTGTTTTCTTCAAATGCGAGCATCACTGAGCGCGGCGTCATGATGTCTTCGACCTTGATAGCACCAAACGCCAGTAGATTACGAATAATACGTGACTCTAATGGATCGATCTGACCTGACTCTTCACCAATGCTAGCAAGTGCGGCAAACTCGCGACGGCTAAACGTTTGCGTCTCTTTACCGCGTACTAGTAGCTTAGTCAAGCGTTCTGACACCCAAATAAGTGGGTACAAAATCATGATAATACCGCGGACAAAGTATGCCACCATGCCACTCAGCTGACGCCAGTAGACCGTACCCAGTGTTTTTGGAATAATTTCAGATAAAAACAAAATGGCAAGCGTCATAATGGCAGAGAATAAGCCGAACCAAGCGCTACCAAATACGATCGTCGCCTGCGCACCAGCCCCGATAGAGCCAAGCGTATGCGCGACCGTATTTAGGGTCAAGATAGCGGCCAATGACTGGTCGATATTGTCAACTTTAAGGCTCTTTAGCATCGCTGCTTTTTTGGGGCTTGTTTCTTGCACATCGGCAATAAACGATGGCGTCATGCTAAGCAGGACAGACTCTGCAAGCGAGCAGACAAAAGAGACGCCAATAGCAAGCAGAACAAAAAATATTAAGAGGGTAACGCTAAGCGCCGTTGGTGCTGCAGCAGCGGTGGTTGTGGCTACAGCACCAGCTGCCCATACAGACTGCGGTAGCATCAATAACGCTAACGCAGAAAAAAATGTATAACCAATTTGAGAACTATTCTTCATTCTCGGGGGAGGTTCTGCAGATGCGTCTTCACGATGAGCGCGCGGACGACATAAACGAGGTACAAACATAAAAGTGGTGAACAAGTTAGGTAACCTAAAAAGAGAAAATGGAATATGACATAAAGAGCAATCGGTGTCGGTTAGCAGCGTACTACAAGATCTCTAGAGATCATTATAATGTTGATTATATATAGATCAGATACGGTGTCAGGCTTATTTAGTCTACTCTGTAGTACTTTTACTCACCATCTACCTCGCTACACTGCATGAACCGATACCACTGCTCAAAGCTGTCTTAGCACTGCTCCAAAGCTATATTTCGCTTCAATAGACAGCAGACTAAATACAGGCAATCATTGCCATTTGATAGTAGCATTGATAGTAGCATTTCACAATAAGTCGCTATTTTTAAGTTTTTATTTTTTGGTCACTTTTATTGTTCATTATTGCCTCAATATTACTGAGCGAGTCACTGCTGTTTATGGCTCCTTGTAATGCTATTTATGGCTTCGTATTTGCGTATCCTATACCTGGAATAGTAAAACGTTGTTGTGACACCTGTGTACTGCTAGTATGCCGCTACGCTAACAAAAACACGCTCAGCCTATGATTAACAGTTACCAAGTCGGGTATTTTTTGTTACTATGCGTCTAATTTTATTGTTATCTATGACTTACTGAGAGATATTATGAGCCTATTTATTCAAGCTGCCCATGCTGCCCCAGAGACTGCAGGTGCTGCAGGTTTATTCGGTCAGATTTTGCTGCCTGTTGCCTTTTTTGCTATTTTTTACTTCTTGGTTATTCGCCCGCAGTCTAAGCGTACCAAAGAGCACCGTGCAATGGTTAACGCCTTGAGCGTTGGTAATGAAATCATTTTTGCTGGTGGCTTGATGGGCCGTATCAAAGCGATAGAGGGCGATTATGCCGTCGTAAGCCTAAACAACAATACTGACGTAAAAGTACAACGTGCTTCTGTTATTTCAGTATTGCCTACTGGCACAATCGAAGGCGTATAGTCACTACTGTTTCTTACTAGTAATGATTTGATGGTCATCTCACCACTGGGTGTCATGACAAAACAATGACCGTATATCATTTACGGTCATTTTTCGCTGTTAAGGCAGTAAAGTATAGTTGCCATATAGGCTGATTTTTTGTCTATATACGTTGGCTCTTGAGACATATTGGTTTTATCTATTTGCTTAGTGATATTTTTGGTGACTAGATAAAGATACCTCTGTATTATTTGCTTTACTGTTTTATGCTTTACTATCACCGCGGATGATCGCAATGAAGCCTGCCAAATAGACAGTCAATCATTGCTGTCGCTAACTTCCCATCTGCTAACTTGTGGCTCACATCGCCAGTCGTTTATCAACCTAAAGAAGTGATTATGCAATATCCCGCTTGGAAATACTTAATTATTGCCGTCGTGCTACTCGTATCCGGTCTGTATGCTGCTCCTAACCTCTACCCTGACGAGCCTGCAGTGCAGATTACCAGTGCAGCAGCTGGCACACAATTGTCTGAAGGCATTTTGACCCAGTCTCAAAGCTTACTCGAAGAGGCAGGACTAGACAATCATGATGGTACATTTGAGGGAAACAGTGCGCTGGTACGTCTCAACAACCCAGTTGACCAGCTAAAAGCGCAGGAAGTACTCCGTCAAAACTTGGGTGAGGACTATGTAGTAGCTCTCAACTTAGCACAGACGACCCCGCAATGGCTGCGTGATATCGGTGCAAAACCGATGAAGCTCGGTCTTGATTTACGCGGTGGTGTTCGTTTTGTACTAGAAGTTGATATGGACAAGGCACTTGAGCAGCGTTTGACTAGTGCCAGTCGTGATATGCGACGCGAGCTACGTGCTGAGCGAGTGGCGATCAAAGGTATAAAAACTGAAGAGCGCGGTGTTGTGTTGCATTTTGCTGACACTGATACGCGTAATCGTGCACAGAATGTGTTGCAAGGCTCGATGAGCAATACGTTTAATCTGCAATCTTCTATTGATGATCAAGGGCCTGCGTTAGTGTTGTCGTATAATGATGCAACGCTTGATGAGATCAATAGCTACGCGGTCAATCAGAACCTAACGACCCTACGTAACCGTATTGCTGAGCTAGGTGTTACTGAAGCCTTGGTACAGTCTCAAGGTGCTAGCCGTATTGTGGTCGAGCTGCCAGGTGTACAGGATACCGCTGAAGCAAAACGTGTCCTTGGCCGTACCGCAAACCTTGAGTTTCGTATGGTGGCAGACGACGCCGATACCTATACAGGCGGCATACCTCCTGCAGGCACAGAGGCATTCCCGTTTGAGACACTAGATGGTCCACCAGTATTACTAGATCGCCAAGCAATCGTCACAGGTGATAAAGTAACCAACGCACAAACTGGCGTAGATGAAAGCGGCTTACCTGAAGTAAGTATTACTTTGGATAGTGCTGGCGGCAAGCTCATGCAGAACGCCACTCGTACCGCTGTTGGTCAACAAATGGCTGTATTGTTTATTGAAAATAAGCAAAGAATTACTTACGAAGAAGATCCAGAGACTGGTGAGACGACTGAAGTTCGTACGCCTTATGCTGAAACTAAAGTTATCAACCGCGCTAACATTCAAGCGGTACTGGGTTCATCATTCCGTATCACTGGTTTAGACAGCAGTGCTGAAGCAGCTGAGCTTGCTCTATTGCTACGTTCAGGCGCACTTGCGGCACCAATGTATTTTGTAGAAGAGCGCACTATTGGTCCATCGCTGGGTCAAGAAAACATCGACAAAGGCTTGTTCTCTACGCAGGTTGGCTATCTTCTAGTCTTTGCGTTTATGATTATCTTCTATCGTCTGTTTGGAGTGATTGCCAACGTGGCACTCGCCGTGAACGTTATTATTATCATTGCTATTATGTCAATTTTGGGTTCATCACTGACCCTACCTGGTATTGCTGGTATTGTCTTGACCATCGGTATGGCCGTTGATGCCAACGTACTGATCTTTGAGCGGATACGAGAAGAGATTGCCAATGGCGTACGGCCAAAATCCGCTATCGTGGCAGGTTTTGATCGCGCATTTAGTAGTATTTTTGATGCCAACATTACTACCCTATTGGTCGCGTTTATCCTATTCGCGATTGGTACGGGTCCGATTAAAGGCTTTGCGATTACGCTAGCTATTGGTATTGTCAGCTCGCTGTTCACCGCTATTTTGGTGACCCGTGCACTGGTACAAATTGCTTACGGTAAGCGTAAATCCATCAAAAGTCTGAGCATCGGTTAGGAGAATACTATGGCGATCGATAATAACAACCCTTTAGAACAGCAGAACAACCCTGATCGAAATGGCTCAACTGGTGAGGCGACTAATGCAAGTACGCGTCGCCGCAAAAAACCGCGTCGTGATGGCAAAGGCAGCAACACTAAAACCAACAACCCAACTGCCGTAAAATCTGGTAAAAGCAGTCGCCGCGGTGGTAAAGACAGTCAGGCATTATCTACTGCGACTGATCCCAATTTAGTATCTGGTGATGCCGCTGATGATGCGGCAGCTGCAGCGGAAGGTGGTATCAAAGCTGTTGGTAATCAGCGTATTATTCCCTTTATGAAGATAGAAAAGCCAATGGCGCTATTATCTTTATTTATGGTTATCGCTAGTATCATCGCTATCGCTGTCAACGGTTTGAACTTAGGTCTTGATTTTACTGGTGGTGTCTCAGCCGACGTGCGTTATGAACAGCCTGTCGAACAGGTAGCCGTAGTACAGGCCCTAGCAGACGGTGGTTTTGACGACGCTGTTGTACAGTATTTAGGTACTCGTGAGGAGCTACTGGTACGTCTGCCGCCACAGTCAGACAACGTTGACGGTCTAAGCGCAGGTCTCACTCAGGCGTTAGCATTACCTGGTAATACTGCTGATATTAGCAACGTTAATATCATTGGTAGTCAAGTGGGTAATGAAGTGTACTTAAATTCAGTTATGGCGCTAGCATTGGCACTGGCCTGTATGCTGGGCTACGTTGCCTTACGCTTTCAGTTTAAGCTGTCTTTGGGCGCTGTACTGTCTCTGTTTCATGATGCAGTCGTAACTATCGGTGTGTTTGCACTATTTGGCTTCCCGTTCGATTTGACGGTATTGGCAGCTATCTTGGCCTTGATTGGTTATTCATTGAACGATACGATCGTTGTCTATGACCGTATCCGCGAAAACTTCCGCCGTGTTCGTGGCATCTCGCCCAGCCAAACTGTCGACTTATCTTTGACTGAAACCTTACGCCGTACCATTATGACCATTTCGACCGTTTTATTGGTCGTATTGGCCATGTTATTCTTGGGCGGCGATGGACTATACTGGTTCTCAGTGGCGCTATTTATCGGCTTACTTGCTGGTACATACTCATCGACTTACATCGCAAGCTCGATTCCATTACGTATGGGTCTATCGCGTGATGACTTTGTGGTTAAAGTAAAACCAGAGTTCGAAGAAGAAATTGTTACTTTTAATGATCCAAAGATGTTTGAGCAGGACAACGTCTAGTAAGGCAGGTTAGGTAAGTTAGTACGCTGATATAATGTATTATCAATACTGTCTATGACTGCTGAATAAATAGCTATAACGTTTGAATAAGAGCACCTGACTCATGAATGATGAGTCTAGGTGCTTTTGTCTTTATAGCTATTTTGTCTCAGTTATCATATTTATGGCACTACTGTTTTGCTACAGATTAAATAACATATTACTCTCTTTATCACCTCAGTATAAACGAGCTCCCAATGTCAGCCAATTCTTCAACATCTAATGCCATGTTGCCTATTGATACCAGCTACAAGCGTATCATCGCGATTGCCCTGCCTGTGCTATTGGCAAATCTAGCCATGCCACTGCAAAGTGTTATCGATACAGCAATCGTAGGCAATATGAATGATACTGCCAAACTGGCTGGCATGGGTTTAGCAATACAGCTGTTGTCTTTGTTGCTGGTTAGTTTTAACTTTCTGCAGTACGCCTCATCTGGGCTTTCTGCGCAAGCGTTAGGACAGCTGGCTAATAATACTGACCGTACTACAGCAACCTCTGCTACCCCTTTGCTCTCTATTTTGCAGCGTGCGCTGTTATTGGCCTTTATCATTGGCGCCATCTTGCTGCTAGCAAAGCCATGGCTGATTGATTATGGATTACAAGCACTGTCAGCCAACCCCGAAAGTGGTCGCGCGGCAAAAGCCTATTTAGATGTACGCTTTTGGGGCGTGATCGCAGAACTCATGAACTTTGCATTTATTGGATGGTTTGCAGGACAAGGTAAGACACGATATATGCTCTACCAGCAGGGGTTTATTGCCGTACTCAATATCATACTGACCTTATTTTTTGTATTTGTAATGCAGATGGGTTTGGCTGGTGTGGCACTAGGTACCACCATTGCGTTTTGGCTAGGCGTGTTGCTGGCATTATGGCTGAGTCGTCATCACTTAAAAATATCTTGGAGCGCACTTTTTAGAGCTGATAGCCAACATTTCACCAAAGAAAAGATGCTTAGGCTATTTTCTTTAAATAAAGATATTTTTGTACGTACACTTATTTTGACGCTAAGTTTTGCTTGGATTACTCGCCTATCGGCTCAAAGTGGCGACGTCATACTGGCAGCTAACGCGATTTTGTTACAAGTATTAAGTATCTCAGCCTTTGCGCTTGACGGTGTTGCTGTCTCTGCTGAAACCTTGAGCGGACAAGCTGCTGGTCGACGTGACTGGCCACGTTTTCGTTTGATCGTCAAACGCACAGGTGTGGTTAGCTATGCTCTCGCTATCATGTTGAGTGCCATTTGGTGGCTTGCAATGCCCACATACCTAGACTTTATGACCAATATTGATCCAGTATTTGCCCTCGCTTATGAGTACCATTGGTATGCCGTACTGTTGCCTCTTGTCGGCGTGGGTGCCTACTGGTTGGATGGTATATTTTTTGGTTTGACCGCGGGTAATGTCATTCGAAATGCGGCACTGATACTGGCTGTTGTTTTCTTTCCATTGAGTTGGTTACTTTATCAGCAATGGGATATGACTGGTATTTGGCTCAGCGTGTGGTGTTTGTTGCTATTGAGATTGATCATTTTAAGTGGGTTTTTATACCGTGCTCATCTGTCAGGTAGTTATGAGATGCTACAGCCTGAAGCATAGTAGTTATCGACTAAATGCCTGCTTGGTTAGCCACCTTATGCAATGAGTGGTTTATCCTTAGAACGTATAAATCTATGAATTTATAAAAAATTAGCAAGACAAATTTAGGATGTCATGTGAGTACTCATTCAAATGAATTAAGCCGGCAACACAACAGTCGCTACGACTGGGCTGAGGGGTTTAAAAAAAGCTTACCCGTTGCTATGGGGTATCTGCCTGCGGGTATTGCCTTTGGTGTGCTGGCACAAGTTGCCGGTATTCCTATATGGGCAACTATCATGCTCAGCATTGTGTTGTATGCTGGTGCCGCACAATACGCTTGTCTACCCATGCTAAGCGCAGGCTTACCAATCGGTAATATCGCAACCAATATCGCAGCGATAAATTTACGTCACGTATTTTACGGTATGCCGTTATTACAGTATTTACCTCAACACAAACTCACCAAAACGTATTGTTTATTTGCCCTAACTGATGAGACATTTTCGGTGATGACCAGTTTGCCCCATGAGTCACGACGGGCATTGATACTGCCTATTAGCTTATTCAATCAAAGCTGGTGGGTGCTCGCGAGTGCTATTGGCGTGGTCATTGGTAGCACGCTCAGTGATTTAGTACCGCATTTAGATTTTGCGTTGGTTTGTCTGTTTGCAATTTTGGCCTACGAGCAGTTTCAAAGTATCAAGCGTTACTTTCCAATTGGTATTGCCGTGATTGGCCTAATTATCGCCTCGCTATTTACGAGCGATTGGTTGCTATTAGTAGCCATTACTATTTGCATGATCATGATTTTGATACGTGGATTTTGGATACAACGTCAAGAGATAGGAGAACATCATGACCAGTAGTTATCTTATTTTTGCAACACTTGCCATGGCTGCTGTTACCTTCATCACTCGTGCATTGCCAGCACTAATACCTAGAAAAATTTTAGACACACCTTGGCTACATCGATTGAATGAGAGTTTGCCACTATCTGTCATGGTCTTGCTTATCTTGACCAGTCTGTCTTATCAGAATTTACCAGCAGATATCACGTTCAATAACTCTGAGCTCCATTTATTGATGGCTCAAGTTGGTGCGCTTATTTTGGTACTATTTGTTTACCATATTAGCCGTCAACTTTTAGTAAGTATGATCGTTGGTATTGCTGCAATCAATGGTTTGTTTTGGATGCTTAGTCGATTTTTTAGCTAACTGTATGACGTACGCTTATACTACTATCAATATTTTTGATTGTGCTTTACATACAAAAAAGCTGGATTCTACTCAGAATCCAGCTTCTTTTATAACATCATTCCTCAGCGGTATATGACTTAGAGCTCTTCAACACCCATCATATCTACTGGGGTATCGGCCACTATTTGCACACCCTTTTTTCCCGTTTTAGCAGTGTCGTTACGCTGTTCTTGCAAGTGATCAAGATACGCTTCATTGATCTGACCTGTGATATAACAGCCATTGAATACTGCACAATCAAAACCTTCAACGCGGCTATGCTTGGTGTCTTTTACCGCATCGATCAAATCATCCAAATCTTGGAAAATTAAACGATCAGCACCAATGATATCACGCACCTCTTCGACACTATTACCTGAAGCTATTAGCTCACTACGCACTGGCATATCAATACCGTAGACATTTGGGAATTTTACTGGTGGCGCAGCACTCGCAAAAAACACCTTATTTGCACCGGCATCTCGTGCCATTTGGATGATTTCATGACAGGTCGTACCACGAACGATAGAGTCATCAACCAATAGTACATTTTTACCTTTGAACTCTAATGGAACAGCGCTAAGCTTTTGACGCACTGATTTTTTGCGCTGCTGCTGGCCTGGCATGATAAACGTACGACCGATATAGCGGTTTTTCATAAACCCTTCACGATATTTGACGTTCATTTTGAGTGCCAGCTCCATGGCTGACGTACGTGACGTATCTGGAATCGGGATAACCACATCGATATCATGTCCATCGCCCCATTCAGCAAGGATTTTATCTGCCAGTTTTTCACCCATGCGTAAGCGTGACTTGTAAACTGAGATATTGTCCATGATTGAATCTGGGCGAGCAAAGTACACATACTCAAAGATACAAGGCGTGTATTCTTTTTGCTCTACGCACTGATGCGTATGCAGTTTATGGTTCAAGTCGATAAAAATCGCTTCGCCTGGTTTTACATCACGAACGATAGTGAATCCTGACCCTGTTAGCGCTACTGATTCTGAGGCGACCATATACTCGGTACCGCCGTTCTGTGCCATGCGTTTACCAAAGATAAGCGGACGGATACCGTTTGGATCACGGAATGCCAGCAGACCATGACCAGTAATCAAAGCCACAACGCCATAAGCACCCTCACAACGTTTATAAACCGCTTTTACTGCTTCAAAAATATCATCAGCCGTTGGATGAGTCTTGCCAAGATTTTGCATCTCGTGCGCCAGTACATTTAGCAGTACTTCAGAGTCTGAGTCAGTATTTAGATGACGACGATCTTCGATATATAGCGATTTGGCCAAACTCTCAGCATTGGTCAAGTTGCCATTATGTGCAAGCGTAATACCATAGGGTGAGTTGACATAGAAAGGTTGGGCTTCAGCGCTGCTAGAGGTGCCAGCCGTCGGGTAACGAACGTGACCAATACCAAATTTACCAACCAGTTTCATCATATGACGATTCATAAATACGTCACGTACCATGCCATTTTCTTTACGTAGATAGAGTCGCCCATCTTGCAAAGTGACAATACCTGCTGCATCTTGCCCGCGATGCTGTAGCATCGTCAAGCCGTCATAAAGTATCTGATTGACTGGCTCATGAGCTGCAACTCCAATGACTCCACACATAATAGCTATATCCTATTTTGACCCACACATTAGTACGACAATAACGGCAAATGCAACGACAGCATGTTGCTAAAATCACTCACTGTCGTTCGCCGCTAACCTGATGATTTTGTAAGACACTTAACGATAGTTTCTGATAACTTGTTTTTGATGATCCGCGACACGCACAAACATTTAGAAGTATAAAAAGAATGAAAACTTTAGAAAATTACGATTGATTGACTTGATCCCAAGCCATGCCTAACACATCTGAAACCAAGGCTTTGCCCATGGGTGCATAGGGCATGAGTTCAGGGGCAAGTACTGAGGTCTGCCATTGCGGCATCTGCACCAATAGAGGTGCACTGACACTCAAAATGACCAATACCATCAAGACATTTTTGGCAGCACCAAGTACCCCGCCAGCCATTTTGTCAACCACACCTAAGCGTAGGGTTTTTAGTACACCTGAGAACACAAAAGCCACCAAGTGCATGATAGCCAATATTGCAATCACTACCAACAAAAAAGCCAACGCCATTTGTAACACAGGGCTTTGTACGATACCAGACAGTTGAGGCGATACTACGCCTGCTAGGCGAGTTGCGGCAATAAGCGCAATGAACCAACCTACCAAGCCTACTGCTGTTTTGATCAGTCCGACTTGGAACCCACGCCACAAGCCAATCAATACAACGATAGCAATCACAATATCTAGACCGCTCATACTTTGCGCCTCACTATCTGCTTCATGTGATTAGCCTTCCATGGCATCATAATACCCACCGATTGCTTGAATGCACGACTGTACCAGTCCAGGACCTCTATAGATCAGTCCTGTATAGAGCTGCACCATGTCTGCACCCGCTTCGATTTTTTTGACGGCTTTGGCACCACTATCGATACCGCCGACACCGATCAAAGCCACTTTACCATCCAGCTGATCGGAGAACTGCTGCAAAATTTGAGTACTAATATGGCTGACTGGTCGACCTGAAAGACCGCCCATTTGATCGCCATCACGCAAGTCTTCGACACCTACACGGCTCAATGTCGTATTGGTCGCGATCAAACCATCGATTTCAAAATCTAACAACTGCTGTGAGATATAGTCGACTTGCAGAGGCTCTAGATCAGGGGCAACCTTTAATACCAACGGCACATAAAAACCATATTCAGTGGCTAACTGACTGTGACGGTTCTTAATCGTATCCATCAGCTGGGTCAACGCTTCCCCACTTTGCAAGTCACGTAAGTTCTTGGTATTTGGCGATGAGATATTGACTGTGATATATGACGCATGAGGATAAACACGCTCTAGACAATAGACATAATCATCTGCTGCCTGCTCTACTGGCGTATCAGCATTCTTGCCAATATTGATACCGATATTACCCTTGTACTTGCAGCGTTTGACGTTATCAATCAGATAATCAACGCCTTCATTATTAAAACCCATACGGTTGATAATAGCGTCTGCTTGTTTGATTCGAAACAGTCTGGGTTTATCGTTACCCACTTGTGGTCTTGGTGTGACGGTACCTACTTCTATAAAGCCAAATCCAAGCTCAGCTAAGGCATCAATATAGTCACCATTTTTGTCCAGACCTGCGGCAAGACCTACTGGGTTAGAGAATTGTAATCCCATACAGTCTGTGGGCTGCATCGACTGACCATATGCCAAGCCTAAGACGCGCGCCTTATGTGCCTTGTCCAATAAAGACAAAGTCATCTCATGGGCGTGTTCAGGATCCATATTAAACAAAAAAGGACGAAGTAAGGCATAAGACATAATGACGACAGACCCTGCTCAAAAGCAATAGTGAATAAAGAATATGAATAAAATCAAGCGCAGCGATTATATCAGCTTAACAGAAACAAGGGCAAAGTTTCATACGGTAAATTTCCACCCCAAAGTAACTCTTAGCACTCCTAAGCATTTAGTAAATGACGATAATAAGTCACTGCCTGTTCAGTGCATCAACATCAAAAAACACTCAAACCATATTAAAGCACTAAGGTACTGGGCGACCATCAGTCAGAGCAATCCAACCACGAACGATACGATATAGATGCCAGATAAAGGTAAAGGTCATAATCAATAGACCAAATCCAGCCAATAATATGGAACCAATAGCGATATTACCACTATCAGCCAACACACTGACACCAAAGCCGCCCAGTGCAAAGGTGATGATGATAACACCAATGACAAACCAGACAATACTGTACCAGAAGGTTTTGATTTGCCAATCAAAGTGCGTGGCTAGCCATGTGCCATTTGCATCATGACGCTTGGCATAGTTCATCACAATCGGCACAATCCATAGCAAACCAGCCGTAAAATAGCTGATCACATATAAGAAATAAGTAATGTGATTGTAAGTCACTAAAGAACGGTGCTTGTCTTTGCTCATACTGTCACTCATCGTAGGCGATCTTCCTTACCGAGTTTGCTATCTAGATACTTTTTTATGATACGTATTTGTAGGTAGCAGTGGCTAATAAATAATTAATGGTGCCAGTAAAAGGCTTTTCAATGACATTCAATCTAAAATAATACTCAAGCTAAAATGGCACCTAATCTAAGATGTTGGACCCAGCACGCCGTCTTAAGTACTGGCCATCGCTCATCTTAACTGATATATCACGTTTAGCACACCACACTATGAAGTGATAGTGGCTTGCACTTCAATGGATTTGTCCGTTAGGTTTTGCTGCATAGATAACTGCATGAACTGCCAACCTTGCTGCTCAAGCTTACCAAGTGCAGTACTGACAACAGCTTGACTAGGATGCACAAACCTCAACTGCACCGAATCGCCAGCAGCAACGACTTGAGCGTCCGTAATACCTGAATTATTGAGTAGCGCACTGATGCGATTGGCAGGCGGCATGTCAGCCACGCCGTTAGTAGTATTATTAGCATTCAATGCCTTATTATCGATATTACCTGCTTGCGCACGCAACCAAAAATAATCAGACACTTGCTCTTGGTAATTACTTTTGCTGGTTTTTGCGGCTTGATGAATACTATAACCACCATAACCGCCGATAAACAACAGCAGAAACACGGACAATACGGCTAACGCTAGCTGGTCACGTGGTGGCAGAGCCTGCCAGCGTGTGACCAGCATGTTTTGATAAGTGCCAATCCGATCTGAGAGTGCATGCGTTGTAGTATTGGGTGTAGAGGCAGCTGCACTACGTTTGGTACGGCGCTGTAATCGTTTCATATTTTAACCTTTATTACCGATACCTAGATGAGTTATGACGCTGCCACATTGTCTGTTGTACCACTCCCTTCCACTATATTTACAGTGATCTGACCACTGAACTGGCCTTGCTCATTACTATTCACTTGTGCAAGCTTAGCACTCAATCCCTGTGCAACCAGTGTGCTCGTAAACTGATCTAGACTGCCGCGATCAGGTGCAATAAGCGTAAAACTGAGTGTTGATGGTTGCATGACTAATGATTGCGCGCGTAGCGAGGACTGTTTGATCAAAGGTGATATCTTTGATAGTGCGGCTATATGCGACTCGGGTGCTTGGCTGTCGCTCATCAGCTTGGGTTGCAGTTGTACTTGGAGTTTGGTACGTGTACTGAGTGGCTCATCAGCGAACCAAGATTGATACTGCGCCGCGATTTCGGTCTTGGTTGCAGCAGTGGCCTCGTTGTACTTGTACCACTGTACGCCATCGGTTGCCATCTGTAGCACCAAGGCCGCTAGCGCAACCATCATTGCCACTCGCAGATAAGGTGATAGCTGCGAGTCAGTTGATTTAATAAAAAAGTTAAGAGCATGACGTTCAGGAGAGTCAATGGGTTTAGGTATACTCGGTAGCGTCGTCAATAACAATTGAGCATCAGCGATAAGCGCTGTTGTTTGTGCGATGGCGCTGGTTGTCGCTGGCATCATCTGGGTATCTTTTGTACCCGTAACAGCAGTCTCGTTAGATTCTATAGCCGTATTTGAACCATCATTTATCAACTGATTGTCTACGAGACTCGGAGTTTCAATGGACGATAGCATCATCACTTCACTTAAGTGCGGAAAACGCTCCAATATCAGTGGTAAATAGCTGATAGCCATCCCTTGGCGCACTGACTGACGCAATAGCATGGTCTGCTCATCTTGGTACAGTGTCACTTGCTGACCTGCTCCCTCCTCTGGCGGCGGCAACAGTAAAAAATCAGGAAGTAAGGCAACGATGTTCATACCAATAAGCTGAGCACTTTGCTGCCAGGACTCAATATCGCTTTGCGCCAGTGCATACAGTTGCGTAGTATCAGCATGACCTAACTGGCGAATAGCCAATTGCTCAACAGGTGTGAGCGAGGTCTCTTCAAACAGATACTGCTTACCGCTGATACCCAGTTGCTTGAGCTGAGTAGCACTAAGCTCGGTATCTACCTGCAGTGCATAGCTCGAGGGAAAATATAGGCAAAGTGACTTTTGGCTATTGGATTTATAATGGCTATAGACAGTTTGCAGCTGCTGCCAGCTGTCAACCAATTGCCACTGCTGTACCTCTTCATGCCAGACAGCTAACGGACTATGCTGCGCTCGTAACCAAACGTGTAACACTAAACGTGTCCTCAATTATTGATGCAATTGTAACCATACGTTCATGAGGCAGAACCCCAAAGGCATCTGCTAAATGTTCAAATGTCCAAATTTTTTAGTAAGGCTGATCAGGCACAAACCGATCCACTTCTGTTGCCATACCTGTCATCACAAACTCCATCTCAAACACTCTAGCTTCTGCCAAAGAGAATGACTCAGGAGACTCACCGGTAAGCAGCCCCGCTATATAAGCAACAATCGACATATGGCAAACCACTACCAGACACTCCGCGTCAATATTAGCGATATCTATTAGCGCCTGACGAGCATTATCAGAAGGCGTGATGTTGGATTGGATAGATGATGGTGTTTTTGGCGCTCGCAACTGAAATGCAGACAGTGTCTGTTGCGCGCGTTCATAAGGACTGACTATGAAACGATCTGGGCTATAATGAGTGGTCACGTACTCCGCCGTTTGCACTGCTTGCTGCCGACCAAAATCAGTCAACTGGCGCGCACTATCTGGACGCGTCTCATCTTCTGCTTGACCATGACGTACTAATATAATTTTCATAACCTTCCTTGGTGCATGTGGCGGCAGTGTATTTTACCTAATAGTACTTTGCCTAAATGATAGGTCTTACTTGCTATCAGCATCGCTATCGTTGGCATTGTCTGTAGCACTGTTTTTCATATGAGCGGTCAGCGCGGCATTGCTATGGTCATGAGCCATCACAAACTCAACATCACTACGGAATCCTGCTTCCATCAAATGTAGTGCCACGCCTAGTGCTGCCTTATCTTCATAAATCACGGCATAGAGTGCATGGGTAATGGGCATATAAATGCCCGCTTTAGTGGCCTTTTCGTGAACCTGCTGAATCGTATTGACCCCTTCAGCAGTTTGACCGAGCTTTTTGACAGCGGCGTCAATACTCATGCCACGACCGAGCATATTGCCGATACGGTAGTTGCGGCTCAATTCCGAGCTACAAGTAGCATATAAATCCCCGACTCCCGACAGACCTAAGAAAGTGAGCGGATTTGCTCCTTCTTCGACACCGAAGCGACTCATTTCTGCCAGCGCACGGGTCAGTATCATTGCCTTGGTATTCTCGCCTACTTCATAAGCAGCTGCCATCCCCATAGCAATGGCGTAGATGTTTTTGAGTGCGCCGCCAAGCTCAACGCCGCGTATATCATCACTAGCAAACACTCTAAAAAACGCACTATGCAGCGCAGCTTGTACGGCATGGCGTAATGGTTCCGACTCACTTGCTATGACTGTAGCAGATGGCATGTTTTTCATGATTTCTATAGCCAGATTTGGCCCTGACATGACACCAAAGTTCACCTCAGGCAGCACTTCTTTGATGATGTCGCTCATCATCGCAAAAGTGTCTTTCTCCATGCCTTTTGTCAATGAGACAATAGACTGTCCACTGATAAATGGCGCGATACTCTTGAGGGTCTCGCGAAAGGCCAAGCCCGGTACAGCAATAAAGATGATATCTTTGTCTTTGACACTTGCCGCCAAATCATGGCTGTATTTTAGACGATCATCAAGCTTGTAGCCCGGTAGATATTTTTTGTTGGTCTGGGTTTTTGCCATTGCTTTGACAGTACGTTTATTACGTACCCATAGCGTGGTATCACAGCCATTACGTGCGGCCAAATTTGCCATTGCCGTACCAAAGCTACCACCACCCAAAAATGCCAAACGCAGCTTGGTAGGATTACTATGAATATCTGCCATATCCTTTGCAACTGCAGACGCAACTGGACTCGGTATTGATTTCTTACGACCGATGCCTGACTTACTTGCACGCTCTAAGATACCTGCCAGCATACCGTTTTGTTTGTCAGACGTATTGTTGCTCGTCTCATCATTAGCGCTGCTATTGTCTTTGTTGCTATTGTTAGGGCTTGTCATGTTCTTTTATCCGTGTTGACTGACTTATTATCAATAGAATCTATCTTACCCCTGATATCTTAGATACACAGGTTGACTGTCTATTTTGGCAATACTATTACCAAGAAATCCTATAGGGTCAAATCATGACTCGAAGCGTACTAACGGTTCGATATCGATAGGTTTGCGGGCAGACTCATCTTTGGGGCTTGTGCCAGTATAAACAAAAGCGGTCACATAATCATCTGGCCCTACGCCAAAATAGGCTTTTACTGCCGGCTCGTTACATAGTAGTCCAGTACGCCACACTGTACTAAACCCTTGGGCTTTTAACGCCAATATAAGGTTTTGCACCGCAGCGCCAGCACTAAGCATTTGCTCAAATGGTGGGACTTTTTTATGGGCTTGCATTTGAGTAACCACAGTTATAATCACTGGTGCACGAAGTGGCATAGTGTGGGTTTTTTTGATGGTCTTCTCAGACACCTCTTCACCATCTTGTAATGCCTTTGCTTTGACGGCTTTAACCAGAGCATTGCCAAGCTCATGTCGCGCGTCACCTTGCGTCACAATAAATCGCCATGGGCGCAATTTTTTGTGATCTGGTGCTGTTGCTGCGCATTCAATAGCAGACTCAATCTGGTCACGCGTCGGTGCTGGTGTATCTAGATTACCCATACTGCGTCTTGAATTGATCCAACCTATTATCTCATCACTGGTAGATGACATATCACTTCCTGATACATTTTTCACAGACAGCTTATTGTCTAGAGTTTCTTCATTTGTCGTAGTCATTTTTTATCCTTATTTATTATTATCTATTTTTACTGATTGTTTGTAATATTTATCACTGACTGCCTAATTCTTATTACTCAGCAGTTCTAAAGAATAAATCTTTAACAGTACTTTTAGAAGCAGTGAGCATGGAGCATCAGCAGTACAGTTTTGAGGATAACTATGCGGCATCCTCGACACGGTGCTCCATACGTAGGTAGTCTTCTGATTGCATCTCAAGCAAGCGCGAGCGAGTACGCTCAATCTCAAACGCCAGCTTTTCTCCCTGATATAAGTCCAAAATCGATTGTTCTGCCCTTACCAATAGTTTTACACGGCGGTCGTAAAACTCGTCAACAAGGTAGATAAAGCGGCGCGTTGGATCACGCAGATCATCATCTAAGGCGGGTACTGAGTCGACCAATACCGTACTGAACTGTTTGGCAAGCTCAATAAAATCAGATGCTGAGCGCGGTGCCATGCACAGATGGCGGAAATCACAAAATAGAATATCGTCAGTACGCGCATTGACTTTTACTTCGCGACCATTAATAGTAATAGGATCATTACTGATTTTTTGGTTATCAGACAGACTGGCAAAACGGTTGGCTAACCAGTGATGGTTGGCCTTGGTCATTGGCGACTCATATAGCTCCGCTTGCTGAAGCACTCGCAGACGGTAATCAATACCAGAGTCAATATTCATCACTTTTGTATGGCTTTCAACTTCTGCAATGGCTGGCAAAAAACGGTCACGGTGCAGGCCATCTTTGTATAGTCCAGCGGGTTCAATGTTTGATGTGGCGACCAAGGTAATACCACGATTAAACAGCATGGTGAACAAATCACCTAAAATCATAGCATCGGAGACGTTAGACACAAAAAACTCATCGAAACAGATGATGACCGCTTCTTCATAAATAATATCGGCGACCTTTTCGAGTGGGTTGCTTTCACCTTGGAGTTTATTCAACTCTTGATGGACGCGCTGCATAAAATGATGAAAATGCAGGCGCATTTTGCGCTCAATGGTCAATGAATCATAGAACATGTCCATCATCCACGTTTTACCGCGTCCTACACCGCCCCACATATATAGCCCAGTTGGTGCGACCGGCTTAGACTTCAAAAACCCAAAAAAACCTTTCTTTTGCGGCGCACTATTGATGAGCTGATGGTATATCTCATCAAGAGAACTCATGGCCTGAAACTGCTGCTCATCACGGGTAAACTCATCTGTACTGACGGCTTTCTCGTAACGTTGCAATGGAGATAAACTCATAATACGACTCATCGTTGGATTCAATAAATATCAAAATTAAATAACAAAACAGTGGGATAGCCAAGCATCTGACAAGAAACACTACCCGTCAACACACTTCACATCAAGGTACTTCACTCAAAAGTATTGGCTGTGAGATGTACTACAAAAAGCCTCTTCAAAGACAAAGCTGTGAAATAACGGCCTTTGAAGAACAATTATAAAGCCAAAGCTAGCCGTCATGCCTAAAGCTATGGGCTTCTAATAATTTTTTGAGCTCTGACAAGCGTCCATGGAAAAAGTGTCCAGCACCATCGACGACGCTAACCTCAAGCCCTAGACGATCTGCAAATGCTTGCATATTGTCAGGTTCAATCACTTCATCAGCATTGCCATAAATCTCAAAGGTTTTGTCAGCGGGTAGATCAATGTCACTACTGTCGTTTTTTTCGACTGATGGTGCAATAAGGGCAATTTTTGAAACTTCAAAATCACTCACTCCCCATATATGCGGGGCTTCAAGCACTTGCTCAGCCACACGGGCTGTGACATATCCACCAAAAGAAAAACCACCAAGCCATAGTTTACGGGCATTGGTTTGCTCGGCGATCCATTGTAGCACGGTCATTGCATCGACGACTTCACCTTCCGCGTAATCGTGCTCACCTGTCGACTGTCCCACCCCGCGAAAATTAAAGCGCACCACATGCATGCCATTATCACGAGCAAAGCGATACATAGTCGTGACTACTTTGTTATTCATCGTACCGTCAAACAGGGGATTAGGATGACACAGTAGCGCCACGGTATCGGTGTTTGGGTCATTCGGATTGTCTTGTTGCCATAGTGCGTCGACCTCGAGCACACCAGCAGGAGCAGGAATCAATTGCATAGTATTACTTTTTAATAAAAAATGAATGGCTCAATTATGCTAGATATGATTTATATTTCAAGTGATTTGCTGTGTATGGTCGTGTCTTGTTTTGTTTTAAACGAATGAAAGTTATTTTTAGCCTTGGGATTTAGGCTTTAGACCTCACTCATTTCACTAAACGCACTTATGGCAGTGTCTCTTCGCAATATTGCTGCAATACAACACACCATAAGCGTCTAGACATTTAATATATCGTTAGGTTACATTCATAGAGCTTTACTTATAATCATGATGTTTTTTTTGTAACCTCAGGAATCATTTATGAATACTTTTAATAAAACCGCCAGTCTAGGTGCGTGCTTCGCGGCTATACTGACATTGAGTGCGTGTCAAAGCACACCATCATCGCCTGTGATTCAACGTGCCAATTCCATTTATGAGACTACTGGTATCAGCGATACCAAAGTAAAGGCGCAACAGAATGCCATAGATAGTGCGCAAAAAACCTGTCGTAGCAAGCAAGTGATTATCGTAGAAGATAGCGTGCAATATAACGGTATCTTGAATGAGCGTACTGGTCGCATGGTTGGACAAATGGGTGCAGTCGTTGGCTCTATCTTTGGTACAGGCACACCTAACTTGTCGCGTGATGATGACTATGAATACACTATTAGTTTCCGTTGCCAATAAGCCAACAACCTACTTTATACGATAGCCACCTTAAGGATGGTAGATTTACGAGTCATCTGCTGATATCACAGACAATCTGATGCCAATCAAATAGCCAACAAGCTTCGATGTCGATAATATATCGCTCAAAGCGTGTTGGCTTCGCTTTTTGTACACGCCCTTTTGGGTTAAACTGTTCATATTCTACTTGTCACTACCTCATCAGTCTTTGTATTTCAATCATCTTCGGTCTCATATCATGCGCAAACCCAATCTTTCAAATATCAAACCCGCCAAAGTATTAGCGCCTGCTAAAGATTTGGCAACATTGGAAGCAGAACTCGCTGAGCAAGAAGACCATTTAGAAGATACCGTCCTACGCCTGAGCGACTATTTATCGGCGGTTGAAATGGTCATCAAGCAAACCTTTGATCACCGTGTCTGGGTCAAGGCGGAAATCCGCAATTTATCAAGTAAGGGTGGTCACTATTACTTTGAGTTGGCAGAAAAAGACGACGAGGGCAAAGTAATTGCCAGTTGCCGCGGTAATCTATGGCGTTTTAAAGCGTCTCGTGTGTTGGCTAAGTTTGAGCGCGCAACAGGCATGCCCCTTGAGCGTGACTTGACTGTCCTACTCAAAGTATCGGCAGGTTTCCATGCCCAATATGGCTTTTCTATCACCATTGAAGATATTGATCCTAGCTATACGCTAGGTGACTTAGCACGGCAATATGCAGAGATGGTTGATCGCTTGACAGGCGAAGGCCTACTGCATCTTAACCAACAGCTTCCGACTCCTTTTGATATCGAGCATGTACTGGTCATCGCACCCGAAAAGGCTGCTGGATTGGGCGACTTTCAAGCCGATGCAAATCGCTTAGCGAATACAGGCGCTTGTCAGTTCCACTATCATCATGCGACCTTTCAGGGCAATCACGCGCCCGCCGAGATACGACAAGCGATTGTTAGCGCCCAACAGGCGTTTTATGATACTTACCAGCACCTACCAGACTTGTTAGTCATTATTCGTGGCGGCGGTGCAGTTGGTGATTTGGCTTATCTGAATGATTATGAGTTGGCAGCGTTGGTTGCTGAGCTACCTATTCCTGTCTGGGTCGGTATCGGTCATGAGCGGGACCGCGTGATTTTAGATGAAGTTGCGCACACAAGCTTCGATACGCCTTCCAAAGTCATTGCTGCTATCTATAACCATTTAGCGCAGCTCGTCTCTCAGACGCTACAATATCAAGCGCAAATTAAGCAAGCCGCTCAGCGCCAATTGAATACTGCCGAGCAACAAACCACGCGCCAGTTGAGCCAAATACAATCGAAAACTATCGGACAGCTCACCGCTCTACAAAAAGACAGTGATTACGCATGGCGTAGTATTCAACAAAGTGCCCAGCGCCAAGTGAAGCAAGCCGCTAGATTGACGGCTGAGCGGTACATACAGACACAAAACTTAGCGCATCAGCAGCTCACAAAAGCCGCTACTCGTAGTAAAAATTACCAAGAGTCCATCATGCAAAACGCGCAACAACAAGTGATACAAGCGAAGCGCGATAGTGAACATCTGCGAGACATTGTATTATTACATCGACCCTCTCGCGTGCTCAAGCAAGGCTATACCATGCTTATGGATAAGAAAGGCAAACAAACACTCACTAGCAGCGCTCAACTGCACCCTGAGCAAACAGTCAATATCATTCTAAAAGATGGTAGCGCAACAGCACAGATTATAGATATCACTATGGATAAAGAAGTAACAGAAACCTCAGGCACTTTGACTTAACAAAATAATAATATCTAAAGAACACTCGTCTACTTACCTTTAAACATTAGGAAATTTTATGACCACCCCTACTCGCAGACGCAAAAAAGCCACCCCAAAAACTTTTAAGGCGGCCTACGATATTTTGAAAACCAATGCAGCCGAACTACAGCAACAAGACGAGCCTGACATCGATAACCTGATGACCACAGTTGAAGAGTCTATCGCCGCTTATCGCGTGTGCGAGACTCGCATCAATGCGGTTCAACAAGCATTGGATGCCGCCTTTGCTGAAGAAAATCCTACTAGCGACTCCAAGCATAATCAGGCTGATAGTTAGACAACAGAGTGTTTTTCTGGCTTATTCTGGCTCATCTACCTCAAACACTTGACGAAGATAGGCAAGATACGTGTCGTTATTGATCATGGTCTTGCCTGGGCTATCAGACAGTTTAGCGACTGGTTGGCCGTTACACTCTACCAGTTTTAGTACGATATTGATCGGTGTAATCCCCATATCATTGGTCAAGTTAGTACCAATGCCAAAGCTGGTTCTGATACGATGTTTAAAGTATTGATGCAGCTCCCACGCTTTTTCTAAATCCAGCCCGTCACTAAAGGTCAAAATCTTGGTCTTTGGGTCTATTTTTAGCTTCTCATAATGAGCAACTGCTTTATCGCCCCAAATATAGGGGTCGCCACTATCGTGGCGTAGCCCATCAAAGAGCTTGGCAAAATATAAGTCAAAATCACGCAGGAACGCATCCATTCCGACCACGTCGGTTAAGGCAATGCCTAAGTCGCCACGATACTCATGTACCCATGCTTCAAGTGCGGCCTTTTGTGAGTCACGCAGACGCACATCCAATGCCTGAAATGCCTGCATGAACTCATGTGCCATCGTCCCTATTGGCGTCATTCCAAGCTGCTTTGCCAAATATACATTAGAGGTACCGCTCACGATCTTTGGTTCAGCGTTGTATAACGTCTCCACCACATGCGCTTGCCAGCGTTTACTAAATCGTCGACGCGTGCCAAAATCAGCCACAATAAATGGCGGTGTATCGACACCATTGTTTGCTTGCTCTACCGCATATTGGTGCAGTAGCGTGACCTTTTCATCGAGGCGGCGCTGCCCTTCTTCAATCACGCTATCATTCGATAGTGCATTAAAATATAGCTCATTGACGATAGCGAGCACAAATACTTCAAAGAACATCGCTTGAATCATCGGTCCTTCGATATCGATAGATAAGCGCCCTTTTTCATCGGTACTGACCGTAATAAAACGGCGCTTTAGCTTAAATAATTCAAGATAATCGACGAAGTCTGAACGCATAAAACGCAAACTGCGCAGGTAATCCAACTCATCTGGTAAAAAACGCAGCTCACATAAGCTGTCTAGTTGCTGCTCTAAGTCTTTTTGGATATCAGCCAATGGATAGGCCGTGTCTTTATTATTGCGGCAGCGAAAACGATAAACCCCATGTGTCTGAGGGAACTGATGCAGCATCGCTTGCAGCATGGTAAATTTGTACAAGTCATTATCAAGCAGTGAGGTAATGATCGGGGTATAGGTAGCAGTCATGCTATGGCCTTAGAAGTGCAAAATGAGAAACAAGCGTCACTGAATAGACCAAGCGACATTGTATCTGAGATATAAACTGTATTTAAGATATAGACTGTATTTGAACTATAAATAGTATCTAAATAATAAACGACAAACCTTTATCAAGCGCGTGTTATCAAAAAGCCATTAAGTATAACGAAGTTTGGTGTTTATTTCAGAGTTCACTATAGATTGCAGCAAAATTAGTACAACCTTCAAATTAGTGAGCTGGCATATTGGGCATATAACACAGAAAACGCTAAGGCTTAGCTTAGCGTTTTTTATTTATTCTAGATCAGAGTTTTCTTAGTATTTATCAAGTCTTATTAAGTATTAGGATCTATCAAGCTTTTGCACTCATGAACTGCTCGACATAGTCATCAACAGGATTATGCCGTAACTCACTTGAGGTGCCAGTCTGTATCAATCGTCCACCATTTAAAATACTAATGCGCTGACCGACTTTGATGGCTTCATCAATATCATGAGTGATAAAAACAATGGTTTTGTTGAGTCTGTCTTGCAGTGCAAGCAGCTGATCTTGCAGCTGGGCGCGAATAAGTGGATCAAGCGCAGAGAATGCCTCATCCATCAATAAAATCGGATTGTCGGTTGCTAATGCTCGAGCCAGCCCGACACGCTGCTGCATACCGCCTGACAGCTCGTCTGGGTAACTGTGCTCTACATTGGTAAGTCCCACTTCATTTAGCCAGTGCCGTGCACTCTCATTGCGTTCATTCACACTCATTTTGCGGACACGTAGCCCATAAGCGACATTTTGCATCACTGTCATGTGCGGCACCAAACCAAAATGCTGAAATACCATACTAACCGTCTGCTGCCGATAGTGCTGCAATTGCTTATCATTAAGCGACAAAATATTGGTGGCAGTTCCTGAAAGTGCCTCTGCTGCTGGGTCGAGCGTTTCTATTCTTCCTGCACGGCTTTTAGTATTTGTCACTGCCTGAGTAATACGATCTGCATTAAGCGCAGTATCCACCCATATCTCACCACTAGTAGGATCGATCAAGCGATTAAGATGACGTATCAACGTTGACTTACCAGAACCTGATAGTCCCATGATGCAATGTAACTCGCCTGCCTTAATATCCAAGTTAATATCGTAGAGTCCCACCGAATAGCCAGTTTGCTCTTTGACAGCAGTGCTGTCCATACCCTCAGCCAGTAATGCCAATGCAGATTGTGCTTGTGTGCTATTGGCATTGTAGATTTTGCTGATATTTTTTAGTTGGATATGATTCATCATCGCTCTCACTATTGCCTGATTTTTTATTATTGCTTTGGTTGTTTACGGCTAGATAAATAACTATCCAATTGGACGCCTACCTGCTTTAATCGTTTTTTGGCGCGCACGCTTTCCTTGACCAAACGCTTGAGTAATACGGTCAATGATAATGGCAACGATAACGATAGCCGTCCCTGCTTGCAGTCCTTGACCGATATTGAGGGTTTGGATAGATTGCAATACATCCTCGCCAAGCCCTGGGGCACCAATCATCGACGCCAGTACCACCATCGCAAGCGACATCATCACTGCTTGGTTGATACCTGCCATGATACTGGGCAACGCCTGTGGCAGTTTGATCCAAATAAGTAGCTGCAAATGCGTACTACCAAAAGAGCGTCCTGCTTCGACCATTTCGTGATTAACTTGCGTAATTCCTAGTGTCGTCAGACGAATCAGTGGTGGCAGTGCATAGATAACCGTTGCAAACAATGCAGGCACCTTACCAATGCCAAATAGCATCAGCACAGGGATAAGGTACACAAAGCTTGGCATGGTCTGCATCACATCGAGTACTGGCGTCACAATCTTACGCAGTAGCTTACTGCCTGACATCGCAATGCCGATAGGAATGCCAATCACTACGGTGACCAATACTGATACGATAAGTAACGCCAAGGTATCAATTAATGCGCCCCATAATCCAAAGGCACCAATCAAAAACAGCCCCGCGCCGCATGCCAACGCAAACCAAATCTTGCGAACACCAAACCATGCTAGCACAGCTACCAAAGCGATAATCAGCCAAGGCGGAATGATGGTCAGCAATCGCTCGATAGGTAAAAGTAAATACGTAAGCGCGGCTGTACTAATGGTGCGAAATACGTCTCCATAATTTTGAACCACACTTGCCAAAGCGTTATTGAGTGGCGTCTCAAGTGACCATGAAGGGAATATTGTTGCTTGGGCTGAGCCATCGATGCTAGCGGCAGCAGTATCCTCAGTAATAGCACCATCTAAGCCGATACCCAAGTTTGTGGCGAGGTTGTTACTGGCCTCTTCAGACAACCACTCACGCCAAACGTCTGGGTTCTCACGCAAAAACACCAGCGCCTGCTCATCCCCACTACGCTTTGTTTCGCTCATCTCCAAGATAGCACCATTGAGCTCATCAGGCGTAAATTGCACCTGCTCGAACACCTCTGCCAGCTTAGGATTAGATTTAATGAATGGCGTAGATACTGCGATGCCTAAAGGCGATACAGGAAATCCTGATACACAGTCAGACGTACCGTTAGCAAGCAATAGATCTTGCCAGCAAGCATCTTTATGAGCAGGAAATTCCAACGCGGCAAAATCATACTTTGCCATGAGACCCGTGGGCTGCCAGTAATAGAATAATAGCGGCTTGTGCTGCTCAAAAGCGGAGGCGATTTCGGCGTCGAGCGCCGCGCCAGTACCAGGATGAGCATTATTAAAAGCACTGTCTAGACCGGTGTTTTTTAGCAACCGTGTATTGAATATCTCGCACGTCCAACCAGAGGGACAGTTCATAAAGCGCGATTTATTTGGATCTTCGGGATCTATAAATAGGTCAGCATATTTAGGCAGATCTTGATAACTGCGCAGTCCTGGGTTTTCTTCTAAGACGTATTTTGGGACGTACCAGCCTTGAGTCGCACCGCCTTTTAGCGTATCACCAATGACAGCGACTTTGTTTTGTGCAATAGCGTCTTCCATAATTGGTGATCGACCAATCCATTGCTCACCAATGATTTGGATATCGTTTTGCGACAGTGCGGTCTCTAGCGCAGGGCCTGCTCCTGGCACTTCCTCAACTGTACAATCATAGCCATCTTCTGCGATATACTTGAGTACACCAGAGATAAATTGACCGCTCTCCCAAGTGAGTGCTCCAAATTTGATAGGTGACTCACAAGCTGCAGATGCCGATACGGGTAGCAACAGTGCACTCATACACAGTAAGCTTAATGCAATCCATTGACGCATGCTTTGTCCTATTTTTTGTTTTTTATTAGCATGAAGTAAGCATCAAATCAGCAAAGCCTTTTAATGGCATTCCGTGGTGACATATCGATCAATGACATCTATGAATCATGCAAATATTATCTACTGTTGTTTAGACTTACTACAAAGTGTATCGATTTATGTGAGTGATGACAAATGCTTATTTATCGATAGATATCATGGTTGTGATGATTGATTTTGATACCACAAAGATAGACACTCTGGTACTAAACACTCTTTTTCTGATTGCGTTAATTAATTTTTGAATAAAAAAAACAGCACCTATCTAAATAGGTACTGTAAGTTGTAAAATGTGAGTTATAAAATCGTCTGTAATCGAGCTATCTTTGAAAAGTCTACTATGGAACGATTATTCCAAAGGTATTTCTTTTAAAAACCAACCCTCTGGAAGAGATTGTTTCAAAATTTGTTATTTCACAAACTATCATTTTAGAAGCTATCATTTTAAAAACAGCGCCATCGCCTTTTTAAACAGTCCACCATAAGGCGGCAGCAAGAAATTGAGACCATTAAGCTTGGTTTGTACAAAGACAGGCTTCATGTGGCTCAAACGCTCAAAACCTGCTTTGCCATGGTATGCGCCTGTACCAGAGTCACCAACCCCGCCAAATGGTAAGTCATGCTGGGCAACATGAATAATCACCTCATTAATACATAGACCACCAGAGACTGTATTATTACGCACATTCTCCACACTACTGTAGTTATCACTAAAGACATACAACGCCAATGGCCGTGGACGTGAGTTGACAAAATAAATCGCATCCTCAAGGGTTTCGTAATGCACCAATGGTAAAATTGGGGCAAATATTTCGTTCTGCATAATATCGCTATCAGGTGCAGGCTCGCTCACGATGACTGGCGGCATCAGACGTGTTTCTATATTAGGCTCCGCAGTGGTAAGAGCATGTACTTCATCACCAGTTAGTGCATCTAGATAGCCTTTGACCCGTTTGAACTGCTCACCATTGATGATACGCGAATAGTCCGGATTTTCTTCGATATTAGGATAGTGTTTTGCCATCCACTCTTTTGCCAAATGGATGAACTGGTCATGATGTTGACGCGGAATCAACACGTAATCTGGAGCAATACAGGTCTGACCGGCATTTAATGTCTTGCCCATCATCACACGATTGACCACAGACTCTAAGTTGGCATCATCTAATACAATCACTGGGGATTTGCCACCGAGCTCAAGCGTCACTGGCGTTAAATTAGGTGCAGCAGCAGCCATTACCTTTTTGCCTACAGCAGTCGATCCTGTATAGAGCAGATGATCAAATGGCAACTCGCTGAAGGCCGCAGCAATATCAACCTCACCCAGTACCACACAGATCATATCTGGTGAAAAATAACGAGCAATAGCATCCGCGAACGCCTGAGCAAACTGCGGCGCCGCTTCGCTCATCTTGACCATGATTCTGTTGCCCGCAGTGAGCGCATCGATCATTGGGCCAATGGCTAGGTATAGTGGATAGTTCCAAGGCACCATAATACCAACCACTCCCAATGGCTGCGGCTGGATCTCATTATGTGCTGGCATATATAGGGCTGAGATAGGCGCGCGATGCGTCTTCATCCATTTTTTGCCGTGTTTTTTGGCATGACTAATACCCGTAAAGCTAGGGAACAGCTCAGCAAACTGAGTCTCTGATTGGCTGCGATAACCAAAGTCAGCACTGATCGCCTTTGCAAAGCTCTCTTGATTATCGCTCAGCATCACCTCTAAATTATCCAGATGAGTCTCACGCTCTCTCCAGTCATTGATTGGCTGCGTACGACTCAACATCTGCAAGCGTG
Organism: Psychrobacter sp. PP-21; assembly: GCF_033790785.1. Taxonomy (NCBI): domain Bacteria; kingdom Pseudomonadati; phylum Pseudomonadota; class Gammaproteobacteria; order Moraxellales; family Moraxellaceae; genus Psychrobacter; species Psychrobacter sp. PP-21. Next base: position 497,051 of record NZ_JAMYEB010000001.1, on the reverse strand, counting down.
AAAACTGTGCTTTCATCTCATCGATAGTAGTAGCAGTGCTCAGTGCTTCGGGCATACGCTGTAGCACAGTTCGGGCATCAGCTGATGTCTGCTCAGGGGTGTGTTGATTGTTATCTGTCATTTTTCTTCCTTGTCGTAGTCGTTTATGCTCATATCATTTATGTTCATATATTATAATGCAGTCACGGCGCTATATTGGGTTATAGGTACGGTCTTACTAGGCAGACCTTTTTATTTTGTATTCAGGTCTATTTTATGATCAGCTCTATATAGTCCTATGTACTTTTGAATGTCCTGCTGTTTACTATACTGCTTTGACTGTAGATTCCATCAAGTTCCATTTGTGCTACTTTAATGTAGCGCATCGACTGCGCAATGAACAGCATCTTTGATTGACTACAGGGTTTGTATCAATACTGTTTTTCGACCTTTAACGCAATGATATACAAATATTTTTAGCCCTTTCTCGTACTTCTTTTTTATGAGCGTCGGCCACCTTTACAGGCAGCGTGATAGCATATAATTTTGAGCGATAGTCGCCAAAACTGCTACACTGCCTATCTATACACTATACCTTTACGCCAAACCGTTATGCGCCTTTACACCAGACAATAATAAGACACTCTCATGCCAAACGACACGCAACAACTCAATGACACACTGATCAGTAAATCTCTATCAGCAGCCGACTACGTCTCTACGCTTGATGCGATGCTATCACGCACACTTGCTCGTATCGATTTAAAAAAACAACAAGAACAGCGTACCCCTGATGAGTTGTGGATCGTGGATCATAACGACGTCTATACACTCGGACAAGCAGGCAAAGAAGAACACATATTACAGCGTACCGATACGCCCATTATAAAGACCGATCGCGGTGGTCAGGTAACTTGGCACGGTCATGGACAATTAGTGATTTACTGGTTGTTTGACTTGGACAGCCTTAAATGGAGCGTGCGTCATCTGGTCTCTCACGCAGAGCAGGCCATCGAAGATGTCGTCAACGACTGTTTGCATAGCTCAGCATCATCTAGTGATGACCACATCAGCGCCCATGCCCGGCGTGATGCCCCTGGTGTTTATCTTTACGCTGACCCTACCGATACTGACATATCAACCAACAGCACCTCGTTTGATGACACACCTCTTGATCATAAAATTATGCTGGGCAAAATAGCCTCGTTAGGTTTCAAGATTAAGCATGGCTTTAGCTATCACGGTATTGCGATTAACCTCAATTGCGATTTGTCAGCATTTAATGCGATCAACCCATGCGGGTATGCAGGTATGCAAATGCTACGCCTATCGGATTTTGTAGATATGCAAAAAGAGAAACAAAACCGAACGGCTCAACAAACAAGTGAGGCACTGAGCTATGACGTCGTTACTCAAAAACTCATCGACAATATTGCAAAACGCCATGCTGGTTTGATTAAATTACGAGCGATTGCACCTAAATAAGTGCTTTGAGTCCATTTTTGCATAATCTTTTTTTGCATAATGTCTTGCCCGCTTAGACTTACGCATTGTGAGAAAACTTGATTCAAACTTGCTATAATCGCATGCAGCATAAATCGGATGCCCCAACATGATGTTGTGGCACTGCAAGCTCAACCCCTTATTCAAACTTCTAAAACAAAAGAAAATGGAGTATTTTATGGCAGATTTTAATAAAATCTTGGACGCAGGCGATGTAGACGACGGCATTATTAACGCCGTTGTTGAGATTCCAACTGGTAGCAACCACAAAATCGAATGGAACCGCGAATTGGCGGTATTTGAGCTTGATCGTGTTGATCCACGAATTTTTGCAAAGCCTTGCAACTATGGTTTTATCCCGCAAACTCTTGACGAAGATGGCGATGAACTGGACTTGTTGATTCTAACTGAAGAGCCATTGACCACAGGTGTTTTCTTAAAAGCCAAAGTAATTGGTGTAATGAAATTCGTTGATGATGGCGAAGTTGATGACAAGATCGTTGTTGTTCCTGCCGATGATCGCAACAATAGCAACGCCTATAACAGCTTGGATGACCTACCAAAGCAAATCATCAATCAGCTAGAGTATCATTTCAACCACTATAAAGACCTGAAAAAACCAGGAACCACTGTGGTCGAATCATGGGGCGATGTCAGCGAGGCCAAAAAAGTCATCCATGAAGCCATTCAACGCTGGAAAGATCTCTAATTTATCAAAAATTGGCATCAATGCTGACACAAGATAAATAATAAAATACCGCAATCATAATGTGATGGCGGTATTTTTTTGCTTGAATATTGTTTGTGTAACATGGTTATAATAAACCGACGATACTCTCCTACTCTATGTGGCATCTATTTGACACTAAGGACAACCATGTTTAATCCCGACCCTATCACAAAGCCCGTCAATACAAAGCTGCCCAAAGCAATCATTACAATGATCGAAAAAAATAACTTGGTCATGGCGATCAAGACATTGGCAGCTGATGAAAACATCAGTATGGACGAGGCCAAGGTACGGATTGATGCTTATGAGACCAAGCTAAAAATAGAGCAGCAGCAAAAGCTAAGCACCATTGCCAATAAACAAGGCATTCCTAATCAAGCCATTAGCTTCGATAGAGAACAAGACATTGAAGAGGACTCTGGACCGCTAGTAAAAAATCGGGTCAAATCGACTAAATCAGAGCAAGGGTTTAAAAGTCTGCAAGCGGGTGTAGACAGTCAATTGAATGATTTGGGTTACAAAAAACCGTTACTCCCCTACTGGCTAAAACGCTTGCTCGTTATCGCTATCATAATGCTGGGGGTGTTTTGGATATTATGGCGGGTTTTTGGTTAAAAATTATATTGAATAAGCGCTTAACTTAACGGGCTTCATGTTTTCTATATCGTTCTTTGAGCTAAAGCTTGTACCACTCTTCCATCGCTTGGTACCCAGCATCCAACCCGACGTCATAGCTATAGCGGATTTTAGCTTTATTTTTAGACAACCGGCTCGCCATATTTTTTAAGTCAGGTGGGCAAATCTCTAAAAGCGTCTGTGCTGGCGATGTATGCAAAAATTGCACGGCATCATTATAGCGTTGGGTTCGTGTCAATAAGCTTTGAGCAAAACCTTGGCGCTGCTTAGCGTAGTATTTTGCCAGTAACTTATCGCCTTTGAGACTCGCTTTATAGTAGTTTTTGGGGCGAGTACGTACAACCATCATCTTAGCGACGCGGTCCTGCTTGGCTGTCCAATGTACGGGTAAAGCATCAGCCACACCGCCATCAAAATAAGGCTCACCAAATATCTCAACGGCTTGCCTGGTCAGCACTGGAATAGAACTTGATGCTCTTAGCCCTTCCAAAACATTTTCCTTGCAAGCTTTGATATAGGTCGCTTCTCCTGAAATAGCATGCGTCAATACCATATAAAATTCAGCATGATTGGCAAATAATTGTTCCTGATTCAGCGGATATTCCTGTTCGACAACCTCCCACATCCACTTTAAGTCTAATAAGTCACCGCCTCTAAAAAAACGACCATAACGGATAAATTCAGATCGAAGAGAGTGATCTAAGTAAATGTGCAAGGTACGACCTTCTTGTGCAGCCAAATAGTTAGCGACGTTGGTTGAACCTGAGGAAACGCCCACACAAAGGTCAAAAGGATTGAACTGTTGCTGTAAAAAAGCATCTAAAACGCCACTGGTAAATGCGCCGCGCATTCCGCCACCTTCAACGACTAATGCCTGTCGATGTTGTTTGATCATTAAAAACCTCTGATAACTCACGCAGCGCACACTTACCAGCACACTAGATGAGAAAATATATACAAATAATTTTGAGTTTAGGGTCGGGCTCTCAAGTCATTATTATCGCCATAAGAGACTTTGTAGTAAATAGTCATGGGTACATTCTGACTGATATGAATAACTGAACGTTATAGGTATCTAGGTACAGGAACCTATTATCACCTATTTATATTATCTGAGCATAAATAACAAAGCCAAACAGATAGATATTAGTTTGCGCAATCAATACTTTTAGTAACAAATACCAACTTTACAAAAATAATCCTAATACAAACAAACAGTCATAAAATAGACTTTTTTTTACCGTTTATCGGATAATCGACGATATAAGCCAGAAATACAAAAAAATACCGTCTTTATAATTGGCATTTGTTCATAAATAATATATATTCTATGTTGTTTTGGTTTTGGGGAGATACACTTGTGATAGTTTCTGGTGACAAACTTATATGCATCATTGGCAATCCTTTTTTTGAAGAAGGATCTATATATACGGTTGGCGATGTCGTGACCAAGGATTTATTTGAAATAAAAATAGGGCTCGACGAATACTGGTATGCCAAAAAATGCAACGAAAGGATTTGTGTCCATTTTAACTCGAACGAAACGGCGATCAACGATGCATGGTTCCAGCAAGTCAAATAGGCGTTAAGTAGACTGACTGTAGACACTGTTTTATAGCTCATAACCTAAAAACCGTCTGTAAATTACGGACTCCTTTGCTGACCCTCGAAGTTTTTATAGATAGCCATCGATAGTCTCCGATCACTCTCAAATAAATATTCTTAAAATCAAAAACAAATCGAAATATCATCTAAATATCTCTCTCACGGCAACCGAATAATCAAATAAGCTAATCATTAGATCACTCAAAAAGTCAGAAGCATAAAAAAGGATAACATCGTATCCTTTTTTTGTTTGCTTAAAAACTCAAAAAGTTTCTACTCTAGTGATACTCACCAGGCAAAATCTTAGCAAAAGCGCGTTGAGCAAGGTTTGGCTTGCTATCTTTGGTCTGTGCTGCAGTAGAGCTTGGGAAGATACGATAACCAATCGACTGAATACCGACGTTGAATGCTGGTACCAACGAATAGGTCGCTGATGCAAATTTACCCATATTACTAGCGATACTGTTTGGCTTATCAACAATAGCTCTTGCTACCATCAATGCAGCTTCGTCTGGCATGAGCGCAGGCATATAACGATACAGCTTAGTTGGAGCAATCATAGGCGTACGTACCAATGGCATAAAGATATTGGTGACTTTAATGTTATCCCCTTTCACTTCTGCTGCTAGGCAACGACTAAAGGCATCCAATGCGGATTTTGATGCCACATATGCAGAAAATCGAGGACTATTTGCCAATACACCAATTGACGATATATTGACAATCTGTCCAGTACGGCGACCAATCATCGTAGGCAAAAACCCAAGAATAATCTTGACGGCACCGAAATAGTTAATTTCCATCGTACGTTCAAAGTCATGAAAACGGTTGACAGACTCATGCACCGAACGACGAATCGAGCGACCAGCATTGTTTATGAGGACATCGACATGTTTAAAATCAGTCAGAATTTTTTCACTGGTTTTTTCGATCTCATCCATGTTGGTGAGGTCACATGGATAATAACTGGCTCTACCACCAAGTATTTCAATATTTTCTTTTACTGTTCTAAGCTTGTCTTCAGTACGTGCAAGCAAAATAACGTGGGCGCCGCACTCACTTAATAAAAAAGCGGTACGCTCGCCAATACCGCTTGACGCGCCTGTAATGATAATATTCTTACCTTTCACTGCTTTGGTTATTGCTTTTTTCGAGGGATTAGCCATAAAAAGTCCTTTTTGTCTGTCCTATGCCAATAAATATTCGTTTATAGCATAGCAAAAAAATATCGTATAAAGTGAACAAAACACCAGTAACTGACCGTTAGTACGATGATTATGCAGGTATGCATTGGTATATAGTCATACAATAGCGGTAAGACTTAGTATTCTGCTATGTAATAATTGAGTTTGAGGAGGATATATTTTGATAGAAACGTTAACCCACTATATCGATCTAATTGCCAAAATAGTTGAAGTCATTGGGGTTCTTATAATGTTTTTTGGCATATTTTTTGCGTTTTATAGGGCATTTCGACTACCAGGAGGCTTCAACCATAATACATATGTCGATATCAGGCAGACTGTTGGCAAATCTATCCTATTAGGGCTAGAGGTACTGATCGCTGCTGATATCGTCGCCACTGTGGTCACAGAGCCATCATTACGTAGCGTAATAGTATTGGGTATTATCGTACTTATTAGAACGTTTTTGAGCTTATCACTACAGGTAGAGCTAGAAGGTCGGTTCCCTTGGCAAAAAGAAAAACCGTTGCCGAAAGAAAATCTCGCCACTACCCCTACTAATAATACGACACCTATCAATAGAGCATAGGAAACGACAAAGATACGCGTATGCAGTATCTGCTATACAAGTGTGATGATAGATACTAGATGAGCATAATAGCATCATTGTCTTCTACTACTCATGCGCTTGCAAAAAAGTCTCAACCACTCGGAATTGTCCAGCGGTGCTCTCTTCGCCATACATTGCTTGCCGAAAGGCATTAGAGTTCGGAATACCTGTCGTATACCAAGCGATATGCTTGCGCGCTATACGGCAGCCAGAGTACTCACCATAAAAGTCATAGAGCTCTTGTAGATGCGCCAGTACAATCTCTTTTATCTCACTGATACTTGGGGCATCCAGACGCTCGCCCGTACGCAAGAAATGCTCAATATCACGAAATATCCATGGCTGCCCTTGCGCCGCACGACCAATCATCACCGCATCACAGCCTGTCATCTCATAGACGTGCTGAGCTTTTTGCGCGCTATCGATATCGCCATTAGCGATAACCGGAATACTGATGCTGTCTTTGACTTCGCGTATGAGCTCATAACGCGCTTCACCCGTATACATATCCTCACGTGTACGCCCATGAATGGCAATCGCCGCAATACCTGCTTGTTCAGCTCGCTTCGCTACTCGCAAAATATTCTCGCGACCATTCTCAAATCCCAATCTTGTCTTTAGCGTGACAGGGGCATCCACCGCATTGACTGCGGCATCTAACAGACGCGCGACCAAATCCTCATCTTGTAGCAGCGCTGAACCTGCCAGCCTACGGCAGACTTTTTTGGCAGGACAGCCCATATTAATGTCAATGATCTGTGCACCGTTATCGATTTGATAACGAGCCGCTTCAGCCAATTTGTCAGGCTCCGCACCTGCTATCTGTGCAGAGATAGGGGCAATCTCATTATTAAAATTGGCACGATATAGTGATTTTTTGCGTGCATAGAGTGCCGTATCTGCGATAATCATCTCACTGACCGCATGACCTGCACCGAATGATTTGCACAGACGGCGAAAAGGGTTATCCGTCACCCCTGCCATCGGGGCTACCATCAGACGGTTTTCGATAGTCAGACCACCGATGACTAATGGCTGCAATAACGGATGGTCAGACACTGAGGCGGACGAGGATAAAACTGAAGAATCAATAGACATAAAAAAACGGCTTGATTTGTAAGGAAAACAAGCCGTTATTCTAAGGAATCTTATATTTATTGCAAGCTATTACGGTAAATAGCTTGCCTGATTTATAATTACTATTGACGCATTCACTCTATTATTTGTCGAGTACACTGCCCTGCTCTAGGGTGATATCTTCATCGTGCGCTTGCATACGCCATGGGAGACTATCAGGCGATACATTGAGGAAATGCAGATATTTTTCGAACTGATCGATGATGTCGTTAATCACTGATTCAGACTGGTAGCCGTATAGATCATACGTTTGACCACCGCGGCGTAGATAGACCTCAGCACGGTGATGATGTTCTTGCGGTAAGGTATCCGCGGTGCCCTCAGTATAATAATCAGGCGCATCATGTTCGGATAAGCGCACTTCATACCAAAACTCAACATCATCGCCACGCTGCAACTCAAGTACTGCACGGTTATTGACCGCATCGTAATTGACTTCAGTCGTCCAGCCTGTTTCTGCAAACTTAGATGATACTTCCATCATGGATGGCATAATCACTTCTTTGATATAACTCAAGACCTTATCGCGCGTTGGTTTGTCAGTCATATAGTCAATACGCTCGCGCCATGCTGATGGTTTGAGTAGATGCGGTGGCAGTTTATTATTTTGACCGAGGCTTTGATTACGGTGGCCTTCGATACGTAGGGCACGCCACATACCAAACATTGAGATTAGAATAATAATGGCAAACGGTAGCGCACTGACGATAGCTGCTGTTTGCAGTGCTGTTAGACCACCTGCGATCAAGAGTACCGCTGCTACGGCTCCTTCAGTCACTACCCAAAAGCTACGCTGCCACCACGGCGTATCACTACGACCACCAGCCGCTAGTGAATCGATCACTAATGAACCTGAATCTGACGACGTCACAAAAAAGGTAATAATCAATAAAATAGTCAATGACGACACAAACTCAGTGAATGGTAAGTTCTCTAATAGTTTAAATAAAGCAATCGCTTGGTTGTCCTGTACATCGCCAATGAGCGAGTTATACCCATCGACCATAATCATATGTAGTGCGGTATCACCGAACACAGCAAACCAAAAGAACGTAAAGAACGTAGGTACCAGCATCACGCCCAATACAAACTCGCGAATGGTACGACCGCGGCTAATCTTGGCAATAAATAGACCCACAAAAGGCGCCCATGCGATTGTCCACGCAAAAATAAACAGCGTCCAGCTACCGATCCAGTCGCTGTTTTCATAGGCCTGTAAACTAAAGGTACGCTCAACGATATTGCCCAAGTAGCTGCCTGTATTTTCCATAAAGGCATTCAAGATAAAGATGGTCGGACCGACAATAAACACAAAAATCATCAGTGCTGTCGCTAGCACCATATTTAAAATAGACAAGCGTTTGACACCCTTGTCCATGCCTGCCAACACAGACAACAGAGCCGCTGACGTCACTAATGCAATAGCAATCACCTGCACGGTGGTGTTCACTGGAATGAGATCTGGCAACAGGTAGTTGAGTCCCGCGTTGATCTGCGATACTGACAAACCGAGACTGGTCGCAATACCAAACATCGTGCCCAATATCGCAAACACATCGACCGTGTGACCGATAGGACCATGAATCTTGTCACCGATGATTGGATACAACGTTGAGCGTATCGATAATGGTAGACCGTGGCGAAATGCAAAATACGCCAGTGACAACCCCACTACCCCATAAATCGCCCAAATATGAAATCCCCAGTGAAAATAGGCAATTTGCATCGCTTCTTTTGCCGCCGCAATCGTTTGTGGCTCCGAGAGTGGCGGACTGGCAAAATGCATCACTGGTTCTGCTACCCCAAAGAACAGGAGCGCGATACCATAGCCTGCCGAAAAGAGCATAGCAAACCATTCAAGAAACTTGTACTCGGCCTCGCCATGATCAGGGCCAAGCTTGATACTGCCATAGGACGAAAATGCCAATACGATAATAAACATCAAGAACAGTGCCACTGCCAACATATAAAACCAACCGAACGTCTCAGTCGTAAAGGCAAGTACATCGTTGAATAAAGCACCTGCTGCTTCAGGATTGATCGCTGTACCAATGACCAGTAGCAGCATAATGATGGCAGCGGGTACAAAGACTGGTAATAAAATAGTAGAACGAGGTAATTTACTCATGAAAAGCGATTTCCCAAAAGTTGATTTTGCCTTTTTTATAGTTATTCACTGGTAAGGACAAAGGTGAATGTAAGATAGCTAATAGATAGTTTATGGTTGTGCGTTAAATCTAAATTAGTTAGTAATAAGTCGATTAACGATAAGTTAGTAAACACGCATCATATCTATCACATTCTTTTCAAAAACCCTAGACGACCAGCTGACTCGTAACATGACCTTAACGCTCGTTACATGACTATTACTAAGCAACAAAAAAGACAGCTTGCGAGCTGTCTTCTTATCTTGTACACCACTTATGTTAATGCGCTATGACTTAGACCTACATATCGCTATAGATATTAAGGTCATAAAGCATGGTATTTATATCACAAAACATGGTACTGCGATTAAGCATCATTGATTGCTGCAGCAAGTTGCTTTGCAATATTGGCAAGTTCACTTTGATCAGCTTGTGCCACCGCATGGCGACCCAGCTCATGAATACTCGAGGGGATCAGATGTATGTGATAATGAAAAACCGTTTGACCTGATTGCGCACCATTCAACTGCATTTGGATGATACCTTCACGCTCGAACACTTTACGCTGCGCTTGCATGACTTTTTTGGAGGTCATCAAAACAGCGGCAGCATACTCTGGCTCAAGATTAGCCAAATCAGCTGTTTTTTGCTTAGGTATGACCAATACATGACCTTTTGCTTGCGGCATAATATCCATAAAGGCAAGGGTTTTATCGTCTTCATAAACCTTGTGGTATGGAATATCCCCGTCCAGCATTTTGGCAAAAATATTATTGTCGTCATAAGCAGTCTTTTGATTTACTTCAGTCATTATTTTTTCCTTTAAAAGTTTTATTATTAGTTAATTAATAGCTTAATAGCTATCAAAAATAGATAAAAGCGTCTGTCATATAGTGGACGAAATATGACTTTAGTACAAGTCAGCAATGTGAGTTCAAAGCGAACGAACCTCTAATAACTGAATTTTTTTACACACTTAAAAAAAATATTTTTCCAAAAAACGAACCAGCCATAAAAAAATCGGATACCAAAAACGATAAACAGATATAAACCGTTGATATATAAATTCTCGAACCATGCTTCTTGATCTATCAGACCTAATGTGAACCAGTTTGCATTGGTTAAAAAACCTAACATACCAATGGTCATAAAAAATCCAAAGATAAGTGACCAAGCGCAGCTACGTAAAAAAGACATGACGCTATGAATATTTCTGGGGTCAATTTGCTGCATTCCCATAAACTTTAGCGGCTTCCACAATACAATCGACAATGCCGCTAAGATAGGAACAAACATGACCACTCGAATAAAGTGGTAAAACATTGCGGCATCACCAAATGGAGAAGCCAAAAACGCCCATTCGTCGCCAAACTGTTGCTTCAGTTTGGTATCTGCACTATTACCACTAAAATACAGATTAAAGAATTTTCTATTCTCACTAGTCGGAGGCAGCGCCAAATTATTATGTATCCAACCAATGCAGGCATTGACCCAGTCAGGCTGCCACACTAGGCTCAGACCTCTTATCCAGCACCGGGTATACAATATATCGAAGAGTATGAATGCAAATAAAAATGCCAGTGATAGCGTTTCTAGTCGGTTAGGTGGCAACTTGCCATTGCTAGTAATCTGCTTATGTACCTGCTCTCTTTGCCCAATATCCTCTATGCTGTCTAGCGTTTCATACACTTTGGCAGTGGCTTGAAACAGGTACGCATTTTTGCCTTTTATCAGCCGATACCAAAACTTAGGAACACTTAAGGCCACACACAAGAGCAAGAACCATACTGAGTTGAAGATCAGGTTTTGAATATCGTTGAATACTGGTATGCGTATACCAATAGAAAACAAACCAATGAAAAACCAAAACAGGCATATGAGTAAATAAAAGAAGAGATACTCTTCATAGAGACGGTCTGATGTTATCTACTCTTGAATAGATTCGTTATCGGAAGGGGTTTTCATTAATTACTCTATCTATATACTTATCTAAAAATTCGGTTATATTCTACATTCTTTTAACAAACAAAATACGACTAGTTCATAATTGACTATTTACCCAATGATATTCTTTTATTAGCATAAATCACTTCCTCAGATCACCAATTTATTGGCGAGTCATGCCTTTTAAATGTTATATTAACCCTCTATTTTAACAACGCTATGTTTATGGATTTGCCTACTTTGCCGACCAATAGATCAGATAGCCTAGATAACGGCGACCCTTCTTCAATACTCAATGATAATGCCCAAACGTCTGGGGCAAATATCCCTATATCTGACAGCATTGCTTCAGAACAACCCAATGCTGAATCTGAAAATATGACTCAGACCATCGACCCAAACGCCATCATCTTGGCAGAAGCGTTGACAGACAAAGCCATCAGCTGGCAAATACACAACTGTAAAATCATAAAAAAGACGGTCACTCAAGACTTACCACTACCTTTTCTGTATCACTATGATAGCTTAGACGATACCATCAAACAGGCGCACCCCCTTACGCCTGAACTACTGACTCAATTCAATACGCCCATGTCAGCTCAAGGGGCTGCTAACTTAATTGGTATTAATCAAGAGTTATTGACCAGCCCTTGGCATGTAAAGGTAATTGGCTCATTAGTCGTGTTTAGTGAATCATTGCAATTGGCCGTACGGCTACATTGGACCAATACGGGCAAAGAGACGCAGCAGGTATATACCAAAGATGCAGCAGATGCGATTACCGCAGCTTTTAAAGACTGGCAGTTTTTTGGTCGTATGGACGTTCTTTATAAAAATAACAAGCAGGCATTGATCAGCATCGATGAGCAAAACCCCAGTACCCCAGCACTACCTACCGAATCACTGCTAACGATTGGCGCAAGTAACGACTATCAACAGCTTTTAGCCACTCATGCGCTGGCAGCTATTGTCAAACTAGAAGCTGACAAAGCTGATTTACCTTGGTTTGACACAGCCATATTGGCGCGTCTTAAATAATGGTTTTTACTCACCTTTAGCGGTTTTGGAACCATTATTATTGGCATATTATTTTAAGTTATTCATATCTAATGGTATGGTAACGACTTAGTATTATTCACTAGTCCTCACTCTCTATAAAAAGCACACTATCCCTATTAAAACTGAGGGTGTAATTTTTAATAACTCCGCCTATTTGTAAGGAATATCACATGGATTATCGCTCAAAAACCTCTACCGGCGGTCGTAATATGGCAGGTGCGCGTGCATTATGGCGTGCAACTGGTATGACTGACGGCGACTTTGGCAAGCCAATCATTGCGATTGCTAACTCTTTCACCCAGTTTGTACCTGGTCATGTGCATCTAAAAGATTTGGGACAACTGGTCGCACGTGAGATTGAACAAGCAGGCGGCGTGGCAAAAGAATTCAACACCATTGCCGTTGATGATGGCATTGCGATGGGTCATAGCGGCATGTTGTATTCACTGCCAAGTCGCGACCTGATTGCTGATTCGGTCGAGTATATGGTCAATGCTCACTGTGCTGACGCGCTCGTTTGTATCTCAAACTGCGATAAGATCACTCCAGGTATGCTGATGGCTGCCATGCGCCTGAATATTCCAGTAGTATTCATTTCAGGTGGTCCAATGGAAGCAGGCAAAATCCTAGCCAGCACCGTCGGTAAGAGCCACAATACTGATAGTAATGACAGCAGTGCTGTTCGTAAACTCGATCTGGTCGATGCCATGATGGACGCTGCTGATGACAGCATTAGTGATGAAGATGTGGCCGCGATTGAAGCCTCAGCCTGTCCGACATGTGGTTCGTGCTCTGGAATGTTCACTGCCAACTCTATGAACTGTCTTACGGAAGCCTTAGGGTTGGCACTACCAGGTAATGGCTCACTACTGGCAACCCACTCACTGCGCCGTGAGCTGTTCTTAGAAGCAGGACGTACTATTGTCTCACTTGCCAAACGTCGCTATGAGCAAGATGATGACTCGGTCTTACCTCGCTCAATCGCTAGCAAAGCCGCCTTTGAAAACGCGATGACATTAGATATCGCGATGGGCGGCTCGACCAATACTATTTTGCACTTATTAGCCGCTGCGAACGAAGCAGAAGTTGATTTTAAGATGTCAGATATTGACCGCCTAAGCCGCGGTGTGCCATGTCTGGCAAAGGTCGCCCCTGCCTCACAAAAGTACCATATGGAAGATGTGCATCGTGCTGGCGGCGTGTTTGCGCTATTGGCCGAGCTTGACCGTGCAGGATTAATGAATACGGACGTTCCGACCATTCATAGCCCAACGATGAAAGCGGCGATTGATAAATGGGATATCATGAATGCGGACAACCAAGAGGCACGCGCACGCTATCTAGCCGCGCCTGGTGGCGTACGTACCACTGAGGCGTTTTCACAATCCAAAGAATGGTCAAACCTCGATGTCAATCGTGAGTCTGGCTGTATCCGCAGTGCCAAACATGCTTACTCGCAAGATGGTGGCTTGGCTGTACTGTATGGCAACATTGCCGAGCGTGGCTGTGTGGTCAAAACCGCAGGCGTTGATGAAAGCATCTTAGTATTTACTGGGCGTGCACGTTTATTTGAGTCTCAAGATGATGCGGTTGCCGCGGTATTGGATGACAAAATCGTTGCCGGTGATGTGGTCATTATCCGCTATGAAGGCCCTAAAGGCGGTCCTGGTATGCAAGAGATGCTTTATCCAACCACGTACTTGAAGTCAAAAGGACTGGGTAAAGAATGCGCCCTACTCACCGATGGTCGTTTCTCTGGTGGTACATCAGGTCTCTCAATCGGTCATGCCAGCCCAGAAGCTGCTGAAGGCGGGGCGATTGGTCTGGTTGAAGAAGGTGATACTATCCATATTGACATCCCTAATCGTACTATCAACATGCAGGTTAGCGATGCTGATTTGGCGACTCGCCGTGAAGCCATGGAAGCTCGCGGACGCGATGCGTGGAAGCCTGTCAGTCGTGAGCGCTACGTGACCCCTGCGCTACGTGCCTACGCTGCTATGACTACGAGTGCCGATACTGGTGCCATACGCGACGTGAGCCAAGTTGAGCGCTAAGCTCTACTTGAACCGTTAACATTCAAAAGCTACTTGTATCATTTATTAAGCCTGCGCTATGCAGGCTTTTTTTTCACCAAAAAACAACGCAGTAATCGTTTTGATAACTATTTCTTTCGGTAATAATCGTTTTTTATCGGCATGATAAGTTTTACCGTTAGACAAAGTTTTTATTGATATAGACTTTCGTCAACGTCAAAAAGCAGCATCAAAAACAACACCCTAAAACTAATAGTTAAAATATACTGACGTGCGCAAACCTTATGATTGAAAAATATAACTTATTCTTATTGATTTGCGGTATCGCCTTTTTATTAGGGGCATTATTTCCTGTCATCTTTAAGCGTAACTTTATCTCCTTACCCATGCTACAAGTTAGCTTTGGTTTGATGATGGGCTATTGGTGGACCTCTTTGTCCTTTTTGGACCCTATAGACAATGGCATGCTCATCGAAAAGCTAACTGAGATCGTGGTATTGGTTTCGTTGGTTGGTGCGGGTATAAAGATTGATACCGAGCTCTCTTGGCAGTTATGGCGACCTACTGTCAGGCTACTGCTGATCACCATGCCCATTGGTATCTTTGCAATGGCAGTGTTAGGTTACTACGCGTTTGGTTTAAGCCTAGGCGCTGCTATATTGTTAGGGGCAGTATTGGCACCTACCGACCCTGTCTTGGCATCGAGCATTCAGGTTGGACCGCCTAATACTGGTGGAGAAGACACACCGCGCTTTACGTTAACGTCAGAGGCAGGATTAAACGATGGGCTTGCTTTTCCCTTCGTCTATTTAGCCATCAAAATTGCAGAAGCCTTTAGTGAAGGACAGGCTTTTACCTACGATATGCTATGGTCGTGGTTCACTCATGATGTCTTGTGGAAAATTGGCGCAGGCGTCGTTGTTGGTGTTTTGGTAGGCAAAGCGATGGCCAAAGTCGTGTTTTCTAAACATACTCGTGACACGACTATCTCACAGGGGTATGTTGTTATTGCCCTCACCTTAGTCGCCTATGGTGTCGCAGAATACGTACATAGCTATGGGTTTATCGCAGTTTTCGTTGCGGCATTTGCCTTTCGGCGTTCAGAGTGTGAGCATAGCTATCATCAAAAACTTCACGACTTTGCTGAGCAGTCAGAAGGCTTGCTGATGTCGCTGGTGCTGGTGATTTTCGGTATGTTCTTGGGCCAAGGGTTACAGTCTGGGATTGAGCTGACATGGCGTGTCTATATCGTCAGCTTTACTTTTCTATTACTCATACGTCCGATTGGGGGGTTCATCGCCTTATCAGGGCTTAACTTACCGCATACCGAAAAATACGCAATCTCAGCACTGGGTATTCGTGGTATTGGTACGCTGTACTATCTGTCTTATGCGCTCAATAAAGATTTTTTTGCTGATGAAGATGCACTCAAACTATGGATTGTCTGCTCAATTGTGATTTTGGCCTCTATCTTTATCCACGGTTTAAGTGCTGCTAGGCTCCTAAGACTAACCCCTCAAAAGCCCAGTTGATTATTCATACTGGATTTATTTTTAATAAATCTGTTTGGGTAAAATCAGTTTGACTACAGCAATTATCTAAGAGCACGTTAACTTAAGAGCGCACTAACTAATGTAGCTCATTGATCCAGTCCAAAACCGCCTCTGTAAGCGCAAACTGACGGATGTCGTTGAGCATCGTGGTGTCAAAATTATGAATAAAGGTAAATGACAATTGCTGCGCAGGATCACACCACGCCACTGAGCCATTGTACCCCATATGCCCAAACCCTGATGTGGCAGGCGTTACGCTATTATCGGTAGCTCTCTCGTTATTGCCTATACTAAATAGCTTATGGTACCCCAAGCGCCATTGCATGGGTGCTGGCATCACTGCATCTAGACCGGTGACTTGCGGCGTAGACAGTTGCTCGAAAGTAGCCCTATCGATCAGCGTCTGCCCTTGCCATACGCCGCCATTGGCTAGCATGGCGTAGATAGTGGCTAGTGCATCAGCTGAGGCGACACCATTCGCAGCGGGAATGATTGCCTCCAACGTCTTACGATTATGATAATCAAGTGCTTGTTTACCAGCAGGAATGAGCGCCGCTTTATAGTTCTTTAGATTGAGCTGACTGGTGTCAAAGTACAAACGGCTAATATAAGCTGTATCCATGAGTGGTAAATCATTTTGCTCATTACCTGTATCTTGCTCATTAGCTATAGCTGGAGTGGGTGTTTGGTCATTGATCAAGCCCTGCTGCTGCCAGCACATATAGCTGGGCAAACTGGCATAGGTATGCAATGTGTCTTGTGAGTCGGATTTCAGCGTTGGTTTATTGCGTTTGTTACGTAGCAGTACGCTATCTTCGCCTGAAGTTTCAAAGTCTTTTGCCAGTTTTGCTACTTGCTCGACTTTATCCTTTGGTACACCAAAATAACAACTGTCTGAAATACCCAGAGGATCAGTAAGATAATGACGTAGTGCTTCGGCCAGTGACAAGTGCGTCACTGCTTCTATTACACCGCCCAGCACCCAGCCATATATCAACGCACTGTACGCGCTATCATATTTTGCTGCATCTTCAGGTGCGGTGACAGGCATACCCTCAACATGTCTCAGCATCGCGTCCCAGTCGAGCACAGTGTCACTATCAACATCGATACTGGTGATCGAAAACAGATCAGCCTGATGTGACATGACTTGTCGCAAGGTGATTTTGTCTTTACCGTTTGCAGCAAACTTTGGCCAATACTTAGCGATGGGCACGTCATAAGTGAGCAGCTGCTGAGAGACCAGCACATGTACGAGCGTCGCTAAAATGCCTTTACCCGTAGAAAAGTTAATCGCTAGCGTGCTAGGCTGCCATGGTGCATCAGGACGCGCCATTCCTATACTTGCTTGCGCGATGCACTCACCTGCCTGATATACCACCACCGCACCACCTGCTGGTGCATCATCAAGCTGTAATACAGTCAGTAGCTGCTGCAAACGTTGCTGCAAGTCCATCCTTGTTAGTGCATGAGAGTGTTCTTTATTATGTTCCGTCATTATTGTCTGGCTCCAGTGCTATAAATTATTGTCATTTTGGAATTACATAAACACGCTATCATAAGGTCTGGACTAGTATAAATGAATGAGCAATCAATAAAAAAGGCCACCTATTGGTCGCCTTTGATTGTTTCATAATAATATTTTAGAGTGTTACTAAAACTATGTGACACGCTAGTATTTATTGAATCATTTCACGCAGATTGAGTAACTAGTCTAGCGTGGCACCAACAAACGATTATGAACCTCTTGTTCAAGCTTGGTCAGACCATGACTACGACCGCGTTCCATGGCCGTATCCATTTTGCGCCCACGGAGCCAACCTGCTCGTAGCGCAATCGCTGCACCAACTCTATTACCGGATCCACAATGCATGGCAATTTTTTTGCCATGATGCTGGCGAAGTATGTTATCGAATGCCAGTATTTTGAGCTGCTTTAGCTCGGTAGCCCCATTGATAGGCAGATGCTCATAGCTCATTCCTGCCTGCTCAACCGCTACTCCTTCATCAAAAGTAAGCTCATCATCTGGCTGTAAATTGATGACTAACTCTACACCAGATTTTGCCAAAACAGTGACCTTTTCGTCATCCAATGCCCCGCACACAATAGTCTTGTCATCCGGACGGAAGTAAGGCTCAAAGACAGCAGCTAAGTCGATACCGTTGTCACTATCTAAGCCACTATCTAAAGCCTCAGTGATTAAGGTGTCATTAGCAGCGACTGTGTCATTAGCTGCTAAACTATCAGCGTGGTTGGTGCTTGTCGCATTGCTTTGTGGGTTTGTATTTTGTGACGTCATAATGATAAATGTGTTCGTTAAATATGGCTATTAAAATAAAAGCGACGCTATATGGTATGTGCTATTTGCTGTCGCTATTTAAGGTCACAACACCAGCCAAATGTGGCTTGCTATTTTTAGAGCTATATAGGCCAAACTCACAAGTATCACTTGTGTTTTCTAGCTGTGCTACTGGCTCAGCGATGAGCTCTACTTCAGCTGGCAAAAAGATAGGCAGCTTGAATGAAACCTCGATAGTATAAGCGTCAGGTAGCTCATCCATTAAAGCAAGACACTTGGCTTTTGACCACATACCATGTGCAATCGCTTTTGGAAAACCAAAGGCACGAGCTGATAAAGGATGCAAGTGAATCAAATTGAAGTCACCTGAAACGAATGCATAACGGCGACCGATATCTTCTGGCACTTCAAAAATACTATGGACATCTTTCTCACCGACTTCTGGTTTGACGGCAACTGGGCGCGGCGCACTTTTTTTGTCTTTGCTACTGCTGGCTTTTTTGCTGCGTGACAGATAGGTTGACGTCCCTTCCCAAATAACTTCGTCTTCTGATTTTACAGTTGTCACAAAATCAAACTGCTGACCTTGGGCATGATCGCGTAAGTTACTAAACGTGACTGCCATTGCGACTGTTTCGCGCTCACCGATAGGACGATACTGAGTGACGCTGTTGTCGATATGCACCAGACCTAACATAGCAAATGGGAATGGCTCTTTTACCATCATGTTCATCTGCAACGTTTGCGATAGTACGGAAAAATAAGTCGCTGGAACTTTTCCATCATCAGCGAATCCACAAATTTTACGATAGTCGTTTAGATTGTCTTGATCGATATGCAAGTCATCAACGTAATAAGTCGCTTGTGGTAATTGATCTTTGCTGATTTTTTCGCTGTTGCCAATAGGCAATAAGCTTTTGACGATATTGGCGTAGGTAGTGTGCGCTTTTGGCAACGCATCATAATGTGTGTCTGACATAAGTAAATCCTAAATGTGGCTTGAACAAGTTTTAACGTATCTAAAGACATTCTGCAGTCGTTGATTAGAACCTATTATTAAATCATTTAATAAGCGCCATATTCAATCAATCTTATGAGTATCTCTAATAGCAAAAAATAGTTTGGCTAATGGGTCTTGTGTTTTTATCATAAAAAAGCCACCCGTGGGCAGCTTTATTACAATTTATCAGCAATTATTCGTAAGCATATGTGAAGTCAATCAAAAATGGAAGGGAATACTATGCACCTTCCCTCCCCTTGATTACCACAAATGCTCTCAAACAAATTCGTATTATGCACCAAGTAAGCTTTGGCCACAGACGCGGACAGTATTGCCATTTAGACCACCAGAAGCCGGTGAGGCAAACCATGCGATAGTCTCAGCCACATCTACTGGCAAACCACCTTGGCTCATTGAATTCATGCGACGACCCGCTTCGCGAATAGCAAAAGGAATGGCTTCAGTCATTTGCGTTTCGATAAACCCTGGAGCCACTGCATTGATAGTCATGCCTTTAGCATTGCCTTCTAGCTGCTTTGCAGTTGCGTTGACCAAGCCGATCACACCCGCTTTAGAAGTCGCGTAGTTGGTCTGACCCATGTTACCAGCGATACCTGAGATTGATGACACACAGACAATACGAGCATTTTCTTTTAAGACGTCGTTATCCAGTAGATAACGGTTCAATTTAGCAATGCTGCCTAGGTTAATATCGATAACCATATCCCACTTTTTCTCATCCATTCTAGCGAGCGTCTTATCACGTGTTACGCCAGCATTATGAATGATCGAGTCTAAACCGCCACGCTTTTGCGCCGCATCTGCAATTTCTGCACCAGCATCATCACTTGTGATGTCTACCGTCAGTGCAGAGCCACTGATTTCACTTGCTACTTTTTGTAGGTCAGCTTGCTGCTGTGGTACATCCAAACAGATCACATGCGCGCCTTCGCGAGCCAAGACACGAGCAATTGCTTCACCAATACCGCGACTGGCACCAGTCACTAGCATGGTTTTGCCGCCTAAAGGTTGATTCCAATCGACATCGACCGACTCGCCTTTGCTAACACGTACCACTTGTCCTGAAACGTACGCTGAACGTGCTGAAGTGAAAAAGCGCAATGTTGAATCTAGGTTCTGCTCGGCACCTGCTTCTACATAGATAAGCTGCGCCGTAACACCGCGCTTAAATTCTTTACCGACTGATTTTACAAAACCTTCGAGTGCGCGCTGTGCCATTGCCGTTTCGATATCAGTAATACTCTCTGGCGTACGACCCACAATGATGACTCGGCCTGATTTTTCTACGCGGCGGGCAACGGTATGAAAAAAGTCATATACTTCTTTTAGTTGATCGGCGTTGCTGATGTTACTGGCATCAAAAAGTAAAACCTTGAATTGATCATCGCCACCTGTGTTTGCTTTTGCCTCAATGCCTGCATCAGCCAATGCGTCTTTGATATCATCGCTGCTGTTTACATAAACCTCAGCATGAACATCTGACAAAATACGCGCAACTGATTCGCCAACGCTCTTGTCGTCCCCATTCGCACGGCCAACCAACACACTACCGCGAACCAAACGCTCACCGCTCTCAAAACGATCAAGCGTGGTTGGCATCGGCAAACCTAAGTTTTTTGCTACTTTTTTGCCAAGAGAAGATTGAACAAAATCACCATAACGGTCTGACATAATATATTCCCTATAAATAATAAATGGTTAGAAGAATAGTAAACACAAGAGGTAATGCACCTATTATATAGGCTCATCGACATTGTAATTATTGATATTTGGTAAATCATTTTAAAACCAGCCTAACTATACACTGCCCTTGTAAACAAGTCCAAAAACAGACAATGTCTACAACAATCTGTAAACAACTCAGTATACAAGCCAGCAACTTTTTATCGCTTTAATCGCCATCATATCATGCTAGAATCCGACCTATAAGTTATGGCAAGTTTAATTATCGATAACAATATATTATCAAACGAACCATTATGCAATGCTAATATCTAATGTTGGTTGGGCGATTAACGTCTCACCCATTATTACTAAGGCTGATGATAACGCTTGTACAAGCGTCACATCGTTTGCTAAAGATATACATTAAACGAGTAAAAACGCCTTATCATACACAGCTATATGATGTGATAAATGATAATATTTGCTTCTTGCTTAAAATAACATTACCTATTCTTTACCCTCCATTTCTTCTACCCATACTTTTTAAGGATAATATTATGAGTAACAAAAATAACCACCCTGATAGCCCAGTTGTCGAAAGTACTGTCGTTAAAGCGAATGATGCAAAACCACAAGAAACAGCGGCAAGCAGTGAGCCTACTGCAGATGTCAAAGACGTGGCAAAAAAAGCGGTCGATACTAGCAGTACAAAAGATACCAACAATACAAAAACAGATAGCTCAAAAAAAGACGTGCCTGCAAAAGACACCAAAACTGAAGCACCTAAGAAGCCTGACACTAAAGATGCGGCTACTGATACAGCTACTAAAGATACTGCAAAAAAAGCAGATGACGAAAAGGCAGCAACCCCTGCTGCTAGAAAGCCAGCGGCCACTGCCAAAAAGACGAGCAAAGCCAAGCCTGCCTCAAACCAAAACCGTGTCGCTATCCTAGGTGGTAACCGTATCCCATTCGCACGTTCGAACGGCTCATATGCTGATGTTAGCAATACAGATATGCTGACTGCTGCCCTAGACGGTTTGGTTGAGCGTTACAACCTACAAGGTGAGATACTAGGCGAAGTGGTATCTGGCGCTGTCATGAAGCTAAGCCGTGACATCAACTTAACTCGTGAAGCGACGCTAAACACAGCGCTAAACCCGCACACACCAACTTATGATATCGCACAAGCGTGTGGTACTGGCTTGCAAGCGACGTTTGCATCTGCCAACAAAATCGCCTTGGGTCTGATCGACTCTGCCATCACTGGCGGCGTAGACACCACCTCTGATGCGCCTATCGCTATTGGTGATGGCTTACGTAAAGTACTTATCAAGCTGGGTGCAGCAAGAGACAACAAACAACGTCTAAAAGCATTGATGGGTCTAAATCCAAAAGATCTAATCGACTCTCCACAAAACGGTGAGCCACGCACAGGTCTATCAATGGGCGAGCATCAAGCAATCACCACACTTGAGTGGAATATCAGCCGTGAAGCTCAGGATGAGTTGGCATTTAACAGCCATCAAAACCTAGCGCGTGCTTATGACGAAGGTTTCTTTGATGATTTAATCACACCATACAAAGGTCTGACTCGTGACAACAACTTGCGTCCAGATACCACACTAGAAAAACTCGGCAAGCTAAAGCCAGTCTTTGGTAAAAAGAGTGCTAACCCAACGATGACTGCTGCTAACTCTACGCCACTGACCGATGGTGCGTCTTGTGTGTTGCTAGGTACCGATGAATGGGCAAAAGAGCATGGTCTAAAGCCACTGGCTTATATCGCTCATCAAGAAACCGCAGCGGTAGATTTCATTGGTAAATCTGGTACCACAGAAGGTCTACTAATGGCACCAGCATATGCAGTACCGCGTATGCTCGAGCGTGCTGGTCTAACCTTGCAAGATTTTGATTTCTATGAGATCCATGAAGCCTTTGCCTCGCAAGTGCTATCAACCCTTGCCTCTTGGGAAGATGAGAAGTTCTGTGAAGAGCGCTTAGGTCTTGATGCGCCTCTAGGATCTATCGACCGTAGCAAGCTAAACGTAAATGGCTCGTCGTTGGCAGCAGGCCATCCATTTGCCGCAACTGGTGCTCGTATCCTAGCGACTGCCGCAAAACTACTGGATCAAAAAGGTTCAGGTCGTGCGCTTATCTCTATCTGTGCGGCTGGTGGTCAAGGTGTGACTTGTATCTTAGAAAAATAAGATCTAACGCCAATATAGTTTGTTAATTGAGCGTCGTTAACATAAATGACGCTGTCAAAAAATAAATGCCCTCTAATTGAATTAGAGAGCATTTTATTTGCCTTTATTTTGTTATCATAAATTTGCTCTATGACGATAGCCTTTTACAAACGCCAGCTTATCAAACAAAGGTAATATTTATGAGTACGATGAAATACTTGTTAAAAAAGCTCAGGCAAGTGATTTTTGATGAGCATCAAATTGTCCAACACGATAAAAAAAAGCCTTCAACGGTGACAGAATTTAAACCTATCTCGTCTCATACCTACGACAATGCCAATAAGAGCCGACACGAGCGCGAGCAGACCACGTTATCTAAGCGTATCGAAAAAGAAGTCGACTATGATGAGTTACGTCGAAAAATGCACCAAGACCTGATCGATAGCCATGACGAAGAGTTAGAGAACGAAATAGACGATTATATGCGTAACTTTTATTTTGATGGATGTCAGTTAACCACCCAAGAGAAGCTCGACCGCCGCACTTATTTTCAAGAGTTGGTTCGTTTACAACGCGAACTCATCAAATTACAAGATTGGGTCGTTGAGAACGGTGAACGTATCGTTGTGATATTTGAAGGGCGTGACTCCGCAGGCAAAGGCGGGGCTATTAAGCGCATCACTCAGCGGTTGAACCCCCGAGTCTGTAGGGTTGCCGCATTGCCTGCGCCGACTGAGCGTGAGCAAACGCAGTGGTATTTTCAGCGCTATGTTGCCCATCTACCAGCAGCAGGCGAGATTGTATTGTTTGATCGCAGCTGGTACAACCGCGGCGGTGTTGAGCGGGTGATGGGGTTTTGTACTGATGAGCAGTACGAGGAGTTTTTTCAGTCCGTACCAGATTTTGAGCGTATGTTGGTCCGCTCAGGCATACGCTTGGTAAAATACTGGTTTTCTATTACCGATGATGAGCAACATTCGCGCTTTATGAGCCGTATCCATGACCCCTTAAAACAGTGGAAGCTCTCGCCAATGGACTTAGAGTCACGTAGACGTTGGGAAGACTATACCAAAGCAAAAGAGACCATGTTTGAGCGTACTCATATCCCTGAAGCGCCATGGTGGGTGGTTGAAGGCAATAGCAAAAAGCGCGCAAGGCTCAATTGTATTGCTCACCTGCTCGAACAAATTCCTTATAAAGAAGTCCCTCGTGATGAGATCGAACTGCCTGATCGTAAGCGCGACGATGAGTACTACCGCGAACCCATACCTGACGACATGTATGTACCGCCCCGCTACTAGCCTATATTTATATACAATCAAAAAGACTTTAATTGCTATAAGCAGCCTTTATTTAATGGGGCTGCTTTTTCGTATACACCTTTAAAAACATTACATCGTATATGTGGATTGTAAGCTATCGATTTTACCAGCCAGCAAGCGCTCAACTTCGTTTTTGATGCGCTGTCCAGAAATATCACTACCAATTTGTACCGCAAAACCTGCTGGACGACCGCCTTGAGTTTTAGAATTAATCCAAACGACTTTACCGTTCATCGGTAAGCGTTCGCTAGAGTTTGGTAACGTAATGGCAATAAACACCTCATTACCTAACTGCTGAGGCTGATCAGAGGGCACAAATAGCGCACCATTACTCACAAAGGATAAATAGCTGGCATACAATGTCTCGATACTTTCAATGTGGCAGGTTAAGATCCCGCCGCGGCCTGGCATTGCCATAGTCAGCTTCCTTTATCGAATGAGTTAAATGTATTTTATGAGCGTATTGGACATATATAAATAAAAGCAATTGTGAGTTAGCAATCCCTTATAAGACGCTACAGCACTGCCTTACAAGTATGCCAACTCTTGCATTAGCTTATCATAGGCGAATTTTTCTTGCACATTTTGTTGTAGAGCAACTTTGGTCTGCTGCAAGCTCATAGCTACGGTTTCTAGTCCGCTACCAGTGGGCTGGTACGATCCCAATGCTGATGAGAGGTTAATGTCTTTTTGTAGTTCGCTAAGTCCCAAACAAACACGGCGTATATCAAGAATCATCAACTCAGACAACTGGATAAACTCTTTGATACTCAGCTGACTTTGCCAATAATCACTTGCTGCCACGCTACTACGCTTGCCGCTACGCAGTGCCTGCCATGTGGTCAACCATAGCGCGCGCTTGCTGTACCACGGTGCTTGCGCTAAGTCTATAGCAGCGAGCGGAGCACCATTTGCCAGCTGTATGAGCTGCTCGATGGCTGTCTGACCCACTGCCTCACGGTTGATCGTATGACCTAGCACTTGAGTCACATAATCGATGGCAACAGCAGGCTCTATCGTCTGTAGCGCTAACTGCTGTACTCGGCTCTTGATGGTTGGAAGTAGCTGAGCGGGTGTATCACTAATCAGAAACAAATGAACCTGCGCTTGCGGCTCTTCTAAAGTTTTAAGTAAAGCATTGGCAGCAGCAACGGTCATTTGCTCAGCATGATCTAACACGCAAATACGCATCCCCTGTCCGCCTTGATATATAAAAGGCTGGAGCGCTCGAATGTCATCAACTTTAATTTTAAGAGCGCTATTGCTGTTTGCTTTGGTATTTTTCTTGTCTTTTGTATTGCTTGATTTTTCTTTGAGAGGCTCATTGTCTGACTCGATGGGCATACTGACTAGCGGTAAGACTTGCAAGCTTGGGTGAGTGCCCGACTTTAACCATTGACAGCTTTCACATACGCCGCAGGCTCCTGATGGATGTGTACTACGCTTGCGGCACAGTAACCAAGCAGCCAATCGCCACACAAAGGCCCGTTTACCCATACCCTGCATACCAGCAGCAAGTAGTGCATGCGGCAATGACTGCTGCATCAATACTCGCTGTGTCAATTGCGTCCACAGCGTTTGCTGCCATGGCAACAATGGTGCAAAATAGATACTGCCTGACGCCTCCAGTGTACCTACATTCCCTGTCATATCATTCATAGTTATAGCTCTATTGGCTCTATCGCGTTTTTGGGTACTTGGGCTTGAGAGGCAGCATGCGACCACTGCTCTAAAAATATGTGGTTAGATTACTGTGCAATGGGGCTTTGAGTAATGCCATTTTGGGTAGCAGGGTTTTGAGCAGCAGGACTCTGAAAGTCAGCTAAGCTCATCGCATTTAAACGCTCTAGATCTTCCTGTGTATCCACACCAGCAGGTAATTGGCAGGCAGCTTCGGCAATGGCAATATGCTCACCGTTTTCTAGCACACGTAGCTGCTCTAGACTTTCGAGTAACTCGAGCGGCGTCTGTGGCCAATGTACAAACTGCTGTAATAAACTGACGCGATAAGCATATAGACCCAAATGGCGATACGCATTTTTTGGTGGTTGTCTTTGACTGCTACCAGCCAGCGCAACATCACGATCACAAGGGATGGGCGCGCGACTAAAATAGAGTGCGCGCTGTAGGTTGTTTGCCTGTTGACTGACGACTTTTACCACAGATGGTCGCTGAAACGTATCGTAATCATCGATAGGTTCACAGAGTGTCGCCATGACGCTAGCCTCATCCGCGACCAAAAGTGCTTGTACCTGCTCGAGCAGCAATGGCGGTACAAGTGGCTCATCCCCTTGCATATTGACCACAATGTCATGGTCAGCCCAGCCTTTGATAGCAGCTACTTCTGCCAAACGGTCCGTCCCCGAAGCATGTTCGCTACTGGTCATAACAACATCGAAACCTGCATCGGTGCAAACCTTTGCAATACTCTCGTCATCCGTCGCGATACACATATCATCTGCAAAGGTAGCTGCCTGTGCTTTTTCAGCCACCCACAGTATCATCGGCTTGCCATGAATGCTTAGCAATGGCTTACCAGGTAGCCGAGTGCTCTTAAAGCGAGCAGGAATTACGATATGGGTTTTAGTAGAGGGAGCGACAAGCGACATGGTTGATTCCTATAAAATTGCGGTGCAGTTTGGTGTCTTAACCAATGTCTATGATGAGACGCTTATACTAGCATCTTGATTAGCATTGACACCTAAAGCTTTTAATTGCTGGTTGAGATTATCGTAGCAGTTATCGGATAAAACAGCTGTCACAGGTAATACCCATAATCTACTAATTAACTCTGTGTACTCAGCATTCAGCACTTGATCCGTTGTATAGCCTGACAATAACGCGCTTATTTTTACTGCATCTTTACTGGTCACCACGATTGGATAATCACTATATTGCAATAACTCAGCCAAACTAAAGTCATAATGATCAGGATAAGGGTGTCCTACGACATCAAAACCAAGAGATTTTAAAGTATCAAAAAAGCGCTGTGGATAGCCGATGCCACTGACTGCATGTATACGGTTGTTACTAACCGGTATTGCGTTATCGGTCTGAGGCGTATCCGACTGTGGATTCCATAGCTTTTGCAATGTATCCGCTTGCAAATGCATGGTCAAGCGCTCAGCACGTCGCGCTTTCTCACCACTTTTATTATCATAAGCCGAATCTATGGCAGGCTTCTCGTGATAGATGACGTCAGTCCCTTGTAATCGTGACATCGGCTCACGCAAAAACCCAGTCGGGAGCAACTGCTCATTGCCAAACCCTCGCGCGTCATCTACCACAATCCACTCTATATCGCGCTTAAGAGCATAATGCTGCAAACCATCATCAGCGATGATCAATTGTAGATCAGGCTGAGCATCCAGCAAAGCAGCAATCGCCTGCTGACGGTTGGGGCATACTGCCATAGCAACGCCTGTCGTATGAACAATCAAACAAGGCTCATCACCTACTACGCTCGGCAAACTGGTAGCACTTACCACGGCTGGCATTTGACTGGTATCACCACCATAACCGCGGCTGATAACCCCTACCTTTATGCCGTGTCTTTGCAAATAACTAACTAAAGCAATGATAAGCGGCGTCTTACCACTACCCCCTACCGTAATATTGCCAATGACCATGACGGGTACAGGTGCACGATAGCTTGATAGCAACCCAGATTTATAAGCATTGCGGCGAAGCATGGTAATCAACCCATAAAGCCAGCTAACAGGCAACAATAGCCAAAGCCAAAGGGCGCGGCGTTGCCATGCATGGGTGATTGTCGTCTCGATGCTCATTGATAATTGCCATTTATTCTATTAACTTATTACGTAGGTGCTAACGGTCGTTCCAGTTTTAAAGACTACCAGACTTACCATAAATCGAAGTACAGATATGTGGTGCTATTCAAAATCTCGAGCATACATTTGCGCATAGTGACCCTGCAGCTGCATCAGCTCGTCATGCGTTCCTAGCTCAACGATTTGTCCACCATCCATCACAGCAATACGATCAGCGGACTCGATCGTCGTCAAACGATGCGCGATTACTAGTGTCGTGCGGTCTTTCATGACATTATCGAGGGCTTGTTGAATGTAGTATTCTGACTCATTATCAAGCGCACTAGTGGCCTCATCCAAAATCAAAATTGGTGCATCTTTTAACAAGGCACGAGCAATAGACAGTCGTTGACGCTGTCCACCCGACAGCTGTAGTCCTTCAGCACCGATTTCACTTTGGTAGCCGTTTGGCATCTTCATGATAAAGTCATGGGCAAACGCCGCTTTTGCGGCCTGCTCGACCTCAGCTTGGGTTTTATCAGCCAAGCCGCCATAAGCGATATTGTTCAATACTGTCGTGTTAAATAGCACCACTTGTTGATTCACCATGGCAATTTGTGCACGCAAGCTTTCTAATTTGATGTCCTCAATGGGCATGTTATCCAGAGTAATCTGCCCTGAGGACGTCTCTAAAGTACGTGTTAGAAGATTCACTAAGGATGATTTACCCGCCCCGCTTCTTCCGACTAGTGCAACTGTCTCGCCTGCTTTTATATCTAAGGTAAAGTCGCGCAGAGCAACCGTTGAGTCCGGATATACCAAGCTAATATTATCCAAAGACATTTGACCGGATAACGCCTTACTAATGGTACCTGTGTCTTCCTCTTCTGGTTCATCAAGTAACGCAAAAATCGACTCACCAGCGGCAATACCTTTTTGCAACTTTTGATTGATATCGGTCAGTGATCGGACAGGCTTACTGAGCAGACCAGCCGCCGCAATATAAGAGATAAACTCACCCGCTGAAATATTACTGATGACTGAAGGTCTAAGTGCAAGCCATACCACCACTGACATGGCTATCGCCATTAATAACTGTACCGCTGGGGTATTGATACTGTTGGTGACCACCACCTTCATGCCTTGGCGTAAATTCTTTTTTGAAGTCTTATCAAAACGCTCGGCTTCGTACGCTTGTCCACCGTAGTTCTTTACCACCTGATAGCCACCGATGACTTCATTAGTGATATGACTAACACTACCCATCGTTTTTTGAATGCCTTTAGACAGCTTAAGGTAACGCTTAGAAGCAATACGGATGAGCCACAATATCGGCGGTAATACGATAAACAAAATGAGCGTCAAGCGCCAGTTGCTATACAACAAAAAGCCGATCAAGGCCACAACCGTCAAACCATCACGTAGCAAGGTCTTCATTGAGTCGGTACTGGCAGCGGTAACTTGTTCAACATCAAATATCAGTTTTGATGAGATCGTACCAGCAGGATTGGCCAAATAGAATGAACTTGGCAAGCGTAGTAGTTTATTAAAAACCTCAACCCGCAGCTCATAAACCAAGTTACGTGACACCAAAGCAGTGTAATAGTTACCCAAGAAACTACCCACACCGCGTACAAAAAACAAGGCAATGATGAGCAAGGGAAATAAAGCTTGTTTGCTGCGGTCATTCTGATTGATGGCATCAGTGATGTATTGCAATAGCTTGGCAATCCAAATCTCAGTGCCTGCATTGATAGCAAAACCCACAACCGTTAGTAGCAAGGCCCACCAATACGGCTTTAGATATCTCAGTAGGCGCAACAAGGTCTTACTTTTGGGCGGACTAGAAGGTGCTGCTGAAGGTTTTTTAGCAGAAGGTTTTGTAGAGTCAGGTATATAAGCTTGGCTCATAAAAGCCTCAATGTAGATGTCATAACATGAATGGGCTGTGCTTGATACACAGTTTATAGTAATGATGCGGCAAATGTTATTGCGGCAAAGTTTGACCAAGTGGGACAACGGTGCTGATATTCAGGTTCAAAAAGCCAAGTTTGCCAGCGACATCCATCACCCGTACGACAGACTGATGGGTAGCGTTGGCATCCGCTGCAATCACAAAGAGCATATCGCGATTGCTCCCTGCTTCTTGCTGCAACATGCTGGTCAGTTCGGCCTCGTTGCTACTGGCGAGCGTAATACCATTGACCAAGTAACTGCCGTCTTCTTGCACAGCCACTTCAATGCTATTTTGTGGTTCTGTCTGTGCCACACCTTCTGCTTCAGGAAGGATAATGTTTAAGCGACTAAAATGGTTAAAGGAGGTAGCCAGTAGCAAAAAGACAATCAAAAACAATAAGCAGTCAATCATCGGTGTTAGATTAATCTCAAGCGGCTCAATCGTCGGTTTTCTAAAGCGCATATGAATCTCTTCAAATTATCTAGTGCGCATGGGCATACTTTCGTATGAAAACCATCGCTATTATATAGAATCAAAACTATGACCGTTATGGTGTCGCCATATTGACCTTGTCTGTATCTAAGCCTGCATCTAACTGAACTCTTGCATGCTCATCCATAGCTACTGTACTATTGGCAGGCGCCAACGTGTGAATATTTTCGAGCAATTGGTAGTCGTATAGCTCTTGAATCATAAGCCCTGCTTGCGTCTCGAAATGCGCATTGATATCGATGATGCGGCGCTGAAAATAACGATACGCAACCAGTGCTGGGATAGCCACGATCATGCCAGCAGCCGTCGTGATTAGCGCTTGTGACACACCAGCAGCAAGCATAGTTGGATCTTGCATCGCACCATCAGTGATGGCTAAGAATGAAGAGATAATACCCAGCACTGTACCCAATAGTCCAAGCAATGGCGCAATAGCACCAATCGTACCCAGCATATTGATATTTTTTTCTAATTGATGCACTTGTACGCTGGCACGGTTTTGCATATGCATGGTCATAGACTCTAAGCCATACTGACGATAAAGCAGACCTGTTGCCAAAATATCACCAAGCGCTGTCTTTTCTTTGACATTCATCAGCTGCGTACGGCCAATATCACCATTTTCACGTAAGCGAGTGATGAGCTGCTCTCGTAGTCTAGTGGGCACAATTTTGTTAAATTGTAGCGTATGGCTACGCTCAATGATGATAACCAGTGCTAATATAGAACAGACGACGATAGGTGTCATTAGCCAGCCACCTGCCTTTACTAACTCCCACATACTTACTTTCTTCCATGTTCTCAAAACAGTTATGACGTAGACGGATTCATGCGTAAACAATTGCTACTAATAAATCAGTCCTACTAATTCGCGTATTATCCTAAGCCTGCGCTTCTATATGCTTGATCAAAGCGGCCAGTTGATCTTGATTATGGAAGAATATCTCAACGCTACCTTGTCCATCTCTTTTGTGCTTAAGTTTGACTTCGGCGCCTAGCATATCCGTCAGTCTTTGAGTGAGACGTTCAGCGTCACGAGATTGCGCTTGTTCGATACGATTGGCTTTGGGAGCCGGCTGCAAAATAGATTTGACCAGTTTTTCCGCTTCTCGCACCGTCATGCCGCCATCGATGATTTTTTGCGCGATGATAGGCTGCTGCTCAGAAGACAATGCCAATAGCGTACGGGCATGACCCATATCTAGCGCGCTGGTTGCCAAATGGTCTTTTACCGTATCATGTAATTGATTTAACCGCAGTAGATTCGATACCGTTGTGCGTGCCTTGCCAACGACTTCAGCAATCATGGCATGACTCATACCGAACTCAGTATGAAAGCGCTGCAATGCTGCTGCTTGCTCAATGACGGATAAGTCTTCACGCTGGATGTTTTCGATCAATGCGAGTGCAATGGCGAGCTCGTCAGATAGCGCACGTTCAATAGCTGGAATAACCGACTTTCCGGCCATTTTTGCCGCGCGCCAGCGACGCTCACCCGCGATAATTTCGTGAGTAACAAAATCTTCACTTTTATCTTCATTGGCCAGTAAAGGACGAATCACAATAGGCTGCATCACGCCATGCTGCTCAATAGAAGACGCCAACTCTGCAAGCGCCGTTTCACTCATATCACGACGTGGCTGATATTTGCCCGCTTGTAAAAGGGTGACATCGATTTGTACGAGGCTGATTTGATCTTCTTGCGTACTTGCCTCTGTGCTGCTATTGCGTGACTTAGCAACAGTAGACTTACTCGCAGCTCGCGGACTACGCGGTGCGCGAGTACCGTTGTCGCTATCAGCATCATTAGACGTTGTGGTCGATTTTTTGCTGGTTTTAATCGAAGTAGTATCGGCAGGCACTTTGGGATTCGGTGTTTCAGCTGGCGACGTGTTGTCACGTGCAGCCATATCGTCTTGCAAGGCAGAGGCGGTGATTTGCTTTTCTTTTTTGATTGATCCCAATAAGGCATCTAAGCCTCGATTGGCAGCCAACCCTCTTTTCTTCGCCATGATTACCTATCCTCTAACGCTAAAATAAAAGCCTATTGATTACTATTACGGCTTACTAGATACAATTTTCAGTGCTCTGTTGTCCAACTGATTGCTTACTGTCTTTACCAGTGACACTCGCTTATATAAACAACGCTTATATAAAAATCAACTGCTCTGCTTTATGACTTCAGCAGCCAGCTTTTGGTACGCGCGTGCGCCTTTTGACCATCTCTCATAAGCAATGACGGGCAAACCATGTGCAGGCGCTTCTGCTAGGCGAATATTTCTTGGAATATGTGTCTTGTACATGATATCGCCGAAGTGTGCTTCTAATTCAGCAGACACATCACGAGCAAGTGTATTACGTGCATCAAACAGCGTTCTCACGACTCCGCGTATGTATAGCTTAGGATTTAACTCTGTTAGACGCTCAATCGTTTGGGATAAATCAGCCAACCCTTCTAATGCATAATACTCACACTGCATTGGAATAATGACGCTATCAGTTGCGACCAGAGCATTAATGGTCAATAGATTCAAACTAGGCGCACAATCTATAATCACATAATCATATGACTGCTTTTTATTAGCGACTTGATCATTAACCAAATCTGCCATGGCAGTTTTGAACAATTCATGGCTATCAGTCTTACTCATTAACGTGATATCCATACCTGCCAAATCGCGGTTGGCACCGATAACATCGAATCCAGCAGGGCTAGTGACAATAGTTTCAGTCAGTGATACCCCATCAAGCAAAACATCTGCTATGGTAAGCGTTAGCTCATTTTTATCAACACCAGTCCCGCTGGTTGCATTACCCTGTGGGTCTAAGTCAATCAGAAGTACATGCTTGCGCTTAGCAGCTAAACTGGCGGTCAAATTTACCGCCGTTGTGGTTTTGCCCACACCGCCCTTTTGATTCGCAATTGCTATGATTTCCATACACTCACTCAATATTATTAAAATCTATTACTTGATTTTTCTTTTACTGTATTTGATGCAGTTGGTAGCGCTCATACTGGTAAATTCGTACTACACCAGCACTCTTAATCCGCAGCCGTTTTAGATGTCAACTGCTCAATTTCCGCTTACGTAGTTTTAGTGCTTTTAAATACTATGTCATTTGAGTACAAACGTAAACTATGTTTCACAAAAAGTGATAGCTGTTTCATGACTGAGAAGTGTTTGTCATTTAGATGTTTTGACAGACATCTGAATCAAATGACGGCTATCATGCAGGCGCGGTACTGATAGCTTGATCGTTTTTATGTGCCAATCACTATCGAGCGCTTGCAGCTCTTCATCACTCGGTGCTTTGCCTTTCATCGCACACAGATAGCCGCCATCTACTAATCTTGGCTGCGCTACCTCAACAAAATCTATCAAACTGGCAAATGCTCTAGAAGTCACTACGTCGTAACTGGCCTCGTGTGCTTCGATACGTGAAGCGATTGGCTGCATATTGCCCAAACTAAGCTCACTGCTGATTTGCTTGATAAAGCGAATCTTTTTCTGATTGCTATCAAGTGCTGTACATTGGCGCTCAGGCTGACAAATCGCAATAATCACTGCAGGCAACCCTGCTCCTGTGCCAATATCAAGCAGTGAACCTGCTGGTAAATGCATTATAATAGACAAACAATCAATCACATGTTTAATCAGCGCTTCTTCTGGATCGGTAATGGCGGTCAGATTATACGCTTTATTCCATAACAAAAGCTGGTCTAAGTATAATAATAACGTTCGCTGCTGTTTCTCACTTAGAGATAAACCGAGCTCGGCTATTGCTTGTGCTAAGATATTAGCAAGCGTTGGCAGCTGTGCCCCAAGTTTGACAAAGCCAGTCGGATCAATACGGATGTTACCCGTGTTAGCAGACGATGAAGAGGTTTTAGCGGAAGCTGACATACAACGAGTTATCCAGTTTTGACATGTGAACCGCCTATTTTATCATGTGACCCGCTCATTGAATAGTTGCAGATTGCGCCAATGTGGGACATCTTATACTATCTACGCTTATTGTGAGGCGTTATTCTGCTGTAATAGCATGCCATGAGCCATTTATTGTTTTTTTATTCATTATTCTATATAAGTTATCTGAATATGATACAAAACTGCGCTCAATGACTTCGCTAACATGCGGCTACATCTTGTAAGATGTCTTTATTGAAAGTGATAGTTTTAGAACAAACAAGCCTCGTATAAAATACCGTACCCCAATCTATACCTTTAAGATGATGTTTTAATATCCTATGACTGAGCAACTCCGCACCCCTATATCTCAAATATCAAAAGACGCTAATAATATGGTACTACCTACCGCTGACTCAAAAAACAATCAGCAAGACACACCTAATACGCCCAATCCTATTTTTATAGAAGTTCAGCAAAACTGCCGCATATCAGCTGAGCAACTAAAGCGCTATAGCGACCCTAATGAGCTACCGACAGACACCCGTACGGCACCGGACTTGGATGTTGGTTTTGGTCAGCAGCGTGCACTCAAAGCATTGCATACGGCGCTAGATATCAAGGCTAGTGGCTACCATGTGTTTGCTGCTGGTGAGAACGGCTTGGGCAAACGCACGGTTATTAGTCGCCTGCTTACCCGCATCGCCGCTGATGCACCGACGCCTGACGATTGGGTCTATGTGCATAATTTTACTGATCCCCGTACGCCGCTCGCGCTGCGTCTGCCTGCAGGTCAAGCATTACAACTACAGCAGCACGTCAATAGCTTGTGGCAACAAGCCAAAAAGCGACTAAGCCAACGGTTTCGTAGTGACCAATACCAAAGTAAAATCGAAGCAATAAAGAACAATACACATCAAAAAGAGAGTCATGCCTATGATGCGCTAAACGCTGAAGGCAAACAATATGACTTAGCTTTAACGTTTCGCTCGTTTGATAATAAAGCAGTTTTCGTTCATCCCAGTCAACTGACGACAGACAATAGCAGCGACCACTCAAAGGATTCAAAATCATCTAGCAATGATGATGACTCATCACCGATAAATAGTACCGAAAAAGCCAATATACCAAGTAACGATAAAACTAACGGTAATAAAGATCAAAATAATGCCCAAAATTCTGAGTATGGCAATAGCGAGTACGAAGCTGAATTAAATAACTTTGTACAGAAAAACCATATGCAAAAACGGCTCAGCCAACTGAACATCGCTTTAGAGCAGTTAGAAGATGAAGCCAACGATGCAATCGAGTCATTGCATCGCAGTATCGCACACCGTGCGCTACAACCTTTGTTTGCCCCTATTTATGAGCAGTTTGCCACACACCCGCTTGTTGTTGATTACCTCAAAGCCATATTTGCCGATATGGTTGCTCATGTAGAGCGCATCGTCAACGGTGATGACGAAGAATTTGTGTCGGCAGTATTAACCACGACACCCAGCCGTTATGCGGTCAATATTATTGTCAGCCACGTACCAGACAGTGGTGCACCTGTTGTCTTTGAAGACCTGCCGACTCACCTTAATCTGTTGGGTCACGTTGAGCAAATCACTCAATTGGGTACCGTAACGACTGACGTCAGTATGATTCGCGCAGGCGCCTTGCACCGTGCCAATGGCGGCTACCTGCTCCTAGAAGCCAGCCATTTACTTGAGCACCCTTATGCATGGCAAGGTCTAAAGCGCGCGCTACAGTCTCGCAAAATTAAGCTCTCAAGTCTTGAGCAGATGCTAACCCTAACAGGTAGCTTGTCTTTATCACCTGCGCCCATTGATCTTGATATTAAAGTGATCCTATTAGGTGAAGCAGACTTATATTATGAGCTGTTAGAGCTTGAGCCTGAGTTCGATGCGGTGTTCAAAGTTCGCGCGGACTTTCATGATGATGTAACGCGCACCAGCGAGCATGAATTGGCACTGGTAGCGAAAATGGCAGACATCATTGACTACGCCGATCTGTATCCGTTCGATAGTAGCGCTCAAGCCACCTTACTTGAGCATTTAAGCTTACAAGCTGAAGAACAAGACCGCTTGAGCTTACATAGTGACTTGCTCATCAAACTGCTACATGAGTCTAACCGTCATGCGCGTTTGAGCGCACAAAATATGGTTACTGCTGACCATGTCATTCAAGCAATTGACGACATGGATGAGCGCTCAGGATATTTGCGTGACCTATATTGGGATGAGCTCAAAAACGGGCAACAACTGATTCAAACGCAAGGCAGTGCAGTTGGACAGGTCAATGCCCTGACTGTCGTCAGTTACGCTGATAGTGAGTTTGGCATGCCTGCGCGTCTCACCGCGGTGATTCAACCCAATATTGGCGCAGGTGAAATCCTTGATATTGAACGTGATGTAGATTTGGGTGGTAGCTTGCATGCTAAGGGCATGCTAATCATGACCAGCTATTTGCGGGCGCTGTTTAGCCAGCACCATGCCCTAAATTTTAGTGCTTCGCTCGCATTTGAACAAAGCTACGCTCATATCGATGGCGATAGCGCCACTGTCAGCGAAGGCTGCGCCCTACTATCCGCCTTAGCCAATGTCCCCATTGATCAATCATTTGCCATCACTGGTTCCATGAATCAGCTGGGTGAAGTACAGGCTGTTGGCGGCATCAATGCCAAAATCGCTGGGTTTTTTGATGCCTGCCGTGAGCAAGAACTCACAGGTGGGCAAGGCGTGGTTATTCCGATGGCCAATGTCAAACAACTGATGTTACGTGACGATATCATTGCTGCTGTAAGAGACAGCAACTTTCATATCTATGGTGTTTATACATTGAGTGAAGCCTTGACCTTGATGACAGGTCTACCCATCGACACCATGAACAAGAAAGGTCGATATCGCAAAAATACGCTATTCGGTAAAGTTCTGGATCGTCTAATGCTGTGGGATGAGAACCAAGATGGCGATGATGATGTCGATGATAAAAAGTCAAAAAAGAAAGAGAAAAAAAAGCGTAAAGCAAAGCGTCAGAAAAAAGAGGATAAGAAAAAGGAAGAAAATCGTAAAGACGAAAATGGTGAGACTGAAGTCATTGGTGATGAATCGCTTTAGTACCCACTAGCTTTAATATCTACTATATTAGTCTTCATTATTAAATACAGAGCGTTCGATATGGCGTCGACATGTACGAACGTCCCTAGACGCCACGATGCTTTTCTGCGATGATAAACGGCTGCTAACTGGTTAAAACCTATAAAACATTAGCCTTTAAAGTATTAATCTTGAAAATATTGACCTACAAAAAAATGACCTATGACTTCATAAAGGGTATCTCTTAATGACTGTACGTCCTACCACTGCCAATGACATCCACGCTCAAGCCAACGCTACTGAGCAAGAGAATATGCTGGTGGCTACAGAGAGCAACGCGCTAAAAGAGAGCAATGACAACCGTCATGGGGCGGCGACGACTGCTCGTCAATGGCAGGTGTTGTCACAGCTACAGCGCAATCGCTGGGTAGGCACCACCCATATTTACGAACAGCTCATGATGGCAGGTTTCGATATCAGTCTACGTACTGTACAGCGTGATTTGAATGCGCTGGCCAAACGCTTTCCTATCGAAAAAAACAATGCCAATCCTCAAGGCTGGCGCTGGAAAGAAGATGCCCCGCTACAAAGCTTACCGCACATGAACTTATCGCAAGCCGTTGCCTTCAATATGGTTGAGGCCAATCTGACTCAGCTATTGCCACCTGTCATTTTAGATGAGCTGTTCCCTTGGTTTGACTTGGCAAGGCGACAACTCAAAAATAGCAAAGT
Source organism: Psychrobacter sp. PP-21 (assembly GCF_033790785.1). NCBI lineage: Bacteria > Pseudomonadati > Pseudomonadota > Gammaproteobacteria > Moraxellales > Moraxellaceae > Psychrobacter > Psychrobacter sp. PP-21. The sequence continues at coordinate 458,472 of NZ_JAMYEB010000001.1, read as the reverse complement.
AACACATTCCTGGATAGACCGCGTTCGTATCGAGCCTGCGACTCAGCCACTCATTGCGCCACACATAGACTTAGATAGCAAAGACAACATCTATCATGCGCTATTTTATCAGTTACAAATCAATGCCTGCTATACTCGTAGCAACAAGTCAGAGGCCAGTGAGTATACGCTAAACCCTATTGCTATCATTCAGCGTGGTGTAATTATCTATCTACTGGCCACTCGTACCGATGATCCAGACGTCATTATTCGCACTTTTGCACTACACCGATTTGATAGTGTGGATATTTTAGAAAGTACCGCACAAACCCCAGATAACTTTCAACTCGATACGTATCTGGACGAAGGCAGTATGGGGTTTAGCCACCCGTTTTTCGGTGAACTGGCTGAGCGTGGTAAAAACACCACCATTGAGCTACAATTTACGCAGCAAGCAGGTAGAAGCCTCACCGAGAGTAAATTGAGTGACGATCAGGTTGTCATAGCAAATGATGACGGAACCTTAACGATAAAAGCGACGGTTAATCTGACCTCACAACTGGTTTGGTGGCTACGTGGTTTTGGCAATGGTTTGTTGGATGCTAAGCCTGAATTATTATACCAAGCGGTATTAGACAAACCTCGAGCGACAACGAATACTGATAGCGACGTCTAAGCTAAGTAACCCTTAGACCACAATATGCGCTAATAACCAAGAACCAAGAACCAAGAACCAAGAACCAAGAACCAAGAACCAAGAACCAAGAACCAAGAACCAAGAACCAAGAATTAACCACTAAGAATTAAAAAAAGGAATGTTATGCCGACCACTGCCCCATCACCACTGCTTTCCGACAGTTTAAGAGGACTGGGCTTGGATACGGGAACCTTATTTTTTGCGCTCAATTATGAATTTACCAAGATTGAGCCAAAAGGGTTATTTAAACGTTTTAAAAAGGACAAAAGCGCAGTCGATATCGACTTAGCCTGCGTCTTATATGATGACAATTGCATCATTAGTGACATCGTCTGGTTCAAACAATTGCGTGATAGAGCCGAATCAGTCAAGCATCAAGGAGACAGTCTAAACGGCAAGGATCGCGGTGAGCAAGCCATGTATCTTGCGCCACTTGACCAAGAGCAAATTAGATTGGAGTTAGAAGAAGTTCCAGAACATATCACTCATATTGCGTTGCTTGCCAACTCATACCATGGTCACGCGTTTTCAAGAGTTAAGAAAGGCGAGATTCATCTGAGCGATGACGAGGGCAACCGCTGTTTTGAAGTCAACCTAAAACAGCTGCCACGTGATTGTAAAACCCTTTGGGTTGCTCATTTGCGTCGTTCTGTCGATGACTGGCATCTGACGCTGCAAAACCTACCACTAGATGCAGAAGATCTATCAAGTGCAGCACAGCAAGTGGCCCATGAGTTGGCACGTGCGATGCCTATTCCTCAGGGTGTATAGTCCTAGATATATATTATCAACAAATAGTAAAATATAAAAATGGTCCTGTGTTTTGATCACACAGCACCATTTTTTTATCGCCCACACCGTTATCTGGTGACTGTTTAGATTACTATTTGAATGGCTACTTCGATAGCTCCTTCAATAGTTACCTTAGTAGCTCCTTTAAAAAACACCTACTCCTATCTAATTTTTATCTATAAGACCTCACCACAATGTGGACAAAAATTCTTTTGACGGTTCTCTACTTCTTTTTCGCGGCGCTCCAGCTCTTGTTCACGCAGCACTTGTAATACGATATTTTGCGCCTGCTCTTTGTCCAATCCTAGCTCGCGGCGAATCTTATCAATCATCATCTGGTTCTGTACCAGATCAAAGTCGCTATCGATCAGCTGCTCTCGAAAATGTTGCTCCAGCTCTTCACGGCGCTGCGCAAGCTCATTTGCCAGACCTGTTGCTAAGATACCTGCAGGAAGTGCTGCGAGACCCACACCCAATATGGTAATAATTGCCCCCAATATCTTGCCAGCATTGGTAATCGGGGTTACATCACCGTAGCCCACAGTCGTAAGCGTCACCACAGCCCACCACATCGCTTTGGGTATCGACTCAAACTCTTCTGGTTGGGCATGATTTTCGACCAAATAAATACCGCTCGATGCGGTCACAATCATGATAATTAATATAAAGATAACGGCTTGAAACGAGCCGCGCTCTTTACTGATGACCACCAGTAGAATACGCATGGACGCAAAATAGCGAGTGAGCTTGAGAATACGGAACAAACGCAGAATCCGTAAGAAACGCAAGTCAATGGTGACAAAGAAGTTTAGGAAAGCTGGGACAATCGCCACCAAATCAATAAGTGCTGACGGGCTTCTGATCCAATCCCAACGCTGCCGCCACGTTGTGTTGTCAGGCTTGGCTTCAGCGACGCTCCATAACCGTAGTAAATACTCGATAGAAAATATCACTATAGAGAAATTTTCAAACCATGTGAAATACTCTTGATATGGGTAATACCAACTATCCACTGATTCCGCTATCACAGCTGCCACATTGGTCATGATCAAGAATATAAGAAAATAATCGAGATAACGACTAAACAACGTGTCGTGCGCTTCGTTCTGCAAAACATCATAAACAAAATGACGCAAGCGCCGTATAGATTGGAATAGCATGCCGTCCCTATGCGGTGAAACACCGGTATTATATTAGTAGAATAAAGCAGTGATCATAGAATATGACTACCTATAAGCTTAAAAAAACAGATGGTCAAAAATACAGCTCATTCGATGGAGCGCCTGACATCTTATGACAGCCCCTGACTTGAAGCCACCCGTATTACTCATGGTTTTTATCATACTTGACCATAAAGGGTTACGTAAACTTTAAATAATAGATATAGACAGATATGAGCAGCATCAGTGCGGTTGATAAAATAGAAAGTCTTAAAAACTGCTCATCAGCAATAAGCTGTTGGCTTATATCTTGAGCAGGCACCAAAAACAAATTGCATTCAGGGCAACAAGAGTCTACCTGATTCAATATCTTTGTAGAGCGTGCATTCTCACAGCGTAGAGGAGAATTACTACAATAACCGAGCATAATATATTACGCCTCTTGTCATATCATCAATATCAATTCCATAAGCCATTATCAATCGTTAATAATTTGACGCTCATCAACTCTTCGATTCAGATAACCATTATTATCTCAGTTTTTTGAACCAGTTATATCAGAGTATCACAATGCGGTTGTACCCTATCCCACAATAATTAGTTTTTTAACAGTCAAAAGCTGTCAAATAATTCCTTCTATCGTTAGTGACTAAATAAAAGCACTTAAATCTCAAATTAAAACCTTACAATAAATGTGGTTTTAAACTATAATGATGCCATGATGTTACAGATTAACTATCTATTATAACATTATGTATCAGTGTACAATGCCATCCCTCATTTCACTGACCCTTTTCACATTTTAGGAACCAACCAATGAAACTACAATCCCTAGTTTTGGTAGCTGCCGTATTCACGATGACCACTGCTTTTGCTATCCCTGCTGGCACGTGGTCTGTTGCTGCTGGCGCCCATATGGTCGACCCAAAAAGCGACAACGGTACATTAGCCGACGGTACACTAGCAGTAAAAGTTGATGATGATATCCGTCCAACGATCAGCGGCGAATACTTTATCGCTAATAATGTTGGTGTCGAATTGCTTGCAGCTATCCCATTTCATCATGATTTTGACCTGAATAGTGCTGATGGTACTCAAGTTTTGACAGGTAGCACCCAACATTTACCACCTACGCTTTCTGTACAGTATCACTTCGATAATTACAGTATGCCAATGAATATCAAGCCTTTTATCGGTGTTGGTGTGAACTACACGACATTTTTTAAAGAAAGAATCTCTAGTGGTGGTGATTTAGATCTTGATGATAGCGTTGGCGTAGCTGGTCACGTAGGTTTTGATATTCCTTTTGCGCCTACTGAAGCATTCCGAATCGATGCACGCTACATGGACATCAAAACCGACGCTACTTTAGACGGCAGTGATATCGGTGAAATTGATATCAGCCCTTGGGTATATGGCGTTGCCTTTGTCAAACAATTTTAAGCCAGTCAAGTATCATGAGTCAAAAAAGCCAGCTTGTTAGCTGGCTTTTTTATATTTATTAATTGCTGTTTATCACTTGCTACTCACTATTACTACCATCTACATCTCACCTCGCCGTTAGATAGCTATTTTTAGAATAGTGGTTTCTAGAAACGAAAAGCAAGCCATAAAAAAGACCGTCCGTAGACAGTCTTTTTCTGTTTATCAGTAAGCGCTAGATCAAAATACGACGTGGATCTGCAAGCAAGGTCGCAACATAGCGGGTAAACACTGCCGCATCAGCACCATTGATAACGCGGTGATCATAAGATAATGATAATGGCAACATCAAGCGTGGCTCGAAAGTCTGCTTAGCAGCATTCCAGACAGGCTGCATAGTGGCTTCTGAGGCGCCCAAGATACCTACTTGTGGCCAGTTGACCAGTGGCGTAAATGCTGTACCACCTAGGATACCTTGGCTTGAAATAGTAAAGCTTGCCCCTTGTAGATCTTTGGTACTGAGCTTCTTATCGCGAGCCTTAACAGCAAGTTCACCAATCTCAATTGCGATTTGCTTGATACCTTTAGCTTGCGCGTCCTTAATAACAGGTACAATCAGACCATCATCAGTCGCTACTGCGATACCCATATTGACACTCTTCCGCAAGATAATTTGCGTATTGTCATCGCTTAAATGACTATTAAAGCGTGGATGCTGCGTGAGCGCATATGCAGTCGCCTTAACGATAAAGGCCAAGATAGTCAGCCCAACCCCTTCAGCTTTCATACCGCCTTTTAACTCACCACGCAGTTTTTCAGTCTCGGTAATATCAGACAAATCAAACTGTGTTACTTGTGGCAGCAAGGTATTGTAGTTCAGCTGCGGTATTGATACTTTTTGCAGACGGCTGAGGTCTTGGGTTTCTGTCTCACCCCAAACCTCTGTATTACTCATGTCAGGCAGTTTCGGTAGACCTGAACTTACGGCACTGCTGCTCGCAGGCGCTGCTTTTTGCTTGGTCAGGCTGTCTTTGACATGGGCAAACAGATCTTCTTTTAGGATACGATCATTTAATGCTGAGCCAGTCACTTGTGTGATGTCAACACCTAACTGACGCGCTAGCTTACGCACGGCAGGACCTGCATACACATCGACCAATTTTTCATTGACCTGTGCTTCAGTGAGTTTACCCTCTGGTTTGCTAGCAGCTGTATCAGTATTGGTCGGTTTGGCAGCTTGTTTTGGCTCACCAGTGGTTTTAGGAGCTGTTTTATCTTCTGCTTTAGCGGGTGCTGACTCTTGTGGTTTAGAAGCTTCAGACTCACTATCACTCACATTATCTGTACCGCTTTCCATAATAACGATAAAGTCCTGACCGTTAGCAACCATATCTCCTGCTTCGACCAAGATTTTTTCGATCTTACCGGCAACGGGCGCTGGTACTTCAACTGAAGCTTTATCAGATTCGATCAATAAAATCGACTGTTCAGCGCTGACAGTATCACCGACGCTTACCATGATTTCAGAAACCTGTGCTTCATCAACGCCTAGATCAGGTAACGCATGAGTGGTTGCCTGATCAGCACCAGTGGCTGGCTTAGCAGTAGACTCTGATTGCTCTGATTCAGTAGTGTCAGGCTCAGATTTTTCTTCTGTGTCAGCAGATGTGTCTTTTGCGGTGTTGTTATCTTGTTTGTCATCAGCAGTGCTATCGCTGTCATTGCTATCATCTGCACTCTCAAGCTCAATGAGCACCATGCCTTCACTGACTTGATCACCAATAGCAATGCTAATTTTAGTGACTTTACCAGCAGCGGAGCTTGGCACTTCGACTGATGCTTTGTCAGACTCTAACAACACGATGTTGTCGTCTTTTGCGATGACATCGCCAACTTCTACCATAATCTCGCTGACTTCGGCGCTATCCACACCTAAATCGGGGGCTTTAATGTCCATGATTTATTTCCTCGTCTTATGGTTATTATTCTTTGACATCACTATCATCGAGTACGTTTGCATCTGCTTGGTCTTCCGCGCGACCTTCATCACTGATTTCATCATCATCTTCTTCAACAAACTCAGGAACGGGTTTTGGATTGACATTACCTGGTGCTGGTGCATCCGGAGACTGATCATAATAAGACTGCTGTTGCCATGCAGGTGGATGATCCACATCAATACCTAAGCTTGAAATCGCGTCTTTGACCAAACGCATTTCAACTTCACCCTCATCGGCTAGGCGTTTCAGCGTTGCCACAACAATGTGTGCGGCATCAACGTTAAAGAAGCTACGTAGGTTTTCACGCGTATCAGAGCGGCCATAACCATCAGTACCCAAAGTCGTATAAGGACGGTTGTCTGGTAACCAAGCACGAATCTGCTCTGAGTAGTTACGCATATAATCTGTCGCAGCAACCACGATACCTTCGTGCGGTGCCAACTGCTCAGTAACCCAAGGCACTTTTTCTTCATCCATTGGGTGCAAGCGGTTGTAGTCGTCGCAATCCATACCATCACGAGTCAGTTCATTAAAGCTGGTAACGCTCCAGACGTTAGATGTGATATTGAACTCATCTTTTAGTATCTGTGATGCTTTTTGTACTTCGCGTAAGATCACACCAGACCCTAACAGCTGTACTTGTGCTGAGCCATTATCTTCTAATAAGTACATACCGCGCTTGATACCTTCTTCGCTTCCTTCTGGCATTTCAGGTTGCTCGTAGTTTTCATTCATCAGCGTCAAGTAATAATAGACGCGCTCGCCTTCACCATACATACGGCGTAGGCCATCATGCATCACTACTGCCAGCTCGTAACCAAAACAAGGGTCATAGGTTACACAGTTCGGTACGGTATTGAATAGTATCTGTGAATGACCATCCTGATGCTGCAAACCTTCGCCGTTAAGCGTTGTACGACCAGCTGTTGCACCTAGTAAGAAACCCTGTGCCTGACAATCGCCTGCGGCCCAAGCCAAATCACCCACACGTTGGAAACCAAACATTGAGTAATAGATATACATCGGAATCATTGGTAAGGCGTTCACAGAGTAGCTGGTTGCTAAAGCAATCCATGTACTCATTGCGCCCGCTTCGTTGATACCTTCTTCTAGCATGTGACCATCGATGGCTTCTTTATAACCCATCAACGCTTCACTATCTTCTGGCGTATATTTTTGACCAACAGCCGAGTAGATACCCAATTGACGGAACATACCTTCTAGACCAAATGTACGCGCTTCATCAGGGACGATTGGTACAACGCGATCTTGGATATCTTTGTTTTTGAGCATCGCAGATAGCAAACGTACAAAGACCATCGTGGTAGATTGCTCTTTGCCATTACTGCCTTTTAGTACGCGATCAAACATCGATAGCTCAGGAATATTAAGCGGAATATGACCACTACGGCGGTTTGGCAGATGACCACCTAATGCTTCACGGCGGCCTTTGAGATACTTCATCTCCGCCGAACCTTCCTCAGGGCGATAGAATGGTAGGGTCTCTAGTTGCTCATCAGTAAACGGCAAATTAAAACGATCACGGAAATACATCAAGGCTTCTTGATCTAGCTTTTTGATCTGATGTGACTTGTTAACGGCTTGCGTTTGAGTAGATAAGCCGTAACCTTTGACAGTTTTGACCAAAATAACAGTGGGCTGACCTTTTGTCTTCATTGCTTCACTAAAAGCAGCATAGACTTTTACTGGGTCGTGGCCACCGCGGTTCAGACGTGCAATCTCTTCGTCTGTCAGCGCATCTGCCATCTCTTCTAACTCTGGGTATTTACCAAAAAACTCTTTTCGGGTAAATTCAGGCGTACGTGCTTCATATAATTGGTACTCACCATCGACCACTTCTTCCATACGATGTTTAAGCACGCCGGTATGATCTTTACTAAGTAGTGAATCCCAGTTGCCACCCCAGATAACTTTGATGACGCGCCAGCCTGCACCGCGGAACACAGACTCTAGCTCTTGAATGATCTTGCCATTACCACGTACAGGACCATCAAGGCGCTGTAAGTTACAATTGACCACCCATATCAAATTATCTAGCTTCTCACGACCAGCAAGAGAGATTGCGCCTAAGCTTTCTGGCTCATCCGTTTCACCATCACCCAAGAACGTCCAGATTTTACGACCTTCTTTTTCTAGTAATTCGCGGTTTTCCATATAGCGATGTACATGGGCATGATAGATCGACATGATGGGCCCAAGTCCCATTGATACCGTTGGGAACTGCCAATAATCAGGCATCAGGTATGGATGTGGATAGCTTGATAGACCTTTACCACCCACTTCACGGCGGAAGTTATCAAGCTGATCTTCGGTCAAACGACCTTCTAAATACGAGCGCGCATAGATACCTGGTGCTGAATGACCTTGGTAATAAATCATATCGCCACCGAAATGATCGCTGGCTGCTCGGAAGAAATGGTTAAAACCAGTCTCATAAAGCGTTGCACTAGAGGCGAATGTCGCTAAGTGACCACCCAAGTCATCATCGTTTTTGTTGGCACGCATAACCATGGCAAGTGCGTTATAACGAATCAAAGCACGTATCTTACGCTCCATGCCTAGATCGCCTGGATACATTGGCTCATCTTCTGCGGCGATACTATTGACGTAAGCGGTATCTAGTCTATTAAAAGGCAGGCCTTCTTGAACTGCCATGTTGTACAACGCCTTTAGTAGAAACTGGGCACGGTCCTTATCTGCGTGTTTGACCACAGATTCAAAGGCTGCCAGCCACTCTTGGGTTTCGGTGCTATCAGCATCCTTATAATAATTCATTGGTGTTAATCCTTTTATATCAGTCGTACCTGCCTATGTGGCAAGGCTTTGTTAAATACTGGTGAGTGATGGGATATCGACTTACTGATGGCTTCCTTGCTATCTTCAATCATTCCATTGTTTTGTGCGGTGGTATAGAACATGATGGTAAAAAATACTACTACGGTAAGCTGACTTGTACATCAAATAGATGCCATGACAAAACAGCTCATACTGTTAACCCTGTATATCCTGTCATAGATGATTTTGACACTCTATTATAGGCGTTTGTGGAGAGATTGTTTATGGCTGTAGAGAAATGGATAAATAACAAGTATTTTTTAAATAAATAACGATTAGTTTTTTTAAAAATGACAATATTGTAATTTGTTTATGTGTAATCTTATGAATATAATTTACTTTTCATCATACCAAATCGACCACTGGTAACTTTACACTGGATTTATGACAAATTGCTTATTAGTATCCCATACTAGTATATTTGTATAAATATGGTTAACCATGATATTAATTGAGCAACCTTGATTCTTAGGACTAGTGACATGTATAAGGCTAAAAAATCCTTAAATATAGCGAATGCTTTTTCGTTCAATAAGTATCAATCTCAAATACTGAATTTGATGGGGTTTGTAATATTGTCATTGATGAGCATCTCATCTCATGCGCTTGCTCCTAATCGTGGGGCAACTTGTAATGGAATAGCAGGTGCTTCTCAAAGCAGCCTGACAAACGCAGACTACACTAACCTAGTCTCAGCAGTGAATACTGATAATTATGTCAACATCGCAGGCAACGCATCAGGCAGTATACCTTTGCAGATAAGAATGACCACATCAGAACTTAACGGTCCGCCTACGACTGGTAGTTTTATCGTACAAACAATAGGTAGTAATAGTGCTTTTAATATAGTTCGGAACTTTCCTTCGGTGACCTCAGTTACCTCCATCGATCTTGACTTTCGTAACAGTATAACGGAGCAACCTATCTTTTTAACTAATGTTGCTATGAGTGCTTTTGACATTGACGTTGTCAATAACACTAACAACTCTTTTGATGACTATGTGCTGTTTACGGGAGTAACTGCAAATGGCACAACTATTGATGGTAGCTTTCAATCAACAGTAGGCTCAAATATTGGTGCTTTTAGAGAAACTAATTCCAATAGAGCTACTTTTCCAGGGTTAGGACTTTTTAATACTAGTAGTATTAATGCTAACGAATGTTCAGGGGATAATTTGGATACTGCATGTCAAGGCTCTATTCAGTTTGCAGAACCAGTAAGATCAGTAAAAGTTCGCTATAGCAACGCTAATTATCGTATTTTTAATCGAAATAACCCAACTAATCAGCAAATCTTTTTTAGAGTAGACAACTACTGTTACGTTCCTCAGTACATTTTTTCTGGTACGGTATTTGACGATAATGGTGGTATCACAGCAGCGCAAGCGAGCGCTACTAATGCCAACTTCAATTCTGGGACTTATAATAATACAAACTACTTTAACGGTGTTTTTAATCCGCCCCAAGAGACGGGGATCAGCGGTAGTACTGTCAAACTAGCCAGTTGCGATAGTAACAACCCTCTCACTTATGCTACACAAACTGTTAATAGTAGCGGCGCGACTATCGGTGAGTTTCAATTTAGTGTCCCTCTCTCAACCTTTGGTACTAATCGAAGTATATGTTTGATAGAGAGTAGAACGGGCGCAACATATCCTATTCGAACCACAATAGACAATATCAATACTGGATTTGCAACCACCACCTACAACTATCCCAACAGGAACTTTGGTCGCGTCATTGCAGAAAACGCCGCCTTAGTCCTTAGAAAAGCTCAATACGTTAATAACTGTCCTTCTACCATCCCTTATACTGATCCTGATCTCAATCGTGTAGGTGAAACAGACCTTAGAAATGGCTTTAGTGAAAGTGCTAATAATGGAAATGCCCTTACCCCTGGTCAGTGTATTGCTTATCGCATTACCGCCACCAATCGCGCTAATGTCCCCATCACAAACTTTGTGATGCAGGATAAACTGCAAAGCAAAAGTGATGGCGCAGCGGTTACCTCAACCTTAGCCAATCCAGTAGCCAGTACAACCGACTATGCTTCTAATAGTGTGGCTATCGGTAATAACGGTACAGTAATAACCAATTCCTTTACCCTAAACGCCAGATCAAACCGCAACTTTTATTTTAATACCAAATATGGCACTACTGTGAACGCTCAGTAGCTATTATCTCTTGCAACTCTAGATTATTACTATTTCCTTTTTTAATATAAAAAAGCCCTGTCTTCTTAGACGGGGCTTTTACCGTTCGGTCACCTTGAAATACCATTTGTCATTTTTATAATTGATACTTGTATCGATTACGTTACAATAGCTTAAAGGGAGGTGTGTGCTTTTTACAGACAATCTTGATATCAAATTATAGACAGCCTCACGGTAGCCCAAAGCATCAGTATCCCAATGATAGTAACGGTATAGGAAAGGATTTTATATGAAACGTTTCAAGATTCTACGCAATATTCTATTAGCCACTATAGCTTCTAGCTCTTTACTAAATATAGCTCATGCTGAAGACGCTTTAGAAATGGAATTGACTGCCAATAAAGTCATCAAGAATGCTGACGGCAAAGTGAGCTATGCCCCTGTAAGCACAGCGCCCGCTGGTACTGTTATTCAGTACAAAGCCAACTATACCAATACTATCAATAAAGACATCAACGATTTAGCGGTTATTTTGCCCATTCCTGCCAACATGGTATTTAATGGTGAGGCAATGCCTGCTAGCGCTCAGGCAAGTATCGATGGTAAGAACTACGCCGATATGCCGCTCATGCGCAAAGTTGATGGCAAGATGGTCAAGATTCCATACTCTGAGTACCGTACTCTACGCTGGAATATTAAATTACTACCCGCTAAGAAGTCTGCCGCTGTGGCACTGAACACCATCGTTGAATAGTTCGTTTCGGACTACTCATTTATATCCTTTAGGAGATTTACCGCATGAAACCTAACGCTTTTAAATACTCAGTGCTTACCGTCGGCGTCATCGCTGCTATGGGTATCGCTGGTACTGCTCATGCTGATAATGTTAGCTATGATCAGGCAGATGCTTTTGAAGTCAAAAACGTCGCAACCGCGAGTTATGTAGTTGCTGGTGATACTAATAATCCGCAAAGCGCTCGCTCGAACGAAGTTACTATTAGTGTCTCTGAAACAGGGTCGTTTACACTATTAGCGACTGGCGGCGCGAGTGCGACTGATGACATTAATGAAGATATAGACGTTCAACCTTTTGTAGGCGCGACGGTAGCTTTTACTCATACCCTAAGCAACGATGGTAACGTATCAGATACTTATACTGTTAGTATCGAAAACGATAGTGTCAACGATGATTTCAACTACGATATTGCAGAGAGTGTCATCACTTATCAAAAACTGGATGTTGATGGTAATTCTATTGGTAATGTCATTACTATTGCAAATGGTGAAACCATAGAGCTTAATCCAGGCGAATCAGCTGATATCACTATTACGGCAAAAGTTAATGAAGATCGCGTTATAGATGACAATGGTATTTTGATTGTTAAAGCGACTAGCCAGTATCTAGCTAGCAAGGGTGACAATACAGCAGCTACGAACACCGATAATGCTATTACTATAGCGCCTATTTATGCTATTACTAAGTCTGCGCGAACCAATCTCAATACTCAAATTATTGACTTAAATAACGACCGTGCCTACGTTGACTACACTATAACGGTACAGAACGAAGGTAACATCGATGGTAGCGATGTTACTATTACAGATGCGCTTCCTGATGGCTTAGTTGCGATACAAGATGGCCAGAATGACTATGTAGCACCTACTATTTCGACTGACGGCAGTAGTAATACTAATACGCCTGGTATTTCAACTGATGGCAGAACCATTACTGTCTTAGGACAAAATATCGCTCAAGGTGAGACTATCACTGTAACTTTCCGCGCTAGAGCCGCTGACAATGCTACTGTAGCTAGCGACTTTGTCAACTATGCTGTAGTCGAAGATGATCTAGACGGTGATGGCATTCCAGATATTACTGATAGTACAAATGATACTGTTGATAACACATACGAAAAACCAGGTGACCCTCGTGGTGAAGATGGTGACCCTGATGACGGTACTGTTATCCCTAGAAACCAGAACCGCGAGCTAGAAATTACGGGTAGTGATGAAAAAGATGTACCCTTACAAAGTACTGGTAATGGTTATACTTACACCATTACTAACAAAAGTGTTGATTTGACTGAGGCTACGCAAGCTGGTGATGTTTTCTTCACCATAACACCTCAGGATGATTTAACTCAAATTGATGTTGCTACTGTGTTTGTCGATACTGATGGTGATGGCGAGCTTGATGCTGGTGAGACAGTATTGGCTGCTAATAATCAAGATCAGTATGACTTAAATGACGCAGTCGGTGCTACAGGTCTTGCTCCTGGTGCTTCTGTCAATATTGGTATGCTAGTCAATACTAATGGTTCAGGTAGCAATGACGGACAAGATAGTGATATTGGTAAGTTTGAAGATTATATCATTACAGTTGAAGCGCAAAGAGTGTTAGATGGTACACCTGCACCCTCAGCTGATACCACTACTTCTAAAATTACCATGCAAGGTGTCGATCTGTTTAAGTTTCAAGCCGTAGCATCTTGTGATGTGACGCCTACTTCAATCCCTGACTCTCAATGGTCATCAGAAACAGCTGCTAATCCTTTAGCTGCAAGTGCTGATCAGTGCGCTTTTTACAAGCTAGAAGCGACCAATACTTTTCCTAATACTGAAGTTAACTCTCTTGTTTTATCTGATGAGTTATCGAATAAACTGACATACAAAAATGGTAGTTTCTCTTCTGAAACCTCAATTAACTCGACTCCAGCTTCACTCATACAGTCAGGTCAAACGGTTGGTGGCGAGTTTACTACGTTAGTAGGACAGGAAACAGGTACTATCTACTTCTCTGCTACTATTTCACAAACAGGTACTAACCCAGCTCCATAATTACTGAATCATGATCAAAGGAGTTTTCTTAACCGGATTAAGAAAACTCCCCTTTTATCCTTTATACATTAACTATGTTTTCTTTCATAAGTAGGATTACCGAATATGCGTCAAGCTGTATTTTCGTCTCGTAACCCTCGCTACCGTACAGGTGCACTAACTGCCCTGACGACGTTAGCAGCGTCGATGCTACTTATGCAAGCAAATATCGCTCATGCTGAAGACGGCAAGGGCGTGACTACGATTAACAACATTGCACAGACCAATTATAAAGTTGGCAATAGCACGCAAACAGGCACCTCAAATCAGGTTAGCTTTAAATCCTTGACGCTCCCTGAGTATGACGTCAGTATCACTGAGCCCCCCCTGCAGACTGTCAATGCTGGCGATAAAGCTCAGTGGATTAACGTGCTATCGAATAACGGCACGTATGATGAAGACGTTATTGTCAGCTTCGACTACCCGAATACTTTGTCTAACTTTGTTGTTTATCAAGACATAAACAATAATGACATTATAGATGGTGCTGATCAGCAGCTGGCCTTAGACGGATTGAGCGCAAAAATTGCCTTGGGTCAAGCCGAGAGTATTCAGCTTATCGTACAGGCGTTAACTGATCGCAACGCCGCTAGTAACGATACTGCTGAGATCAAAATCGGTGCAGTCGTCGTTGAAGATGAATCAGTGACAGCTGCGGCAACTGATAGACTCATTATCGTTAAGCCAAGCATTGGTTTCACGGATGAAAATTTTGAAAGCACTCAAAATACTACGCAAGTCGGCTCAAATGTTTTTGTTGAAGCCAACTATGCGCAGTGTAACGTGCAGCCTAATGCAAAAGATCAAGTATGGGTAACGATTACCTCTGAGCTTACAGGCGACAAGTATTCTCTAAAAGCCACAGAGACAGGCGACAATACAGGTAAGTATCAAGTCTCGGCGCCTACCCAAAACAATGCTAATGCGATCGATGATGAGATCATTCAGACGCTACAAGGCGATACCCTAGCGGTAACGCTTGATGCCTGTATCACGCCTGAGGGTGATCGCGTTAACATCGATAGTAATATCAGTAGCAACATCACTGTGATGGATCAGTCAGCTCGTCTACAAGTCACTAAAGAAGGTGACGTTAAATCAGCTGATCTGGGTGATTATGTCAACTACAGCATTAACATTACCAATAACGGTGCAGCGACTGCCTACGATGTCGAGTTAAAAGATGCTCTGCCTCGAGGTTTTGCCTACATCGAGGGCAGTGCTCGTATCACTCAAGGCGCTGGCGATGCGGATACC
This sequence comes from Psychrobacter sp. PP-21, assembly GCF_033790785.1. Classification (NCBI taxonomy): domain Bacteria; kingdom Pseudomonadati; phylum Pseudomonadota; class Gammaproteobacteria; order Moraxellales; family Moraxellaceae; genus Psychrobacter; species Psychrobacter sp. PP-21. Next base: position 443,279 of record NZ_JAMYEB010000001.1, on the reverse strand, counting down.
GATCTTGATATTAATCAGGCACAGACGACTGAGTTTAAAGCGGATGGCAAATATCAAGTTCTAAACTTAGGTACACTAGCTGTTGGCGAGACTAAAAATGTCACTTATCGCGTATTGGTCGGTGCTTCTGCACTAGGCGGCGACGGTATCAACCGTGCTACTGCGCATGGCCGTGACGAAAACAACAATACCTTAGCATCGTTAGAAGCACAGTGGCCCATCGAAGTGAGCCGCGGCGTGATGAACACTGACGGTATCATCATCGGTAAGGTCTACCACGATATCAACCGCGATGGCATCCAGCAAAAAGAAGACGGCGAGCTTGGCGTAGCTGGCGTGCGCATCTATATGGAAAACGGTAACTTCATCGTCACCGACCCTGAAGGTAAATATAACTTTTATGGCGTTAGTGCCAAGACGCACGTGCTCAAAGTTGACCGCACGACAATACCTGCTGCCAGTGAGCTGATTACCCAAAGTAATCGTAACGCTGGAGATGGTGGTAGCCGTTTTGTTGACCTTAAGTATGGCGAGTTGCACCGTGCTGATTTTGCTATCGTTGGCGGTATAGGCGATAGTACCGAGCGCTTAAATACTGAGCTTGTCGCTCGTAGCAAAAGTATCAGTGCTAAAAATAACACTTTAGAACAAGCGGTTAAGAGCAAGCTTGATCTAGAACCTATCTATGATCGCGATTATACCGATAATGTCGATGCTAGTGGTTGTAAGTCTAATGATGTCTTAGACCAAAGTATCAAATGCGATTCAGCGATAGTAACAGAGCTTGTCAAGCCTGGTGCTGAGCGCGTTAATATGGACGTCACAAAAGTCGTTCAACCCAAAGAAAAAGTGCTCGAAGAGTACCTAAAAGAAGTTGCTAACAACGACGTTGCTTTTATTAATTTGAGCAGTGGTCAACAGCTTGCCTCTTATAAACAGATGGTACAGGTACAAGCGCCGCTAGGCTCAAACTTCACGCTATATGCTAATGACAAAGTGGTATCAGCTGAGCAAATCGGTAAAACGGCTGAGCAAGAAAAACAAAACGTCACCGCGTTTGACTACTACGCCGTTGATCTAAAGCGTGGTCGTAACACTTTGCGCGGCGTAGCCACTGATGTTAATGGTAAGGTTATCTCTGAGCAGTCTATTGACGTGACGACTCCTGACAGTTTGCAGGCGATTAAATACCGTACTCAAGAGACTTTGGTTGAAGCTGATGGTATCAGCGAGTACCAGATTGTCGTCAGCCTAAAAGATCGTGACAACCGTCCTTATGTGGCGTCAACGCCGATCACTATCGATACCAATATCGGTCGTATCAATTTACCTGACGGTAGTAAAGATAAAGCGGGCACGCAGGTTACCGTTAATGGCGGTGAGATACTGATCCCTGTTATTGCGCCAAGCGTCGCGGGTAAAGGTGAGCTTATCATCGATACGGGTAGTAGCAAGCAAGTTATCGATCTGCAGTTTATTCCAAAGCTGCGTCCACTGATTGCTGTAGGTATCGTTGAAGGTGCCATTTCACTAAAAGACTTTGATGGTAGTAGTATCACTGATGCTCAAGGCGCGTTTGAAGAAGAGCTTCATGAGTTTTCGGGTAATGATGATTACTCAGCGACGGGCCGTGCAGCAATGTTCCTCAAAGGTAAAGTGCGCGGTGATTATCTACTGACGCTTGCTTATGATAGTGACAAAAAAGGTGAGCGCTTGTTCCGTGATATCGAACCTGGCGAGTACTACCCTGTCTATGGCGACTCATCAGCTAAAGGTTTTGATGCGCAGTCAACGAGTAAGCTCTATGTACGCTTAGATAAAGGTCGCTCATTTGCCTTTTATGGTGACCTAAAGACTCAGATCGACAATGATGATGGTATCAAACTTGGTCAGTATAATCGTACGCTTACCGGTCTAAAAGCGCAGTACGAAGATGCTAATACGCGCGTAACTACTTTTCTTGCCGAAACTAGCTCATCGCAGCGTGTGAATGAGACGCGTGGTTTAGGTATCTCAGGTCCCTACCCATTAGCTGAAGACTTCGATGCCGTGTTAGAGAACTCAGAAACTATCGAAGTGATCACTCGCGACCGTAATAACCCTGGCTTAATCGTCAACCGTGAGACCCTCACGCGTTTTGCAGATTATGAGATTGACCCAATCAGCCGCAGCTTATTCTTGAAATCACCGATTGCCAGTCAAGACATCGAAGGCAATCCTGTCTATATTCGTGTCACGGTAGAAGTAGATGAAGGTGGTGAAGATTATCTGGTTGGTGGTATCGCTGCTAAGCAACAACTAACCAACAAAGTATCTATCGGTGGTAGCTATATCAATAGCGACGATCCACTGAACAAAGAAGAGCTTGCAAGTCTCAACAGCGTTATCAAATTTAACGACAAGTTAAAGCTAGTCGCTGAATATGCCATGAATAAAGCTGAGAATCCAAATTTTCAAGCCAGTAATCAAATCAACACCACAGAACTCGATGAGAGTGATGTTGAGGGTAATGCGCTGCGTCTTGAGATTGACTTTGATAATAAGAAAAACACCCGTGCCAAAGCGTACTACAATGATGCTGATGAAGGTTTCGTCACTGGTGCGTCACCGCTTACGGCGGGGCGTACCGAGTCTGGTGTAGAAGTCGTTTACACGATAAACAACAAAAAAACAGCATTAAAGCTAGAAGGTGTACGTACCGAAGACCATACTACCGAGGCGAGCGTCAAAGGTATCCAGGCTAGCATAGAGCAGCGTTTGAGTGAGAATGTTGTCGGTGAGATTGGCGTACGCTACTATAAGCAAGATGCTACCGCTGCTTCACGCAATACCCAAGCGGCGACAGACGTATTGGATATCACAGACGATACGCTATTTAATGATGACATCATCAATCAATCAGCGTTAAGTAGCGTTAGTAATGCTGATGAAGACATCGAAGGTACAACCGTTCGTGCTCGTATTACCTCTCGCCTGCCCAAATTGAATAATAGCTTGGTATTTGCAGAGTATGAGCAAGATATCGACAACAGCTCACGTAATGCCACTTCCATCGGCGGCGAGACCCCTCTTGGTAGCTTGGGACGACTGTACGCGCGTCACGATTTGATCAACAGCTTATCGGGTACTTATGGTCTTGATGATACTGATGAGCGTCAACGTACTGTTTTTGGTTTCGATGCCACTTATATGAAAGATGGTAAAGTGTATAGCGAATACCGTATGAGTGACGCTATTAGTGCACGCGAGGCCGAAGCCGCTATCGGTCTAAAAAACAAATGGTATGTCCAAGAAGGTCTAACTCTAAATACCTTGTTTGAGCGTGTTGAGTCGCTTGAAGGTGAAGAAGACAACACGGCAACCGCAGCAGGTATTGGTGTTGAGTATCTTGCCAAAGAAAACTACAAAGCATCAGGGCGTTTTGAAAAACGCTGGGGCGAAACAAGTGATACATTACTAGGTAGTGCTGGTATTGCCTATCGCTATACTGATGAGATCACCCTACTTGCCAAAGACATCTACTCACGCACTGATTACACTGATGGCGACCGTACTATTAATCGCTTTCAGCTAGGCGCAGCTTATCGTGATTATGATAGCAACCAGTTAGATATGCTAGCAAAGCTTGAGTATCGCTTGGATGATAACAACACTGGTGATGACACTTATCGAAAAGACACAACCATCTGGTCATGGAATGGTAACTACCATCCGACGCGTCCACTAACCTTATCTGGACGTTATGCTGGTAAATACACAGAGTACAAAGCAGATGCATTGACCAGTGACAATACGGCACATGCTGTCTATGGTCGCGGGCTTTATGACCTCAGTGAGCGCTGGGATATTGGCTTACAAGCAGGCACTTACTGGAACGATCAAGCAAACGACTTGGCTTATATGCTTGGTGCAGAGGTTGGCTATAGTCCAATGACCAATCTGTGGTTATCACTTGGCTACAACTTTATGGGCTTTGAAGACGAAGACATCGCCTATGATGACAGTACTCAAGAAGGGGCTTATTTCAGACTGCGCTTCAAATTCGACGAAGATCTATTCAAACGTGAAGATCCACGAAAAAACCAGCGTTTGATGAGCAGCTCTACTACCGTTAGCGATAATACGTTGTAAATTGACAACACGATCTAATGGCATTGCTTCAGTACCGTCTTATGACAATGCCGCTATAACTGCATTACAACCTACCAAGCTATGAGTAGCACTAGCCCTGATAATGGTAAATAACACCCCTTATTACCTTCATACAAGGTTTGCATTATGTTTAAAGCTGTCATGAAAACCATACCTGATAAGCAAACGATATCTACTGCCTTATCGGCAATACTGCTACTGACGGTAGCCCCACCTGCTTTAGCTAACAGTGACATCGTTAATACTTCAGCTCAAATCACTAATACGACTAATATTACTGACTGTCGTGATGACTTGCAGAGCCATGTGCAGAAACAAGCGCATTCTTATAAGTATCAAAGCCAACAACAGCGTGTATTGAACTGTATGGTAGCGCAATTAGAGCCGTATCAACAAAAAGACAAGACAGCTCTTGAGCAGTATCTCGCTTATAAAGCACAAGCATGGCTTACTTATGCTATCAACAAAGACAGTATGAATAGCCGCTCATCTGCAGGCTCAGTTGCAGTAGAAATGGCAGAGACTATTTTGCAAGCACTAAAAAATAATAGTGCACAAGACATGAGTATATATCAGGATATTCCTACTACCTCTGCGCTGATGCGACCTGACCTATGGGCAACGCTGAGTGCGCTCAAAGATAGTAATGGTATAGCGTCAGCACCTCGTGAAATGGCGTTTGGTGAAGTGGCTCTAATATGGGCCGCCACCAACCAATGCAAACGAGGCTGGCGAGAGTCCGGTATGCACTTTCGCATGGCAGATCGATGGCTTGAGCAAGCACGTGAAGCTTATATCAACGCTCATGACTCACAGACCACTGTAGCGTTAGAAACATCAATAATCAGCTACTATCAGCAATACGCCCCTTTAGATGCTGTCGATGATGTTTGCCGTGGACAAGACTTAACGCCAAATAGTTGAGAAATAGCTTACTATTAACAAATACCATTAATCATCACTGCTATGACCGTATAACGTCTCAATGGACGACAACTATGTGTTTAGAATATTGTAGTAAATACAAAACATAAAAAAGCCGACATCTTTGTCGGCTTTTTTCGTTTGGTATGGAAAATTAAACGCTTTTGCGTCGTAGCTTTTCTGGTAGATAGCAGCGCAGATACGCAATAAATGCCGTATTTGCTTCTTGAATATAGTCCTCAGTAATGCTCTGATGACGACGATAAGACAAGGTAAAGATAGCGTTGACGATACTATAAGCAATCAACAGGGTGTTTTGGATATCATCAAAGTTTGGCATCTCATAACGCTCTGACAAGCGCTTATATACCAAGTCAACGATTTGATGGTCCATATCTTCACCAAAGCTGTCGCCTTCAAAGTCAGGCGTATTGGTATCGTAAATTAGCTTGGCTTTGGTCTCATCACTATGGAAGATCATCACGCACTGATCAATAAGTGCAGTCAAATACCCTTGCCATCTATCGTAATTACCGATATCAACTGTTTCTACCATCTCCAGTATTTCGATGGCATTCAAAAAACGCAATGCTAGAAATATTGCTTCAATATTAGGAAAGAAGTGATAAGCAGAGGCTCTTGGTATGCCTGCTTCTTCACATACGGCAGCCAAGGTAATATCATTAATTGCTTGTGTTTCACTCAGTTTTTTGGCACCAGCCAAAAGTTTTTGGCGGCGTACACGGCCTTGTTGGCTGGTAAATTTAAACTTGTTCGGTACAAGTTTTTTTGCCAATTCTGAGTCTACCAACACATCTTCAATTTTGTCGTCTTTGTTATCACTCATTATAAATCTCTTTATGTTACGCCCTATTGTATAGATATAATCTTCATCAGACAGTATTCATCCAAAACTAACGGATTACTGGCTATTGGCTAAAATATAGCGCCAATATTATCGTTACCACACTCGATGAGGAGGCATCATAAACGCTTGTACACTATCAAGCAAGGGACATGAATGGGTTAGAAGTTCATGTATCGATTAATACTCTACTAGAGTTAACTGTTTAATTTTAAAAAGTTAATCATTAAGTTTGATTTTCGCTCTTATAATACCATGATCAGTGACTCTGTCTGCATAATCCCATTTAAGGTGATCATTGAAATAATCAACGCGTTCAACCTGACCAAGCGAAAACTTACTATCAGGTAAAAACTCCTCTGAGACAAACAGCTGATCGATTACTTCTGGCATGCCTTGGTGTATATGGGTATAGGCGACATCTTTCATCCAGCCATAACGAGCCTGAATACGAGCAGCATCAAAAAGTGCGACGTCGCGCATACTTTTATCGTAATTGACCTCACCAGTTTCGGTCATCAACTGAGTGGTAACACTACCTGTCACATCATTCATATCACCTAGCAGTATCAATGGCTCACGCGTATGATGCAAACGCTCCATAATCGCCATTCGAATCGATGCAGCTTCTGCAGCACGCATGCACAAACTGCGCAGCTTGGCACGAATACGAATATTGGGATCATCCATATCTTCTAGTAGATTGCCGTTCTTATCACGTAAGAAAAAAGCACGTTTACTTTTTAAATGCGCAGTAATAATCGTTATTGGTTGACCATATGCATCGACACGCAATACGAGCGGTGGACGATTAAAACGCTCATAAGGTCCTATATCTGGAATATCAATCACAGCCTTTGGTGCAATACCTTCTAATAGACTGGTTTCTAACTGCTCAAATCGACTGATGATACCGACAGCTGGTGTACCTTGTGCCCCCATACCTTGAGTATATGGACTCGCGCTATCATTACTTGCCAGCGGAATAACTGCATGCTCTGGTTTGAACCCTAACGAGACAGATAGGGCTTCTAATGCCTCGCTATCCCATACTTCTTGCACGGCAATGATATCAGCATTCGCCTTAGATAATAAGTCTGTAAGACCATGCAGCTTATGCTCATAGGCTTGCTTATCGTAAGCCGGTGCATTGTCGTAATAAATCCGATCAGGGTTGGCGAAATTCAATAAATTGGCTGTGGCAACATAAAACTGCTTATTATTATCAGCGTGATTACTCATATATTCCCTATTGTTTTCATCATTATAATATATAATATTCATTTATGTGTATAAACAGCAAATTTTATGCCTAAAAAAACCTCCAAGGTCAACCTTGGAAGTTTCAAAATAGCATAAATTTGATAGTTAAAGCTATTAGTAGAACTAATCATACAATCAGTCTGTTTGTAGCAATGAATCAACAATATTTCAGATTATCCGTTTACTTGATAATTTTATGAATCAATGCTGCTTCAAGATGTAACCTGACAAACCCTGACTAATTCAGTAGCTAGAAGGCAGCTACATGGCTTTTTGTATTGTATGTGTTACGAAACGCGGTGCCATGCATCACGTGACGCTAGACGTGCCTCATCCCATGCCAGACGAGACTCACCTTTTACTTCGTGCCATGAACGCTCTAAATCTGCTTCGTGATCTTCAAAACGAGCATCTGCTGGATAACGAGCACGGTTTGCATATCCTACTGCATAGGCTGGATGCAGATCGCGATCAAAATCATGTCCTTCTTTATAATAGTCAGCGTTTGCATATTCTGCACGCCAGTACGCTTCTTCGTGTGTTGGATTTATCGCTTCACCTGCTGCATGACCTGCACCGCCACCAACAACTGCACCAATAGCACCACCGATCAATGTACCTAGTGGACCTGCCATCGAACCGATTGCTGCGCCTGCTGCTGCACCGCCCACACCACCGATACCAGTACCCACTGGATGTGAACCTGGTTCACCTGTGATCATATCAGCGTTCAAATCGTCTTTTGTCTCATCAGACATATGTTTCACTTCGCTACGGTCGATGGCATCATGGTCACGGTTGTAGTCGTCTGTTACATTTGTATGTGTAGTACCATCTGCATTAATTTTTGTTTTATTTAGTTCGTCATGGTTATTCATAATAAATATATCCTTAATTAGTTATTGATTTCCGTTTGTTCTTCTAGGTCTTATCAAAATCCTTATTTGACTAGCATTCGAAGTATAGGAACAATCACTACCCTACGATATACAGGTTATGTAAGCTATGTCGATATCTTTGTAGGCTTGCGTTACAGCCTGTATCTTTATCACGTTTGTGTACGATTGATCTATACTTTGAGTAATTATAAAAACGCGTTGACACTCAATTTGCCAAGTAGAACAAGCTCATAGCTGCATCAACGATCTCTCGATAGCACGCTGCCATTTGTCAAGATGTTGTTCGCGAGCATCAGTAGACATACTTGGCTCAAAGATACGATCTACCTGCCATGATGCTTTCATTGTTGACTCATCGTATAACCCAGTTTTTAGACCTGCGAGTAACGCCGCGCCCTTTGCTGTAATTTCTGTGTCTCTTGGACGTAGCACAGGAACATCTAATAAATCCGCCTGAAACTGCATCAGCAAATCATTGTTTGCCGCGCCGCCATCCACTCTTAGCTCGGTCAATGGATGAGGACTGTCTTTTTGCATAGCGATAAGTACGTCATACGTCTGATAGGCTACCGCCTCTAAGGCTGCACGAGCAATGTGCGCTTTAGTTGTACCGCGGCTCATACCTGTAATACTGGCACTGATATCAGAACGCCAGTAAGGTGCCCCAAGTCCAGTAAACGCCGGTAGTAGCACCACATCTTCACTACTATCCACTTGGCGCGCTAGGTCCTCAACATCACTACTTTGTTGAATCATACCTAAGTTGTCACGCAACCACTGGACGATAGCGCCCGCCATAAAGACACTCCCTTCTAACGCATAAGTAACTTCCTTTTTGGGCGGTTGTAGCATACGCTTTCCTGACTGTACAATCTGATCAAACGATAAATTGTCTGGACGGGTTGGCGATGTTTTTCGTTGCCACGCGATAGTTGTCAGTAGCTTATGGTCGCTCAACTTTGGTTGCTGACCGATATTCATCAGCATAAAACACCCTGTACCATAGGTGTTCTTTGCCATACCTGTATCAAGACAACCTTGTCCAAAGAGTGCTGCTTGCTGATCGCCAAGTACGGCTTGAATGGGTATTTGTTTGGCAAACAAGCCTTTTTTGGTTTTGCCAAAATCACCGTCTGAGGGCAGCACTTTGGGTAATATGTTCATAGGAATGGCAAAGCGATCACAAAGTGTCTCTGACCACGCCAGTTTATGGATGTCAAATAACAAAGTGCGAGAGGCGTTAGTCACATCGATAACGTGCTCTCCACCTGTTAGCTTGTATATCAGCCAGCTGTCGATAGTACCGACAGCTATCTCACCTTTACTGGCTCGCACACTAAGCTTTGGATTGTTTTCGAGCAACCACGCAATCTTGCTGGCACTAAAATAAGGGTCTAACCGCAGGCCTGTAATACGCTGTACCTCATGCGCCATATTATTTTGATGATTTTCAGACGTGTTCGTATGAGCGCTGTTTTTATAGCCGCTATCATCCATACTATTGGTAGCGCTTTCGGCAGCAAGCGTCTTACAGTAGTTTGCCGTCCGTCTGTCCTGCCAGATGATAGCAGGTGCCAATGGTTTACCCGTTTGTTTGTCCCACATCACGATAGATTCGCGCTGATTGGTAATGGCAATGCTGGTGACGTCCGTTGCAAGCAAACCTGCCCGATTGATAACATCGTGCGCACAGCTGATCTGGGTTTGCCAAATCTGCTGTGCATCTTGCTCTACAAATCCAGCACTTGGCGTTTGGAGGGTCGTTGGTTGTTGTACCATTTTTATAGGGCGTGCATGATCGTCATAGAGGATCGCTCGACTCGATGTTGTTCCCTGATCCAGCGCCAAAATATATCCTGCCATTACGCACATCCTCTACTAAGGTTATTTATTTTATTTGACAAAAATTCGTAATAAGTGACTATTTACTCTTCATTGATTAACGTTCATCGCTTGCTGTTTTTTTATGAATGACTGATTAATTATTTTAATAGTAAAACTAAAAACAAAGTTTATTTGAAGACAAATAGAATCATCTCAAAATACCTCCTAAGCTATGTTGTTAGTTATAAAGAGATATTTAAATATAGAGTTGAGCTTCTATCATACCGCTACTGCCCATACAATAGAAAACCAAAAAATACTGAGCATTGACCCGTCACCATTGTGGCTCTACAGTGTACGCCTTAATTTAAATGATGTTTCAAATGATAGACTGTCAGCGACGCTATGATAAGACCCTTTTTATTTAAAAGCCCTGACCTATTTGACAATAAATGTTTTGTATCGGCATCATTTACTCGATGACTGGTAGACGCGGTCACTCATAGATAGTCTATAATAATTTGATTAATATTTTGAGCAATACGGTCTATCAATGATAACCGTTGTCTTATAATACCTTACCTCTCAATTAATGGTTTATGTGACTTATGAAATTCGCTTTATCAGCGCTACCGTCCGCTATGATGACTGTTACACTCATAAGTGTTGCGCCTATGACTTATGCAAGCACTGATGCCGCTCGTACCGAATCAACTGGTATGGCATCTGGCTCTGTGACACAGATCATGGATGCTGACGATCAGAGCAATCATAAGACAACCACAACGCCTAATAATACATCAATAGATCCTTATGACGGGCAACCCTCACTGGCTACCCTTGTCGATCCCATCTCACACAAAACGATTGATAATAGCTATCCGTTAGAGGTCTCCAGCTTTTTGAGCTTAGCGCAAGCACAAAAACTTTTAGTCCAAGTATCGCCCAAGATAGCGGCCAATCAAGCAGCCATTGCTGCCAGCGAATACCAAACTGATGCTCTAAGAACCATCGATAACCCGCTCGTATTTGCTCGCGTATCTGCCAGTGCTTACCATCTAGACCAAGATATAGATTTATCCACTCTTAAAAACGGCATCATAGATGGGGTGAATAATCGTGTCGATAGTGTCATTCCTCCTATTGCAAGCTTGCCAGACTTACCCAACTTTGGCGAATTGGTTGGTGAGCGGATTCCAGACTCGTATGACCTCAAACGCTCAGGCTCCACAACTGGAGCAGGTGTTGGTGTGGTCTGGCCTATTTATACTGCTGGACGTACAGATGCCTTGACTAGCGCCTCCGATGCACGCACCCAAGAAGCGCTAGCAGATAGTATTCTTGATAAAAACGAGCTGTATAATACGTTGATTGAGCGCTACTTTAAGGCGCAGCTAGCGATCATTGCCGCTTACTTACGTGAAGACGCTTACGATACACTGCAACAAACTGACCATATGGCAGAGCGTCTATTTGAAGAAGGCTTTATCTCACGGGTAGATAGGTTGGAAGCGCAATCTGCGCTTGCCGACGCCAAAAGCGAGTCTGTTAATGCCAATAACGATGCACGCTTGGCTATGATTGCATTACAGCGGTTACTACGTACCAACTACCGTATTAAGCCGACGACGCCTTTGTTTGTGTCTAGTCGCCCGCTACCAGATGTCAGTTATTTTCAAGATCTGGCTCTGAGTCATCACCCAGGATTACAGAAAGTTGCCGCCAAACGTGCTCAAGCACAGCAGCTGCATGCGTTATCTGATACTGGTTATAAACCGACCGTTTTGCTGTATGGTTATGGTCAGGTAGAGAAAGATCCAAGCTGGGTTGCTGGTATATCTGCCAGTTGGAAACTCTGGGGCGGACTTGATAAAACAGCATCATTGGCATCAAGTAGCGCTCAAATCCGTCAAGCCGATCTCTCTGAAATTGAAGTCAGTGACAACCTACTCCTGCTCGTAGAAAAAAACTGGCATGATGTCAATAATGCCCAGTCACGCTATCAGGCACTTCAGAGTAACGTCGATTTGGCGACAGAAGTGTTGCGACTGCGCCGCCTTGGCTTACAAGAAGGCGTGAATACCACCGTCGATGTGGTACAAGCACAGACTCAGTCGCTCAAAGCACGTACTGAGCAAGCACAAGCTGCCAATAGCTATGTACAGTCATTGGCTGCACTCATGCAAAGCTGTGGCACCCCGCTTGCTTTCAATGCTTATCTGAATGCCGCTGACATTCAACTACCAACTTTGTATACTGAACAATAATGAACATGAAAACCATAAGTCGTATGGATCAGCGCTTGTACAGTCGATCTAGCCTTTCGTTATAACGATGTCCTTAATAACGATGTCTTTGAGCGGTACGGTACATCGACTGCCTCAAGTGCGTGAGGTGCGGTCATACCTTTGTAATGCACTGAGTACGGGGCCTGTCACAACGCTGACAACATCCATACTGTTACTCATTCTATTGTGAATAATTGTTTTATGAAAAAATCTACCTCTAAATCGATAAGTCATTGGTTGCAGCCTTTACTCAAAACATGGCAGCTTGCAAACACCTCTAACGTTTGGGCACACTGTGCAAGCGTGGGGTTTTTTGGTTTTTTGTCGATATTTCCCGTGATGGCAGTGTTTGTACTCATTTATGGTCTCGTGTTTTCACCTGTCCAGATGCAAGAACAGATCTCACTTTTGAGTCCATTTATACCCGATACCGTATATGAAGTCCTCAACTCACGCCTGAACGACCTAGTCTCTACTACCACGTCCAAACTGACTTTTAGCCTTATTTTATCGTCACTACTCGCCCTCTATGCTGGCTCTAAAGGCATTAAGTCTTTAATTATCCTTATCAACCTCGCCTTTCATATCACTCATGAGCGTGGGTTCATTCAAGGTACTATTCGAGCCGTTGGACTAACCTTTGGCGCAGTAGTTGTCTTGATTATAGCAGTCTCCTCTATCGCCATTATTCCTGTGGGAGCGGCTTTTTTCCCGTTTCCTCAGATAGCTGAAACGATTGCGCTTTGGAGCAGATGGCCAATATTGGCTGGTATTATATTTCTGAGCTTTTTGGGGCTCTACCGCTTAGCACCTAATCGCGATGCTGTCGCGCTAAAAAGGCTAGTACCAGGCGCCGCACTAGCGACCATTATGTGGATTGTATTGTCTGTGCTGTTTTCTATCTATGTACAAAACTTCAATAACTATAGTGCTGAGTTTGGTGCGCTTTCAGCTGCTGTGGTAATTATGCTGTGGCTGTATTATTCGGCATTTATTGTCGCTTTTGGTGCTATTTTCAACTCTGAAGCGTTAGACAGTGCTAAGCCTTACGCTGTTCGAATGTATTAATCATAACCCCTTTATTCTAGACCCTTTACTCTCAACTTTGCTGCTTTAGGAATCCCGCTGTCATGTCTGAATTGCCAAATGAATCAAACGACTCAAATCAATCTGATGATTCAACCGAGTCAGTGACCTCTCAGGACAGTCAATACTCAGCTAAACCAGCAGAAAACACGCCTGACGCTGAGCCGGTGCAGCCTACGCCACCGTACAATCGCGGTAATGCTAACGCTGATAAATCTGCTCGTGTAAAAAAAGCGCTACTTGCAGGGCTTACATTGATTGTTCTTGCTGTGATTGCCTATGGTCTATATAAAAGCAATCAACAGAGCGAGCCTGAAATCATTACGCTTCAGGGGCAAATGCAAATGCAGCAAACCTCTATCGCTGCAAAAGTACCTGGCCGCATTGCACGGATTATGGTGACAGAAGGTGATGCTGTCACAGCGGGGCAACAGCTGGTCGAAATGGATTCGCCTGAAATTAATGCCAAGATCAACCAGGCGCGGGCTGGCAAGCAAATCGCACAGAGCCAGTTGGACAAAGCCGAAAATGGCGCACGCCCGCAAGAAATCGCTCAAGCCAAAGCGGCTTGGCAAGCCAATAAAGCGGCCTCTGATTTGGCGAAGAACACTTATCAGCGCGTTAATCGCCTTTACGAAGAAGGGTTGATGGCGCGGCAAAAGCGCGATGAGGCGTATGCACAGTACCTTGCTACCGAAGATCAGACTGAAGCGGCACGTCTGCAATATGACTTGGCGTTAGAGGGCGCGCGTAGTGAAGATAAGTCAGCCGCTACCGCCCAAGTCGCACAGGTCGATGCCCAACTGGACGAGGCACTGGTCGCAAAAGAAGAAGCCAATCTAAAAAGCCCTATCGCAGGTATCGTTGACAACGTCATCGTCAGTGCTGGTGAAGTCATCGGTCAAGGCGTTCCTTTGCTCACTTTGGTAGATACCAATGACCAATGGGTGGTACTCAACGTCACTGAATCTTATCTGAATCAATTTGCTATCGGTCAAACTTTTATAGGAACTATCCCAGCTCTATCATCAGCAGACAAACCTTATAGCAAACAGTTCACTGTTTATGCGACGTCGACCCTATCTGATTTTGCAACTTGGCGACCGACTAACAACGACGATGGGTTTGATGTGCGTACCTTTGAGGTAAAAGCTCGACCATCAACGCCAGATACTCGTATTCGCTCGGGTATGAGCGTGGTTGTGCGTATCAATCCTGCGCCTATTAACCAGAACCAAGAGTAAACCATGCGCTTAATTGAGGCGTTTTTGCGCAGTGCAGCCTATGAGCGGCGATTTTTGACCAAAAACCAGTGGGACCTTAGCATGGTGGTATGGATACCGCTGGCAACCGTCCTACTTATTTGGTGGATATTTTCACAGACTCAGATTACTGATTTGCCTATAGGCATTATCGATCAAGACAATAGTGCGATGGCCAATACTGCCGTACGCTACTTAGAAGCCAGTCCTACGCTCACAGTCAGGCAGTTGTATTATTCTCAAGCAGAGGCCGAGACTGCAATATTGCAACGCGATATTTACGCAGTCGTGACGATTCCTGAAGACTTCTCTCGCCATATTCTATCGAATACACCTGCGCCACTCACACTACAAGTAAACGCACAGTATGGTACTCACTCTGGCATTATCCAAACGAGTGTTCAAGCAGTTGCAAGTACACTGTCCGCAGGCGTCGAGATACAGCGATTGCTCAAGCAAGGCATAGCACCATCACAAACCGCGACAACTTACGCGCCTATCAGTATTCAGCGTATCAGTCTGTTCAATGCAGCGACCAATTATCAGCAGTTTTTGGCCTCAACCGTGATACCTGCCCTACTACATATATTGGCAATGGTCGTTGGTGCAACGACTATTGGACGTGAGCTACGTGATAAAAATATTGGTCGCTGGTACCGTTTTATCGATACCAAAAATCCTGAGCGAACATCACCTCAATATTCGAAAACACCAACCGCGCCTTTCACCAAGCAGGATAGTGTCAATAACAGCCGCGATAATGCTACGGTCTCATCAACCTTACGAGCGCCACAGGCAGTTAGCCTGTCAGTATTGTTGTTTGGTTTGTTAGGTAAATATTTTTGGCCAATGCTGGCCTATAGTGTATGGTCAGCTATGATACTGTGGCTGGCAACCTCAAACCAATCTATAAGCATAGCTTCGCTTGCCGTAGTATATGCTGGTCTGTTATGCCTAATGACACTCTCGTTTTGGCTAGGTGCGATCTTTACGTTGAATGCTTTTTCTCTACGTATGGGGCTGTCCGCTACTGGTTTTATCTCAGCGCCTTCTTACGCCTTTGCTGGTGTGACCTTTCCTTATATTGCGATTAGTGATAGCGCGCAGTACTGGTCGAATATCCTACCACTGACGCATTATCTGAAGCTTCATATTGCACAACTGCAGATGCAGGCACCCATTGCTATATCCCTGCCTGGTGTCTACGGTCTCACCCTTGCTATGATCATAGCACTGCTACTAGCCGCATTATTAACCAAACGTGCATTGGCACATCCTGAACGTTGGGGAGCACGCTAATGTCAATAGAATCCAACCCCAATCTCAAAAAATCTGAATCAACAAAGTCTTCGCCATCACCGTCGTTCTGGACAAGCTTTGTCCAAACGCTTAAAGATATTTTTGGGGATAAAGGCATCTTGCTGATGTTGATCATCGCCCCTATTATTTATGGCTTCTTTTATCCGTGGCCTTATTCTACTGAGGTGGTCAATCATGTACCGGTAGGTATCATCGATTATGACAATAGCAACTTATCGCGTACGCTCGCTCGTTACTCAAGCTCCAGCCCTTATTTAGATACCGAGCGTTTTGTCAATGAGCAAGCCGCCAAAGAAGCCATGTGGTCCAATCAAATTGCAGGTTATATGGTGATTCCTAGTGGGCTTGAAGCGCAAGTACTATCAGGTCAACAAGCCCATGTCAGTGTTTTGGGTAATGGTGGCTATTTTATCCTGAATAAAAATGTTCAATTGGGCTTCTCTCAAGCAGTGGGTACGGTATCAGCAGGTATAAAGGTAAAGAAGGCCGTTGCGAAAGGGACTTATGCACCCACTGCCGCACAGAGCACGCAAGCAATACCGCTACGCATCATACCACTGTATAACCAAACTGAAGGCTATGGTGCTTATGTCGTGCCAGCTGTCTCTGTCATTATCTTGCAGCAAACACTACTGATGGCGACAGCAATGCTGATTGGCACATGGTATGAGCAACGCCGCCATGCGACGAGCATACGTGGCTGGCTAGGACGCATCGGAGCGCTAAGCACGCTAAGCTTTATCGTCGGCTGTTTTTATTATGGCTGGGCGTTTGAGCTTCATCATTATCCACGTGGTCAAAACATGCTTGGTACGTTATTGTTTTTGGCATTATTTTGCCCGACGGTCGCCACGCTCGGCTGCGTGCTTGGGCTATGGTTCCGGCAACGAGAACGCAGCATGCAAATCTTAATCTTTGTCTCGCTACCGATATTTTTCTTGAGTGGCTACCCATGGCCAGCAGACCAGTTGCCTCAGATATTACAAGTCATACGCTGGATCGTGCCCACAACCCCTGCGATCAATACCTCTGTACAGCTGAACCAAATGGGTGCCAGCGTGTCGCAAGTCGCTATTGGATTTTATGCACTGGCAAGCTTATGGCTATTTTATTTTGCTTTACTACTGTTTTTACGCAAACGTATACCGCAAAGACAATCCGCTTATAGCGCTTGATAGTAACTGAGCTCAAGACCCCGACAAAAAAGCGCCTGCTAATAATAGCAGGCGCTTTTTGTGGAGAGGACTTTATACTTCCAAGCTTGTTACTTCTAAACGTTGTACTTCCGAACCTTGTACTTCCAAACGTTAAAGCATTCTCAGTAGTTAAAGGTAATCGTTAAAACACTCGGTTCAAACCATTGAGCGCCGCAACACGATATGCTTCTGCCATCGTTGGATAGTTAAAGGTGGTATTGACGAAGTACTCAAGCGTATTGTTACACTTCATAACCGCCTGTCCGATATGGATAATCTCTGAGGCATGGTTACCGTAGCAGTGAATACCCAAAATCTCTAGTGTCTCACGATGGAATAGTATCTTTAGTACGCCTGTACGCTCACCAATGATTTGTGCGCGAGCCAGATGCTTAAAGAAAGCTTGCCCAACTTCGTAAGGTACTTTCTCATCTGTCAGCTCTTGCTCGGTTTTGCCAATACAAGAAATCTCAGGGATCGTATAGATACCCGTTGGTACGCTAGATACAGGTTCAGCATCACTGTCGCCAACCATAAATGCAGCCGCACAGCGTCCTTGGTCATATGCCGCTGATGCTAATGATGGCCAGCCGATCACATCGCCTGCTGCATAGATATTATCAACATCAGTGCGATAAGTATCATCAACTTTTAGCTGACCACGGCTGTTCGCTTTTAGCCCGATAGCTTCTAGGTTTAGACCTTCAGTGTTACCTGAGCGTCCATTTGACCACAGAATGGCATCTGATTTGATTTTCTTACCGCTTTTGAGATGTAGGATTACGCAGTCATCATGGGTCTCAAGATGATCAATCTCTTCGTTACTGCGAATGAGCACACCGAACTGTCTAAAATCGTGCGCGATGGCATCGCTAATCTCGCTATCGAGGTAGTTGAGCAACTGATCTTGGTTGTTGATCAGATCCACTTTATAGCCAAGACCAGTAAAGATGGAAGCGTATTCACAGCCAATCACGCCAGCACCATAGATGATGATTTTTTTGACGATATAATCCATCTGTAGGATCTTATCAGAATCAAAAACGCGCGGATGATTGAAGTCTAAGATATCAGGACGATATGGACGACTACCAACCGTTACGATGGCTTTATTAAAGGTAATGGTTTCAAACACATTGTCATCAGTTTCAACACGCAGAGTATGTTTGTCAACAAAACTGCCCCACCCTTGGATGACTTCAATACGGTTGCGCTCATAAAAACCCGTATGCGTGTTCACTTGACGACGTATCACTTGACGAGCGTTGGCAAGCACTTTATTCAGCGGAACTTGCTTATACTCCATCGCTTTGGTGAACATTGGATCACGGCGAAAGTTAATCAAGTTAAATACCGATTGGCGCAGTGCTTTACTCGGGATCGTACCTACATGAGTCGAGTTACCACCCACCTGATCACGCGGATCGACCACCACCACTCTCTTACCAGATTTGGTAAGCTTCATGGCAGCAGCCTCTCCAGCTGGTCCTGCACCCAATACCACTACATCGTATTCATAGTCGTGATTGTCGCTTTTTAGGCGACGAGAGTCTTTGGCAAAACCCGATTGAATATCGATACGGGTGTCATCGAGCGGGTTGATAAGGTCTGGATGGTGCATGACATCATCAGTAACTTGCTCGTGGGTTTGTTCAATTTTTTGTTTTTTGTCTTTACCTTCGGTATGTTCAGGGTTGGGCGTGCGACCGTTCTCTTTATTAGATACTTCGGTATGAATATCTTTACCAGTATCATTGGTCGCGTCGCTTGCACTTTTACTTACCATGATGTCCTCTTTATTTATTGATTATATGAATAGGTTTGTATGGGAGTGAGTTTTTACGATCTACGTAATTTAATAAAATTAGGTTAGTAAAATCACGCCACCATAGAGTATGGATATCGTTTTTGCAATCTTGATACGTATTGCGCACTACAAAGTAATAATTTATCAGCCAATACGGCGCTTAAGACCAGTCATTTGCAAGATACGGGTGGCAATCTCTTCAACAGACATCTCCGATACGTCCAAGCTTGGAATACCATGAGTGATATAGATACCTTGTATCGCACGCTGCTCTTGCTGACATTGTTGATAGCTAGAATAACGACTGCCCGCACGGCGTTCTTGGCGGATTTTTACTAAGCGATCGGTATCAATGAGCAAGCCAAACAATTTATCTTTGTGCTCACGTAATGCTTTTGGCAACTGATTGTCGTACAAATCATCTTCGGTCAAAGGATAGTTTGCCGCTCGAATACCAAACTGTAATGCCAAGTATAGCGATGTCGGTGTCTTACCAGAACGCGACACCCCCACTAAGATAATATCTGCTGCATTATAGTGGCGAGTACGCGCTCCATCGTCATTGTCCAAAGCAAAATGAACCGCATCGATACGCTCTTTGTAGGTTTCAGAGTCAACGTCGTCATGCGCATGACCAGAGTGACCATCTGGCTCAACGCCGGTTTCTTCTGCAACGCGTCCTATTAATCCCTCATACATGTCCAAGTTACAGCTTTGGGCTGAGTTAATCTTTTCGCGGATCTCTGAATTAACGATAGTATCGAACACCAGCGGCAGTGAGCCATCGCGCTGATAGGCCATATTGATTTGCTCGACTGCGTCTTCAGCACGCTCTAGGCTGTCAACGTATGGCAAGACACGCGTTTCAAAAGGCACTGAAGCAAACTGACTTAAAATAGCGCGACCCAATGTCTCAGCAGTAATCGCTGTGCCATCTGAGATAAAAAATGCCGTTCTGATGGCTTGTGAGCTGTCCAAGTTGAGTGCGTGATGGTTTTGGATAGTGGACTTAACTTGTTCAGATGGATTGCTTGAGTACATGACGTTGGCACCTTGGTTGAAAACTCAATAATGATCTTCATTTAGCTTCTAGTGATGATTTGATAGCGTTTATCTAAATTTGGCGGCTTAATTGAGTTACCTGATTAGCTATTTAAGTACTCAATGAGTGCTCTCAAACGAGATACACAGCGGCATCTGTATCGTACGTTGATAGAACCATGCACATCACCTATCTATGCGCTACATTATACGCATATTAAGCCCTTAATAGAAATCAATGTTACAGGCGCACACTTAGAACCAACACGGTTTTTCATGCAATTATTACCTTCAACTAAATACTCATTAAATGTTTTTATTACTGAACCTTTTATGTAGAAACAGAAGTTGTGGGAATATTCAAATATCGTTATTCAAACGCACTCATTTATAAACTAATTGATGCTTATAGCTACTTAACTAACCACATACCATTACTGATACTGTTGATATTTTTTGTGCTTTTGAAGAAAAAAATCTCAGTCACTTACCAAAATTTATGTGGCAATTCCTACAATTTGTGTATTTTTAACAAGTTTTTTGGTCAAACCCCTCGAAATTCTCATAATATGGCGGTATAATTCACCGTTATAATCTTTACTAAATAACCTTATTTTCTGGAGTTATCATGGCAGCGCAATCTACAGCACTTGTAATCAATCTTGATCAGCTAGGAAAAGACGATATCGAAATGGTTGGCGGCAAGAATGCCTCTCTTGGTGAAATGATCAGCCATCTGTCTGATTTAGGCGTTAGTGTTCCAGGCGGTTTTGCCACCACTTCAAATGCATTCAATCGCTTTTTGACAGAAACAGGCTTGCTTGACAAAATCAACAACGAGCTAAAAACACTAGATGTTGATGATGTTAAAAAACTTGCAGAAACAGGTAAAAAAATCCGTACTTGGATTATTGAACAAGAGCTGCCAAAAGATCTTGAGCAAGAAGTACGTCAGTCATTTGAAACGATGAGTGGCGGTGAAGACATCGCAGTTGCTGTCCGTTCTTCTGCTACCGCTGAAGATTTGCCAGATGCCTCATTTGCAGGTCAGCAAGAAACCTTCTTGAACATTCGTGGTATTGATAACGTTCTAATCGCTATTAAAGAAGTATTTGCCTCTTTATATAACGACCGTGCCATCTCTTATCGTGTACACAAAGGTTTTGAGCATGAAGGCGTTGCCTTGTCTGCTGCTGTACAGCGTATGGTGCGTTCAGAGACTGGTGCTGCTGGTGTTATGTTTACGCTAGATACTGAAAGTGGTTTTGATCAAGTGGTATTCATCACCTCAAGCTACGGTCTAGGTGAGATGGTTGTACAGGGCGCAGTTAACCCAGATGAGTTTTATATCTCAAAACGTCTGCTAACTGATGGTAAGCCTTCTGTTATCCGTCGTAACCTAGGTAGCAAGCACAAGAAAATGGTTTATGGTGATGAAGGCAGCACGGCTAAATCAGTGAAAACTGTCGATGTTGAAAAGCAAGAGCGTATGCAATTCTCTTTATCTACTGAAGAGCTGACCTCACTTGCCAAACAAGCCGTAACCATTGAGCAGCATTATGGTCATGCAATGGATATTGAGTGGGCAAAAGACGGCGATAGCGGTGAGATCTTTATCGTTCAAGCACGTCCTGAGACTGTTAAGAGCCGCCAAGACAGCAATGTCATGGAGCGTTATGTCATCGACACGACTGGCGCAAAAGTGTTGTGTGAAGGTCGTTCAATCGGTCAACGTATCGGTTCAGGTAAAGTGCGTATCGTTAGCAACCTAAACGAGATGGACAAAGTAGAAGAAGGCGACGTACTGGTATCAGACATGACTGATCCGGATTGGGAGCCAGTTATGAAGCGCGCTTCTGCTATCATCACTAACCGTGGTGGCCGTACGTGTCATGCGGCTATTATCGCGCGTGAGCTAGGTGTGCCAGCTATCGTTGGTTGTGGTAACGCCACTGAGTTATTGGTTGATGGTCAAGACGTGACTGCGTCTTGTGCTGAAGGTGATACTGGTTTCATTTATGAGAGCCAGATTGACTTCGAAGTACAGACCAACTCTGTTGAGTCTATGCCAGAGCTTGCATTTAAAGTGATGATGAACGTTGGTAACCCAGATCGCGCATTCTCATTCACCCAAATGCCAAACGAAGGTATTGGTCTTGCGCGTCTAGAGTTCATCATCAACCGTATGATTGGTGTGCATCCAAAAGCACTACTAAACATGAACAGCTTGCCACGTGAGATCTCACAAGCAATCCAAGAGCGTATTGCAGGCTATGCCTCACCAGTTGATTTCTACGTTGATAAATTGGTTGAAGGTATCTCAACGTTAGCCGTTGCCTTTATGGATCAGCCAGTTATCGTTCGTATGTCAGATTTCAAATCAAACGAATATGCTAACCTACTCGGTGGTAAGTTATACGAGCCATCAGAAGAAAACCCAATGCTTGGTTTCCGCGGTGCTAGCCGTTATGTCTCTGACAACTTCCGTGATTGCTTTGAGCTTGAGTGTAAAGCACTAAAACGTGTTCGTGATGAGATGGGTCTGACCAATGTTGAGATTATGATCCCATTTGTCCGTACCACTGACGAAGCAGCACAAGTAATTGAGCTACTTGAAAAGAATGGTCTAAAACGTGGCGAAAACGGTCTACGCGTCATTATGATGTGTGAGCTACCAACCAACGCCTTACTCGCAGAAGAGTTCTTAGAGTACTTTGATGGTTTCTCTATTGGTTCTAACGATTTAACTCAGTTAACGCTTGGTCTTGATCGTGACTCAGGTATTGTCTCTCATCTATTTGATGAGCGTGACCCTGCGGTTAAGAAACTATTAACGATGGCTATTGACGCTTGCCGTAAACAGAACAAATATGTTGGTATCTGTGGTCAGGGTCCATCAGATCATCCAGATCTAGCATTCTGGCTCATGGAGCAAGGCATCAGCTCAGTATCATTGAACCCAGATTCGGTACTAGATACTTGGTTCTTCTTAGCTGGTGAAGAAGCACAGTAAGTCACTGTGTTAAGTGACCATTGTGTTAAGCAACTATACTGACTCACTATGCTAAGTCACAGTATTAAGTTACTGGAGTAATTCACACAGTCATTAAAGATACCACTATTAGGGTCTATTTGATTTTTTCAAATAGACCCTAATACAATGTATTAAGACATGACTAACTATGCAGGCAATTATGCAGATTTTCCTTGCTCGAAATAACGTACAAGCTGGCCCATACGATTTGGAACAGTTGAATATCATGCTCGCCTCTGGTGAAGTACTGCTAGATGATTTGATGTGGCATGAAGGCTTGAGCCAATGGCAACGTGTAGGCAATCTCACCAACAACCAAGCGGCTTATAGACCTACTACTAGTAGTCGCTCTGAAAGCAACGATTCCATTATCAACAATGTAACCGTGTTTCCTGAAGACAATGCTAACAGCGTGAGTGGTCAAGAAGATAAGTCTGTCTCACTAGATAGGTTGTACGGCAAGCCTGAACGTCCAAAAAGCGTCAAGGCAGATATGACGACCAATCGTCATCAAACGCCGCATAACAATGTATCGTTGAACAAGTCCAATCTCAAAAAGACGGCTACAGACAAAACCGTGGGTAACGTCGTGCTCGCGCCTATTATGTCGCGTGTATTGGCAACAGCACTAAATGGTTTACTGTATGTCTTAGCCATTTTGCCATTGGTCATGGCATTGACCAAATTGGATGTGGATTACACCAAGTTTCAAAATATCCAAGACATGGACGCCGCTTATCAGTATTCAATGTCGCTCATGGAAAGTCTTCCTAGTAGCACGTTAATGATGTCGCAAGTGATGGTATTTGGACTATTTGCTTTGCAATTGTTATTTATTGCCATGCGCGGTCAATCACTAGGCAAACTGATTACTGGTATTCGAGTGGTGGATCAAGCCACGCATCGACTGCCTTCATTCATAAAGCTTATCGGTACGCGTACATTATTACTGTTCATCATCTACAACTTGCTGTTTTCATTTACCAGCTTTTTAGGTTTTGTGATTATTGCCATTCATTACTATATGGCATCAAGAAACCCTCAAAATATCGGCTGGCATGACAAACTTGCCAAAACCTTAGTCGTCAAAGCGGACAGTAGCCAGCTGGAAAAGAAGCCTAAAACGAAGTAAATCTTTTTTATACTCGATTATCAATACTGTCTCTACTTTTTCTTGTAGTTACTATAAAAAAGCTGCGTATAATCGCGGCTTTTTTATTTGGCAGAGATTATTTATCCTCTTTTTATATCTTATTGGCAGTACTCGGTGATTAACCTTTGTGTTAATCACCGAGTACTGTTATAATACGGCGCTTTATAAACTAAGCTTTTTTCTTATTATATTTTTAGGAATTAGGGCTTACCTTATAAATCTCCTTGCTATTAACATAGGGTTAATAGCTACTAATCCGTAAGGAGTCATAATGCGACATTACGAACTGGTGTTACTTGTACACCCAGACCAAAGCGACCAAGTGGTCGGCATGGTTGAGCGCTACATCAAGTTAGTTCAAGACAACAACGGTGTTATCCACCGTCTAGAAGATTGGGGCCGTCGTCAACTGGCTTACCCAATTAACAAGATTCACAAAGCTCATTACGTTCTTTTCAACATTGAAACTGACGGCGAGACTTTAGCTGAACTTGAAGAATTATTCCGCTATAACGACGCGATCATTCGTAGTCTAGTTATGCGCCGTGACGAAGCTGTCACTGAAGAGTCGCAGTTAGCCAAGAATGCCGATGAAAAACGCGCACGCAAAGCAACTACTCGTCGTCCAGACAATCGTGAAAACGATAATGACGACAACGACAACAGTGAAGACTAATTAAAGGAGAATACTCATGGCACGTTTCTATCGCCGTCGCAAATTCTGCCGTTTCACTGCTGAAGGCATCACTCACATCGACTATAAAGATGTTGAATTGCTAAAACAGTATATTAGTGATAATGGTAAAATCGTACCTAGCCGTATTACTGGTACATCTACTAAATATCAGCGTCAACTAGCGACTGCTATCAAGCAAGCTCGTTATTTATCGCTACTTCCATACACTGATAACCATCAAGGTTAACCGCTAACTAGGAATGACTCATGCAAATTATTTTGTTACAGCGTATCGTCAACCTTGGTAAACTCGGTGAAACTGTCGATGTAAAACCAGGTTACGGACGTAACTTTCTTATCCCTCAGGGCCGCGCTCTACCTGCTACTAAAGCTAACATTGAAAAGTTCGAAGCACGTCGTGCTGAGCTTGAAGCTGAAGAAGCAAAAGAGATCGCTGTTGCTCAAGAGCGTGCTGATGCACTAACTGACGTTAATGTTATCATGCGTGCTAAATCAGGTGACGAAGGCAAGCTATTTGGCTCTATCGGTACTCGCGATATCGCTGAAGCATTGACTAACTCAGGTCTAGAAGTTGACCGTGCTGAAATCAAGCTACCTGAAGGCACTCTACGTCAAATTGGCGAATACAATGTTGATATTCAGCTACACCATGACGTTACTGCTAGCATCTTAGTTACTATTCTTTCTGAAGATGGTAACAACGAAGATTCAGCTGATGAAGAAGCATCTGAAGAAGACTACTCTGAAGAGTAATTCTTTAGACAGTTAGATTTGTTCAAAAAAACCAGCAGCCTTGTGTTGCTGGTTTTTTTATTGTGTACGGTTTTTGATTAATTGTAGACTAGTTTACTGTCGTCTTGCGCAGCGCTATTCTGATAGCTTAAAATTCAATTCAATATTAGTCGGCTAAATATTAGTCGGTTATAAGTTACTTAAAAAAATACTGTCCTAACGGCGATGTTACCTATGTAATGATATAGCAACTATTTACTACAACTAACTTAAAAATGGTATACCAAACAATAAGATAGTGCCTATATAATCGTCTTTATTATCAACAGCAGAATTGATATTCTGCTGTTTTATTTACAACAGGGCGCACAAATATGAAAGACAATGAGATATACACTGATGATAAGCTTCTATGTATTCAAGGCAATGATATTTACCGAGAAGGTGAAATTTATACAGTAGGCAGAATCGTCAATGACAAGTACTTCCAATTATTGACGAGTGGCAATGATGATCATTGGTATGCCACTCATGACGAACAGGGCATCCATGTGAGCTTTGATACAACGGTATTAACCACGCCAAACAAAGCGTTTTTTGATAAAATCGCGTAGTCATATGTAGGTGTTCGTTGGTTCAATACCACATCGCTTAAATACCGCTTGTTCATACCTTGTTTTGGGCTAAAACTTTGATATGAGCATTGCGTTAGACATTATCTTTTATCAGTACAAACTGGTCACTAAATGTGGCCAGTTTTTTTGTGCCCTATCCATATAACCTATTCTAATAAAATAGACTTCAATAGTGTCGATGCCATGAAATACTTTGAACAAACGTTGATTTTCTTTTAGAATGGCTTCAATAAACAGCGGTCCGATACAGCCATATTATTTTTCAATATGGCATGGATAGAAATAGCACTATATTTCCGCTGAATATATTTCCTAGTAGCCGCCATTTGCTATAGAATATGCCCCTTCAAAATTTCGTATCGTTATTGATGTTTATAATCAGTTCAAGATGACTCATATAAAAACCTGTGCAAATAAGATTCCTGCCACTATGACATATAGTCTGAGCAGCGCTGATGCCGTATATGATTTATATAAAACTGACTGTATTTGTATTAATAATCCATTAAGTTCTAAACCATATTGAGACAGTGATGATTGTATTTTGGCTTGTACTGACCATTCTTTTTATTATTTTCGCTACTGCAAAACTGAAGTGGCATCCTTTTTTAGTATTGATTCTATCTGCTTTTTTGGTCGCGCTATTTTATCAAGTACCGCTCAATACAGTCGCAAAAACAATCTCTGATGGTTTCGGTGGGATTTTAGGATACATCGGTCTAGTTATTGTATTTGGTACGATTATTGGTTTAATCCTTGAAAAGACAGGCGCTGCTATCGTAATGGCAGAATCAGTGATCAAAGTATTGGGACCGCGCTTTCCTACTTTGACAATGTCTATCGTTGGTGCGGTGGTATCAATACCTGTGTTTTGTGACTCAGGCTATATCATCTTGAACTCTCTAAAAGAATCTTTAGCTGAGCGCTTGAACGTCTCAAGTGTGGCGATGAGTATTGCTTTGGCTACTGGTCTATATGCTACTCATACTTTCGTACCACCTACTCCAGGTCCAATCGCGGCAGCGGGGAATTTAGGACTAGAGTCCAACTTGGGTTTGGTTATCATGGTCGGTGTGGTCGTGACTGCCGTTGCGGTACTGGCTGGCTGGTGGTGGTCTAATCGCTTTCTCAATGCAACACCTGACAACACAAACGAGGCTAACGCGCCAGCAGCAGCAATGCCTGAAGGCATGAAAACTCGTGATGATTATAGTCACCTACCGTCAGCGACAATGGCGTTTTTACCTATTATTGTTCCTATTATCTTGATCTGTCTGTCTTCTGTTGCTAATTTCCCAAGTGCACCATTTGGCAGTAGCATGGTAGCTGAGATTTTAATATTCATTGGTAATCCACTGACTGCGTTACTTATCGGTTTGTTCTTATCATTCTTCTTAATCAAATCAAGCCAAAAAACGCAAGAAATTAGCGATAGCATCTCACAAGGTTTAGTTGTTGCTGCCCCTATCCTATTGATCACTGGTGCTGGTGGCGCATTTGGTGCCATGTTAAAAGTGACACCGATTGGTGATTATTTGGGTTCAACGCTATCTGCTTTGGGATTGGGTATCTTTATGCCATTTATCGTTTCTGCTGCCCTAAAAACCGCACAAGGCTCAACCACAGTCGCATTGGTTACGACTTCCGCAATGGTCGCACCTCTTCTAAACCAAATCGGTCTAGACAGCGAGCTTGGCCGGGTATTTTGTGTGATGGCAATCGGTGCCGGTGCCATGACCATCTCACATGCCAATGACAGCTTCTTTTGGATTGTGAGCCAGTTCAGTCGTATGAGCGTGGCACAAGCCTACAAAGCTCATTCAATGGCCACTGGTATCCAAGGTGTGACCAGCATCGTATTTATCTGGTTATTGACGCTAGTATTTATCTAATTCACAAGATTGGATATTTCTACAGACGTTTATTTGGCTGTTACTAAGTAAACGTTTTAAAACATGACACCATCGCAATGATCGTGTCATTACGATATTCAAAGAGAGCCGTATGAAAATTTTGATCGCCCCTGACTCGTTTAAAGAAAGTCTAGAAGCCCTCGATGTCTGCCGTGCCATTCAGTCTGGCTTTAGCCAAGTGTTTCCAGATGCTGATTACAAGCTACTGCCAATGGCAGATGGCGGCGAAGGCACATCAGCAGTGTTGTCTTATGTATTAGGGGGTCACTGGAAAGAAGTCAAAGTACACGATCCTTTGATGAGACCAATCACCGCAAAGTACTTATTGTTGCCTGACGCGACTGCGGTAATCGAAGTGGCTCAAGCGTGCGGATTGCATCTACTGACAGCTGATGAGCGTAATCCTGTTATTGCGAGTAGTTATGGTGTGGGTGAGCTGATCGAAGATGCGTTAGCAGAAGGGGCCAAGCGCATCATTATCGGTCTTGGTGGTAGCGCAACCAATGATGCAGGTCTTGGTATGCTCATGGCATTAGGTGTGACATTTCATGACATCAATGATAGCTTGCTCACTCATGGTGGCGGTGCACTTGCCAGCCTACATCATATCGACAGCACCAACCTCAATACCAAGATATTCAATACTGTATTTGAGGTCGCTTGTGATGTGACCAATCCACTCTGTGGTCTACTTGGGGCGAGCGCAGTATTTGGCCCACAAAAAGGCGCTAACCCAGAGCAAGTCAATACCTTGGACAAGGCACTGAATCACTTTGCAACAATGTGCAATCAGCATGGCTATAAAGACTGTCAACACGTCGAAGGTGCTGGCGCTGCTGGTGGTCTTGGCTATGCGATGATGACATTCTTTCAAGCTCAGCTAAAGTCAGGCTTTGACACAGTTGCCGGAGTGGCTCATCTGTCACAGCATATTGCAGAAACTGATCTTGTCATCACTGGCGAGGGTAAGCTCGATGCGCAGACCGCCATGGGTAAAGTGGCAGGCGGTATTAGCCAAATCGCTAAGGCTAGCCGTACTCCTGTTATCGCTATCTGTGGCAGCGTTGATGGACTAAAACCTGCGCAGACCAGTCAGTTCGATGTGGTCATGCCGAGTATCCAAAAAGTAGATACGATCGATAATGTGTTAGGCTCTGCTTACAACAATATTGAGACTACTGCTACTAATATTGCTGCAAGTATTAAGCTGGGTCAAAGCCTAAAGTAGCGCAACGCTCTCAAATCCATAGCTTGCACTAAACGTAAAAATATTAGATGCACCGCTCCTATATACCTGCTAGCGGTGCATCTATCGTTTTCAACATATCTATAGCCATTTTTTTATATCATCAATGACCGTATGCATTCTATTAGAGAGTACCTGCTGTCGTCTGACTGCCAGATATAGCGTTTCGCTAACGGCAACTGGCAAAGCATGGCTGTTGATGAGCTCAGGCTTTGAGTAAGCAGCTACTGCATGTGCAGGTAAAACCGTAAAGCCTATTCCTCTGCTGACAGGCTCTAAAATCAGACCAATCTGATTAGAAAATCCTTTTTTCTCAAAATCATTGATATGCTGAAATTGTTCATAGTTGGCAGTCAGTAGCATGCCTGCATGATGGGCACCATCCGGATGATCAATGAATCCAAGCTGAGTAAGCTGCTCCCAGCTCGGCTCGGTTGTCGTCGCAGGTGTCACCAGTATCAATGCTTCTTGCGCCATAGGTTTACAGCTAACCGTTTCATCCTCTGAGATATCTGTCATAAAACCCATATCAATCTCATGGTTGGCAAGTGCTTGCTCAATATCTGAGTTGGGTGCAAAACGATAATCAATCACCAGCTGTGGGTGTTGCTGCTGTAGATTTAGAAGCTTTGGATATAGCTTAAGCCCTACACTACCCGGTGACATTAGCCGTACCAACCCTTCATAAGGCGGGTCTTCACCGATACGTTGCTCTAAATTTGATAGACGCTGCAATATCTCGCCTGCTTCTTTATACAACTGCTCGCCTGCATTGGTCAGTGAGAACTGCTTACCTTGTCGAATCAACAAGTCCGTATCTAGTTGCTCTTCTAACTTACGTATGTGCTGGCTCACGCCAGACTGCGTCATGTATAAGCGCTCAGCGGTACGCGTAAAATGCCCGACCTCAGCAAGCGTGCAAAAAGTACGTAGCCATGTGATGTTTATCATTACATTTCATACTTATTTATATAATATTTGATAATTTTACATAATTAACCTGTATTTGTATACTGGCTCCACGTTAAAGAAAACGCACATCAAACAGGAGCACAAACTATGAATAACGTCTATCCAAGAAGCTTTTCGCACATTGGTCTATCAGTCCCAGACCTAGATGCTGCCGTAAAATTTTATACCGAAGTGATGGGTTGGTACACCATCATGGAACCAACTGAGATTGTCGAAGATGACAGTCCGATTGGTGAGATGTGTACTGAAGTATTTGGTGCAGGTTGGGGAAGCTTTCGTATCGCTCATTTGTCTACTGGTGATCGTATCGGAGTAGAAATTTTTGAATTCAAAAATCAAGAAAACCCTGAAAATAACTTTGAATACTGGAAAACAGGTATCTTTCACTTCTGCGTTCAAGACCCAAATGTGGAAGAGTTGGCTGAGCGTATGGTTGCCGCAGGTGGTAAAAAGCGTATGGAAAAACCGCGCTACTACTACCCTGGCGAAAAACCGTATCGCATGATCTATATGGAAGATCCGTTTGGCAACATCGTCGAGATATATAGCCATAGCTACGAGCTTATCTATAGCGAAGGTGCATACTAATCTCATTATAAATTTAACTTAGTATAGATTTAGCTTATATCTGACTGAAAAACCAATAGCGTACTCATTATCTGAGTGCGTTATTTTTTTGTGGGCTTTCTATGTCAGTCATCTATTGTATAGAATATAAGCCATGCTACTATTTAGTTAATTATATAAAATTCTAAACCAACCCATTATCAAGGATGATATATGACTCAATTAGGCACCACTCTAGACACGGATAACCTTTTGGTTGTTAGAGAAGACCATAAAGAAACCGGTGTGGTCACGCTCACCTTAAATCAACCCAAACAATTCAATACCCTATCCGTGAAAGTTCTGTCTGTCATGCAAATAGAGCTAGACAACATCGCTCAGGATAATACGATCAGAGTGGTTGTCATTCAAGCGACAGGCAAAGCATTCTGTGCGGGTCATAATCTAAAACAAATGCGCGCACACGACGATGAAGCGTTTCACCGTGCCCTATTCCAACAGTGTAGCCAGATGATGCTTACTATCAACCAGATGCCACAAGTCGTCATTGCAAAAGTACAAGGTATTGCCACTGCGGCAGGATGTCAGCTAGTCGCAGCTTGTGACTTAGCCGTTGCCGCTGATAATGCGAAGTTTGCTACCTCTGGGATAAACGTGGGGCTTTTCTGCTCTACGCCTGCCGTTGCTGTCAGTCGCAATCTACCTCAAAAGCAGGCGTTTGAGATGCTCATCACGGGAGAGTTTATCGATGCACATACCGCCCTACAATATGGATTGATCAATCGAGTCGCACCAGTAGATCAACTCGATCAAGCGCTACAATCATTAATATCAGCGATTACAGCCAAATCCTCAGTCGCAGTGAGAACGGGTAAGGATATGTTTTATAAGCAGCTGGGTATGACCCTCGAAGACGCTTATGATTATGCCAGTGACGTGATGACTTGTAATATGATGGCGGGCGATGTGGGCGAAGGCATTGATGCTTTTATTGAAAAGCGCCGAGCGGTATGGAAAGGGTGCTAATAGTCATATAAATAATTAAACTAATTTATTATAAAGCATAAAAAAGCCACGATATTGCTATCATGGCTTTTTTTACTGCTTGGCTAAAGGTGCTGCAAGCAGTCTTTACTCAGCAGCGATGGCAATCATCTCAACCAATAACTCAGGACGTGCCAGTGCTGATTCGCCGCAAGCGCGCGCTGGTGGCTCGATACCTTCAAACCACTCGTCATAAACTTCATTCATAGCTGCAAAATCAGCCATGTCTTTGATCCAAACCGTCACTGAAAGCAGTTTTGATTTATCACTACCCACTTCTTCTAATAGCGTTTGGATCTTTTCTAGACATGTCAATGTTTGCGCTTTGATATCGTCTTCTGCATTACCGACCTGACCACATAAGTAAACGGTCTGATTGTGGACGACGATTCTGCTCATGCGTGGGGTGCTATGTAATTTCTTTATCATGTTATCTACCTTTAATTTATTAATTTAAAATGGTGCTAAATTTGCTAGACGCGCTTTTAATTAGAAAAACGCTGTGCACTAAATGGTGCCAAATCTACCAATGCCGGCTTGTCATGAATCATCTCTTCAACTAGGCGCCCTGTCATTGGCCCTAAGGTAAAGCCTTGATGACTGTGACCAAACGCAAACCATAGTTTGTCATGCTTGTCAGCAGGTCCGATGACGGGCTTCATATCTGGCATACAAGGACGTGATCCAGCCCATGCTTCACTTTCAACGGCATCTTCTAATGGCAAGATTTTCTTAGCAAGTTTCAATACGGTTTTTAACTGACCAAAGTTCTTTGGCGCATTCATGGTCGTCATCTCAGCACCAGTCGTGATACGGATACCCTGCTGCATTGGACCCATGACAAAGCCTTTGTCCATATCAAACATACTATGATTGATGGTGTTCTTATCTGTTACTTTGAAATGCTGATGGTAGCCACGCATCGGGAATAACGGTAGGTTATATCCCAGTGGTCTGATCAAATCATTCGACCATGGACCTGCTGCAATGACTAATTTATCACTGTAGTAAGTATCTTTATCAGTGATAACTTTCCAGCCGTCAGCATCTTTGACGATTTCTTTAACGTCATTCTCTTTGATCGTACCCTGCATGTCTTGGAAGTTTTTTGCATAGGCTTTTACAAGCGAGCTTGGGTTTGATACTTGCCAAGAGTTTTTCCAATGAATCGCACCAACGAACCCTTCAAAATTGGCACTAGGCTCCATGGCCTTGAGTTCTTCAAGGTTCAGTACGTTATGCTCAACACCTTGGTTGCGCGCATCGATGGCTGATACTTGGGCTTCTTTGAACGTCTCTTCCGAGCGATGCAATTGCAACCAACCGTCACGAGTAATGAGCTCGTCAGCACCAGAGGCGCTGATCATAGTTTGGTGCTCACTGGTACAATGCTCAATCAGCGTCTGCCACTCAGATTCGATTTGTTTAACAGATGCTGGCGTAGAGTATTTCCAGTACTGTAATAGCGCTTGGTGATAACGCAAAATAGCTGGTATACGGTAGCGAATATCAGTACCTTGGTTCGGCAACACCCTGATCATCTCTGTCAGCTGACGCGGAAAAGGATGCGTATGAATGGCTTCGCGCTGAATTAATCCTGCATTGCCATACGAGGTCTCTGAACCTGGCAATTTCTTATCTAAGAGTAATACATTTGAGTTATTTTTTTGTAGATGCCACGCGATTGACGTGCCAACCATACCTGCACCGATAACGATCACTTCGTAGCGCATAACCTATCCTTTTCTTAGGGTGTTAATACAGAGTATCAAATATAAGGGTCGAACCGAATTAGGTGCTAATAGTAACGCATTGGGCTAAATATGAAACCCTTATCTGAAAAATATTTTCGTTATTAAATACTTTTGGTTATGCCTTTATTGGTAGAGTATTTTCAAAAGGAATAACGGAGGTACGGCGTGGTTATTTAGACATAAAAATGAAAAAGAATAAGCTAAAAATCAGCACAGTTTTCTGCTATAAACCTCATTTAATGTCACAAATATACTCTTCTTCTTTGTCTTATAAAAATAACGTAATTACGCAGTCTCATCAACAGTTACCACCACATTGGATCATCATTGTCTATGATAGGCGGTTTTACCGTTTCTACTGTTACCTCGTCGGCAGATAATTCCGCGATGAAGCGTGAGGCCATATCAAAGTATCCAGAGTAGCTAGAAAAATAGTTCGGCGCGGTCAGATACAGCTGAGTTTTTGCGCGGCTACAGGCCACATAAAACAGTTTACGCTCTTCTTCCAATGCTTCAAAGTCATCTAGCGAGCGATGATGCGGCGTGATGCCATCTACTAACGAGTTGACGAACACAACTGGCCACTCAAGCCCCTTAGCACTATGAATGGTTGAAATGGTGACCTTATCATTACTCTGTTCATCGTCAGAGCGCCCCATGACCGCGACCGAATCATTCGGTGGGTCGAGCGCAAGATTTTCTAAAAAACTATCAAGGCTGGTATGCTCTGTTGCTAAGTTCTTTAACACCCGAAAGTCTTCGG
This sequence comes from Psychrobacter sp. PP-21, assembly GCF_033790785.1. Lineage (NCBI taxonomy): Bacteria > Pseudomonadati > Pseudomonadota > Gammaproteobacteria > Moraxellales > Moraxellaceae > Psychrobacter > Psychrobacter sp. PP-21. Next base: position 408,842 of record NZ_JAMYEB010000001.1, on the reverse strand, counting down.
TACGCTCACGCCAATTGTCTTCAATCAGCTTTAACACAGGAATATAAAACTCAAGAATATGCTCAATGGCTGTCTCAACTGATTCAGCTTGCTGAGCATTAGTAAGCGTATGGTATAGCGGTTGTAATTGTTCGCTTTTTTTGGCAAACGGCGCTGCCAGTAACGATTCAAAGGCATTATTATCCGCGGTGATAGCTTGGGTCAACCGTGTGGCAGTAACTGCACCCACTCCTTTAAACAATGTCAATATACGGTGCCATGCAATCGTGTCATTTGGGTTATAGAGTATTTTGACGAACGCCAACACATCCTTGATATGTCGTCTTTCAATGAACTTGATACCGCCTACTACAATGAAGGGAATATTGCGCGCCATAAATTCTAGCTGTACGTAATTCGACTGAAAAGACGTACGGCACAACACAGCAAAATCGTTATAGTCAAACTCTGGCTTTAACTCGACAATCTTATCAGTGATATAACCCGCTTCTTTTGTCTCATCGCTGAGTCGTCGAAATATTGGCTTATCACCTGCTATGGGTGCGTCAGAGTGCAACTGCTTTTGATAGCCCAAGGTGATTTGCGCTGACAACGCATTGATGTAGCTTAGAATTGATGGCGTACTGCGATAATTTTGCTCAAGCTTGATAAGTTTGGCGGCGGAATATGTTTCACCGAACAGCAAAATGTTTTCGTAGTTCGCACCGCGAAAGGCGTAGATGCTTTGATTGTCATCGCCAACGACCATCAGTGACACCGAGTCAGGCTCACATATCAAATCGATCAGCTGTTTTTGAGGGATATTGGTGTCTTGGTATTCATCAACCATGACATAGCCGTACGTGCTTTGGAGTCGCTGCCTAAAGGTGTCGTTGGTTTTTAGATGACGCACCACTTGACTGATGATGTCGTCAAAATCGTACAGATGATTGGCGCGCTTATACTCATGAAAATCGATTGCTAACTGCTCGATGATAGGAATGTGTACCGCGATATCAGGGTAATTGCTTTCTATCAGGTCACGAATATGAATCCGTCTGTTTCTAGACGTTGATATGATGTTTTGCAGTGTTTTTTTGCGTGGAAAAGCTTGGGTTTTGGTTTGTGCGGGATACTTTTTTTCTTTATGCACCAAATCAATCGCATCTTCGCTATCACTGGTATCCAAAATAGTAAATCGTGGATTGATACCAAGCAGCCCAGAATACTGACGTAGCAGCATATTGCAAAAAGAATGGAACGTGCCACTCGTTATGCTGTTTAATGCCTTATCTGTTGGTAATTTATCTTCAGCTAGCTCTTCGTTTGTTAGCCTACTTGCCAGCAAAGACTTAGCGCGGTCTTTGATTTCATTCGCGGCTTTACGGGTAAAGGTCAGCAGCAATATCTCTTTAGGTGATACCCCGTTTTCGAGCAAATAGCTGGTACGGTAAGTCAATGTTTTGGTTTTGCCAGAGCCTGCGCCCGCAATGACCAACACTTTACCTTCGGTGGTAGTGGCTGCCATAAGCTGATCGGGATTTAACTCGCTGGCATAGTCAACCGTTAATCCTAAATGACTATCTAACCGTTGAGCGAGAAGCTTGGTATTTTTGACATCACTGGCATGAATTAAATTTGCCTCTAGCTTTTTTATGGCCTGCTCAAGTCGAGCAAGCTTAGGCTTCATCTCAAGGAAGTTTTGCGGATATTTATAGCGCTGTGTATCAAAGATCGAGATTGTCATCGTCAGATATTGCCTTACGTTTTATTTTGGTGCGAACTGATTGTTTTTTGGTCAGCTTTTTATCGCTGTGATATCAGGCTATAGAATCAGTATTAGCTGTTAAGTCAAACACCACACAAGTGCTTCATCGTCTTATGCTTTAGGGTACTGTTTGTATCAGATAGCTTACCATACTAAAAAGTCTTGAATAACCGCGCAAAAGTAATGCTTACCACTCATATAAGCTGCCCGACTCGTTTATGGACGCTCTATGTATACGAACCTAGCCATCGAGCAGGCTGTCATTGGCAGGCAAAAACCTTAGCATATAAAGTAACAACCTCACCCCTATTCAGGTAAATTTGCTACAATGTGCCCAATTTTGATTGACTATCTGACTGCTGTTCTAAATGCCTATTTTAAACGCGCTTCGTTTCGTACAGGTGAAGTTTTAGGCTTACGCCATAATCAGTCTGATAGTCACTACATACCAACTATTTTTATTAATACATTGAGAGAATGTTATGGGTTTTAATTGCGGCATCGTCGGCCTACCAAACGTGGGTAAATCCACCTTGTTTAATGCATTAACCAAAGCGGGTATTGCCGCTGAAAACTTTCCATTTTGTACCAAAGATCCCAATACTGGTATCGTACCAGTACCTGACCCACGCCTAAAGCAACTGACGGATATCGTCAATCCTGAGCGCGTGATGCCTACGACGATGGAGTTTGTTGACATCGCAGGGCTGGTCGCAGGCGCCTCAAAAGGTGAAGGTATGGGCAACCAGTTCCTAGCCAATATCCGTGAAACTGATGCGATTGCTCACGTCGTTCGCTGTTTTGACGATGACAACGTGGTACACGTTGATGGTCGCGTCAGCCCGATTGATGATATTGAAACCATCAATACTGAGCTGGCTTTAGCCGACTTAGAAGCCGTTGAACGCGCTATCCTTAACTTGACTAAAAAAGCCAAGGGCGGTGACAAAGACGCCAGCGCCATGCTTGATGTGTTCAAGAAGATTGAGCCATTATTAGCAGAAGGCAAAGCGGCACGTGCGGCTACTCTAGATGCTGATGAGAAAAAATTAATCAGAAGCTATGGTTTAATCACCCTAAAACCTACCATGTATATCGCGAACGTTGCTGAAGATGGTTTTGAAAACAACCCATACCTCGATGCGGTACGCGATTATGCCACTGGTGAAGACTCTATCGTGATCGCTCTATGCAACCAAATCGAAGCTGAAATCGCTCAGCTGGACGAAGACGACAAGAAAGACTTCTTGGCTGAGATGGATATGGAAGAGGCCGGTCTTGACCAAGTCATCCGCGGTGGTTACGACTTACTTGATATGCAGACCTACTTCACAGCTGGCGTAAAAGAAGTGCGCGCATGGACAGTAGCCATTGGCGCAACCGCACCGCAAGCAGCAGGCGTGATCCACACTGATTTTGAGCGTGGTTTTATTCGTGCCGAAGTCATTGCCTATGATGATTTCATCGAACATAATGGTGAGAAAGGCGCTGCCGCTGCTGGTAAATCACGTCTAGAAGGCAAAACTTATATCGTGCAAGATGGCGATGTCATGCACTTTAGATTTAACGTGTAGCTTTAGATAGTTAACACTGTTTAGTCGCTAACAAGCCGATGCTGGATATTCTCCAGCATCGGCTTTATTTTATTACTTAATTGTTATAATATAACATATCTTTTTTGTCTTACTCTAGGATTATATTGTGATCAATTCTTTTACTTTCTCCAAATTCGTAAGCATTTCTCTAATAAGCAGTGTTATGACAGTTTCACTGTTAGGTTGCCAGCCCAAAACAGACAGTGAACCAGTAGCATCTGAAGATGTAACAACCACAGACAGTCATGCAGAACATGATCATGAAGGACATGACCATGAAAGCCATAGTGACATGGATGTTCACGAAGGACATGAGCATGCAGGTCACGACCATTCTGAGCACGCCAGCAACAGCATACCGTTCACCTGTGAGCCAGCTGCTACTATCGGTGTCTCTTATTATAATGATGTTACGCCGCAGACAGCGCATCTGCTTATCGATGGTATCGAGTACGATTTGTCAGCGGCTTCTGATAGCAATGTGAATACGGATAAAGCCATCTACACCAGTGATATTGGCTTAGATAACGATCATGGTATTATCTGGCAAGTAAATGGTGACAGTGCGACATTGCGGAATAAGACAATAGACGGCACTATCGCTTCTGAAGATGAAGACGTACTTTTTGACTGTCAGAAGTCTTAATATAGTCCGTTCAATATCTATTAGTTATAAAGGCGGCGAGTGACAGTACTGTTATGAGTCAGTTAAAATAAGTCAGCTAGGCGAAACTGACACTCTATCCACTGTATAAAGGATGGACTATAGCTGTACCAAGGGCGCTATTTTGCTATGCTAGAGGCTCCCTTGGTTTCGGATGTTTTAGTATGCTAAGTACCTCTCCCTCTTTGCTGTCTTCTACCGCGCAATGGTCTCATCTTCTCAACTCGCAACGTCTTGGCGCTGCCAAAAAGCCTAACGCAAATACCAGTACACGCTCTCAGTTCCATAAAGACTACGACAGGTTGGTATTTTCTCACTCATTTCGTCAGTTAAACCAAAAAACCCAAGTCCATCCTTTGACCAATCAACTGGGCATTCATACTCGCCTCACCCATTCACTTGAGGTATCCTCTATTGGGCGCTCCTTAGGCATGATGGCAGCAGAAAAACTCCATGATAAGTTGGGCAGTGGTCTACCAGCAGGCGTCTCACCGTATGATGTCGGGGTGATAGTACAGGCCGCCTGTCTCGCTCATGATATTGGTAACCCGCCCTTTGGCCATGCTGGAGAGTACGCCATTCGTGATTGGTTTAGGCAGTCCGATCCTCAAACGATATTACAACAGCTAAGTAGCAATGAGCGACTGGACTTACTGGCTTACGAAGGCAATGCTCAAGGGTTTCGGCTCTTAGTACGCAATGAGCATCATCCTGATAAAGGCGGTATGCGTCTCACCTGCGCAACGCTAGGCGCTTTTATGAAGTATCCTTGGCTCGCCACTCACAGCAATGACACTAATGATAAAAACCACAATATACAGAAGTTCGGCTGCTTTTATAGTGAGGCTGCTCAGTTAGAGGAGCTGGCAGCGTGTTTACAGCTGCCGCGTGCCACACAACACGATGGGTTTGCTCGTCATCCTTTAGCCTACTTATTAGAAGCGGCAGACGACATCTGCTATGCCCTAATTGATTTAGAAGATGGCATTAATCTCAATATGCTCACCTATCATGAGGTTGCCACGATATTTTATGAATTGATTGGTGAGCGTCCTGATAGCGTCAGCCTGCCCGCGCACATGTCTGTTAGGCAGAGCCTCGCATCATTGCGATCACGCGCTATGATGCGTTTGGTTAATACAGTCACCGATGCTTTTGTCGCCAACAGTGCAGCGTTGCTGGCTGGTACACTGCAAGGCAGCTTGTTTGCTCACTGTGATACTAGCGTACAAAACGGTATCTTGCAGGCCAAGCAATTGGCGCGTGAAAAAATATTCAATCACCCAAGCAAAGTCAGAATGGAGCTGATGGCCAATCAATGTCTGCATCGCCTGATGGATGCTTTTGTACCATTGGCTTGGACAGGCTCTCAAGTAGACAACTTATCATCGATGTCTTTTGAGCAGCAGCGTCTACTGAGCTTACTACAGCCACATTTTGACGAACATCGCCGCGTGTTATCAGACGATATTTATGACAATATATTGAATATTTTAGATTTTATTACAGGTATGAATGACCACGAGGCTTATCGATTGGCGCAAGAACTACAAGGCCATTGGGGTACTGTGGTTTAAAAAACCAGGTACAGGTCTAGTAAATTCACACGAATTGCGCATTTTGGTCGTATTTATGCGTTGAAATGAGTATGATAAACACTTATCGGACAATTTTGAAATATTATGAGCAGTCGCGAACAAAAGAAACTTCAAACTCGGCACGCTTTTTTTAACGCCGTACTCGATCTATGTATGACAGGGCAATCTTTTAGCTCTATTAGTCTCAGGCAAGTCACCCGCGAGGTTGGCGTAGTGCCGACTGCGTTTTATCGTCATTTTGATGATATGGAGTCACTAGGGCGCGCCTTAGTCATCGAGGAGCTGGGCGGTACGCTAGCCGCGCTTAGCGATAGTCTACAAATCGGACGCAAGCGCAGTTTTGATCGTCAAATAGCCAAGAGCATTCAGCTGTTTTTGTATATGGTCAGCGACCAGCCTTATTACTGGCAGTTTTTGGTCAGTGAGCGTTATGGCGGTTCAGAAGCGGTACGCAAAGCTATTAATGAGTTAGTAAAAAAGCATGCTCAAAGCTTAGCAGATGATTTGGCGTTACAGCCAGCGTTTACGCATATCAATGCTTATGATCGCCGTTTGCTGGCTGAGGCTGGCGTAAATATGTTCTTTTCTTGGATTATCGACTGGTTGGAGTTGACCTATACTGAAGACCACGATGATGAGATCGATCTAAATGAGATCGAAGAGAATAAGCAGTTGATGCTCCATAATTGTACTCGTCAAGCACAGATGTTGTTTTATGGTGCTTACAACTGGAAATCGAGTGAAGAGACTCGCCTGCGAGATTGATGAGTCATTCACGATGATTCACTAAAAACTCGGACGAAAAGCCCAGAGTCGCTGTCCAACCACTTTGATTTCTTTGGGCGTGTCGCTATCGGTATTACTACCGTTTGGGGTTTGGTTATTATTTGACTGCTGGCTGTCATTCACTGCGGTCTTGCTGATTAAAACGGTAGCAAAGCGCTGTCTACCCCGTCCATTATCAGTCACAGCATTGTCATTTGCTGTGATAAGCGCCATAAAAGCTTGACTGTCAACTGCTAGCAACGGAACTATCGCTTGACGCTGTGCATCATCTACGTCGCTCAGATTTGCCAGCTGCCATATCTCATCGGTAGATGTCAGTGCTTGCCGTGCGCGCGCGTCGACCAATCCTTGCATCTGCTGGCTGGTTGCATCATCAATCAGTGCTGCTAACAATACTGGGCTGGCAGCATTGATGTTGATAGGCACGTAATAAGGAACCGCAGTCAGATAAGGTCGCATGGTCGCTAACGCCTCAGCGCTCACTCCCCGCACTTCTTGTAACTGATCAATACTGACAAAAGGTTGATTAGGTAAAGCGCCATTTGCAGTGCCGTTTAACTGCTTGGCGTATACTGTGCTTTCATCACCACCATCTTGATAGACATCGCTGTCCGCGTCTTGCCAATCAAGTACCGCAACAGCAATATCTGTCTCTAGGTTTAGTTGAGTCAATAATCGCTGAAAGACTGCCAGTGCAGCCGTATTAACCGCACCGCCTTGGTACAAATTATTGATATTAAAACGACCCGCCTCATCGCGTAACTCAATACTAATACTATGGTTCGCCAACGTATAAGGCGGGATTGGCTGTGCCCAAATGTCTCGCTCACTATCGGTATCGTTAAGCTGACTATCCGCGCGAATCATCGTCACTGCCAACTGTTGACCGGCATCGATATCTTGCAATAGCTGATTTTGATCAAACAATAAGCCGCTACGCCTAATAGCGACCTTTTGACTGGCCAACATCGCTCCTGCAACCACGGTAATACTCACGACCAATAGTAATATCGTAAGCAGCGCCACACCGCGCTGAGCGTTCACTGTTATTGACATATATAGCCTTTATTGCTCGGCAAGTGATGCCTGTTAAATACTACCCTCTCAATTACCATTTTCTATACTGCCATTATCTGTATTGCTGCTACCATTACTATCGTTACCATTACCCTCAGGATTGTTAGTCAAGCTTGGCGTACTTTGTGGTATCGGCTGCGGAGTAAGCGCCCACTGCCATGTGATTGGCATATCTTGATACGTAAAGTTAATAGAAACACCTTTTGGGAGCAGGACAGCATCGGGATTAGTACTCGCAGTAGTTGCTGTCTGTCCTAAGGCGGTGTTGATACTGGCGCTATTATTGACATCATCACTTGGAAATTTCGGGCTTAGCTCTGGCAGATAGGCTTGCCAACGTCCTGCGCTAATATCTTCTAATAGCACGCTGTCTAAGCTGACGCTATTGCTTCCATTTTCTAGACTAGTGTACTGCCGACGTATCAAGCGCCCATCTGCAAATACATATTCGATATGCTGGATACTTGTGCTGCTTTGATAGCGTGGGTCAGGATCAGCAAAACGTACAAAGCTGATGTGCTCACTATCTACCTTCATAAAAGGCTCAGGTACTGTTTCTCTGGTTTGCTTGCCTGCTGGACTGGTACTATCTGTACGGTTATTTGTAGGCACAGCAACACTGACGTTTGGATCGCTAAGCGCTTGGTAAGGGACTACTTGTGCCATATCTTGTTGCAGCTGCAAATAAGCATACTGTAGTACAGCCAAGTTATCCGCATGGGTTTGGGCGCGTTCACGAGCGCGGTTGACACTATCAAATACTTGCCAGCCTGCGACTGCTAGCATCGCGAATATCGCCATAGCAACCATCAGCTCGAGCAGTGTAAATCCACGCTGTCGCTTCACAGGCCATCTCCTGCTTGCCGGGTATTATCACCACCCACGTTATTAAAGTCTAAGCTTGCCGTATTTTGCTCAGCATTACTTAGCATGACACTAATATCAGTGACCGAGGTACGCGTTTGTCCATCTATGATAGGTGCCACCGATATATTAACTTCTTTTAGAGCAGGTGTGATGGCATCGCCAACTGTCATCACTATTTGCCAGTCACGACCTTGAGCATTCACGGTTTGAGTACGATTGGCGGTCAGCCATGTCTCTTGGATTCGTAAGTCAGCAGCGGCATTTTGCGCCACAAAATGAGCGAGCGTACGGGTACGCAATATATCAACCGATTTTAAATACGCACTGCTGGCACGGCTGGCTGCTACTGCCACTACTGCCAAGATAGCTAAAGCAACCATAACTTCGATTAACGTAAATCCACTCTCACGTTTAGCATTGATTGCTCTCGCCTTATTGATCCTTCTAGGACTGTTAGATCGTTTACTCACTATAGTCCCTGCCCTATCATCATACTACCATCAGGCATAATGGTAATCACTTCCCCTACTAGTCGCGAATCATGGATGACTTCAATAGTAACTGGTGTCGCTTGTCCCGTACCAAACCATAATAGCTGTGGTACGGTTTGATCACTAAACCAAGGTTGTAGCGACTGCGTCTGTCCTGTACTTGCCAGATTGATAGCGTCCAAACTTTGGACTCTGATACTGACACCAGCAGGTAACTCAGGCAAGCTCACTTCTGACTCAAGATCCCAGCTCGGTGTTGGCTGCTGCTCTCCAGTGAAGCCTGACATACCGCCCAGATCTGCAGACAGCTCCATCGAATTTTTGGACTGGCTGTCGAAATTACCTGATAGGTTGCCTGATACGCTATCAGCAGTTTGATAAGCGATATAGGGATTTGACAAGGTAACGATGACGGGCTCTATTTGACCTTGATTATCTGCTTGTAGACGTAAACCCATTGGCTGCATACGCTCAGCTGACAGTAGACGAACGTAGCTCAAGGAGTCGGTAAGGTGCTCATAAAAGGCGCGGTTTTTTCGGGATTCGCTACTCCCAACAGACAGACTCATCATGCCAGCAAATATAGACAAAATAACCACCACTACTACGATTTCAACCAGCGTAAAGCCAGTCTGCGTGGTCTTATATATCGATAAAGGAGATAATGAGTCACAAACAGTTGAAGAAGCACCGCTGTAGTGAGGGTTGGTAGTTATCGTACCAAAGTGAGGTAAACGTAAGGAACGTGAGGTTTGACTGATTAAGGCTAAAGGGCGAGTGGCCACTGAGCTGGACTGAGTCTTGACAGTGACCGGCATATTGCACCTATAGAGCCTGTAATTCGTTTACATATGTAGGATGATAGATTTTGCTTTTGCAAATGCTAAAAGGAGACCTTTAAATGTGTTGCCATCGCGGGTATGACAACACAGAAATGACACCATTAAGAGTAGCCAAAATAATAAATCAAAGACTGTTTAATAATTGGTATTACGATGCTCTTCTGACTCAGTGTCGATCTGCTCTACTAGCTCTTGCATGTCCTCATCCATCACCTCATCATCCTCAGCAGGATAGTGACTAGGCAACTCTAGCATTTGTTGAACAAACGCGTAGCGCAAGGTATCACGGCGACCTAAATAACGCTGATAAAAACTTGAATTTAGCAGCCCTGCACCGCCTTGGCCCATTGCCCAAATAGACGACAAATAGTCACGTGTGCTCAAACTACTGTGTTCGTCTTTTAAGTAAGCACTAATAATATCAATCAAGCGTTTCATACGTTGGCGGCGAATATCATATAACTCACCAAACAAGCGATTGAGACCAGTAACTGATGCGGCAAGACGCTCTTCGATTTGATTCAGTAGCATGGCTTTTTGCGGATTAAATAGCTGCTGAAAAATCATGCGGGCAACACCTGCTGATGGGCAATCATCAATACGATTGATATCGAACAGTTGCTCTTCATAACGAATAATAATACGTAGGTAGAGCTCATCTTTACTAGAAAAATGCTTATATAGCGTGCCTTTGGCCAAGTCTAGCTGATCTGCCAAACTGTCCAACGTAATATCACCATCGCCTGACTCAAGTAGCAATTGCTCTGCCATCGCTAAGATATTCTCTTCTCGTGCCTTGAACTGATGCTGACGACTCATAATCTCTCCTAAAACATGACAAGATTAAGCATACAACCATCATTCACAGCAGTATAGGTAGTAAGCGTTTAATGCTATACCAAAACTGCTAAAGCTCTACAACGGGGAATATGCTTATGTTTGCTGACATAGTTATCGGTAGTCATGTGATTATATTTATTGTGATAAATACTTAGGGGGATTGAACCACAAGACTATCGAATAAATGACTGATTGGTCATAGCATAACCATTTTAGTGGTACTGTGCCAGTAAATTTTCAAAGTTTTTTGCCGTCAATGCCCCTACTTCTTCTGCACTACAACCATACATGTCTGCGATGCAGCTCGCCACGTAGGGCACATACGCAGGCTCGTTGGGTCTACCGCGTTTGGGTACAGGTGCTAAGTACGGGCTATCAGTTTCGATTAATATTCTATCTCTTGGCATTTGTTTAGCAGCATCCTTGATATCTTGCGCGCTCTTAAAACTCACGATACCTGAGAATGAGATATAAAAACCCAGATCCAAAGCACGCTTTGCGGTCTCCCAGTCTTCAGTAAAACAATGAATGATGCCATGCTCAGCGCCCTCACTTTTTAGGATATCTATCGTATCCTCTTTTGCATCGCGCATATGGATCACCAGCGGTTTTTTTAACTGTTGACTGGCATGAACATGGCGCGCAAGGCTGGCTTGCTGCTCTTTCTTATTTTCTGTTGACCAATAGTAGTCAAGACCCGTTTCTCCTATTGCCCATACGTGATCAGCCTTTGCAGTTTCTATTAGACGCTCGACTGTTGCTGATTGCAAAACACCAATATCTTCACAAGGATGGATACCCACACTCATCCCTAAATTGAGTGTCTCATCGCCATAGGTACTGACAATCTTTGCAATCTCATCATATTCCGCAAAATCACACATAATTGCCATCGCACGCGTCACATTGGCAGCTTTCATGGCATCAATTGCGCCTGTCAGTTGACCATCATACTTGGTTAAATCTAAGCGGTTTAGGTGGCAATGTGTATCTGTAAACATAAATAATCTCGTTATTGGAAGCGTATCGGTAAAAACTATGCAATAAAAACTATGCAAATTAAAAATTCGTTAGTATCTTAATTGTTCTATCGATGATGGTTTTCAAGTAGTGGCGTAAGTTCAGCATATGCAACGGCAGATACGTCTACGCTCTGCTAGGTGTTTAATAAGCGTATTTTCACTTAACGTATTGTGCCTAACGTTAATGCAGCGGCACCACACGCATGACTTCTTCTATCGTTGTCACCCCTTCGCTAATGCGTTTAGCACCTGAGAGACGCAGTGGCTGTACCCCTTCACGGTACGCTTGTTGTTTGAGCACATCCAAGTTTGCATCAGCGGTGACCAATTTTTTCAATTCATTAGATAATGGCATAATCTCGTAGAGGCCAACTCGGCCCTGATAGCCTGTATAGCGGCAGTGCTCACAGCCCTGCGCCATATAAATCTGCGCAGGTACTGCTGCACGCCATGGTTGGACCAACTCTTGCCATTGAATGGCGATTTCGCTATCTGGTGTCACGTCTACTGCTTGCTTGCAATGCGAGCATAGCGTACGTAGCAATCGCTGTGCCATAACCCCTAGTATCGTCGCTGACGTCAAAAACGACTGGATACCGAGATCATGCAGGCGAGTGAGTGAGCTTGGTGCATCGTTGGTGTGAAGCGTCGAGAGTACCAAATGCCCTGTTAGTGAAGCCTGCACGGCCATATTTGCCGTTTCGGCATCCCGAATCTCTCCCACCATAATAATGTCAGGATCCTGACGCATCAACGAGCGAATACCATCAGCAAAGTACAGATCAACTCCTGGATTGACCTGCATTTGGTTAAATGCAGGCTCTATCATCTCAATCGGATCTTCAATCGTACAGACATTGACTTGCTCAGTGGCCAGTTGCTTGAGCGTGCTATAAAGAGTCGTGGTCTTACCTGAGCCTGTCGGGCCCGTGACTAGAATAATACCATTAGGGTTCGCAGTCAGCTGATGCCAAGTCTCAAGCTGCTTGCCTGAGAGCCCGAGCTGAGCAAATGAGCGTACGAGTACTTCAGGATCAAATACACGCATGACCAGCTTTTCACCAAAGGCAGTGGGCATGGTTGAGAGACGTAACTCAGTCTCCAATCCTTTTGGTGTACGGGTTTTTAAGCGACCATCTTGGGGTTTGCGTTTTTCTGCGACATTGAGACGCCCCAAAATTTTGATACGTGCTGTCACTGCCACGATGATCGCAAGCGGCATCTCATACACAGTGTGTAGCACGCCATCGATACGGAACCGCACTTTTCCTGTCTCACGGCGTGGCTCTAAATGGATATCACTGGCGCGCTGTTCAAAGGCATATTGCAACAGCCAATCAACGACTCTGACAATATGCTGATCATTGGCATCAGGATTGGTATTGTCACCTAACTGTAATAACGCTTCGACATTAGTGACATCAGCCGCTGCGCGTTTGTGAACACTGTTTGCCCCAGCGATCGCTTGCGTGACTTGATAGAACTCCTGGCGGTAACGGTTGATTTGGTCAGGACTGATATAAACTGTGCGATAGTTCTTTAATTTAATCAGCTTTTCAATACTGGAGTGCCAATCGGTATAAAAAGGCTGGTCGGTACCGATGACGACCTCATCTAGAGTAACCTCTATCGGCAAAATATGCTGTGAGCGCGCGTACTCAAATGACATCAGCTGCGTGACGGCAGGAACATCAATCTTGAGCGGGTCGATACGGACCAGCGGCACGCCCGCTTTTGATGCTAGCCACTGATTTAACCATGCCAGCGTCAGTTTATTTTCAGCGCTCGTGTCTGCTGCATGACCATTCGGCAACCCAAACTCACTAATCGTCAGCAGTGGATGCTGCGTTTTATCACGGCGACTGGTAATCACTAGGTTGTAGCTGCGCTGATCAATGATTTTATCTGCCAATAACTCATCTAGGCACCAACGCAAATCAATCACTATCGAATAATTTTGAGCAGACATATTTTTCTTCTTCTATTATGGTTAAATGGTCTCTTATCAAACAAGGCATCAAATCATACGAGCGCTATTGCCACCACTGATGTTATTTGCAGCTGCCCTGACGCTATTAGCCTAAAGCCCACATCAACAGACTTATAACGCATCACAAATGATGCATCCACCTCTTGACGACGATAAGCTGGACGCGGGTCTTGAGCGACCAGCGCTTTGATAGCATCGATATCAGAGACTACCAGCTGGCTTTGTATCTGACGAAGTGTTGCAGCTACTGTAGCATTTCTGGTGGCACTTTTTATATGGCTACTTATGTGGTTACTTATATGAGTACTGCCCTCGTCACTATCGTTGATACCAGCTGGTTCTTTAGTGCTCACTAGCAGCATAAACTGCTCGTAAGCATGCTCGGTCATAATCACGTCTAGCAGCGTTGGCGCAGCGGGTGCAAACCCGCTTTGTGCCTGTATGAGTGCATCGCTATAGGATACATATGGCTTTATATCAATAATTGGGGTGCCGTCTATCATGTCAGCACCTTCAATAATTAGTAGTATACGACCTTGTATCACCTCTACACGCTCAAGTTTAACGACAGATAACCCCAATGCTGATGGTCGATACATACTACGACTGGCAAACACCCCTATCTTTTGATTACCACCCAATCTTGGAGGGCGCACTTGTGCTCGAAAGTTACTATCCGCTTGATGGTTGTCGCTATGTCCAGAATTTTTGTATTGATAATTATGATGAAACTGCCAACTGATCCATATATGACTAAAAGCGTCTAATCCCTCAAACGCGGCTGGCGTATCATAAGGCGCGACCATTTCAATAGCGCTGGTCAGCGCGACCAAATTTGGCTGGCGCGGTGCTCCAAACTTTTGTGAAAGCGGTGCACGGTGGTAGCCAATAATAGGCGATTGATGATAACCAACTAAAGGCATATTGCCATCAGACATAAGCCTGCTCCAGTAATAGCTGACTGTCTTTTTAGACAGTTCTATCAAATGATACAAAATTACTCACTAACGATATTCCATTTTATCATGCTAGAAGGTAACGGCCAGACGGATTTTTATTTTAAAGTTTGGTATTATGAGCAATAATTTTGATGAGAGTCTTTTTCATTTGTACTCTCTGATACTTATTTGTAAAGGCTATTGGTATTAATTATGAATGGGTATACGAAATACAGTATAGGCTACCTTCTCTTTTATAGAGACCGATAGGCCAAATTTATTATTAAACCTTCGTTACTTGCGTTTTAATAATCAGTATTTTCGATAACTATTAGAATACTGGTAGGTTTTTATATTTTTTAATCTATCATTGAAAATTTTGATTTAATACGTATTTAAACGTGACGACACCGACAGCAACTTATTAATTAACGAGGACTTTATGTCAAAACTTCGCACCGAAACGGTCACAGAGGTTCATCACTGGAATGACTCTCTATTTAGCATCAAAACTACTCGTGACGATGGCTTACGCTTTCGTAATGGCGAATTTGCGATGATTGGACTTGTTGTCGATGGTAAACCATTGTTACGTGCTTACTCGATTGCCAGTCCTAACTACGAAGACCAATTAGAGTTCTTTTCTATCAAAGTTCAAGATGGTCCATTGACGTCACGCTTACAGCACATCAAAGTGGGCGATGAGTTATTGGTCAGCAAAAAACCCACCGGCACATTGGTACTAGATGACCTACTGCCTGGTAAGCATCTATATATGCTCTCGACGGGTACTGGGCTTGCACCATTCTTAGCGTTAGCACGTGATCCTGAAGTTTATGAACGTTTTGATAAAATCATCTTAGTACATGGTGTCCGTCATGCTCATGACTTGGCTTATCGTGATATGTTTGAAAACGAGCTGCCTAATGATGAGATATTTGGTGAATGGTACCGCGAAAAATTCATCTACTACCCGACTGTTACTCGTGAAGAGTTTAAGAATCAGGGACGTGTCACAGACTTAATGAAGTCAGGTAAACTGTTTGAAGATATTGGCTTGCCACCGATGAATAAAGACGATGACCGTGTCATGTTATGTGGTAGCATGCCGTTCAATGCTGAGGTTTCAGAGATTCTAGATGGCTTTGGTCTTACTGTTTCACCACGTATGGGTGTACAGGCTGACTATGCCGTTGAGCGCGCCTTTGTCGGTTAGATTGAGAGTAATTTAGGGAATAGAAAATTATCTAAAATAATTCTTGACGCCTGCAAATAGGCTGCTATAATACGCAGCCTATACAGTCAACACTGTAGCCAAATTCGATAATAGTTTTAATAAACATTATCTCCTAACATGCCAGTGTGATGGAATTGGTAGACATGACGGATTCAAAATCCGTTGCCTTTAAAAGCGTGTCGGTTCGAGTCCGACCACTGGTACCAATATGTAGTGCAATTCAACCTCCCCCTTCGGAGGTTTTTTTGTGCCTGTAACTTTATGACTATTACGTTACGCTTGTCACTTTTTACTGGTCTTGCCACTTCTTACTGGCAATATTTGCTTGTACTTATACCGCTACTTCGTATTGTGTAACCGCACTTATCTTAATCGGTACGGCATAGCTCCATGGCATGCCCGCACTGCAGTAAAAAAATCCATCACGGAATGATACGATATAGGCGGTAAAATCATTGCCACAATGATCCATCATTGCTTGCTCATCGCTGTCATCACAAACCGCACACCATATTCGCTTGGTACCGCGTGCTAGCATTGCCCGTGTTAGGTCACTCCCCTTCAGTTCGTTATTCATCATCGGCTCCTTGACATTCTGCACTCTCTCACAATACCTACCTTTCAAGAGTTGATTTATCCGTACTCAATTCATAAATTTGGTATTAACGACAAACAATGTTTTCGTATAAAAAATCATGTTAGGCGTTATTTGTTTTTCACCGCGCTTATTACTATTGAGTATCTACTAGTGTAAAACTTTAATGGACTGACTGTAATAGATAGCTATCAGATTAGCGATGAATGGCAAAACTACTAAGACAAACGGCTTAGTTGAATAAAAACACTTAACAAACTTTTTAATAAAACTGGGCAAAAAGAAACAACTGTTCACTAACGTTGCAAAAGCATGAAACTTCCTATCTATCTAGAACAGCGGTGCGCCACTTATATTATATTTACTTTATTATATATATCAAAATATGGATATTAATGCAACTTTGTTTATCAGTTTTTATTGGCTCCTATCAAATCTAACAATTGATAATAGAAAAAGTCAGCAAGTCAGGTAAAATATCGACTATGACCATTTCTAAAGAATCCAGTCCTCGCAAAATCATTCATATTGATATGGATGCTTTTTATGCCAGTGTTGAGCAGCGCGACTTTCCCGAGCTTCGAGGCAAGCCATTGGTAGTTGGCGGCGATCCTAACGGTCGCGGTGTGGTTGCCGCTGCCAGTTACGAGGTGCGTCAATTTGGCGTACGTTCAGCAATGTCTTGCTATGAGGCACGTAGACGCTGTCCAGAGGTGGTATTTGTCAGACCGCGTTTTGAGGTTTATCGAGCGGTCAGTAGTGATATTCGCCGTATTATGCATAGTTTGACGCCTCATGTTGAGCCACTATCACTAGATGAAGCCTATTTGGACGTTACTGGGCTTAGCGCGCACAAAGGCTCAGCAACACTAATGGCCAACTGGTTGAGGGTACAAATTCTAGAGCAGACAGGGTTGACTGCTTCTGCTGGCGTCTCATTTAATAAAATGCTGGCTAAAATTGCTTCCGATATCAACAAGCCCAATGGCACTGCTATCATCACACCAAAAGATGCTGATGCGTTTATTAGTACGCTACCTATTGAACGCTTTCACGGTATAGGGAAAGCAACAGCAAAGCGATTGCATGCGATGGGTGTGAGCAATGGCGCAGATCTCCGGCGTGTGCCAGCAGCTACTATGGTTGAGGAGTTCGGTAAACGTGGTCAGTTTTATTACGATATCGCTCATGGCCGTGATGAGCGACCAGTCAAGTCTGAGCGTACTCACAAATCAGTCGGTTCAGAGACGACTTTTAGAGATAACTTGAGTGATAATGACGAGCTGCGTATACAGATTTATGAGCAGAATGCTGATGCTTTTAGCCAGCTGCACAAAAAAAACCTCGTTGCCCATACCATCACGCTCAAAATAAAATACTCGGACTTCACTCAAATTACGCGCTCGCACACTTTATCTACCACTTTTGATAGCGCCGAGTCTGCACATTATTGGTTAGACAAGCTATTTGCAGATATTCCACGCGAGCTGCCCATTCGGCTGGTAGGTGTGACCTTTTCTTCTTTATTACCTTCTACGCAGTTATTGCCTCAATTAACTTTATTTGAATAGCCTAATCGCTGACTGATGGTTATTTTTAATAAAAGCAATCAGTTTCGTATTTCTGCTTAGGCTATTACTCTGTTCTAACAGTCATATCATACGCTGCTATCATCGGGTAAAGTATCCTTTCATAAAAGCATTTCTGCTACAATTATGCCAAAATCTCTATTGAACTAAAGACTGATTATGACTGACTCTCACACTGCACTTACTGATACAAACACATCGCTTGATACCATCGCCAATAACGATACCTCAAACTATTTGAGCGTTGAGGACTATGATTATGAGCTGCCAGATAGCTTGATTGCCCGCTATCCTCTAGCACAGCGTTCTGCTTCAAAATTGCTATACTTGCCTGCTAACTCTCAGACAAACACTACTCGAATAGAAGACTGTCTGTTTTCTGCATTGCCCGACTTATTGGATGCAGGCGATCTGATTGTCTTTAATGATACAAAGGTAATGAAGGCGCGTCTATTCGGCCAAAAAGATACTGGCGGCAAACTTGAAGTCCTGATTGAACGCTTAGTTAATCTTGATGATTTAGATACTGCAGCCCTGCATCTAAAAGACATGAGTGATGAGCCAGTGAATCAAGAACACATTGCGCTTTGTCATGTAAAAGCAAGCAAAGCACTTAAGCTGGGTCAGCGCTTGCAACTTGCTAACGGTCATATGAGTGCTGCAATGATTGGACGTCAAGATAACTTATTTATCTTGGCATTTGATGCGCCGATTTTACCGCAATTAGAGCTCTATGGTGAACTTCCTATTCCACCTTATTTTGAGCGTCATGCCGATGAGACTGACAACACTCGTTATCAAACCGTTTTTCATGATCCTACTAAGCTTGCTAGCGTAGCGGCTCCTACAGCGAGTTTGCACTTCGATGAAGCGGTACTGAGCAAGCTTGCAGAAAAAGGCATCAATACTGCTTTTGTCACATTACACGTTGGTGCTGGTACCTTTGCGCCAGTCAAAACAGACAACCTACTCAATCACACCATGCATAGCGAATATGCACACCTACCACAAACGACGGCAGAGCTAATCAATCAGACTCATGCAAATGGGAACAAAGTTATCGCTATCGGTACAACAGTCACTCGTGTCCTAGAGACGGCATATCAAAAGACAGCTATCGACGGGCAAAAGCTCTCTAGCTGGTCAGGTGATACCGATATTTTTATCTATCCAGGATTTAAGTTCGGTGTCATCGATCGACTGTTGACGAACTTTCACTTACCTAAATCAACACTGCTCATGCTGGTGTCAGCATTTGCAGGCAAATCATCTATTGAGTATGCATATCAACATGCGATCGAAAAACAGTATCGGTTTTTCAGCTACGGTGATGCCATGCTATTAGATAAAAAAGTCGACTAAACATGACCTAAACATTTGAGGTATTGCACACAACAGTTGTGAAATAAACTGGTAAACTAAACCGTATTTTGTTATAACAGCAAAGATAACTTATATCTTAAAGGACTACTCATGTCTTGTCATCTATCTCGTCGCTTGACTCCTGTACATCGCGCGGTATCGATGGCAATGCTTTGCTCTATAGGTTGGGCGGTCCTAGTATCAAGTGCGCAGGCGGCAACTATCGGTAAAACGGTAGTTACCTCAGCTCAGCATGAGCCTCTAGCCGCGAGTATCGCTGTTAGTAATATAGAAGCCGCGGATTTTTCAGCCAGTTTGGCAAACTCTACTATTTACCAGCAAATGGGACTCTCCCCTACTGACTCTATGATGGTACGCTTTCAGCCGACCTCGGCGACCAGTGGCCAATTGCTTATCACCACCTCACAGCCGGTATCCAAGCCGTTTGCTGATGTTGTTTTGGCGATAAACGACAATGGGCAGCGCAATATGTTGCCAAAAACATTACTGATGCCTTTGAAAGAAACCCTGCCTATCAATACCAGTAACACTATGGTGACAGCAGCAAAGAAACCAAATCTACCTAGCGTCTCTGCAAGTAATGCTATGCCTTTGACAGTCCGCAGAGGTGCACCGCCACCGCTGATTTCGGTACCTGCAATATCCTCGCCTAAATTATCAACGCCCCAATTATCAACACCAAAAGCACCAACAGACGCCTTATTGGCGACCACGTTAGCGGCGCCTAACGTACAAGCGCCCACTGTGACCGTTACCTCACAGGTCAACCGTCTCGCTTATGCACCTAGTCGCCTTGATAATGGACGTTTGAACCGTATTTCTGATACAGATAATAATTCTAGCCCTACTGATAATCGCGGTAACTTAACAAACTCTCTGAGCAATAGCCTTTTGAGTACCGCAAGTAGCAATAGTGGCACGGCGACAACTGACAATAGTGCTATAAATGAACGCCCTAACAAAAACAGCATAAATACAGTGGTAGCAGATAAACCAAGAACCAATCAGCAGCTCGATATTCTCAATATACAAGTGACACGTCAAATACAGCCAAGCAGCAAAGCAGATGCTATAGCAAGCTCACCTCTCGTACCAACGAGCAAGCCCATAAGCGTATCAACAATCGCGCAAGATGCGAGTGATACTCCTACGGCGGCCTCTCAAGACCGCAAGACCGCGGATAGCACAGCACTATCTGTACCATCGCCTAATGATTCGATGACAGCCAGTAATAAAGTTGTGAGTAGCGCTACTACTCAGTATCAGGTACAGCGCAACGATAGCTTGTGGGTGATTGCTCAGCAGATTGCAGAAGAAAACAATCTAGATACGCCAACAGTAATGAAGCAGATTCAATCACAAAACCCTGATGCCTTTATCAATAAAGATGCCGATCAGTTAAAAGCAGATGCGAAGCTGAGCCTGCCCAGTTACGATATCATACCGTCGCAGCAGAGTTTGGAAGCTGCTATTAGCGCCCAAAGACAGTATAACCGTAGAGCAAATACACCTGTAATCAAAAAGGCTGCACCATCACCAACCAAAAAATCATCTGAAACAGCGCAAGTAGCCAAGCGTCCTGAAAAACCCACAACGACTAAAACAAAGATACTGCCGCAAGCACAGTTTTCTGTGCTTGCCCCTGGTAGTGACGGCAATGCAGATGGAACACAAGCAAAATCTGCGGCGGATACTGGTAATGGTCTAAGCACTGATATTTTAGCAACGCTCAAATCGTCAAGACAAGGAACAGCTTCACAGGCGAAGCGTTTGTCAAAGACTAGCAGCGCACTCAATAGCTATACTAAAAAGCTCCAACTACAAAATCAAAAACTGGCTGAGCTACAAGCTCGTCTTAAAAAACTACGCAATCAATAATTGCCTAACTGATCAACGCAAGACGCTATGATCATAGGCGTAGGAGTAACAATGGACAATATGCTATATATTATCGCCGGATTGGTGCTTATTCTGTTAGTTGCAGGCTTGTTATTGCGCAAAAACAAAGCACAAAAACAGAGTGTTCAACCCCCTGTCAACTCGCTAAGAAACTCTGCTACTCGGGCACCGCAAACGGATTATGGCACTACTGCCCAAAGCAATGAACACGCTAACAATAAGTTTGATCACATTACCATTGCTCAGCGCTTCATAGATCAACAGCGCTACGACAAAGCGATCGAAACAATCAATCGTGGTCTAAGTGAAAAACCTAATGATGGTCAATTATCTATCAAATTACTCAGTATATACGCCACTATTGATCAGCCAGAAAACTTCGATAACGTCTATAACACCATTAAACTTAATAACGATGGCAAGACCCTTACGCTCGCTGATGAACTCAAAGATCTGTATGTTGGCGAGCCACGTCCAGTCGCTACACAAGAACTAGCAACTGAGGATGCTGTTGATAATAACTTTGACGGTCTAGATTTTGATTTACCAACTAGCCAAGTCAATGACACAGATACAGTCTCTGATCAGCCAGTCATTGAAGACAACAAAAATACTGTGATAGACGAGCCTATTGCTCAGCCAGTACTTTCCGATGAACTCAATGATACCAGTCCAACTACTGAAAATGCGGCAGATAGCTTTGACCTGACGCTTAGTGATTTAGAAAGCGACTCATTAGAAAGCGACTTAGAAAGTGATTTTGACGAGCCTCATACTACTGCTGACAATCCTGTTGCACCATTATCTATTGCAGATGATGACACCTCCGTTACATCTACTGATGAAAGTACTGAAGTTGTTGAAGACAATGACTTTAGTGACTTTGAGTTTGATTTTGACTCGGCGACTGACGATACGTCGACTGACAACGCTATCATCTCAGATACCGTAGACGACCAAAACGAAGAGTTAGCGTTAGAAGATGACGATTTTGTCTTAGATTTTGATGACTTAGCTGCGGATACAGATACAGCAATAACTAACGATGTAACTGATAACTTAGTAGGCACTTCTACTGATGCTATTCAAAGCAGTGAAGATGACTTTTCTTTATCTCTAGATAGTTTAGATACGCCAGATAACGTTGATACTGTCTCTAATGTCGATACCGGTTTTGATAACGAATTGTCTACTACCGAAGAAAGTAATGACCTCGATAGCTTTATTTTAGAAAACACTGACTTTGAAGAAGCTGCTGCTGAAGACAATACGTTTGAAAACAGCACATTTGAAGATGATAGTTTTGTAGATCTTAATCTTGAAGAACAACTACTCGCTGATGATATTGAAGATAGTCCTGTTGAAGCGTCGGATGATTCATCACCTGCACCGCTAAGATTTGATGACAATACAAGCATAGATGATGACTTTGGTATTGATGATGCTGACTCTTTATTAGAAGCTCCCGCTTCTACAACCGCACCAGTAGAGATCGAAACTGATAACACCACTGAAGCTGTTGAATCAGCAGAAGACTTTTCATCACGCTTTGCCGCTGATTTCGATTTTGTGAAGTCTCTAGATAGCAATCAGGTGACATTAGATTTAGCAGGTCAGTATCTACAACTGGGTGAGTATGACAGTGCAAAACGCTTATTGAATGAAGTAGTTGCTCAAGGTAATAGCGAGCAAAAACAACAAGCACAAGTACTGCTTGAACGTACTGCATAATCAACAAACAAAGTAGTCATCAGCAAGTACTCCCTAATTAAGGTGTACTTGCTGTTTTTTTTGCATCTAATTCTGATACCATCTATTATTAAATGCTATCACTGCTGCTACTAAACTCTATAGCACCTTTTTTCTTCCATACTTTTTACTGTGTTGATATTATGCCATCTTCTGCTACATCCAAAAACCTATCCGATCCTATTCAACTGATTTATGCTGGCGGTACCTTTGGTAGCTATGGCCGCCCTTTGGCCCCTTTATCAGCAGAAGTCTTTTTGCCTACACTAAAAAAACTATTGTCTGAACAAGATAATGCCGTTACTTCACCAGCCATTTCATGGTTGGACAACACGCTAATCAAAGACAGTAGCCAGCTTACCCCCAGCGATTTTGTACATTTTTATCAGCTGTTACTTAATGCTTACATACAAGGTGAGAGATGCTTTGTGTTGATTAGCGGCACTGATACATTGAGTTACTTAGGTGCATTTTTAGCAGAAGCTTTTGCCGGTAGCGATATTTGTATCGTAGTGACTGGAAGCATGCGACCATTGCTAAACAGTGAGGTAATACAGTCCTATGAGATTGACGACCATAGCGATGCTTGGGGCAATCTTAACGACTCATTAAGGTTGGCTGCTGCTGGTGAGTCAGGCGTCAAAATTAGCTTTGGCGGTGAATCGTGGCCTGCACAAACCGTGCAAAAGATTCACAGTCATGATCTTATGGCATTTACGGGTCATTCGCGCGCGGCATATCCGGCCAACAGTTATATCAGAAACCTCCCAGAGACTCGCAGACAGCATTGGCTTGATGATCAGCAAGTCTTGCTACCTAATATCACAGCACGCGCTGAGCAGTCCAAGATTCATGCCTTATACTGCTTGCCCAATGATGCGTCTGTAATAAACAATCAATTACAAAGTTTATTATCTCAGCCGCCATGTGGCATTATCCTGCTAGGGTTTGGCGCTGGTAATATTCCTTATTCAGATACGCTAGCAGATACGCTCAATCTTGCTCATAAGCAGGGACACATCGTGATATGCGCTAGCCAATGTCCGTTTGGCGGTGTAAGCGACAGCTATGCCGCTGGTAGTTGGCAATATGACCATCATGTAATTGCTGGTGGTCGTTTAACTATCCCTGCTATTTATGCACGTTTGCTATGGCTGCTACTGCGCTATGACAGTCCAGCAAGACGTCGACAGCGTTGGTTGAATAATGTCAGTCAAGCGGGTACGAGCATCAAAAAAAGATAAGCAACTCTCCATCCATTCCAAATTTATAAGCTTAGAAACCACAATGTCTGATACTAAAATCATCGATCATGAACAATCGCCACTATATACTTTAGCGATTGCCATCGAATTCTTGGGTACACACTATCATGGCTGGCAGCGACAACGAGAGGTGCTGGGTGTCCAAGAAGCGTTAGAGAATGCCATTAGCAAAGTCGCCAACGAATCAGTTGAAGTCATTGCTGCTGGACGTACTGACGCCAGTGTCCATGCCAGTAACATGATTGCTCATTTCACCACCCATGCGTATCGCCCTACTCATAACTGGTTACGCGGTGTAAACAGCCTCTTGCCTGATGATATTGCGCTACGCTGGGTTCAGCCAATGCCCGCTGATTTCCATGCGCGCTTTGGCGCGATTGCCCGGCGTTATCGCTATATCACGCTCAATCAAACACAGAGACCTGCGATACTGAATCATCAAGTGACTCACATCTATGAGCCTCTTGATCTCACCGCTATGCAACAGGCGGCGTCCGATATTGTTGGCACGCACGACTTTAGCAGCTACCGTGCGGCGGCCTGCCAGTCCAACCAGCCAGTCCGTACCATCAGTCATGCTCATCTTTTTGCTCATGGACAGTTTATTGTATTCGACATACAGGCAGATGGTTTTTTGCATCATATGGTTCGTAATCTAATGGGTACGTTATACGCTATCGGTAGACATGAGCTAAAACCAGCAGATTTTTTGAACATTTTGAATAAAAAAGATCGAACCATTGCGCCGCCCACGGCGTCAGGCGACGGTCTGTATTTTATCAATGCCTACTACCCCGAACGCTTCCAGTCCTTATTACCAGATGCACCATTAACGCCTGTCTGGCTAAATCTACCTGATTGATGCAACATAACCTGATATACATATCACTTACAGGCTGTCAAGTCAAAACCAGGTTCTGTATTGCTTTAATCTACTAACTTACGTATAATATGGGCTTATTTTTAATTGATTGATACAAATTATGGCAAAAGACGATATTATCGAATTTGAAGGCGAAGTCATTGATACCCTTCCTAACACCTTGTTCAAAGTTCGTTTAGAAAACGGACACGAAATCATTGCACACATCTCAGGTAAGATGCGTAAGCATTATATTCGTATTTTGACAGGTGATAAAGTTAAGGTCGAGATGACCCCTTATGACCTATCTAAGGGTCGTATCACGTACCGTGGTAAGAACTAAATACATACCAACCAAATAGTTACAAACGTATTTGTAAAAATACAGCCAACAACCAAATAGCTACTTTATCGCTGATAGCTAATATAGACGCTTGGGTGGTTTAACTGATAATAATAATGAAAATGATGACCTACTCATTATTGCCTATCACAGTTTTAGTTATTTAGTATTCGCTGTTTATTTTTACCAAAAAATACCGCTCAATATTAGCGGTATTTTTTTGTCTGTGTTTTATGAACTGCTTAAATTATAGATTAATTAAACTCGACAGTTGCATCGCTCTTGATAACTCCTAATAGACTAAGTGCATCCCAGTTGGTGAGGCGAACACAGCCTGCTGATGCTTGACGGCTGATACGCTCAGGATCTGGTGAACCATGAATGCCATAAGAGGGCTTGCTTAACCCAATCCACACTGATCCGACTGGATTATTAGGACCTGGTGGTATGATCGACTTTTTACCATCATCACTAGTATAGGTGTAATTGGGCTCATGAATTTTTACTTTGACCTGATGCGTACCTGTTGGTGAAGGTGTTGCTGTACTGCCTACTGTCGTCGGGTAACTGGCTACCAAATTATTACTATCGTCATAAGCATATAGCGTTTGTGTGTCTTTATCAGCGACCACGCGACTTACTGGTGTGGTGTTAGGATTGCCTGGATTATAAACGATAATAGTTTCACCACTTTCGAAGCTAGCATTAGGATTGAGCAATTTAAGATAGTCACGACTGATATGGAATTTTTCACCTAAAGATTCTAGAATGCTTTCGTAATACATACCATCTAGCTTCGCTTTGGCTTCTGCGCTAGCCGGAATCTGAGTTGTCTTGACGTTTACATCAGCGTCGGTTAACTGATAGCTGACCAATACGGGTTGTGAAGTAAGCGTACTATTTTGAGTTAATGCTTGCCACGTTGTTTCGTCCAGCGATTCTGTTACTGGTAGGCCTTGTGCTTTTTGGAACGCTTGCATGGCTTTACGTGTATTCTTTCCCCAGTAGCCATCCACTGCCCCAACACCACTATGATTCCAGTTCAATAGTGCTTGTACTTTAGTACCGATATTTCGATCTATTTTACTGTCAGCTGTCCATGTGGCGTCATTTACTTTTTTGGCAGTTTCCGATAATTCTGTTGTGCTATATTTAATTTTAGGAAGTAGTTTATTCAACGAGTTGGCAGTGTTGCTATCACCTTCTATTTGCTGACTGACACCATTGGTGACGGGACTGGTATCGTTGCCACCCATCATCATGCTGTCTGTTGCCCCAGTATTGGTACTGTCATTATTTTGATT
This sequence comes from Psychrobacter sp. PP-21, assembly GCF_033790785.1. Taxonomy (NCBI): domain Bacteria; kingdom Pseudomonadati; phylum Pseudomonadota; class Gammaproteobacteria; order Moraxellales; family Moraxellaceae; genus Psychrobacter; species Psychrobacter sp. PP-21. The sequence continues at coordinate 382,159 of NZ_JAMYEB010000001.1, read as the reverse complement.
GCTCATAGCGCTCATGTCAGTGTCTGTATTTGCAGTCATACTACTATCCGTTGTAGGAGCTTCTGCACTCGTCTCCATATCTGCCGCGTCATTAGTCGTTTGTACGCTGTTTTCAGTGGTATTAGCGTTACTGCAACCCACTGATAATAATGATGCTGTCCCTATAGCAACGACAACGCCGCCAACCTTGAGTAGTTGAGACATAAAACCTCCTAAATAATTACTATATATCGAAAAAAGTATCGAAAAAATGTCAAAAAATTTATTGTAGGAATATATTGCCACAGTGCTACCACTATCCTCTAACAGCTTTATGTTAATAACTGACTATTCCTACTGTGCATTTGTTAATAGAGCGCATAAACATACTGGTTTGTTTACATTAAAGCGCGATTCTATGCCTATAGTACAAAAAACCCATAAGTTACTTAATAACTTATGGGTCCAAAAAACACAAATAAGGCTGTCAAAGAAATCTATATCACATCAACAAACTTACGATAATTTAGCTAGAACAGCTTGACCCATCTCTTGGCACCCTACTTGTTTTAAGCCAGCTTCGCTACTGTCTAGAATATCAAGCGTACGCAAACCATCATCGAGAACCTCACTAACTGCTTGCTCGATCGCTTGTGCTGCTGCTTCTTGCTTAAAGGTGTAACGCAGCATCATAGCAACAGACAAAATAGTCGCCAGTGGATTGGCTTTATCCTGCCCAGCGATATCTGGTGCTGAACCATGGCATGGCTCATACATACCTTTGCCAGCTTCATCTAAGCTTGCTGATGGCAACATACCAATGGAGCCTGTCAACATTGCTGCTTCATCAGATAAGATATCACCGAACATATTGCCCGTCACCATGACATCAAACTGCTTAGGATCTTTGATCAATTGCATGCACGCATTGTCCGCATACATGTGCGACAGCGCCACATCGCTATAATTAGCTTGTTGCATCTGAGTTATCGTCTGCTTCCACAGCTCAGTCACTTCTAGGACATTGGCTTTGTCTACTGAGCATACTTTGGCAGCTCTACCTGCGGCTTCGGCACGTGTTTTTGCCAGCTCAAAAGCAACTTTACCAATACGCTCAATCTCGCTGGTGCTATACACCATTGTGTTATAGCCTTGCTGCTCGCCGTTGTCTAGTGTACGGATACCACGTGGCTCACCAAAATAGATACCACCTGTCAGCTCACGAACGATAAGCAAATCTAAACCAGATATGATCTCAGGTTTGATGCTTGACGCATTGGCTAGTTGCGGATAAAGTTTTGCTACACGTAAGTTAGCAAATAGACCAAGCTCGCCGCGAATTTTTAGCAAACCGCGCTCAGGGCGTTTGCTACGTTCAATTGTATCCCACTTAGGTCCACCGACTGCACCTAATAATACAGCATCTGCTGCGCGCGCACGCGCTAACGTCTCATCAGGTAAGGGCTCACCTGTTGCATCAATGGCTACGCCGCCAATCAATCCAGACTCTAATGTTAAGTCTAGCGAAAACTTATCATTGACTGCTTTGAGCACATCAATAGCTTGAGTCATGATTTCAGGGCCAATACCATCGCCTGCTAATGTTAAAATCGTTGCCATACTAATCCTTTTGGATATATTTTTATTGGTAAATTAATTTTATTACGCTTTGATTTTTTTGGCTTTGGATGATGATACAGTTTTTATGATGTCAGTCTCTACAAACTCACCTTGATGCTCAGCCTCCAGTTGCTTACAGAAGCGGCGCTGCACCTCATTACCTTGCAATAGCTCAATACACAAAGGCTCAGGTGATGCTGTTTCTAGTAGGCTACCAGGCTTTTTGCTCATGTTTTTTTGATAAGCACGTAACTGATAAGTACCTGCCTCAGCAAAATCATGAATCATCGCAAAACGCTCAATATAGCTCATGTTGTTTTCTGGATAAAAATTAACATGGACTTCGTGTTTTGCAGGCAGTACTCGAGCATAGTAATTGGTCAACCCAGGCATGCCAGACGCTGCTAACGGTACTATCTTTATAGCGTTTTTATTGATAAGAGGCGTCATATCCATACTTGCAGGGGCGTTTATCGCACCTTGGTAACTGGGCATATCCACTACAATCTGAGGATTGACTGGTTTGTGACTGTCAGGCGCGATGATGAGCGTCTTGTCTATTTGCACAATTTCACAGTGATAAGTGCCCACACACGCGATGTTTACTTCCCCATCGATAGGTTGAATTTTACCTACCCACGCTTGCGCACTTTTTGCCTCGTCTATTTTTTGGTAACCCGTCAGCAGCTGACAGCCTGACAAAAATAAGCTTGCAGTAACAATGGTGCTTGTCCATAGAGCATAATGTTTTTTATTCATAATGGCGGCTACTATTTGTAATAGAGATAATAAAATATTGTAAAAAACCACCTTTCATTTTAGCCAGTTCACCGCCATAACTCAACGCTGCGTTACGCCTGTCCGGTAGTTTTGTAAGCAATAACCCATAAACTCATCATCGACCCACCAGCTAAGCGCGTACGCTGTTGAATATCCATGGCGTTTTTTGCATCATTTTGTGCTCATAGTCTTTGATAGCATCACTTTGCTGCAATGTTAAGCCGATATCATCAAGTCCATTGAGTAAGCAATGTTTGCGAAAAGCATCGACATCAAAGGCGTACTCTTCGCCTGTTGGCGTGATAACCACCTGACGCTCTAGATCAGCGGTAAGCTCATAGCCTTCATTGGCAATCGTGGCTTTCATTAAAGTATCCACGATAGCTTCGTCTAAAACAATCGGGAGCATGCCGTTTTTGAAGCAGTTATTATAAAAAATATCTGCAAAGCTCGGCGCAATGACGGTGCGAAAGCCATACTCTGAAAGCGCCCAAGGGGCATGTTCACGACTAGAGCCACAGCCAAAGTTTCTGCGTGCCAGCAATATGGTAGCGCCTTGATAGCGCGGCTTATTCAACACGAAGTCTGGATTAATAACGCGTGTACTATTGTCCTGACCTGGATAGCCTTCATCCAGATAGCGCCAATCGTCAAATAGATTTACGCCAAAACCTGTACGCTTAATAGATTTCAAAAACTGTTTTGCGATAATTTGATCGGTATCAACGTTTGCGCGATCAAGTGGGCAAACGATACCGGTTTGGGTGTTATAAGCTTGCATAAAATTTCCTATCAATTGTATTTTTGCTGGCGGAAGACTTTGATGAGTCAGTAAACGGCAATAAATCTCTCACTGATTCAAACAATATACTGGCATAAGTCATAACTATATATACCAGTTTTCAACTCATCTTCATCGGACCTAAAACGTACGAACATCCACGAAATGACCGGCCAATGCTGCAGCGGCTGCCATTGCTGGACTCACCAAATGCGTACGTCCACCATTACCTTGACGACCTTCGAAATTACGGTTAGAGGTTGAAGCGCAGTGCTCTTGTGGCTCAAGTTTGTCTGCATTCATCGCAAGACACATTGAACAACCTGGTTCGCGCCACTCAAAGCCCGCTTCAGTAAACAAAGCATCCAAACCCTCTGCTTCTGCTTGCAATTTTACTTGTCCAGAGCCTGCAACGACGATAGCTTCTTTGACGTTATCAGCAACTTTACGGCCTTTAATTACCGCTGCTGCATCACGCAGATCTTCAATACGAGAGTTGGTACATGAGCCAATAAAGATACGATCAAGCTGGATATCTGTTATTTTCTGACCTGCCTCTAGCCCCATATAGGTATAAGCGCGTAACCAGCCCTCTTCTTGCGCTTCATCAATAGCTTGATCAGGCGTTGGTACAGATTGCGTGATATCTACCACCATCTCAGGTGAGGTACCCCAAGACACCTGAGGCGCTATTTGACTACCATCGATTTCAACCACAGTATCAAATACCGCATCATTGTCTGAATATAGTGTGCGCCAGTAAGCTTCCGCTTGTGGCCACTGTGATTCATCAGGCGCATACGGACGACCTTTGACATAATCTATCGTCGTATCATCAACTGCTACCATACCTACGCGGGCACCGGCTTCGATGGCCATATTACAGACGGTCATACGACCTTCCATACTCATGTCTTCAAATACTTGACCTGCAAACTCAATCGCATGTCCTGTGCCACCCGCCGTACCGATCTTGGCGATAATAGCCAATACGACATCTTTTGATGTCACACCAGTACCCAGTTGACCAGTAACACGGATCTGCATGTTTTTTGATTTCTTTTGAATCAAACACTGCGTTGCCAATACATGCTCAACTTCAGAGGTACCGATACCATGAGCCAAACAACCAAGCGCCCCGTGGGTGGCTGTGTGCGAATCGCCGCAGACAACGGTCATACCAGGTAGTACTAAGCCTTGCTCAGGACCAACGACGTGCAAAATGCCTTGACGCGCATCATTAATGGTAAACTCAGCAATATCAAACTTGGTACAGTTCTCGTCTAAAGTGACAACTTGCAAGCGTGACACTTTGTCTTTAATACCAGGTACGCCTTCTAGTCGCTCTTTGGTGACAGTCGGTACATTATGATCTGGACTTGCGATATTGGCAGATAGGCGCCATGGTGCCCTATTGGCAAGCTCTAACCCTTCAAAGGCTTGTGGACTAGTTACTTCATGTAAAAGATGACGATCGATATAGATTAAGCTCGAACCATCATCGCGCTTGGTGACTTCGTGAGCGTTCCAAAGTTTGTCATATAATGTTTGACCGGCCATGATGCTATCCTTTATTGATGACTAATGACTTAATTTTCGCAGACTTACTCAATGGCAAGCTGGGATTTTATCTATTTGAGTGGTTGTTTAAATATTATACTGATCTATAACGTCGTCTCTACAATCGTGATAATCACTTATGCTGTTTAGGTTATACCCTTTAAATTATATTCTTTAGGCTATGGTTTTTAAGGCCAAAAGTAAGACTGCTAATTTTTCAATCGCTATTTTTAGACTCATCGTTAAACCAGTAGTACAGATTGCTTACCTATAACTTGCACTCTATGACAATTATCAGTGCTCAAAGCATGTTTTTATGTCGTAAATAATCAGGTTTGTAGAATAAATATGTGACAATACGTCTTGATGTCTTGTGATTATAGCAGGCAAATCCTATAATAATAATTGATGATTTTTAACCAGATGCAAACTTTTATTTCTAATACGTTATAATTAGATACGCCAACTTTTATTTATAGCTCATAAAGTAGCTAAGGACACCCGCTTGAACACTACAAACTTGACGACATTCGTTACCGTTATGCACACCGGCAGTATATCAGGTGCAGCAGAAAAGCTGTTTATCACTCAGCCGGCCGTCAGCAAGCGCATCAAAAACCTAGAAGATGAATTTAACATTACTCTGTTCGATACTGTAGGGCGCGGGATTGTACCTACTCAAGCAGCCAGCGAGATGTTACCACATGCCAAGCGCTGGTTAGAAGATTATGAGAATTTTAAGATTAATCTACAGCACTCTCAGCATATCGTATCTGGAAAGCTTGTGATTGGTACGAGCCATCATATTGGCTTACATCATCTGGCACCAGTACTGAAGCATTTTATCCAGACTTATCCAGCAGTCCAGTTAGAAGTGCATTTTGTTGATTCAGAAAAAGCGCACAAAGCAGTATTGGATGGTGATCTGTCGTTGGCATTTGTGACACTACCCCCTGTATATGATAAGCGTCTAACGTATCATACGCTATGGTCAGATCCGCTCTACTTTATGACCGGTACGCTATCACCTTTGGCTACCAAATCGAATGTCACACTAGAGCAGCTAGCACGCTACCCTGCCATTTTGCCGTCTGCCAATACCTTTACCAGTCAGATCACTTTGGCTGAATTTGCTAAGCATAACCTAAAGCCATATGCCACGATGAGCACCAACCCTCTTGAGTCCATTCGTATGTTGGTCTCTGTTGGACTTGGCTGGTCCGTGTTGCCACAAACAATGGTCAGTCAAGATTTAGAACGTATCGATATGGCTGACAATATCGAATTACAACGCTATTTAGGTGTGGTTATCAATCCAAAGTTAACCCAATCTAGTAGCGTGACTGCATTATTAGACCTGCTTGCACCTATCGAGTAAAAACCGTCTACTATAACAATTTATCAGATTAAGCTATTCGCATTTGTGACTGCCATGCGTTATAATGCGCTTGACGTTGCTTTAATAACAAAAACTTACCACAGGGACACTGATAGTCATATATCGAATACTTCTAGTAAGATATGATGGTTAACAGTAAGTTTAATGGTTTCATCTGATTGATTATGTAGGTTGCTAATACTCATATATAAATAGCAGATGCGAGCAATAATAAATAAGCGGAATGCGACATTCCCGTTGTTCTCTATCTCTATATGAGTGCTAGCCATAGAGCCATCTCAATCATATAAAACTACATTAGATACTGAAAAAAGCCATTATGTCTCACATTAATGGCTTTTTTTGTCTTTAGATATTGTTTTGAACATCGCCTTGTAGGATGAAGACTTTTATAGTTAAAAAATAATTACAGCCAACCATGTTGGTTAAGGATAATTTATATGAACGGAGTTTCTAGTGGCGTGCTGATATCGCTTGGCGCCTATTTTTTAGTGATGATCGGGATTGGCGTCTATGCTTACTTTAAGCAAGCCAATGATACTGAAGGCTACATGCTCGGCGGCCGTAACTTGGGCCCAGCAGTAACTGCACTATCAGCAGGTGCCTCAGATATGTCAGGTTGGTTATTACTTGGTCTTCCAGGCTATATGTACGCTGACGGTGTCGTTAGTATATGGATTGCACTTGGCTTGACCCTTGGTGCCCTTTTAAACTACATCATTGTAGCGCCTCGCCTTCGTGTTTATACCGAAGTAGCTGACAACGCTATCACCTTACCAGATTACTTTGCCAACCGCTTTGAAGATAAGTCGCACATGCTACGCGTTATCTCGGCGGTGGTTATCATTCTATTCTTTACCGTTTACACGGCTGCAAGTCTAGTAGGTGGCGGTAAGCTTTTCGAAAGCTCACTTAACCTATCTTATAGTACTGGTCTATGGGTTACTGCTGGTGTCGTTGTTGCCTACACGTTATTCGGCGGCTTCCTAGCGGTGTCAATGACGGATTTTGTGCAGGGTGTTATCATGCTTTTTGCAATGGTAATCGTACCTGTCGTTGCCTTTAATGATCTTGGTGGTATTTCTGCCACAAGTGAAGCGGTTAGAAACATTGATCCAAGCCTGTTAAATGTGACGAGTGGTATGAGTGTTATCGGTATTATCTCACTCATGGCATGGGGTCTTGGTTACTTCGGTCAGCCGCATATTATTGTACGCTTTATGGCTATTCGCTCGGTTAGAGATGTACCGACAGCACGTAATATCGGTATGAGCTGGATGGTTGTCAGCCTTATCGGTTCATTAATGACTGGTTTTGCGGGTCGCGCATATGTACAAAAAACAGCGATGACGCTTGATGATCCTGAGACGATTTTCTTAGTATTTACTCAGTTCTTGTTCCATCCATTAGTGTCAGGTTTCTTATTAGCGGCTATTCTAGCTGCCATCATGAGCACAATTTCATCACAGCTGTTGGTGGTATCAAGTTCTCTAACAAAAGATGTTTACAAGCTATTTTTTGATAAAGACGCACCAGAAGCGCGTCAGGTATTGGTTGGACGTATTTCAGTAATCATCGTTGCTGTTGTCGCTATTATGCTAGCCTCTAACCCAGATAGCTCAGTATTGAACTTGGTTTCTAATGCATGGGCAGGATTTGGTGCAGCTTTCGGTCCGTTGGTTATCTTTAGCTTAACATGGCGTGGTATGAACCGTAACGGTGCTGTTGCTGGTATGGTTGTTGGTGCATTGACAGTTATCCTATGGATCTATGGTCCATTCCAAGTCGATGGTATGGCGCTTAACAGCTGGTTATATGCTATCGTTCCAGGCTTTATCTTAAGCACTATCGCTATCTTTGCCGTTAGTATTATGACTGGTGGTCCAAGACCTTCAGTATCTGCTAAGTATAAAGAGATGGAGCTTAACTTAAATAAATAAGTTGATACACTCGCTTTACTTTATGACTAAAAAACCTCGCCATTAGTGGCGAGGTTTTTTTTGACTTTGCTTATCAGTATCTTTTAACTACAAGCTAAGCAGTCGCGATAAGTGAAGCAATTGAGATAAGTGGAGCAAGGCGTTGAAGTACTATGCAGGTACCTATCCTTGCTTGACTAACGATCCAGCCATCATAGCGCTAAACATATACCTCGCTAGAGCATCGATAGTAGAATGACAGTATCCTGTCGTTATTAACTCACGAAGATGGCTTGAAAACTCGTCGAGCACCTACATAAAGTTAGCATCAACGCATAGATAAACAATAGATAGTAGCTACAAAGCCAAACTCTAGTATTGAAATAGCACTCGTCCCTCTAACTGACTATGATCACATAACCACCTGCACTCAAAACCTTTCATAACAATCACAATATTACAGTCCACAAAAAAGCGACCTATTGTAGGTCGCTTTTTCATTATCTAACAGTTACATCAAGAAACTATTTTCCCTGATAAGACAGTTTTACACCAGCGATGAAGCCATCATTGTCTTCAAAATCAGCAACGATTTTATCGCTAGGTAGCTGACCTTGAGCATCACCGAACCACAAGTATTTACCGCCAGCTGATACTGCCCAGTTTTCAGTTACGTTGTACTTGGCACCAAGACCGACACTATAGTAGCCTTCAACAGGACCTAATGATGTTGTTGGATCGCCAGCACCACTATCCCAACCAACCGTACCACTAACAGCTAACGCTGGTGCAATACGCTTGGCAAGACCTAGCTCTACTTGCCATTGGTCATCATCATACTCAACCAAGTTTAATCCATCAGGGCCATAGCTGATTTTACTAGTATCATTATAAAGTGGTGGTGTGATAACGAAATCACTCCATGGCACCCAGCGCACTTTTGCCGTAGCTAAAGTCGTTGGGTTAATACCTGTTTGGAAATCAAAGTTGACTGATTTAGGAGTAGAAATCTCATAATTACTCACTCTGTTTGACAGCGCTGCTGCCTGTTCTGGCGTAGCTCCTGCTGATATAGCTCTAATCGCTACCAAAGGATAAGACTCAGATATTTCTACATCATGATCAATTTCAGAACGGTAGGTCAAAGCAGCTTTCAAAGCAATTTCAGGCTTACTAAAAGATACACCTGCGATATAACCATAATCCATATCAGGATTGCTATTTGAGGTATAACCAGAAGCAGGACCGTAAGCTAAGCCGCGCAGTTTTGTTTCTGCTTGAATACGCTGTGCTACTGGACCACCATAAATTTGAAAGTTTTTATTCGCACCAAACTTCATCCCAAGAATACCTGTTAAGCTCTGGCTACGAACTTCAACATTAGTATTTTCACCAGCACCAGTAGCTTCTGCTGTTGCTACTGCTACTGCTCCACGCAATCCATCCAAACTTGCTTGTTGTTCATCGGTCAACAAACCAGCAGTTTCTCCTGGTTCAAGTTGAGATATACCAAATTGTGCTGCTGCAAGGCTCGGAGCAGCACCATCAGTAATAGACGCGATGGAAGCATCAATGTCTCCTTGCCCTACAAAATTACCTTGCGTGTATTCAGCTGCTGCGCCAAAAGGCTCATCGTATAAAACACCAATACTGAAAGTATCGTTGATATCAGTTTTTACACCATAACGGAAGAAATCGTAAGACTCGGCAATATCACCCGTTGCATTACCACGTTCATAATCGTTTTGAGATGGGTTAGTATTAGCACTATCTCTACCACTGACATCAGCATCGATGTAAGTATAGACAGCTTCAGCATAGGTACCATCTTGAAAAAAGGCGGTGACATCTTGACCTGAACGATCAAGACCAGCAGCGTTGGTTACGCTAGCGAAAGAAAGAGCGGCAATTGCTACTGCAAGGGTTTTCAAGTGAAAGGTAGTGCGCATTATGTATCTCCAACGGTCCTTGTTGTATTACTACTTTAATAATCAGTATTTAGCATTGATTTACCAAACATTGAAACTATTAAAGTCGTGTCCTAAGTTGAATACTAATGCCTTTTTGACACTAAAACAACAATTAAAGTGCTTTATTTCTCAATTATGACTGAACAGTACAAATAAGATATTAGTGAAATATTGTTTTTTAGTTTTGTTTCATCGTGATATTTACATTGCCGAGTAATATCAACAATCTAAATATGTTGGTTCACAATATTTCAAACAGCACGTATCGAGAAATACGACATAAAAAAAAGCGACCCTTAATAGAGTCGCTTTTTTTATCACTAGACGATAAAAATCATTTTATAGTGAAACTATGATTTATTGGGCTTGGTAAGAGACCTTTACACCCAATACAAAACCGTCATTGCTTTCAAAATCACTAACGATGGTTTTACTTGGAATTTGACCTTCGGCATCACCGAACCATAAATACTTACCACCAGCAGATACCGCCCAGTTTTCGGTCACGTTGTATTTGGCACCAAGGCCAGCGCTATAGTAGCCTTCGATAGGTCCTAGTGAAGTTACAGGGTTACCTGCTCCGCTATCCCAACCTACAGTACCACTAACAGCCAATGCTGGTGCGACACGCTTGGCTAGACCCAACTCCACTTGCCACTGATCGTCGTCATAACTGACTAAGTCTAAACCATCTAAAGGTATACCAGCACCAGCAGGTGTTGTTGCAAGTACTTGGCTGACACCATTATATAGCGATGGGGTAATTGCAAAATCGCTCCATGGCACCCAACGCACCTTTGCAGTCGCTAGCGTTGTAGGGTTGATACCTGTTTGGAAATCAAAGTTTATTGACTCAGGAGTAGTAACCTCAATAGTATTGGTACTATCTGTTGATAACCCTACTCTTGGAGCAAAAGGATAAATTTCAGCCGCTTGCGTGTTATGTTCGATTTCTGAACGGTACGTTAATGCTGCTTTTAATGCAATTTCAGGCTTACTATACGCCACACCGGCGATATAACCGTAGTCTTGATCAGCACTAATATGTGTTGTATAGCCATTGGCAGCACTATAAGCAGGTCCACGTAACTTTACATCTGCCTCTACGCGCTGAGCAACTGGGCCACCGTATACTTGGAAGTTTTTGTTTTGACCAATTTTTGCACCAAGGATACCAGTAATACTTTCTGTACGTACTTCTACATTCGTACCTTCACCTGTTGCATCTACAAAGTTGCTATCGCCTACATAATCAGCCGCTGCACCGAAAGGCTCATCATATAAAACACCGATGCTAAAGGTTTCGTTGATGTCTGCTTTTACACCATAACGAAAAAAGTCATAAGACTCTGCAATATCATCGAGCTTGTTGCCTGAAGAGTCTTCACCTGTTACATCAGCGTCGATATAAGTATAAACAGCTTCAGCATAGGTGCCATCTTGTAGAAATGCGGTGACATCTTGACCTGAACGATCAAGACCGGCAGCACTAGCGACGCTAGCAACAGAAAGAGCAGCGATAGCTACTGCAAGAGTTTTTAAATGAAAAGTGGCGCGCATTTTATATCTCCAAACATCCGCATTGTTTTACCGCTATATCCGATTTTTCTAGATAAGCAGTATCCGAGGTGGAAGATAGTAAAGATTTTTTAACACTAAAACAACTGCAAAAACACATTATTTTCGAATTATGACCTTATAGTCACTAGACGTTACTCTTATTCAAAAATGCTAATATAGGATTCATTAATCACCAGCTATATGTCTCATTTACGTCTGTTTTTGCACTTATTAATAATGTGGTGGACGGTCTGCTATAACATCAAATGGTGCAATACCATTATCTGTGTCCTGTCCCTCAATTTGTTTGTAAATCAGCTGAAGTTGACGCTGTAGTGTCTGAATATCTTTGTCTTGACGTGCAATAACCTCATCGAGTCGCTCTACTGTGACCTCAAGATGTGCCAAGTTCATTTGTAGATCAATCACCTGGTTTTGTAGGTCATCTTGCATATTATAAGCCTCGTTTTTGTTATCGGATTGGTTCATGTTTTTCTCTACAGTATAGTGAGTATAGGTCGGAGGGCGAGTAAGTAAAGTGGACAATGAATACTGGACACCAGTGGTAAGCCTATGATGACAATCACAAAGTGTTAGTTGTTGGTCATCGCCATAAATAGTACTGATAAAACCATTTACGCGCACTACAGTTAGACGGTGGCATGTTATACTGCTGGCAATTTTGCAACAACCCCTACCTCACTATTATATAAGCTTAAGATACTCTATGGCACTGATACATTTAAAAGACATTCACTTAGCCTTTGGCGTCGCACCTGTTCTTGATGGTATTGATTTTTCTATCAACTCAGGTGAGCGTGTTTGTTTGATTGGCCGTAATGGCGAAGGCAAGTCAACTTTATTCAAACTTATCAATGGCTCATTGCAGCCTGATAGCGGTGAGATTATCACCAACAGCAGCATGCGTGTCGCTATGCTAGAACAGGATGTCCCTGAGTCTAGTGGTCGTATATTAGACATCGTCATGGGCGGTAGTCGCCGTACAGCTGACCTGCTCATTAACTATAACGAGCAGGTCGATATGTGTGCTAATGGCGACATGGATGCTTGCGAGCATATGGCGACATTGCAACATGATATCGATGCGGTACATGGCTGGGATTTAGAACGCGATGCTAGGCGTCTTATCACCACCATGGGTCTTGATCCGGACGATGATTTGTCATCACTCTCGGGTGGCCGTAAGCGCCGCGTGTTACTTGCGCGCTCACTAGTGACTAAGCCTGATGTACTCCTACTTGATGAGCCAACCAACCATTTGGACGTTGAAAGTATCGAATGGCTTGAGCGCTTCTTGCTTGACTGGCAAGGTCTGACTTTATTATTCGTGACCCATGATAGAGCATTTGTAAACAAGCTATCGACACGCATTATTGAGCTTGATCGTGGTCAACTGACCAGTTACGACGTGACACAAGGCGAAGGGGGCTATGCACGCTACCAAGAGCTAAAAGAACTACAGTTACAGGCTGAAGAAAAGAACAACGCTAACTTTGATAAAAAACTGGCGCAAGAAGAAGTATGGATTCGCCAAGGTATCAAAGCACGTCGTACCCGCAATGAAGGCCGCGTCCGTGAGCTAAAAGCCCTACGTGAAGAGCGCAGTGAACGCCGTGAGCAAGTGGGCAACGTAAACATCACCATGGGTCAAGGCGAGAAAAGCGGCAAGCTTGTCTGTAAAGTTAAAAACTTACATCTTGAATACGATGGTAATGTACTGGTAGATGATTTTACGACCACTATTATGCGTGGCGATAAAATTGGTATTGTCGGCCCTAACGGTGCGGGTAAAACTACCCTTATTAAAGCCCTACTCGATATGTCTGATGCCGAAGTTACCAAGTCTGGTAGTGTAGAGTTAGGTACTAATCTGAAAATCGCATTCTTCGATCAGCTGCGTGATCAATTGGATCTTGAAGCAAGCGTGGCGCAAAACGTCTCAGAAGGTTCTGACTTTGTCGAAGTTGGCGGTCGCAAGACACACATCATGAGCTATCTGCAAGACTTCTTGTTTGCACCAGAGCGTGCGCGTACCCCTGTCAAAGCACTGTCAGGTGGTGAGCGTAACCGTGTTTTACTTGCCAAGCAGTTGCTAAAGCCTGCCAATATCTTGGTGCTCGATGAGCCAACCAATGATTTAGATATGGCAACGCTTGAGCTGCTAGAAGAGTCTGTAGCCAGCTTTGGCGGTACGATATTGCTGATCAGCCATGATCGCTCATTCATGGATAATGTTGTCACCTCTACATGGGTGTTTGGCGAAGATGAAGACGGTAAAGGTGTGGTCAATGAGTATGTTGGTGGCTACCAAGAGTATTTGGTGCAAAAAAACCGCGAAGAAGCCGCGCGTGCGGCAAAAGCACCAACCAATAATGTCACTAGCAAAAAAACAGCACATAAATCTGGCACAGATACCAAGCCAAATAAAGCTACTAAGAAGCTAAATTTTAATGAACAGCGCGAGCTGGATAACTTACCAAAAGAAATCGCGGCGCTCGAGACTGAACAAGCTCAGTTGCAAGAAAAACTGGCTGATGGGTCTTGGTTCAATACCGATGTAGATGCTGCGACTGCCGCAAGTGAGCGTTTATTAACGATCGAAGATGAGATGATGGTTAAGCTTGAACGCTGGAGCGAACTAGAAGGTTAGCAACTCGCTATCTGTCTTTGTTTAGGTGTGCCTTATTTAAGCTGCAGGCTATAATCAATAGCCTGCTGCAATAGATAGACAGGTATTTATATCTAGATAAAGATGATGACTGTCATGATAAAAACATCACCACTTCATTATATGTAGTGGTGATGTCTATTTTATAATGATTTACAAAACAGTTAGGTAGTGAAAGTTAGTGAACATTGCCTTGATTTCAAGTATCATTCGCTGTTGCTAAAAATCCTTATTAATTATAAGGTCATCGCACTCACAATCCTGATCAAAACAAAGTCGACGTTACACATTGATAATCCAGCTGTTTTGGTTTGATTGTCATATTCAACCTTATAATATGTCCTATCAAGGTTGCTTTATTTTTAACGCAATAATTTATTTTATCACCGAAATAGCTTAGAATAGCAACAATTAGCAAAATTAGGCACAGCTAAAGTGGCTTGATATTGTATATTTTCTAAGCCACAAACCCAGTGTGGGATAATCCCATTTCATTCACCTGGAGGAAGTATTAATGAGCCAAGCCGAAGGCGTTAATGTACAACGCCGTAGAGTTCTTATTGCCTCAACTGCCGCAATTGGTGCAGCTGGGGTAGCTGCCGTGGCGACACCTTTTGTCCGTTCTTGGTACCCAAGCGCTAAAGCTGAGGCTGCAGGGGCTGCAGTAACCCAAGATATTGGTTCTATCGAAGATGGACAAATGATCGTTGTCAAATATCGTGGCAAACCTATTTATGTGGTTAAACGCACAGAAGACATGGTCGCAGGACTAGAATCAGTCAAACCTTTATTATCTGATCCTGAGTCTGATGCGTCTCTACAGCCAGAATATTGCAAAAACCCTACTCGCTCTTTAGAACCAACCGTATTGGTTGTCGAAGGCGTTTGTACCCATTTAGGCTGTGCACCAAACTACCGTCCTGATGTGGGCGCGGTTGATTTAGGTGGTAATGATTGGTATGGCGGATTTTTCTGTCCGTGCCACGGGTCAAAATATGACTTAGCAGGCCGCGTATACAGTGGCGTTCCTGCACCGCTTAATTTACCCGTTCCAGAATATGGTATGGATGGTACCATTTTGACGGTTGGGGAGGCTTAACATGAGTATAGGTAAAAAGTTAATGCACTGGGTGGACGCGCGTTTTCCGGCGACTGAAACCTATGAATACCATATGTCGAAGTACTACGCACCAAAGAACTTCAACTTTTGGTACTTCTTTGGCGTGCTATCGATGATTGTATTAGTCAACCAATTGGTAACTGGTATATGGCTGACGATGATGTACAACCCAAGTGCCGAAGGGGCATTTGCGTCTGTTGAATACATCATGCGTGACGTAAAAGGCGGTTGGCTCATTCGCTATATGCACTCAACTGGCGCCTCTGCGTTTTTCGTAGTTGTATACCTGCATATGTTTAGAGCCTTGCTATACGGTTCATATCAAAAACCTCGTGAGCTTATCTGGCTCATCGGTATGGGTATTTACCTAGCATTGATGGCTGAAGGTTTCTTCGGTTACCTACTACCGTGGGGCAACATGTCATTTTGGGGTGCACAGGTTATCTTGAACCTACCTGCAGCGCTGCCAGTGATTGGTGACGGTCTTGCTGAATGGGTACGTGGTGACTATATCATCTCTGGTATCACCCTAAACCGCTTCTTTGCTCTACATGTTGTTGCTATTCCGCTAGTCCTAGTAGGTTTAGTATTTATGCACATTGTAGCGCTACATCATGTGGGTTCAAACAACCCTGATGGCATCGACATCAAGAAACTAAAAGACAAAAACGGTGTGCCACTGGACGGTATCGAATTCCATCCTTACTACACTGTGCATGACATGGTTGGTATCGTTGTATTCTTTATCTGCTTCTTTGCAGTGGTGTTCTTCTTCCCAGAAGGCGGCGGCTTCTTCCTTGAGCCACCAAACTTTGAAACGGCAAACTCACTGAAAACGCCAGCGCACATTGCACCAGTATGGTACTACACACCATTTTATGCCATCTTGCGTGCAGTTCCAGATAAGCTTGGCGGTGTGATTGCGATGGGTGCGGCTATTGCGGTATTGTTCTTAATGCCTTGGCTAGATAGATCTCCTGTTCGCTCAATGCGCTACAAAGGTATCTTGTCTAAGATTGCCCTGACTATCTTTGCTATTAGCTTTGTTGTATTGGGTTACTTGGGTGCGACACCTGCAACGCCAACAGCAACGTTGATGTCTCGTATATTCACGGTTCTATATTTCTTGTTTTTCTTACTGATGCCGTTCTACACTGCTATCGAGAAGTGTAAACAGCCACCAGAACGCGTCACCGGAGGTCACTAATGAACACGCTAATTAAATCCCTAGCTGGTCTAGGCTTAGGCGCGGCATTGACCTTAACTGCTGGTACTGCCCAAGCAGCTGGTGGTGGATGTGGTACGTTCACCAATGCTGAAGGTGTTGACGAGCATTTGGCCTGTAGCACTGCCCCTATTGATTTTACTAATAAGGGCTCGTTACAGAACGGTGCAAAGATCTTTATGAACTACTGCGCTGGGTGTCACTCAGCAAAGTATGTTCGTCATTCGCGCATTGCCAAAGATTTAGAGATACCACCTGAGTTGGTCGAAAAATATCTGATGGTTACCACTGATCAAATCGGTGACCATATCGATGCTGAGATCGATCCTGAAGTTCAAGCATCTTGGTTTGGTGCAGCGCCTCCTGATTTATCACTTGAGACACGTCTACGTGGCGATGACTGGGTATACACATACCTACTATCGTTCTATGAAGATCCAAGTCGTCCTTGGGGCGCTAATAACTTAGTACTGGCAAATGCTGCTATGCCTCATGTATTGCACAATATGCAAGAAGAGCTAAGCCAAGAAGAATTTGAATCTGAAGTTGGTGACTTGGTCAACTTTATGGCGTGGATGGGTGAGCCTGCTCGTCATGATCGTCAAGTTATCGGTTTCTTTGTGATTTTATTCTTATTAGTGTTGCTCATCCCAGTATACTTGTTGAATAAAGAATTCTGGAAAGACGTCAAATAAGTCATCGTCGATAGATATTTTTTAGAAATAAAAAAGGCACTACTTCGGTAGTGCTTTTTTATGCCTTGATAGTGAGCCCAAATGCCAGATAAGCTGAAAAATAAGCCTCTTAGAGGTAATGTTTACGTACACTACCTTGATAAACAGAGCGAGTTTGTTTACGATGACAGCCTTCACTCTTAACATTAGGCTTTCATGATTGATGCGAATGACATTCCAAGTAGTCAGCTAATTCTGTATGCTGATGACGGCTACGACAGTCATGTGGTACGCCTGTTACTTGAAGAAAAAAAGCTCGCTTATTACTTGTCTCGTCTGCATTCTGAGCGCCCTGAAGATTTGACTGAGCTTAACCCTTATCATACCTTGCCTGTATTACAGCAGCGTGAGATCGCTCTTTATGAAACCAACGTGATCTTTGAATATCTTGAAGAGCGCTATCATACTAATAAACTGCTCCCTGATACGCCGCAAGAGCGTGCACAGTTTCGTCAGCTGGCTTGGCGCATTCAACGTGATTGGCTCGTACTTGGCAAGCGCTTATTGACACATCCAGATAGCTTTAATAAGGCGCAAGCTGGTGCTGCCAAAAAGCAACTGAGCGATTCGTTGATTACTTTATCGCCTTTGTTTGCTCATAAACCTTATTTTATGGCTGATGAGTTTGGCTGGTGTGATGTACTGTTAGCACCGTTGTTATGGCGGTTGGATGAGATGGGTATCGAGTTGCCACGTGCGATCAGCCGTCCATTGTTTGAGTATCAAACGAGAGTCTTTGAACGTAGTAGCTTTCAAAAAAGTGTTAAGTAGAATTTGTCATTTGACAAAACTCTAAGAAATATATTTTTCAATTATCAAAAATCATTATTATAGGAAATCATTAGATGAGCGAAAACACCTCTATCACACCGACCCGTCCTTATATGGTACGCGCATTGTATCAATGGATAGAAGACAACGCTTTGACGCCTTATTTAATGGTAGATGCCACTGCCGATAATGTTCAGATACCCACAGAGCATGTACAGGACGGTCGCATCGTACTCAACATTGCCAGTCGCGCGACAGGTAACATGAGTATGGAAAATGATTACATACATTTTAGCGCTCGTTTTGGCGGCGTCTCGCAAGAGATTTGGGTACCACTCACTGCGGTAATGGGTATATACGCCAAAGAAAACTCACAAGGAATGTTTTTTGACCCTAAAGAGTATGATGACTATGTACCAGAAGATGACTCAGTGCCAACAGCCAGCCAAAACCCTACAAAAGCTCCGAAACCGAAGCGTGATAATAAAGCAGGGTTAAAAGTATTGAAGTAGTTGGAGCACCATATCTATTCTTTTTGACATAAGAAAAGCCAGCCATAATTAATATGACTGGCTTTTTTGTTGCCTATTTAAAGGCTTAAGCGCTTAATATGATGCATAGAAGCTGACTATCTAGGTTCTTGGCAGTGTCACGCCACGCTGACCTTGGTATTTACCGCCACGGTCTTTATAACTGGTCTCGCAGACGTCATCAGCATCGCTTTGGAAGAACAGCATCTGTGCCACCCCTTCACCGGCATAAATACGGGCTGGCAGATTGGTCGTATTACTAAACTCTAAAGTGACGTGCCCTTCCCATTCAGGCTCAAGCGGCGTGACATTGACGATAATACCGCAGCGTGCATACGTTGATTTACCAAGGCAGATAGTCAGTACATCACGCGGAATACGGAAGTATTCCATCGTGCGCGCTAACGCAAATGAGTTTGGTGGAATAATACATTCATCACCGACGATATCGATAAAGCTTTTTTCGTCAAAGTTTTTAGGATCGACAACGACTGAGTGTACGTTAGTAAAAACTTTAAATTCAGGGGCACAGCGTACATCGTAGCCATAGCTTGAGGTGCCGTAGCTTACCAAACGCTCACCTGCATCATTAAAGCGCACTTGACCTGGCTCATATGGCTCAATCATGCCATGCTCTTCAGCCATTTTACGAATCCAGCGGTCAGACTTGATAGACATTGTTGTTCCTTAGCAAATATTTAATAGCGACGATTATACGGAATTGACAGCTAGATTTATAGCGTGATGGCTGCTTTATCCTATATTGGTTTTAGACTGACTAAGTAACCAATACCCTATCTTATTATTACCTACTAGAAAATCCGCTTATCATCGACAGGTTTTGCAAATTTATTGATATTGGTTTCGATGTTTTTGGCGATGTCCAGATAATAGCTTGCAAACTCATCATTAGCCAATACGCTTGGCTCGCCTTTATCAACTTGTTCGCGGATACCACTGGCGAGCGGTAATTGACCCAATAATGGTACATGATACTGCTCAGCAATAAACTCACCGCCGCCAGTGCCAAAGATCGCTTCGGTATGATTGCAGTTACTACAGGTATGTAGTGCCATATTCTCGACCACACCCAGCACAGGTATTTTGGTTTTGTTAAACATCTCCACACCTTTTTGTGCATCTAGTAATGCAACGTGCTGCGGCGTTGTCACAATCACTGCTCCCGTGACTGGGATACGCTGTGCTAATGTCAGCTGTATATCGCCTGTACCTGGCGGCATATCAATCACTAAGTAATCTAGCTGTGGCCAGTTGGTTTGGTTATACAGCTGCATCAGTGCGCCTGTGGCTTTTGGTCCACGCCATGCAACAGGCGTGCTGTCTCCATCGAGCAGACTGCCAATAGACAGCATAGCCATGCCATGCGCATCGACTGGCACAAATTGCTCGTTCTCTAGCTGCGGCTTTACATCAGCGACGCCCAGCATCGTTGGCATACTAGGGCCATAAATATCCGCATCGAGCACACCCACGCGATTGCCGAGCTTCTGTAGTGCTAGTGCGATATTGACCGTTGTCGTTGATTTACCAACGCCACCCTTACCTGATGCCACAACGATAATATGACGAATACGCGGGTGCGCGGCCAATGAGGCTTGGGTGGGTGCAGCCTTAGTGATTGGTGGCTCAGCATTGTTAGCATTAGACGTCGGCTTGGACTGTGATTCCATTGCGTTCGTTGTTCTCGGCATTTGCTTTGGCAAGCTTGAGCCTGCGCCTTTTTCTGGCGCAGGTAGACGCACATTCATATGAATCGTAGTAATACCGTGCGGATGTAACAGTTGTCCAAGCTCCTGCTGAATAGCTTCAGGGTTGCTGTCTTGCGGTAGACGCAAGTCTAAGGTGAGTGCTTCGCCATCACGCTCAAGCCCTGTAACCATCGTTGCGATACTGACGGTGCCTATCTCATATCCTAGTAGGACTTTGTCAACGGCGCTATCACGCTCTGCCTGCTGCTCAGGCGTTTCAGTTTTTGTGGGTTTTTTCTTCATAAAATTAAACATAGCTATTATTGTTGCCTATAAAAGTGGGTGGGCTTAGTGAACGGCTTATCTTATATCTTAGCGCATCTGTTGATGCGATAGCGTCGATGAGCATTTAACCAAACCTTTTATCGTGACAGTGTAGCTGAATTGGACGCATAAAAAAACCACAACGCCAGTAGGTCTGACGCTGTGGTATACAAGAGTCATATTGCTACAACTCGATATCAATCCTAGTTCATAAACCAGCCATGGCTGGCAACGATAGACTGCCCTGTAAATACATTGGTTGGGAAAGCCGCTAAAAACAGCGCCAGCTGAGCAATATCTTCGACTGTCGTGAACTCTTTATCGACGGTATTCACCAGCATGATATCGTTGATGACCGACTCTTCACTGATGCCCTTTTCGGCAGCCTGCTCTGGAATCTGTTTTTCGACCAAAGGTGTTTTAACGAACCCTGGGCAAATCACATGCGAGCGTACTTTGTGCGTGGCGCCTTCTTTAGCCAAAACGCGGCACAGACCCAGCAGTCCGTGTTTGGCAGTCACGTAAGGGGCTTTATATAGTGAAGCCTCATGCGAATGAGCAGAGCCCATATAAATGACGGTGCCCCCTTTATCAGCTTTGTACATATGCTGAATTGCGGCTTTGGTTGTCAAAAACGCACCATCTAAATGAATATCGAGCATTTTTTTCCAATCGCTAAATGCCATTTTATCGATAGGATCAATAATCTGAATACCAGCATTAGAGACCAAGATATCAATACCACCAAAAGCATCGACCAGCTTTTGCACACCGTCGTTTACTGCATCTTCTGACGTCACATCCATAGCAATCGCAAGCGCGCGGCCACCAGTAGCTTCGATAGCATCAACGGTTTTTTGTGCTGCTTCAATATTGATATCAGCAATACCAACGGCTGCACCTGCCTGAGCATAAGTCTCAGCAATATCACGGCCGATACCACTTGCAGAGCCTGTGACTAACGCTACTTTACCTGTCAAATCTTGTTGTAATTGGGTCGCCATATATACTCCTTATCATGGTCTAACGTATTATTTGAATACTATAAAAACAGAGCTGAATAAATACGCCACTATAATCATAGTGGCGTATTTATTCAGTAGTACAGATCATTTATTTAATAACAGTCGCATTACTATAAAGAGCTTACCGTGCAATGCTTACTGGATAATGTTTACTGGCGTTTTTTCTTGTAATGCCTCAAAGCTCACACCATCTGCCAACTCTACTAACTTCAGCCCGCTGTCAGTAACATCTAATACGGCAAGCTCGGTAATGATACGATCAACCACGCCTTTACCGGTTAACGGTAGCTCGCAGTTGGCTAAAATCTTAGGGTCACCGTGCTTGTTGACTTGCTCCATCAATACGATGACACGCTGTACGCCTGCGACCAAATCCATCGCCCCGCCCATGCCTTTGACCATTTTTTTGGGGATCATCCAGTTGGCAAGATCGCCCTTTTCTGAGACTTCCATAGCGCCCAATATAGCCAAATTGACATGACCACCACGAATCATTGAAAAAGACTCTGAACTACTAAAATAACTGGCACCTGCTTCTGCAGTGACCGTTTGCTTACCGGCGTTAATCAAGTCCGCATCGACGTTTTGTTCTGTAGGGAACTCACCAATACCTAATAAGCCATTCTCTGACTGTAGCCACACATCAACGCCTTCAGGGATATAGTTGGCAACTAACGTTGGTAGACCAATTCCCAAGTTCACATAGTAGCCATCTTGTAGTTCTTGTGAAGCGCGCTGCGCCATTTGTTCTCTTGTCCATGCCATGTCGGTTTCCTTATTTTTGCAATATGCTATTGTTATTATTTAGACAGCCAGTTACGTAATCGATAAGCTGTATGAACTATGATTCATTTAAAACTGACTATCAATGTTATATACGACTGAGCTTCGATCACGTTGTTATTTACGCGCCTTCTACCGCTTTAGTCGTGGTTTTTTCGATACGTTTTTCAGGATTAGCATTCAGTACAATACGCTGAACGAAAATACCTGGCAGATGCACTTCATCTGGATCAAATGTGCCGGTTTCGACGATTTCTTCTACTTCGACGATGGTGACTTTGCCAGCCATCGCACAGTCTGGGTTGAAGTTGCGAGCAGTTTTATTAAATATCAAATTACCGGCTTTATCAGCTTTTTGCGCTTTTATGAGTGCGACATCAGCGCGTAAGGTATGCTCGAGCACGTAAGTGCGACCATCAAAATCGCGCGTCTCTTTGCCTTCAGCAACTAGTGTGCCTACGCCAGTTGCAGTATAAAACGCAGGAATACCAGCACCACCTGAACGCAGCTTTTCAGCCAATGTGCCTTGCGGCGTCAGCTCAACTTCTAACTCGCCTGCCAAATACTGACGCTCAAACTCTTTGTTTTCACCCACATATGATGAGATCATTTTTTTGATTTGACGCGTTTGTAGCAGCAGACCAAGACCGAAGTCATCGACACCAGCGTTATTACTGATACAGGTCAGTTCTTTAACTTTGCTATCACGTAATGCTTCGATTAATGCCTCTGGAATACCGCACAGACCAAAACCGCCGATAGCAAGCGTTTGTCCGTCACTGACGACATCTTTTAGCGCCTCTTCAGCACTGCTATATACTTTTGATTGACTCATGCTAGTCTCCTATAATTATCGTTTATATTTTTAATTCTTGCACAAACTAATGCTGAATTAAGTGTTTCAATTATCCATTTGAGTGATGCTCTTGGCAAAAACCAACAGCGAAAATGAATCATGCTTGTTTTTCTTTTGAGCGTTATAACGTTATACAGTCGATTCCATTTAAAAATAGTATAAGCGAGGTTAACGCCGTAGTACTTTTATAATGGAATGACTATACCACTAGCCAAAACACACCCATAATGATGGCTCCAGATACGGCAAGTACGATCAGGCAATAGCCCATAATGGCTCGCGCATCCAGACCTGCAATACCGAGTAGCGGTAAGGCCCAAAAAGGTTGAATCATATTGGTCCATGCATCACCCCATGCTACTGCCATTGCTGTAACGGCTGGACTCACACCCAGCTCAATACCGGCAGGTATCATGACAGGTCCCTGTACCGCAAACTGCCCACCACCCGATGGTACAAAGACGTTGACCAATCCAGCACTCAAAAATGCAAAAATTGGAAAGCTGTCTGCAGAGGCGGAGTTGACAAAAAACTGGGTCACTTGGGTACTAATAGAGATGCCATCAGCGTTTGCGCCAGTCATAATGCCCATGATACCGCCATAAAACGGGAACAATAACACAATACCGGTGATACCACCTATCCCTGAATTGACGGCACGATAATACCGCTCTAGTGTCCCATGCGACAGCAGACCTATGAACAAGAATAGACCGATGACAATGTTTAATCCTAGATTAAAACCATTGGTACCAAACTCGCTAATGTAATACATCAATGCCAAGGCTAGCAATACCACCGCGATAATACGGCTATCATCTAGCTTTTGCGCAGGCGTGTCTCTTTGCGGCGCGACATACACTTCTTCCTTGATGAGCTTAGGATCAATAACCGTAGGATTCTTTGGATGCATAAAGCGGTTTAGAATTGGCAGAATAACGATAAGCAGACCCACGATCAGCAAGTTATAGCCAGCAAAAACAGTCTCCGATAATGGTACTGCCTCCGTCATAGTATTGCCTGACAATGTCAGCAAAGTATCACCACCAGAGCTAAGCGTTAGAGGTATCGACCCTGAAAAACCCCCATGCCAAATCACAAATCCTGAGTAGGCAGCAGCGACGAGCAAAGGATAGTCCACGTTGGCGACTTTTTTTGCTAGTGCTTTGGCAAAAATAGCACCAATAATCAGACCAAATCCCCAGTTTATCCATGAACCCACCAATCCGACCAAGGTCGATACCATAATGGCAGTCGTAGGAGAATGGACTCTACTGGCTAGATTATCCAATAAACGCTGAATGAATGGCGCACTGGCAAACGCATAACCTGTCACTAGAATAAGTGCCATTTGCATCGCAAAGCTATGCAGTGACCAAAGCCCATTACCCCAGTGTCCTGCCATCGCGATCATGTCTTGACCAGTAATCGCAAGACCGACAGCAAAGGCAATGAGTGTCAACACAATAGAGAAGACAAATGGAGATGGCAGGTAGCGATTGACTAACTGCACGCTCATATTGGTAATGGCACTAAACATATTCACATTCCTTGTAAATTTGATGTTTGGTTCTGAGGATGACTACTGCTTATTTTTAACGCTTACTTTGCGTCACTATCAGACTCAAGCTCACTTACTGCGCTCTGCATCTGATAAGTAGCAAACATTATATATTATCGTATTTTTTATAATAATACATTCTATATCGCTATATCATGCATGAAACAGTTGTGCTAACTTAACATATTATTTTCGTAGCGACTAGAAAAGAACACCAAAAGCACGCGAGTCAATGCAATGCGCTATATAGATCGACAGAATAGCTGTTATTAATTAAGTGATAATCTGGATTTATGTTTGATAAAACAGACGAAATAGGCTTATTTTGATTAATTTTATTGACCTATAACGATAAGAACGGCATACTCGCTGCCTTATTTTTTTGCCAATTTTGCCAAGGAGGGCCAGTCATGTTTAGTACGCTTGCTATTGTCATTACCCTATTATTACTCATGTTTTTTGCATATCGCGGTTATTCAGTGCTTATCCTAGCACCGATTATGGCGACACTAGCAGTCTTACTATCAGGTGATTTTTTAAGTACCATCCCCGCTTATACTGATATTTTTATGGGCGCCCTCAGTGGGTTCTTACTCAAATTCTTCCCTATATTTTTGCTGGGTGCATTGTTTGGGCGCTTGATGGCAGACTCTGGCGCAGCAACCGCTATTGCCAATACGGTTGTCGAAAAGCTCGGTGCGAGCAAAGCCATACTTGCTGTTATTTTGGTCTGTGCAATTTTGACTTATGGCGGTGTATCGCTATTCGTTGTAGCTTTTGCTATCTATCCAATCGCCAAAGACCTATTTAAAGCCGCAGACATTCCAAGGCGTTTGATTCCAGCAGCCATCGCTCTAGGGTCATTTACCTTTACGATGACTGCCCTGCCAGGCACACCAGCGATTCAGAATGCTATTCCTATTCCTTACTACAATACCAACGTCTTTGCTGCGCCTATTTTGGGTATCATCGGTGGTACGATTATGTTCATCGGTGGGTGGATGTGGCTACAAACGCGCGCCAAAAAAGCCAATGCAGCAGGCGAAGGTTATGGTCAGCATGATGAAGAGGATGTAGGCGGTATAGGTGCCGCTGAGAAAGAAGCTGAGGTATTAAACACTCATCAAACCTCATTCACTGTTGCTATGATTCCACTCGTATTGGTTATTGGCTTGAACGCTTTATTGACCTATGTGATTTTTCCAACGATAGATTTTGGTAGTCTGCAAACTCAGTTTCCGGACTTAAATGTCGCAGGCTCATTAGGGCTGTGGTCAATTATCATCTCACTAGTTGTGGCTTGTGTGGTGTTAATTCTGCTGCGTATCGGACATTGGAATAATCTACAAAAAACCATCAACCGCGGTACTTATGATTCTATGTTGCCGATTTTTAATACCGCATCAGAAGTCGGTTACGGGGCAGTTATCGCGTCGCTAGCTGGTTTTCTTCTTATCCGTGATAGCATCCTGAACCTAAACCCTAACAACCCTCTGATCTCAGAAGCGGTTGCTATGACCACGCTGGCTGGTATCACAGGATCATCATCTGGCGGTTTGAGTATTGCGCTATCGACGTTGGGCGAAGACTATCTCAGAATGGCTGTTAATGCGGGTATTGACCCTGAACTCATGCACCGTGTCGCCGTCATGGCAGCAGGTGGTCTTGATACACTGCCGCACAGTGGTGCTGTCATTACGCTATTGGCTATCTGTGGTCTCACCCACAAACAGTCTTATCTAAACTTGGCAATGGTCACCATGGTCATTCCATTGGTCGCTGTGGTGGCTGTGATCACGCTAGGTACAATGTTTGGTTCATTCTAAGTTTGGTTTATTCTAGGACAGTCTAGTTGCAAGTTGATATGTGCTCCTAGTGTTCAAGCGCATCGCATCACAAATAAAACCCACTTAGCTCAATGCTTAGTGGGTTTTTTGTAGCAACATACCGTCTATAAACACAGTGAAAATCGACTATCTACAACTCGTAAATAGCTGGTAAATGAGAAGTAATTACTAAGGAATATCACAAATTTGACTGAATTACGGTATCATAGGCGCACTTTTTAAATTTTCCTCATTTTTGGAAGTTTTTAGCATTGATAATATCGCGTCCAATAGCCATAAATAGCTGACGACGTTTGATAACCAACCCGTTTATATAAAAATATAGGTGATGAAAGTGCGTGAGATTCTAGTAACAAGTGCGCTGCCCTACGCCAATGGAGACATCCATTTGGGGCATCTTTTAGAACATATTCAGACTGACATCTGGGTACGTGCGATGAAAGCACAAAGCCATAAAGTCACTTATGTGTGCGCAGACGACGCTCATGGCACTGGCATTATGCTCAAGGCAGAAGCCAATGGCGTCACGCCAGAAGAGCAAATTGCAGCAGTAAAGGCGTCACACGAAGCCGATTTTGCAAAGTTTTTTATTGATTATGACAATTATCACACTACCCATTCAGAAGATAATAAGCATTTCTCTGAGCTGATTTATCGTCGCCTTAATGATGCAGGTCATATTAGTACCAAAGATGTCGAGCAATTGTTTGATCCTGAAAAGCAATTGTTTTTAGCCGATCGTTTTGTCAAAGGTGAATGCCCTGAATGTGGTGCACAGGATCAATATGGCGATAACTGTGAGGTTTGTAGCACAACTTATAATGCTGTAGAGTTAAAAAACCCACGCTCAACTATTTCAGGCGCAACGCCTGTCCTAAGAACCTCTAAACATTATTTCTTTGATCTACCAGAGTTTGAGCAGTTCTTGCAGGACTGGACGCGCAGTGACAATCGTTTGCAAACATCAGTCGCTAACAAACTTCAAGAGTGGTTCGACTCTGGGCTCGCCAGCTGGGATATCTCTCGTGATGCCCCTTACTTTGGCTTCCAAATCCCAGATACGCCAAGCGATGAGCCAGACAAATACTTTTATGTCTGGCTAGATGCGCCCGTCGGTTACATGGCAAGTTTTAAGAACTTATGTGATAAGCGTGCCGGCACCAATGAGGCGCTGGATTTCGATCGTTACTGGGCACAAGAAAACGAGCACAAAACCGAAGTCTATCACTTCATCGGTAAAGACATCGTTTACTTCCATGCTCTATTTTGGCCAGCAATGCTCGCGGGTAGCGAATTGCGCACCCCAACTGGCGTCTTTGCCCATGGTTTCTTGATGGTCAATGGCGCAAAAATGAGTAAGTCACGCGGCACCTTTATCAATGCCCGTACCTACGCTAAGCACTTGCATCCTGAATATCTGCGCTATTACTTCGCCAGTAAATTGACCGATAAAGTAGAAGACATCAACTTTGATTTAGAAGACTTTATGCAAAAGGTCAATTCTGACTTGGTGGGTAAAGTCGTCAATATCGCAAGCCGTAGTGCAGGGTTTTTGGTTAAGAAATACGACGGTATACTGTCAGAAGTTTGCGCCGAGTCAGCGCTGTTAGAAGACATCACCAAAACAGGCGATGAAATTGCGGCGGCTTATGAGAATCGTGAGTTCTCACGTGCCATGCGTCTTATCATGCAATGTGCGGACAAAGCCAACGAATATATCGATGCCAAAAAACCATGGTCACTAGCGAAGTTGAAGGGTACTGAGCAAGAGGTTCAAGACGTCTGCTCGGTTGCTATTAATATCTTCCGTCAATTGATGGTCTATCTTGCCCCAGTCTTGCCTGAGCTGACTAATAATGCCAAAGAGTTTTTGAACATTGATGATTTAAGCTTTGCCAGTCGTAATGAGTGGTTATTAGGTCATAAAATTAATAAGTTCAAACCGTTGATGCAGCGTATCGAAGAAAAAGATATTGAAGCCATGGTAGAAGACTCCAAAGCATCACTGACTCAAACAGACGCACCTGCCGCAACTGAAAGTAGCAAGCCTGCCGCAAACGAAAAAGCGGCTGCGACAGATGCTGATACCGAGCAGACTGACTACATTGGCATCGAAGACTTTGCCAAGGTCGAGATGAAGGTCGCACACGTCTTAGGATGCAACCATGTAGAAGGCGCAGACAAGTTACTACAGTTCACCCTAGATGTTGGTGAGGACAAGCCACGTAACGTTTTTAGCGGTATTCGTAAGTTCTATGAGCCTGAGCAATTGACGGGTAAGAAAGTTATTTGCGTCACCAATCTTGCCCCGCGTAAAATGAAATTTGGTATCTCAGAAGGCATGGTACTCTCTACAGGTAATCCAAAAACTCAGCTAACGGTCGTTACGCTACCTGATAACTGTGTCATTGGTGATGTCCTCGCATAAAACGTTGGCTTCACTAATGATGTAAGTAATCATTAAAGAACGAAAAATAAAGAACGAAAAAACGGTCTATTTAGACCGTTTTTTTATGACTCACTTAAAAAGAATAGAGCTTGCTGTTATCTACTTGAAATCTTATCTACTTAAAATATCGATGATCTGCAACGTGTCATTGATTACGGTCACGATATTATTATCTGGCGTACGGATACGAACGTAACGATCATCATAACGATCTAAAATAACAGAACGATCATAATCTCTTCTATCAATCTTGCCGACTACTCTATAACCGTACTTATCAAGATCACGCTTGAACGAAGCGTTTGGGCTAGCATTACGATAAGCATTGATATTGGGCTGGGCGTTGCCGTTTTGCTTATAATCTTTACTACTATAAACAGATTTGCCTTTGGCATTGCCGTTACCGTGTCCATTACCATTATTGTCTTTTGCCATAGCAGGCAGGCAAACTAATGAAGTGGCCGTAATACCAGCGATAGTTAATAGTTTCAGATTAGCGATATTCATCATATTATCCTTACAATAGTTGTTCGAGACATTGGGTAAATAGCAGAGCGCATCACATATTTATTATTTTAGTATAGTGATTATTTCAATGTTATATGCACTAGCGCATTCGCATTACCGTATGAAGATAAGTTTACATTAATGATGAAGCGGGTACGTGATAGATGGGTTGCTCGAATGTAAGCTTTTTATTGTTATTTTTTTGAGTATAACGTTCACTTGAAAGGCATTACTCTATGATGACCTCTTTAAAATAAACCTCTACACTGCTCGTCAATACCTGTATCTGTCGTACCTATGACGAACGCGCTTTAATTTTTTATTGCGATAACTTACATTGCTGTCATAATATAAACATAATAATCGATGGAACGATTACTGTATTTAATGGTTAGCCTGTTATCTCGTTATCGACATAGCATTGACTCGGCTAATCTGCATTCTCCAATATCCTTTTTCAACAATCAAAAATAGAGCCTGACAGATGGTTTGAGCACTACCACAAGTAGTCGCGACCACTCTGATAGCACTCATTTGACTTTTGTGATTGATATAACCTATGAGTTAATCTAATAATGACTATTGCTTCTACTCTACGCTTGAGCCTATATGGCGTTGCTCTTAGTGCCGTTAGCACACTTAGCCTCATCGGCTGCTCAAACTCCTCTACTGATACTGCAGCGACAACTGAAAATAGTAGCGCTACAGACAAACCCGCCAAATCCATTGCCATTACCCAAATTGTTGAGCACCCCTCATTAGATGATATGCGCCGCGGTATTATTGATGAATTGGCAGATAATGGTTATGTCGAAGGTCAAAACCTAACGGTTAATTTTCAAAGTGCGCAAGGTAATACAGCGACAGCCGGACAGATTGCCAAGCAGTTTGCAGGAGACAATCCGGATGCCATCGTGGCAATCTCTACACCATCAGCTCAGTCGATTGTAGCGGCGACCACCACGATTCCTATTATCTATACCGCGGTATCAGACCCACTAGGTGCCAAGCTCATCACCGAAGATGGCAAGCCTTTTCAAAGCAATTTGACCGGACTATCAAGTCAGCTCCCGCTAGAGCCGCAGTTAGATTTGTTGCAGCAGATAAAGCCTGACCTAAAAACGATAGGCTATGTCTACAGTCCAGGCGAAGCCAATTCAGTATCATTGCGAGAGAGTCTCAAACAAGCCCTGCCAGCACGAGGTCTGTCGTTATTAGATATTCCTGCCAACCGCCCAACCGATATCGGTATGGCAACACGTAGTTTGCAGGGACGTGCAGATATTATTTATACCTCATTTGACAACAACGTTGCATCTGCCTTTGAAGCAATGACACAAGCAGCAAATGAGCTAAAGCTACCGATTATCGCATCTGATGAATTCAGTGTGAAACGCGGCGCCACCGCTGCTCTTGGTGTCAACGATTATGACTTTGGACGTACCACAGGCAAAATGGTATATCGTGTATTAAACGGTGAAGCCGTCAATACTATCGAGCCTGAAGTCATGAACGATCTAACCTTGTATGTCAGTCCTAAGCACGCTAAAACACAAGGTGCCAACTTGCCAGCAGACTTGCTAAAAAATGCCATCAATGTCGATACTGATACCAAATAAAAAGTATTCAGCTATCCATTAGCACATTCATTATTTATATAGTGTATGGACACACTATTATTTTAGGAGTAAAACCCATGTTGTCTCAAAATCGTTTTGGTCGTTTTAATTTTGGCAAAGCTATCTTATTAGGCGGCGTCTGCACCGCTATCTTGACGGGTTGTAATCAGTCGCCAACAGATGATCCAGATACTATTGATGGTGCAGTGGGCGGTGATACGGTAGCGATGAAGACAGTCGCTATCACTGCTATCGTCGAACACCCAGCGCTTGATGATGTGCGTAAAGGTGTCATTGATGAACTGAACGAAGCAGGATTCAAAGACGGTGAAAATCTAACGGTTAACTTCCAAAGCGCGCAAGGTAATACAGCGACTGCCGGACAGATTGCCAAGCAATTCGTCGCTGACGCACCAGATGTTATCGTTGCTATCGCCACTCCATCTGCACAGTCTGTTGCCGCTTCTACTAGCAGTATTCCATTGGTGTTCTCTGCGGTAACTGACCCAGTAGCGGCCAAGCTCGTACCTACTCTAGATGGTTCTGGTACCAATGTCACAGGCGCATCAGATGCTCTACCATATGAGCCACAAATCGAGCTGATGCGTCAAATCATTCCAGATCTAAAGAACGTTGGTTATGTCTACAGCCCAGGCGAGGTCAACTCGACCATTATCCTAAAGAACCTAAAAGAGAAACTAACGCCACTAGGTATCAATGTACTCGAAGCGCCAGCACAGCGTAGTAATGACATTGCAATGGCAGCCCGTAGTCTCGAAGGCAAGGTCGATATGATCTATACGTCGACTGATAACAACGTGGTATCTGCGTACGAGTCACTCTATCAAATCGCAAGAGAAAGCAAAATCCCGCTTATCGCATCGGATACCAGCTCGGTTGAGCGCGGTGCAGTTGCAGCATTAGGCGTGGACTACTATGAGCTTGGCCGTGAAACGGGCAAAATCGTTGTGCGTATCTTAAACGGTGAAAAAGCAGGCGCTATCCCTGTTTATACCCCGCAAGCGCTTAATCTATATGTCAGCCCAAAACATGCCAAAGAAGAAGGCATTACTTTGTCACAAGCGGTTATCGATAAAGCAAAAGAAGTGGTAGAATAACGCACCTTTATATTTGGCTCAGAGCAGCAGCCGTTATAAGATAGCCGTAACGCTCATTAATTGATCGTCTATCTTATGCTTCGATGTTAAATGTTAGACAAGAAACCCAGCTATGAATCAGTAGGCTGGGCTTCTTGTTTCAGTAACGCCTATTTCAATGAGCTTGTTTCGTATATTGCGGTATTTAGCTTGTGGCTTATCTGGTACTTGTTGCGTAAAATACACTTTACCGCATCGAATATTGCTGTCGCTTGAATCAGAGCTTTAAACCAAGGTAACTTATGATCGTTGTTAATCGTGACCTGTTTTGGTTTACCCTAACCGCAGATTGCTTAATCTGTTAAATTCACCGCTTAGCTGTTTAGCATGTAGAGGGTTTTGGCCATTGCCACTTACCTATCTTGATACCATACGCTAGACACTGGGTTATGACTTACTGATCTCTTATGTCTTTAATTGCTTTTTTTGGTGCGCTTGAAAGTGGTCTGATTTATGGCCTAGTCGCACTCGGTGTGCTGATTTCATTTCGTACGCTCGACTTTCCTGATTTGACCGCTGACGGTAGTTTTCCGTTAGGCGGCGCCGTCGCTGGCATCTCTATCGTCGCTGGTATCAACCCGTGGATCGCCTGTGCTTTTGGTATGTTAGCAGGGTCAGTCGCTGGTATCGTCACCGCATGGCTGCACGTCAAGCTCGGTATCCTGCAACTGCTCGCTAGTATCTTGGTGATGGTCGCTCTATATTCTGTCAACCTACGTATTATGGGTGCGCCAAACCTACCCTTACTTGGTGAAACGACAGTATTTAGTAGCTTAGTCACTGACGGTAATGGTTATTGGATGCGCTGTCTGATTATCGGGGTCGTCGTGGCGATTGCTATGATATTTTTAAACTGGTTTTATAGTACCGAAACTGGTTTATCAATGCGTGCTACGGGCTCAAACTTGAGAATGGCACAAGCACAAGGTATTAATACCTCATGGATGACCATCATCGGTATGGCAATCTCTAACGGTTTGATTGCCTTGGCAGGTGCGCTATTTGTCCAGACCCAAGGCGGCGCTGATATTTCTATCGGTATCGGCACCATCGTCATCGGTCTAGCAGCAGTCATCATTGGTGAGACCATCATTCCTGCCAAGCGTATTTGGTTAATTACCTTTGCGGTTGTGGTCGGTGCAGTATTGTACAAGCTGTTTATTCAGGTCGCACTATCGAGCGATACACTGCGTAGTATCGGCTTTGGTCCGCAAGATTTGAACTTAATTACCGCGTTACTCGTGGTACTGGCTTTGGTCTTACCAAAAGCGAAAACGAAGTTTTTATCACGCAAAGTTCGCGCCTAATGACAGTTTAAGCAAGTACCAACAGCACTTGCTTTGCCCGAAGAGATAATAAGGAATAACGATTATGATGCAAGCCACCGATTTACAGTTGACCTTTAATCCAGGCACACCTATCGAAAACCCTGCCCTACGTGGTATCAGCTTAAACATTGCTGATGGTGAGTTCGTCACTGTTATTGGTACCAATGGTGCAGGTAAATCGACTTTTTTGAACGCAGTAAGCGGTACCACGCGCGTCGATAGTGGTTCAATCTTGCTAAATGGCATTGATGTCACCAAAAAATCCGCCCATCAACGTGCACACTGGGTCGCTCGTGTCTTTCAGGATCCGATGGCAGGTACTTGTGAAGCGCTGACGATCGAAGAAAACATGGCACTGGCCTACAAACGTGGCGGCAAGCGCGGCTTGAAGTTTGCACTAAATCAAAACAACCGTGACTTGTTCCGTGAAAAACTGTCTGTGTTAAAACTGGGACTAGAAAATCGCCTGACAGACCGTATGGGTCTACTCTCTGGTGGTCAACGTCAAGCGGTGAGCCTGCTGATGGCATCGCTACAGCCCTCTAAGATTTTATTGCTCGATGAGCATACTGCTGCCCTTGATCCAAAAACTGCCGCCTTTGTTTTAGAATTGACAGATAAAATTGTCACAGACAATAAGCTCACCACCATGATGGTGACCCACTCTATGCAACAAGCATTGGCACATGGTACGCGCACCGTGATGCTACACCAAGGGCAAGTGGTCTTGGACGTGTCTGGAGACATTCGTAAAGGCATGACCGTACACGATTTGTTAGATATGTTCGAGCAAACACGCGGCGAAAAGGTCGAAGATGACAGCTTGATTTTAAGCTAATACTTTTTAACTTATGAATTTTACGTAGCAGATATAACTGTTTTAGCTACTCCTAAAACCTTCAAGAGAATTGATTTTTCTTGAAGGTTTTTTGTTATCTATAGTTAATGATCATATGAAGTTTCTGTTGACCATTATATAGTTGTTGTCTATCAATGCTTCGTTATTGTCATCTATCTATGAGGTCTGTCATGCGCAAAATTCCTATTTACTCCCACCCTGCTGCTGGTTGGCCTGCGCTGATCTCCTCGACTCAAAAACTGATGGACTATCAAACGTTTCTACGGGGCGGCCTTAGCGTGCTCAAAAGCAATCAACCTCGAGGCGGATTTGACTGTCCAGGCTGTGCATGGCCTGATCATAAGTCGCATAAAGCCATCGATGTTTGTGAAAACGGCATCAAGGTCATTGCTAGTGAAACCATGACGCACAAAGCTGATGCCGAGTTTTTTGCGAAGCATACCGTGACCGAGTTACAAGGATGGTCTGGCTACGAGCTTGAGCATAGTGGTCGTTTATCAGAGCCTGTCTATTACGATGCCGCGCAAGATCGCTACGTCCCTATTCCTTGGGAAACGGCTTATAGCTTGATCGCTGAACAGCTAAAACAGCTTGATTCACCCGATGAAGCACTATTTTATACATCAGGCCGCGTGACCAACGAGCCAGCCTTCTTATATCAGTTATTTGTACGCTGCTTTGGTACTAATAACTTGCCAGACTGCTCTAATATGTGTCATGAACCCACATCGGTCATGCTCAGCAAACAGTTAGGTATTGGTAAAGCCACCGTCATGTTAGAAGACTTTGAGCAGGCCAAGCTTATTTTGATGTTTGGGCAAAACCCAGCGACTAATCATCCACGAATGCTGGAGATGCTCGCCCACGCGCATGAGCAAGGGTGCCGCATCATCTCAATCAATCCGATGCGTGAACAAGGCTTGAGTAGATTTAGAAATCCGCAAAAACCAACGCATATGGCCGCGGGTCAAAGCGATGATATGGTTGATGACGTCATTCAAATTCAAATCGGCGGGGATGCCGCGCTATTGACGGGCATTGCCAAATGGCTGATTGAAAATGATAGAATCAACCACGATTTTATCACCACTCATACCTCAGGTTTTGAAGCGCTAAAACAGTGGCTAACAGCGCAAAATTGGGAAGATATCACGCTCGGATGCGGTATCACTCAAACAGATATTGTCAATCTCGCTAAGCTAGTTGCTGACAGTTCAGCGACGATTTGTACTTGGGGCATGGGCATCACCCAGCACGTACAAGGCGATGACAATGTCGCAATGATTACCAATTTACTGCTGCTAATGGGTATGATTGGTATTGATGGTGCGGGCGCCTCCCCTGTTCGTGGTCACTCCAACGTTCAGGGCGATCGTACCATGGGTATCCATGAACGCCCGAGTAAAACCTTATTAGACAGTCTAGAGCGCGTCTTTGAGCGCCCTATGCCAAAAGAACATGGCTACGATGTCGTCACAGGCGCCAAAGCACTTATCGAAGGTAAATTAAAAGTCTTTATGGGTATGGGCGGTAATTATGCTGTGGCAGCCCCTGATACGAGCGCTATTCAACAAGCATTAACCACCACTCAGCTCAATATATTTGTCGGCACTAAGCTTAATGAGACGATGTTATATCCGGGTGCAAATAATATAATTTTACCTTGTCTAGGTCGTACTGAGCGCATTACAACGACAAAAGGTGAGCAGTTTGCCACGATCGAAGACTCAATGTGCCAAATCGTTCCAACTCAAGGCAAGCTAAAACCTGTGAGCGACATTTTAAAATCTGAAGCACAAATTGTGGCAGACATGGCGATTCATGTGCTCGGTGCTGACTCGTCTATTCCTTGGCTTGCCATGAGTGAAGATTTTAACCTTATTCGAGACTATATCGCTCAAGCTATTAATGGATTTGAAGACTTTAATCAGCGCATTCGCACCTCTGAGCGTGGCTTTCATTTGTATCACGCGGCTCGCCATCGTGTATGGAATACCGAAAGCGGCAAAGCTCAGTTTGAAGTACCGCAATACCCTATTACGTACGTTGCAGCCCAAATGAAAGATGCGCAGGGCATTGATGACGAGAATACAACGCAAAACGTAACGCAAAAGGTTTGGCAATTGACCAGCGTCCGTAGTCACGATCAATTTAATACCATGATATTCGGGTTTAAAGACCGCTATCGCCAAACCAATCGCCGCGATGTGTTGTTTATGCATCCAGATGAAATCAGCCGCTTAGGTTGGCAAAAAGGTGATAACGTCATGGTGACTCGCCAACGTACCAAAGACCGTTCAGGACAACCACGCATACTAGGTCCACTGATATTAACGGAGATGGACATTGCCTCTAACGCCGTTGCCGCTTACTATCCTGAATGTAATGACCTATTCGATTTAGACACACATGCGCCAGACTCTCATATTCCAGCGTACAAGTCGACGACCGTTATTTTGGAGCGCGTCAATGCAGGTGCTCGAATAGCTGAGCCTGCGTAAATGACTATGATAACTGAAGATAGCGTTGAGCAAAATGAGTCACCTAGCACCACCGATATGATAAGTAAAACTAATGTGGTTACGACAGATTTATCTGAAGATACTGCAGCGTCTGAGATGCTGCTTGCTCGCAATCACTTAGCGCATAAGCATTATTACTCATTAGATAATGATCGACTTGATAATGGGAACGATACCTCTCAAGCTTATATCGAATCTCATACCACCAGTTTAGCCATAGAAGCAGCGGTTTCAATTATCATCAATGGGATTCATTATGCAGTACTAATGGCCAGCCCTTACCAACTAGAGTACTTGGCTGTTGGCTTCTTATTTAGTGAGGGATTAATTCAGCACAGTCATGAGTTACTCGACTGGGAAGTGACTCATCTTACGGATATTGATAGCTACCAAAAGTTTGCTCAGGCTTCAAGAGACGAGAATTTCGAACCATCATCATTTGAGCAAAGCTTACAACAACTTCAAGATTACGATATCTATGTCGTAGAGCTGGTCTTAAGCCAGCGTTGCCATCAACGTATCCAAGCTCAGAAGCGGCAACTAGCGGGGCGTACAGGCTGCGGTATGTGCGGTATCACTGGCCTGACACAGGCATTGCCCGACTTGAGCCACTACTCACAAGCAAACATCCATGGCTCTAAGGCGACTGTACCAAGCCTTGACTATCTATTGGCATTACGTCAGCAAGTGGATGCTGCACAGCACACACATCAACTAACAGGCGCTGTGCACGCAGCAGCAACGATATACAATGGGCAGTTATACTTGTTTGAGGATGTGGGACGCCACAATGCGCTCGATAAATTAATCGGTTGGCAATTGCGACAAAAAGTAGCGGTTGATTGCGTACTCATGACCTCACGCCTATCGATTGAATTGGTACAGAAGTCTGTTCGAAGCCACATTCCTTGGCTCGTGGGTATGTCAGCGCCGACCAGTACCGCCGTACGTGTCGCTGAACGCTATGGTCTTGGATTGGCTGGGTTTTTACGCAATAATAGAGTGACTTACTATTCACAGGTCTAAATAATATTAAAAGAGATAAAGGTAATAATAAAGAGATCGCTCATCAGGTTAATATTTGGTGTTTAACACTCCTTTGTCCTTTTATTATCTAATTACAACTAAATCAATAGCAACTCAACCAATTGAAAATAAAGGCTAAATCCATATTAATCAAAAATAACCTTTGTTTGCATGAAAAATGACTTGTAATTTGGCATATTTTTGCTAATATAGTCCACCTTGATTGGCTGGATGGCAGAGTGGTCATGCAGCGGACTGCAACTCCGTTAACGCCGGTTCGATTCCGACTCCAGCCTCCAATTATCTATTAACTTTACGTTAATTTTGGCTTGCATTATTATCCCAACCGATTATAATAGCGACCACTTATCTAGTAACCAGATGGTCTATCAGCTGGTTTACATATTAGATAACACAAGTTTTGCCCGGGTGGTGAAATTGGTAGACACAAGGGATTTAAAATCCCTCGCTAGCAATAGCGTGCCGGTTCAAGTCCGGCTCCGGGTACCATTACATAGTCCTATACTATCTTATAGAACATCTAAAGCCCCTGATATCAGGGGCTTTGCTGTATCTGGCGTTCTATACTGTCCTGCTCTATCTATCCCAATCCATGCATCTGATGTACACTACTATGTACACTGACTTTTAAATGTACATTGGGTGGCAGTCATGGGAACACGCAAGCCAATCAGCTCTGATCGCAGCATCAGCAGTCACAAGGCCGAAGATAAAGAATATTTGGTCTCTGTTAAACACCATCCGATGCTATATTTGATGGTCAGACCCAATGGTACTAAGTCTTGGCTTTATCGCTATAAGTCCCCTACCTTATCTAAAAACAAACGTATCTCACTGGGTGTCTACCCAAGTGTGTCGTTTGCGCGTGCCTGTGAGATGTGGCGTGACTATGAAGAACTGCTTAGCCGTAATATTGACCCAAAAGACTATCGTGAAGAAGAAAAGAAAACACTGTTAAGCAATACTAATAACAGCTTTAATCATTTTGCTTGGGAGTACTTTGACAGTCTAGATAAGACTCAGAAGAGTAATACCCTCATTCGTAAGAAAGGTCGGTTGGAGCTAATATGCTCATACATTGGCGATGAGCCGATCAGCGAGATCAGCTCGCCTAGAATGCTTGAAGTACTGTTAGACATTCAAGCTAATTCATTAAACAAAGCTGGCAAGCCCACAGACAAGGCTGAGCGCTGTGCAGGTATCGCTAGTGATGTGTTTGTCTATGCTGGCGCTCGCGGGTTTTGTAGTAGTAATCCTGCGGCATTAATCAAAAGCCAATTGGCTAAATCGAGCTATGGTCATCGTCCTGCGATTACTACGCCCAAAGAGCTTGCTAAGCTACTGCGGGATATTGAAACAATAGAAGGTGATCCAAACACGATAAACTCCCTTAGGCTATTGGCATTATTGTTTGTGCGTAATGGTGATCTCAGGCGTATGCGCTGGGCTGACGTCGATCTAGACGCTGGCAGGTGGACATTAAAGCCACTAAAAGGACAAGGCAAGGTAAACATGGTCAAGGACATGATCGTGCCCCTACCCCGTCAGGCAGTGGCTATCTTACGCGCGCAGCAGAAAATCAATGGTCATACTAAGTTCGTCTTCTACAGTGAGACGGCAAAAAAGCATCAGATCATCTCTGATGCGACAGCGAATAAGCGGTTAAAGGATTTGGGCTATAAAGACATTCACTGCGCACATGGTTTTCGCGCGACAGCGAAGACTATCCTACAAGAGCAGCTAAAGTACCCGCTTGTGCTTGTTGAGATGGCATTGGGTCATACGACTAAAGATCCCAATGGAACCGCCTATGGTCGATTTGAGTACATTGATGATCGTAGTGAGATGATGCAAAACTGGGCGGACTGTTTAGACGCATTACGAGAAGGCAGAGATACCGCTAAGTTTAGAGCCGATGCCAAAGACGACGCTGATTCTAGCTCCCAGCTGCAAGCGTTAATCGCTGAATTGGGAGAGGATCAGGTGTTAGCCCTATTGAAGAATAAGGCTTAAGCACCTGACTTTTAAATAAATTGAGAGATATAATATTAGCTAAAAAGGCTGTTACACAGTCTTTTTTTAGTAAGAATACTATGTTTTCAATATTAAAACTAGCCAAGGTTTTGAAATAGCGATTATAAGAAATTATTCTATAATTGATAATTCGGTCAAATTTTCTATTAAATTACTATAAGATATAAACTCTATAGGAATAGCCCCGTAAGTCTGAGGAAGATGAAGATTAGCTCTTACGTCATCGATATAGATAGAGTTTGAAAAGAACGACTCATCTATAGATATGATCTTCTCAAACAAATCTGTAGGCTTTCTAGCATGATATTTATCTGATAAATAAATACCATCAAATAAATGATTACAATGATCTAGAATATACTCACTATACTCTGGAATACTGTTTGATACGAGATAGATTTCATAGTCTTCTTTTATTTTTATCACTAAATCTATCATCTTAGATTCAGGTTGTGACGCAAGATATATTGCATAGCATATATCGTTATATGTAATATCAGTCAATACTTTCGCTATCTCAGTAGAGACAAATTCCTTATTATAAGCGCCTACTGCCGCTTTTTTAATGTCAGGATGTTTTAACCTTTTCTCTAGTGCCTCTCTTTGTATCTGATCGAGTTTTAATATGCCCGCTAAAGCATCTGTACGACTACCATACGAAATAACGCCACCATAATCAAAAATAATCTTTTTAATCATCGTACTAACTTCCTAATCAATATACCAACAAGCAAAGTAATATATAGAACTCCTAAAATAAATTCAGTGATATGTAGTATAGCATTCAAAGCCAGCTCCGTTTCTATATCCGTATACTGTCCAAAAAAGGTAACTGTGGACATTAAAACCGCTCCAAAGCTACCAGTATAATCCACTTGTAAAAAATTAATTTTATTAACAAAAGACGACATATCATATATAAAATAATATATCATCGAAAAAATAATAATGACCGCCATCGATGTTATTAATGGTTGCTTTAATTTTACGCCCCATCCAAAACAATACCTACCAAATATATAAAAAAACAAATACTTTAGCTTAGAAATACTGTTTTCAGGACTTTTTAAAAAATAACTATACTCCTTATTCTTCATAAAAAAGAATACAATATCCTCACTTTCATAAAGACTGTCTCCAGAGAATTTACTTTTTAATTTTTTTAAGGTTTCAATCTGACGTTCGAGGGGCATGTCTGTTGACATAATTGGTGTGATTTTATTACTATCATATAAAAATTTTAGTAGCTCAGGGTCTAAGCTCAGATGAGTGATGTCACTGGTAGAAAAATCAATAGAGCAGTTATTGTAGACAGACTGTTGAATAAACAGCTTACCTTCAATAAGATTACTCTCTATCAATACCTTACAACCTCTATTAAAAACCATATTACGATATAAAAGGTTTTTGATCTGTGACTGTAAGACTTGAATATGACTATTAACTTCTAGTTTGCTATTTTCAAACCTCAAGTCATCACAATTAATGTTAGACATCTTTATTTCTGATGATGTTGTCAATAGCATTGAATCGTAACGAATCACAC
Source organism: Psychrobacter sp. PP-21 (assembly GCF_033790785.1). NCBI lineage: Bacteria > Pseudomonadati > Pseudomonadota > Gammaproteobacteria > Moraxellales > Moraxellaceae > Psychrobacter > Psychrobacter sp. PP-21. The sequence continues at coordinate 340,349 of NZ_JAMYEB010000001.1, read as the reverse complement.
TGGCATTTATTGAATCAAAAGAGATTCGATGAGCGTTGTGTATTTCTTCAATTTTTATAACATCATTTACTACAGCTTCGCTAAGTTCGATCTCCTTGATCTTAGTTGACCGTATACTTGATAGTACATAAATTGCTGAACACTCTACTTTGTAAATACTTATTTTTTGGCATTCGGTAGAGTCAAAGGTAATATGGCTACCTAAAGAGCATCCTGAAAAGCTGATATGGTTTGAATTACAGTTGAAAAGCAATACGCCCTTATCAAATATACATTTATTAAAACTAATTTCACTTTCGGAAGATACTTTGTTAAGTATTACAGGCGATTCAAACACACAGTTAATGAATGACAAGCTTGATTTAAACTTGGACTTAATTATTTCAAGCCCACTAAAATTCACATCTTTAAAAACAACATTATCTTTACCTATAGCCGTATCAATTCTGATGGGTATTGTTGATTCGATAATATGCTTTATATCGTCTTCACTAAAACGTATGCGTTTTATGACCTGGTAATTATCCATAAACGCAACTCTAAAAACAAATCTTTTTGATAGCTTTAAGTGTTTTATCAGGACTGTTAGAGTTGTTAATAATATAGTCAAACAGTAGAGAATCACCGCTATTAATGAGTTCAGCTAACTCTTTTCGCTCTTCATTATATGACTGTAAGCGTTCAGCAATCTGTTTTTCATCGCCAGGATGACGAAGCGCTAAACGTTCTTTCGTTGTCTCTTTATCTACCAATAAAAGTAAACTGCAAATTTCAACATCTTGTTGATTATAAAATGCGGCTATATTTTCATACTTACCAACATGAATTACAGGAATCAAGCCCTTAGACCAGCACACTTGTAATTGAGAAAAAGCAACCGCATACCCTCTTTCATAACGATAATGATATTGTATAAACTCTTCATTATCTGCCATTGAATTAAATGTCTCTTTATCTACAAAAATATATGTGTCATCAATACGACCAGACTCGCCCATCTTGTGCTTCTTAAAGTGAGTAAATCTTTTGTCTTTTTGGCACAATAAGTTGGTTAACGTATCTTTGCCAGATGCGGGTGTACCACTTATTAGTAATATCTTTTTATTCATTGAAGTGAGTCCTTAATAAATTGGTTTATCTGTTCTTCTAATGGCGCCTGTAATGTGTTGCTATTATCTATGATCTGAATTGGATAGCTTGAGTTAATGTCACTGTGTGGCGTTGTCCTACTGTACTCTGCCCAATTAGAAAGCTTCCACATATCCCTATTGGCGCCACGAGACAATATGCGTTCTTTTGCGGTCGGTATATCTACTTTCACCCAAATAACCACTAAGGCTGCATCAATAACTTCTAAATCAAAAACCAAATCATCAAGCCATTCTTGATTTTGTATTTGTCCAATAAAAGGCGCTGAGCAGATGACTATATCCACCGCCTCAAGGTTTTCTATGGCGGTCTTTATAAGCGTTTTATATTCAATATCTTTAATATTATCCAAATATATAGAGCTTTCTCTATCGTTTATATTTGAACCCATACTGGTTAAAAGAAGTTCAGTTGAAAACCTTGAAATAGTATCCTTATCCAAATAGGTGCTTTTGGTCTTTTTAGCAATTTGTTTACCGATATATGTTTTACCGCTGCCAGGTGCGCCAGCAACCAACACTAACTTTTTAGTCACATCAAATCCTAATCATCAATGAGAAACTTATAACCAGACTTACCTGACTACATAATGACATTATTTAACCCAATATCCCACTAAACATATCATCCAAATAAGCTGTCTGATTGCCTACCATAAATAATACATTACGCTCTTTTAGCTCGTTTTCGCTAAGTGAGTTATTGATAAGCTCTCTTAGCGGTGTGGGGGTTAAGATAAAGCTATTGAGTACAAGATCATTGTCTAACTGGCTCTCAAGCTCTTTAATCTGCTTATACAGATTAATCTTAGCATCATCGGTACTCATGTTACGAATACCTTTAGGATCAATCAATGTTAGATACTGCTGTCCTGTCTCTTTATGTATAAGCCATAACAAGAAGTCTGGATAAAAATTACCTGCCAATGCAAAACCTAATCCTTTGTAACGGTTATCAGGATTACGTAATAAATAGACGTGATAATCCTTTAGCACATCGATTTGTTTAGCTGAATTGATATACTGCTGCAAATCATCAACAAACTTGACCTCACTGCTCTCGCCCTTCCTATCATAATCAAAAACAGCAGGCGACCACGTAAACGGTAAACTGTCATCATTTTTACTAAACAAAGGATAGTACAGATGCTTATCAAATACGACGGTACGCAGGCTACCATCTTCCCATTTGACCTTATCCAGTTGCCCTTTGTTGACAATCTCTTGTAGCTTATCAAGGCGCTCAAAGTATTCTTGGGCTTCGCTATTCTGACCTTCTTTTGATGTAAACACGTATTTGTCACACATATGTACGGGCAAATCATCATCGCCTACTTCAAACTCAGTCACTTCGTAGTACTGACCTTCGTACGCGTTTTTCATGGTCTTATAAAATCTGTCCATGTAGGCTTGTAGTAGCTCTAGCAGAACGCTTTGTTGAAAGCGAATACCGCTCACATCTTGGGTGAGCTTTTCGCTATCTACTAGTAGCTTATACCAATCGTCATGGGTATTTTTTATTGGTTTACAGCAAAATGCGCGTAGATCTTTAAGATCAATACGAATATTGGTATAGCCGCGCTGCATCTTGTACTTTTGTAGCTGCAAATACAGCCAATCAAAATCAAAGAATGGCATGATACTCGGTGATATCTCTTGCTCTTGGCGCTTATCTTGTAGGTCGTCGTTGCGTTTGCGTTTATCGGTATGATAAGCCTGCAAACGTGGGTATAAGTCAAGCACGACAAAAGGCTTTTTGATTTTACCCTGATACTGTTTAGGTATCTCAAACAGCGATAGCTTCATTTGCGCTTTGAAGCCGTTTGGCTGATTGTCTTTGTAACCGTCTTTAAGCGTCAAAGTTTTGAGCCGATGCGGCGCTTTGATACGATTGGTCTTAAAGTCTAGCGTCACTAGATCCTGATTTAGAACGATCCCTTCATCATTTAGGTATTCACGGAATTGTTCCATATAGTCAGCATGCAAGCCAAAGATATTGATGGTTTGCAATAGATCAAGATGCAAGTCTTGATACTCACCTCGGCTATATATGTTGTGCGGAGTGCGTTTAAGGGAGTAATCCTCCCCCTTTAGACGTACGCCACGACCAAACAGCTGAATAATTTGCGAGCCTTCCCCTTTGCCCATGTTCAGCAGACCCATGGTAGAGACACGCCAACTGCTCCAGCCTTCAGTAAACTTACGTGAGCCGATAAGTAGATTGGTTTTGCTGTTGTCATCGTTAATAGTGTCAAATAGCGATGGGTTAAATGCATCCGTACGCGCATTTAGATAATGGCTCTCTATCAGTTTTTCGCACTGATCGAATAGTCCTTTTTCATCACCTACGTTTATTACTCCGAATGGCTCATTTTCACCCACTTGCAAGCGCAGCTCACCGGTATTTTGAGTGATGCGAATGACGTTTAAGCGTTCATTACTACTGGCATTAAAGAACAGGCTAAGGATATCTTGATAAATAACTTCTGCCTTTTTGCCGTGTAAAGCAGTAAAGCGATTAAGGAAGATGTTATTGCCCTTGTTATCGACCAGACGTGAAGTATTGGTTATAAAGTCATGAAGCCAGCTTATTGTTTTAGCCTTAGAACGACTATCCAAAAAGTCTGCCAAAAATTTAACGATGGTCAAAATATCTGAATCGTCATCGTTGACCTTGTTACCGACAAATACCCAAAGTGGATTTTCGATTTTGAAGGGTTTAAGACGAGCTACATTATGAGCATACAGGTACTGCTGTTGATAAAAGCTCAGTAAGCAGGCGGTTAAGTAGAGCTGCTGACTGTCACGGCTTTCGCCTTCTTTCATATTAAGGATATTGACTTCTTTACCATAGCCATCCTGGTAAAAGTATTTATAAGAGTAATCAAATAAGATGTTTTTGGCATAGACTTCACGCAGTGCTTCACGGCGTGCCTTTTGCTTTTCAAGCTCGTCCAGTGCTAGTGACTTTAGCTGCGCGCTATCAAGCTTGGTTAAGGCTCTAGTACCATATAGCATTTTCGCTTTGCTTTTTTGCTCGTCTTCTTCTTGCTTAATGACGTTGTTGGACTTATTAATCGCTTGCCCAAAAGTTGCTGAGTACTCAAAGCTAAAGCCGTTTTTGGTCAAAGTATCACGGTAGCCCATCCACACGCCACCACTGCTAGTACCGCGATGACCTTCATCAATCAGTACAAGGTTTTGACCTTCTAAAGACTCAGCCGCTACTGTCTTATCACCATCTCGATCAGCGAGTTTATTGATATCAATAATTTGCACATAACTTAAGAATTGGTCGCGAGATCTATATTTATTAAATATCATGGCATCGATGCCAGATAACGCAAAGTCTTCTAAATGCTGCCGACTCAAACCCTCATTGGGTGTCAGTAGGATGATTTGCTCAATCTTATCGGTATAATCCGCTTGCTCGATATAGTATTGATACTGCAAAATATTGACATGCATCAAGAGCGTCTTACCGCTACCTGTAGCGCTCCAATACGCTACTTTGTTTAGATCTTCAGCGACGTAGGGCTGAAGGGTTTCGCTGTCGTTTTTATCCGTGTTGTAGGCGGCAAGCGTATCGTTAAGCTCAGCTAGCATCTGATCCGTGTGGTTAAAATAGTGATCTAAATAGTACTCAGTAAATAGCAGTGATAAATACTGAAAGTACTTAGGATTTAGTTCACTGTTTTCCTTCTCATTACGAGCCTCACTGATCTGTAGCCAGTGACGCACAATATTTCTATCATAGCGCCTTAACGTGTCGATATCTAAAGCCTGCTTACCAACTAAGTCTCTACTAGTCAGCTCAGTAAAAAACTTGGTTTGACCTGCATTGTCACCTTCATGCTCTATACCTTGGTATTCAGGTGAGTCTAAAAGCACCTGCATCCCTTCGATACTGCTCGGGTTAAACTTTGACCATAGCCACTGCGTCAATACCAGCTGCTCATGAAAGTTTATTTTTTTGCTTTTTGTTTTACTGCTATTAGCCATAACTTACTCTGCAAACATGCGCTCAAGGAATACCTGCTCTATTGAGCGGACTTTAATTTCACTACTGCCATCAGCTTTTTTGATCAATTTACTATTAATATTGTGATCACCATTGACGTAAATATACTTATATTCTTCGTCCTTCGGGTTGATAGATAGCTTATTCATTATTTTATCTAATGTCTCGTAATTAACCTTTTCAACATCGCGCCAGAACACAGTCACAAACTCACCTGTCCGCAGATGCCCAACCACCTGCACGTACCCCTGTCTTAGCTGATAGTCTATATTTCTAACCTTTAGCCCTATGAGATAGTTAAAGGTATCAATAAGATCAATATTTTGTACCGTATAAGCACCAGCGCTATCGGCAGTTATCTTGAGCTGATAATCAAAAGGATTGGCAAAATCAGCTACATTAAGTAGCGAGTTCTTGCTCTCGATATCGAGAATATAGTGCATGAGATAGTCGTCTTGTTGAGCAGGTGTTAGGTCACCAAACAAGTCTTCTTGGGCTTGACTACGGTTCAGCTCCAAGTTATTGAGCGTATCTTCATAGCTTTCAAGCTTGACAACCTTTAGACAATGGCCAATGCCTTGATACGGATTAGCTTCATCTTCTATTTTTTTAGGTAATAACGGCTGACCATCTTTCCATTCGGCACTATATATTACCTTTTGAATACGTGGCTTAAGTACAGTGTCAAAATATTCACCTTGGTCAACAAGAATATATTTTCTATCTAAATAATTTGGATCCTCTAAATTTTGTTCTCGGTTCAGAGTTATAATAGACTGAGCTGTGGTACCAGACCCTGCAAAATAATCTAAGACAATATCGTCACTATCACTTACCGCATAAACTGCATCTTTAGTATTAAAGACAGATTTAGGGTAATCAAACTGACTCAAGTCAAGACCCATATTTCTTTTAGACAGCCTAGTACCATTATCTCCTGCATTATATTTCGGTCCATACCATACTGTTTTAAACTGATCATCTGTCTTAGCTAATTTAATTTGGATTACACCAGTCTTCTTATCTATATCCACTTTTAGCTTATTGATAATACCTTCAACAGTACCTCTTTCATATCTCCACTTTCTTTCAATTCCTGAACTATCTATCGGATAAACAGCTATAGAGCCATCAGCCTGCTGAACGTTTGCTCCTTCTGGATGCCTGGACTCATCAAACCAAACATCTCCGAAACCAATAACTTCGCTATCTTTCACATATACTGCATAAAAGCAATTAGCTGCATCAGTTCTTAAAGACTCACCTCCCCAGTTCCTGAAATTAGAATACTCAAAATCCTTGGGATCTCGTTGAACCTTATTCAAACCTTTTCTATATTCTGAAATCGAAAAAATAGCATATTCATTAGTGTATGAAAAAAAATCTCCCATTACACCTTTTCTATTATGTTCAACAGATACAACAGTATTATTATTATTTGGGAAATGCTCAGTTATTAGCCTATTGACACCATTTACTTCATGCTTATCAATTGCTACAACATGAGCCCCTGTCTTATTTATCAGGTTTTTTGATAGCTCAAGCCTACTGTCAATTAAAGATAGAAATGAAGAGTGTTTAAAGTTATTTTTATAAGCAATCTCACTATTAGGCGCATTATATGGTGGGTCAATATATACACATTGGATTTTTTCTTGGTATTTTTCCTGCAATAAATTTAGAGCTTGAAAGTTATCACCATGAATAATCAAACCATCAGTCTGTTCATCAAGATCATTAATCGTATTAACCAGCTTTGCCTTAAAGCTAGTATCATACAAACTGGTATCTACCATCAGATAAGAATGCGACTCCAAATAAGCAACCTTACCCCAATCTGAGACAGAATCATCTTCTACTTTTAGCCCCAAGTCTTCCCACTGCTGCCACTGCTCAGGATTATTGGCAATATCATCATATAAGTCTTCATCGACACGATCCAAAGTAATGCAGTAATGACTCGATACCACAAACTTTTTCTTCAGCCATAGCTTCTTCTGGAAGTTTTCAAGCGATGCTAGGAAATCAATCAACTCACGACCAATTTTACGTAAGCATTTAATCAGCGCAAGCTGGCGCTCTATCTCTATAAAGCCTGAGCTATTAACCACATCGTCTAAATGCATGACTTCATTTTTGATATAGAAGTCCAGCTCGTTATTTAAGAATTTACCCAAGTCTTTATGAATGAAATAATCGGCCGTGTTCTTTTGCGTATAGGTGTCTAAATGCTTACGCAGTAAGTCACGATCAGCCTGTTTTTCAGTTGGTGCTGGATGTTTGAGTAAGGTAGCCCATGCTGTATCGACTTTGGTATTTGCCAATATATCGCCATGAGCTTCTGTATTGAGCTTATCTTGCTTAGCCTTACTGTCCATAACCGCGTATTCAAACCAAACGGTCAGCTCGTCACCAGCGTCATTAAGCTCTATAGGATGTACGGTTTCCTCATATTCCTCGCCTTCTTCATCGGTACGAGTTACCGTCTTTGGCTTAGAGAGAATAACGAAGCGACGGTTTTTATCATTGTCTTTTTGATTATCCTTCGCCGTATCAGCAGATAACAAACGGAATAAGACGGATTTGTCTGACTCACCTATCGAATTGAAGCGAATACGGTAGTTGCTAAACATCTCACCTGACTTGGTATAGTACTGGTCTTTATTCGCCCAATGCAGCATCACCTCTTCGCCAGAGTAAGGAATGGCATAGGTGTCGCCTTTATAACGGCGCTGACTGATAAAGTCGCCCTCATCATAATAGCGACTAAAAAAGGTATATAGATGACTAAACACTTGCGCTTGATCAAAACTGTTGTCGCTATGATCACGTAGCTCTTGGTACTGCTGTCCAAGTGAGCTTTCGATAGCGGCATCGTTGACTAAGTTACCTGCCTCATCAAAGGCACGCTTACCAAACTCTTCTTTGATCTGATTGGTTATGCTCTCTAGCTGACTGTCATGTACATCGCTTTTTGCGTCTGCTAAATAGGTCTCTACCTTGGTTTTCAGACGATTATCTAAATAATCGCTAATCTCACGACGACGAGCATTCAAGATGCGATAGATACCAAAATCAAGATCAGGGCGATCAATTTGAAAGATGTTTTTTAGTTTTTGATTGAGATTAGCGTATTGGCTCATGAGTCATCCTTCAATGTTTCTATGTTTCTATGTTGCTAGCGCAGTATTTTGTCATAGTGTCCATGACAAAATGAGCCAGCTTGGTTTTAGTGCTTCACACCAAGCTAGCTCTAAGAGAGTAAAAATTAACCAAATATTATAGCAGATCAGGGTTTTGATAACTTAAAAAATATAAACCGTGCTAGTGAAAAACGGTTTCAGCATATCTGCCAGCGGATGTGATAAAACGTTTCAAACTGGCTTTTTTTGTGCATCATCTGCTCTAGGTTTTCTATTAAGGTATCGCGTCTGTCCTCAATCTCATCAGTCACATCAAAGATATTTTGACGAAGTTTACGCTGCTCACGTTCTGCCTTTTTGAGTTGTTCCTGCTTTTGCTTTTGCTCATCGATAGTACTGGCTTGGCGCGATTCTCGCTTTAGACTACGTATTTTGAGCTTAATATCATCAAGTGCTGATTCAGCCGATGCCATATGATCATCTGCCCACTGCTCAATCTTTTCTTGCTCACGTTTAAAAAACACCTGATTATTATCAAGCGCCTCGCTCAGCTTGTTTTCATGCTGAAACTCGATTGTATCAGTGAACAGTTTCGGAATAGCTGTCGTTATTGTATCTTCAGCCACTATTCCATCTAAACGTAAAATGCGTTCACAGATATCAGTATCTAAGACGGTATCATTGTCAGTCATTCCTGTCAGTATCAAATGCTCTTCTTTCGCAAATGAATCTAATGATAATAAGCTTAGCGATAGCCACCCTGACTGCCCTACTAATGGCTCAAGGCTGGATACTTTTTTATCATAATTGCTATAATCAAAGTTTATCTGCGCAGTCTCGGTCGGCAAATGCTTTGCTTTGTTTAGCACATACTCACCAAGTGGATGCGTGAGACGGTATATATAGGTGTTATCTGGTACAGACTCACCTTTACGGATTAGCTGATAGCTACCAACCTTTATATCTACTGTAGGTGATTTATGCAGCGTAAAGTTTAACTGATTAGGATGAAAGTCAGCATAGGGCGTGAGTAGTGCTCGGCTAATCGTCCAAAAAAAGTTACTGATACGATCAAGCTGTTCTTCAGCTCGCTGCTTATGGATCTTCAGCAATTCGTGTATATCTGCATCAAAGTGCTTAAGTAGTAAGTCGCGAGTCTGTAGCATTTTTTGATTAATCTGGGCTTCAAGCTCAGACTGAAGCTGATTAAAGCTTGCTTCTATCTCTTGATTTGTACGGCATTTATCGTAGATCTCAAGAATACGCTTCTCAAAATTAATACCACTCTCTATCGACCCTAGTATCTCGTTCGATGCGCCAAATACACCTTCAAATAGATCAAACTTTTCACTAAGCAGCTCCATCACTCGCTTATCAGCAGCGTTGCGCTCATTAATAAAGTTCACTACGACAACATCAAAGGCCTGGCCATAGCGATGACAGCGACCAATACGCTGCTCCACTCTTTGTGGATTCCATGGTAAATCATAATTCACGACTAAAGAGCAAAACTGTAAGTTAACCCCTTCTGCTGCCGCTTCAGTAGCAATCATAATCTCAGCGTCATCTCTGAAGTAATCGATCAACGCTGTACGTCTGTCTATTGAGGATGAGCCTGTTACTCTATCACTGCCGACATGTTTAGCTAACCACCTATGATAAATACCTGTATTGACTGGGCTATTATTACTACCGTTAAAAGCAACTACCTTGCCATCAAAACCATGAGACTGCAAAAACTCTAAAAGATAGGTTTGCGTACGGCGTGACTCAGTAAATATCACGGCCTTTTTTGGTGCACCCATTTCAAACATACGAGCAAAGCCGCGCTCCAATGCTGTCAATAGCGCATAAGACTTACGGTCTTCATCAATTTCATGAGCTAAAGCAAGATAATGATCGACCTCTTTAATCTCAGATTTAAGCAAATCTGCATCAACGCCGCGATTTTCATATTCGCTATACTCGTCCTCATCCTCTTCGATAAGCTCTTCATCTATATCTTCATCAGCAATAAAATGCTCTATCCATTCAGCATCAATGGTTTGATTGTCTAAAAGAGCTTGCAAGCGAGTACGTATTGACTCTAATGTTGCGATAACCGCAGCTGTAGATGAAGCAAGCAGTTTACGCAAAACGATAGTAATGAGATGACGCTGTTGTACAGGAAAGGCATAGCTAAACTCGCGCTGTAAATAGCTATTGATTTGGTCATACAAACGTTGCTCTATATCACTCGGCGTAAAAGGTACAGTCAAAGCATGACGCTTGGTATAAGGGATATACTCCAAAACGTCTTTACGTAGCGTACGATGCACAAATTGATCTAAGCGACGCTTTAGTGCTGGCAAGTTATCTTGATTGACGTATTGACGGCGAAACGCTTTATCATCTCCAAAAAGGTGCTCATCGATAATAGTGCTCAGTCCATATAGCTCCATTAATGAGTTTTGCAAAGGCGTTGCTGTTAAGAGTAGTTTACTGCGCGCAACTAAAGATTTCTTGAAGCTATTGCCTGTTTTGTTACTAGGACGATGAGCATTACGCAATCGATGTGCCTCGTCAATAACAACCATGTCCCAAGGTATCTTTGCCAGCTCATGCTCCATACGAGTAGCAAACGGATACGAGATAACCGTAATCTTTTTATTTTCAAAAGGATTATAGACACCGTCTTCGCGTAGCTTCCTCCAAGTGGTAGCATCTAACACCTGTACGGGTAAGTTAAATTTATCTTGCAGCTCTAACGCCCATTGCTTACGCAACGATGCTGGACAAACAATCAATAAATGTCTGCGATACTCTGCCCAGTATTGGCAAAGCACTAAAGCCGCTTCAATAGTTTTACCTAAACCTACTTCGTCCGCTAAGACAACACCTCGGCTTAAAGGGTTACCAAGCGCAAATAAAGCGGCTTCGATCTGGTGTGGGTTTACGTCAACCTGAGCATCGAATAGCGACTGCGCAATACGCGCGTCATCGGAGCTGCTCCGCTGCTTAGTAATTTCCCAAGCAAAATATTTGAGCTGGTGGTTGGTTATATTTTTCATAGAATTACAGCACTTGTCGTATACGGTAGTAAAGGATAGCTATAATGATTGGCAGTGGTCGAAAGACTATTTATTAAATCGTGAAACAAATAGATCAGTCTATCACCTGATTATATTTTTACTATAACTTTAGAATAATACTTGATCATGTCCAAATTTAAAGAATGATATGTTCTAGCAACAAAAGTCTTGTAAATATAGTTTTTTTATTACAATACTGTTACAATAGAAAAAACATAAGTCAGCTATTTATACCCTTTAAGGAGCAAATCTCGATGATAGGCAAATTTTTTTCTGGTGTACAAAAGGTAGTTAATAACTCAGCTGGTAGTAACTACCGTGACATTTATTTTAAATCTAATCCAGGTGACATACATAGCTGCCGAGGATGTAGACAAACACTGAGTAGATCTGAGGGAACTGTAACGATCGACCATATTGTACCCCAAAAAGCACATGGTACGAACGCAATAACCAATCTTCAAGTACTTTGCCGTTCGTGCAATTCTAAAAAAAGCGCCATTATAAATGATCTAACCATGAAGTACTCAGGACAAGCGTTAGCTAGAGAAATTAGAAACCTTATCAACTACTAAAAGGGGCTGAAAGTTGGGTTTAATCTTAGCCGTACTAGCAGTAATAGTAGTTTCTTTTTTCATTGGAAAAAAGTCTTTTGGGTTTGTATTACTTTTCTTTGGTCTGGCGGCTATGGTGGTTGTTCCACCTGTTGGTCTAGTCATGATGGTAGTTGGCGTACTGATATTTTTAGGTGGTCTTAAAAGCTAATAGGATGGAAAATGAACAGTATATTTTTATCATACCAAAATAGCTCACAGTACTTTTTAGAGCATATTCAAGAGACTAAAATACTACCAGCTAGTGAATACTTCGAATCACTACCTGATGATGCAATATATGATTATTCATTATTTAAAAACTCAGTGGTTACTAAGCTTTATTCTGAGCAAGGTGAGTTTAGGTTCTTCGAGATGCCTGATCATGGTACAGGCTTTCTTACAAAGATAGGTAGCTCTATTCAAGTAGAGATAAATAGTATAAATCAATTACATCTTGAGCTATATCAGTGGTTTGGCTCTATTATTGATTCTTACTCTATGGATAGCAATAAAGATCTACTCCCCTATAACAATGTTTTTTTAGTTAGTGAAACTATTTTTGGGCTTGGTAGCTTTGAAGCTGATTATATGGACAAATGTAAAGCTAGTCACACTAGCCCTAATGAAAAGTTTTTAAGGTTAGCCACAATTGCAACTGAATCAAATGGCAACCTTGTACAATACGACAAAGACAGTAATATCTATTTTTATCTAGCTGATCATATCCCTAACCAAGCTCATTTAGTAAAAGCGCGAGATGTTCCCGATGACACTTTTTATACTGCAAGTGGGGCATCAAGTTTAAAAGACTGGGTAGATAGCTACTTTGGTCAATTTTTATAGATAGGAAAGCAGTTGAAAGTATTTTTTCAGCATACTGCTAATGTAATTACATACTCACAGGCTGCCTTTTACTTATGTAGAAGGCAGTTTTTTAATGCCTTTATTAGAGTAACACATCCTATATAGCTAGATACTAAAACGTTATTTATGCTATCGTAGCCTATAAACCACAAAATATCGTTAAAAACGGCTGACTATGATCACTTATATTCGTTTTGATAATTTCTACTCTTACCCAGAATCAACGGAAATATCGTTTACGCTGGGTAAGCAACCAACTGAGTCTAACTATGACTTTTACATCGATACCGCGCATGACCAGTATCGGCTCAATAAAGTCACTGCCGTTTTAGGTGCGAATGGCTCTGGTAAGACACAGCTGCTAAAAGCAATATCGTTCTTGCGCTGGTTTATCTGTGGCTCTACCAGCAGCCTTGATTCAGAAGACAGTATCCCGTATAGCCCCTTTGCGCTAAACCAAAACAATACCTCTGAATTTGAGATGGGTTTTTTACTCAAAAATGCTGATGGTGTTTATGAGGAGTATCGCTACGAGCTAACGCTTATCCAAAGCCGCGTAATCAATGAAGCTCTATATAAAAAGACCAGTCGCTTATTTAGCTACGTTTTCAGCCGTCACTATGATGGTGATGAGATGGTTTATAAGCATCGCAGCTTTGTTATCCCATCACTTGCAGATGACGTGAAAAAAAATGCCTCCTTAATCAGTTATGCCAATTTGCTTGATGAGCCACTGGCAGAAGCAATCATTGAGATGTTTGAAGGCTATAAAACCAATGTCGTCTCAATGGGTAGGCTTGGCAGTCTTAGCCAGTCTATACCTGAGATGACTGAGTTGTTTGCTAAGGATGACGACTTAAAACAAACCGCTGAAAAGCTACTTTGTCAGTTTGATACAGGCATAGACGAGATTAATATAAAAAGCGTGATGACGGTAAACGAGGGTAAGCAGCAAGAGATACTGCTTCCTTTTGGTGTGCATAAAGTCGGTGATGACTCATTTGAGCTTATGATTTATGAAGAGTCTAATGGTACGCAATCAGCCTATAGCTTGCTTGGGCTAATACTACCTGTTCTCAAAAACGGTGGTGTAGCCATTATTGATGAGCTTGATAACGACCTACACCCACTGCTGTTACCTGCCATTTTTGATTTGTTTCGCTCATTGCATCATAACCCTCATAATGCTCAGCTTATTTTTAGTTGCCATACCCCAGAGGTATTTAATCTATTGAATAAGCATCAAATATATTTGGTCGAAAAATATGAGCAGGCTTCAGAAGCTTGGCGATTAGATGAGATGGAAGGCGTTCGTAATGACGATAACCTTTACGCCAAGTATATGGCTGGCGCGTTTGACGCGATACCAAATCTATAAGGGGCTAGATTATGGCAAAGCGTAAACCTAGGTCAGTCAACAAAACCACCTTACTTGTAATGGGAGAAGGTGAACATGACAAGGCATTTTTGAGTCATATGAAAGGTATTTATCATGAAAGGTGCTCTGGTAGTAAAATCACTCTGGATTTTTCAAGTGGCGGGTCACCGCACGATATTATTAAAGACACTGTTAAAAAGAGCCGTCATGTTGGTTACGATCAAAAGTTCATCTTGATGGATAGTGATGTCCCTGTTAGGCAACAAGATATTAAAGCAGCTAAAGATTCGGGAATTACCATCTTATATTCAACGCCGCTATGCTTAGAAGGTATGTTGCTGAGCGTACTGGGGCAAAATATTCCCCATACTGCGCAAAAATGCAAAAGCGCATTACACCCGCAATTGTCAGATAATCCTGCTCTGCCAAAAAGCTATGAGCCTTTATTTTCAAAGCCTGTACTCGATCAAAGCACTCATACTACGATTAAACAGCTGTGTTCACTGTTAGGTAAAACACAAAAAAATAACCGCTTTACCTTTACGTAAAGCGGTTATGACGCTCAGTTATATTGAGCGAGCAGCTATCTTGCTCTCAATCCACTCGGCAATCTCACTTGCTACCCACACTATACTAACTTTTTAAAATTATGGTCGATTAAAAAATATAAAGCTCAGATTCATTAAAGTTTCCTATTATTAAATACTAGAGTGGCTTTGTTAGTCATATTACTGTTTGAATAATCTCACCGCTTAAACCGCCTAACACTACTCACCACCACCCCAAACAGCTCAAGCGATCCTTTCACCACGATATCTGCATAATTTTCGTTATGGGCTCGCAAGATAATATGCTCACCGAGTATCAGCTGCTTGGCGGTAAAGCCGTCATCGACTAGTGCAATCACAATGTCTTTGTTCCTAGCGCTCAATGAGCGATCCACAATTAGAATATCATTGGGATAGATACCCATATCGATCATGCTATCGCCTTCAACTTCCACTAAGTAAGTCGTTGTCGGGCTATGAATAAGCAGTGTGTTTAGATCAATGCGGTTTTGCACATAGTCTGTTGCTGGACTTGGAAAGCCTGCTTTGACTCTATCGCTGTATAAAGATAGCAATACCGTCTCACCTTCATCGGTGAGCCTTCCTATTATCTTAACCGTCATTGAGTCCACCTCTGGTTTAATCTACTTTGGGTATTTGGTTGATGTTTGTGGTATAGCACGGCGATAGCATGTCTCGGCTCATCTGCCATTTTTGCTTATTCTTAACTCCTTCGCTTGCGATAAACACTGCTGCTTGCTGATTACTGTTTTGGCCATACCTTTTATTCAGCTGATCCATTACCGCGATGACCTCTGCGCTCTTTGATGTGCTTTGTTCACTTGTTTTGTTGTCACTATTACTCTGTGCAAACAAGTCAGGCTGTACCTCATCATGCGGGCAGATATCAAAGAGCATGACGCCCGCTTTGGCGTAGCGAACATCTTTTTTAAAGATCTGAGTCAGTATCTGCCGAGCAGCGGCTACCATCACTCTAGTATCAGCGGTCGGGGTTATAAACTGACATTGACCAGATATAGAGGTATAACTCTCTGTCTGACTAAACGGGCTATTCTTAGCAAAGACGCTTAAGTAATGACAGACGCTGTCTTGTTTACGTAGTTTGCTGGCCGCTTTTGCCGCATGACTACAGACTGCTTGACTCAGCTCATCGGGGCAGCTAATGCGAGTGGAGAAAGAGCGAGAAGAGATAATCTGCTTCTTAGCCTCTACCGCCTCAATACCAAGACAGCTTTGACCATTAAGCTCTAAGCAGGTGCGCTCGAGTACCACACCGAAGTGCTGTCTTATTTTCGCAGGCTCACAGACGGCGAGCTGATAAACCGTATGAATACCCATCTTATTGAGTCTGACCTTGTAACGACGACCCACGCCCCATACCTCACCAACATCGGTGATCTGCATGATACGTCTGATCCATCGAAGATTATCTAGCACGCAGACGCCTTTAGTAGCGGGGTGCTTTTTAGCAGCATAATTGGCAAGCTTCGCCATGGTCTTAGTACTACCCATACCCACACATACTGGAATGCCGGTGTACTGCTCAACGATGCTTTTGAGCTTACGCCCATAGCTATCAAGATCAGTCATGGCAGTCGGATAATCGGCTAAATATAAAAAAGCCTCATCGATAGAATAGACTTCAACGGTAGGACACAGTTTCTCAAGGGTGCTCATGACTCTGTGAGACATATCAGCATATAAAGTGTAGTTTGAACTAAATACGGTAACGTCGTTCTTCTCGCAGAAGTCTTTAACCTGAAAGTACGGCACACCCATCTTGATACCGAGCTGTTTTGCCTCACTGGAGCGAGCGACCACGCAGCCATCATTGTTAGACAGTACGACCACTGCCTTACCTCTTAGATCAGGGCGAAAGAGCTTCTCACAGTTGGCATAGAAGCTATTGCAATCAACAAGAGCATACATGGCTGTCTCAGTAGGTGGATGGCATAAAAAAAAGCATAACCAATCACGAGTATTTACGTGATCAGAGATGCCTTTGATTGTAGAGATAGCGTGCTTGAAAATTCAAGAGCAAATAAAGGGTAGACGACGATGGTTGTCGTGAGGGTTTAGTGAGGTGCTGATTATTTTTGGTAGTTAGCGGAATGAAATATGGTTTGATAGAAAGTGTCATATCGTTACGCATTGAAGTATAGTCATAAATGCATTAACGATAGTCATTTAAAGTTTTCCTATGCTATTATTAATTTCATGTGATGCTATCTATTTGAATTAATGGTGTTTACTACAAGGATGAAGACTATGCCAACAACCAACGTTAATGGAACTACGCTTTTTTATGATGAACAAGGCCCCAAGGATGCTCCAACTTTGGTGCTAAGCCATTCACTATTTTTCGATAGAGAAATGTTTGTTCACCAAATAGAAGAACTTTCTAAGCACATTAGAGTGGTGACCTATGACCATAGAGACCAAGGAAAAAGCGCTCGTACGGAGTTAAAAAGTGTCGATATGGATACTTTGACTGATGATGCCGCAGCTTTAATTGAGACGCTTGATCTAGCCCCTTGCTTTTTTGCTGGAAACTCCATGGGCGGCTTTATTGCTCTGCGGTTAGCAGCTCGTCGCCCAGACTTACTAAAAGGATGCATAGTACTTGGATCTAGCGGAGAGCTTGAATATAAGCTAGCAGAGTTCTCACCGCTTATCGATGGTGTAGAAGCAAATGGTACTGAACCATTCATCGATACACTGATGTACATCATGTTTGGTGATGATTACCTAGCAGACGAGTCTCGTTCGAATGAGCGCGAACGTTGGCGTGACTTTATGACGGCACTAGGGCCAGATATTTCACGTAGCGCTCATGGTGTCATTCATCGAAAAGGTGTATTAGACGAGCTTAAAGACTGTAAGGTCCCACTATTGGTACTAGCAGGCGAGCAAGATCATGCTTATGAAGTCTCGCTGTCTGAAAATATAGCCAAAGCAGTAGCTGATAGCGAAATGTTTGTCGTTTCTAACGCTGGTCATTCAGTGGCACTGGAGCAACCAAAAATTGTAAACGAATATATTACCAATTTCATCTCAGCGCACTCATGAGGTACTGGGTAACGTATTTTATAGTCGCTTTTGTATAAGTCATACACTATTTTAAAAATAAAAGAACAAACCGCCCTACTCGTTAGAGTCAAGGCGGTTCACTAGTTTTATGCTAATCTTGCCTCAATCTTACTATTAATCCACTCCGCGATCTCACTTGCTACCCACACTACCCTAGACTGAGTAACTTGTACCTTTTTTGGGAAAGTAGGGTCGTAGCGGTCAGACGCTTCATTGATCATCTCATAAATCGTTGAGCGACTAAGCCCTGTGTAATGAATCACATCCTTGATGCTAAGCAGCTGCGGAATATGATTGCATTGTTCAATGACTGGTTGTGCTGAATTTAGGTTTTCCATGATTATCTCCTTCGTAAGTGAATGAGAGCGGTATCTCTCATATACTTACCGAGTCCCATATTTTTTTATGCCATCCCATAGCATCCGTAAGCGTTAGTGAAACCCATAAAAAAAAGGAGCTGACAGATCAGCTCCCTTTTATGCCGTGTACTTGCGGTGTGCTAGCTTACAGTCGTCACGCTCTCTCGTAGTCTTTGCTCAATGCTGGTCACGTTGTGGGTATCTAAGCCATTGGGCACTTGTTTTTGTTTCTGAACTTGCGGCTGACTCGTGAGACCGGCTTCATCTGGATAAAGCTCTTCCATCAGCTCACTTGCTTCATCATCGACCTCAAAGCATGAATTGGCGTAACCCTGTTTAGCCGCTTGCTCTAACGCACTTTGGTCAAAGCCGTGTTCGCTCAGCTCATGATCAATCGCCTTAGCCTGTTGTACCGCATCTTTAAGCGTCACCTCATCACGTAGCGTGAGATCTACGAAGTAAATGGGTGTGCGATAGCTTTGCGTGGTGCTTTTACCTCTTAGTGTTAATTGCAGTGGTAAACATGACAGCTTGTTACCGGACACGGCGGCAAAGTAGCGCAGCCTTGCTGCAAGCGTACGAATACTATTAAAGCCCGTCGTACGAAAGATAAACGTACCTAGCTCATCATCCTCTGATAGATTGACGTACAAACGACCGTAGGGTTTACAAGCGCCGCCTTGCGCGAGTGGACAACGATCAGGCGACGGACAAGGCAGTTGCTCCACGCCATTGTTGGTACGGCGCTGACAGTGTTCGCCATCTCCCACGCATAATGGTCTGCCTGTCTGCCGATCAAATAGCGTGTACTGAGCACGTAGGTTTAGATCAGGATCATTAAACAGCATACGAACGGGTATTTGTCGCAGCTTACTGTCATTACCTTTACGCAGTTTGGCATCGAGTGGATGATTGACCCAGCCGTCCTTATTCTGCACTTGGCTGGTAATAGTGAATTGATCGTCCTTAGCAGGGAGGCGTTTGCCTTCTTTATTGATGACGCGTCCAATGCTGATACGACCGAGTACGGGCGGAGTTATGGTTAGACCTTTAATCATAGTGGTGTTCCTTTTATTAATTTATAAGACATAAAAAAGCCCACCTGTGAAGGTGGGCGTTTATGCGTTTGTCTTTGGTTAATGTATTAACTGCTTCGATTTGTGCTTAATCATTTAACACCACAAAGCGACGACTGCCTTGGCGAGTTTTACTAAACTTATCCATCAGCTCAGGATGCGCTTTGATCACCGCCTTGCTGTCTAAGCTCACGCTATCCTTACTACGCTTCCATGAGATCGCGCCCTTGTCAAAGACCGCCACCTCATGATCTTTAATGAGGCTTTGCAGTTGATGCTTGACGGTGTCATGACGCTCTTGTAGCTCATCCATATAGTCGCGATAGCTTAATAATTGCTCATACAGCTTGTTCGCGCCCTCATCATTCTTAAAGTCTATCTTGCTTGTAGGCTTAGGCTCAGGATAAAGCAGCTTAAGCGCACGAGCGGCTGACTCAGAGTGATCAGGCGTGGGTGGTGTGTCCGTCTCCACGTACTGCCAGAACAAACGCTCATGCTCAATAATTGATGCAATCAAACGCTCATCACGCTCAACCTTATAGATCTTGGCCTCGTGTCCGCAAAGCAGGACACAGATATGAGCGGCTTGTTTACCTGTAACGGCTAGTTGATGTTGCACTTGGCAGGTCACGTATAGCGGTACGCCATCTCGCCATAATTTCGCGCCATGCTCACCAGTGGTTTTGCATTCCAGTATCTGCACCTCATCACTGCCTGTCACCGCGTAGTCAAGATTGGCAAGCATAAAGGCTTTGTCAGGATCGGGGTGCTGCAATATAGCATTGACGCGCCGTACTTTGTTTCCTGTCTTTTCTTGATAGTATTTAGCCACCATCGGCTCTAAAGTATTGCCCCAATACAGCGGCGCATAGCCTTCTATGCTTTCATCTAAGTCTGAGCTCATGCGTCCGGTCTTAATCATCCATAGCTCAAGCATCGACAAATATGGATGAATACCGCAAGCAGCAGCAGCGTCACTACTGCCTATGCCTTGTTTGCGAACGGCTAACCACTCTTCACGGCTTAAGTCTTTGGTGTTAATTAAGCGTTTGGGCTGAGATGATGTAGTTTGCTTAGGTTTCTCTTCACTAGGGCTAAGCCCGTTAGTCTTAACATTAATAGTAGCAGTCGACTTTGTGTGCTTAGATTGCATCGCTTTACGCTTACGACGACTTGGCTGAATAGTTGTGTTTAATGCGATAGTTTCCATGATAGATTCCTTATTAAATTAATTGTTGATACGTTGATAACTAATGATCTGAGTAAACGGCATAAAAAAACCACGCTTTTAAGCGTGGTTTAATGTGTGGTGATAAGACAGTTAGGCCAGCATACGTAGTGACTCTTCTAAGCCTTTTTGCTTAAGCTTAGCGCCAGCGCCAAACCAAGCGGAATTTAAGCGATTGTCGGTGTTCATCGCACGGCGTTCATGATCCACGTACTCAGTGATACTACAAAGCAAACCATAAGCGGTATCTTTGGCAGCATCGAGATCCGCTCCGCGTCCTTGACCGTTAAACATAGTCATCACCTTATTCATCGCTTTGGCATTAGGAACTGCGTCTTTTTCTTTCTTAGCGCTGTTAAACAAGATGATGTCATTGTCTTGATCGTTAAACACACGGCTCAAGTAATTAGCGGCTTCTGCTTGCGTAACACGGCGCTCAGACAATTGCTTCATCTCATAGATATGCTCATCCCACTGATTAACGGACACGCCCAATTGCTGCTTAACCTTGTCAGCATCAAACGAGGTAGAGTGCGGTACTTTCACCACACCGCCGCTACCATCAGCGAGGCTTACCGCGAGCGTGTTATTACACACCACACGAATATTAGTAAACTGCGCCGTGGTTGCAAGCGTGCCATCACAAGCGGTAGCGAGCAATAAATAGCCGTGACTGACATCACCGCCACGTAAAGACGCTGATTGACCTGTACGAGCAAGCGCCCACAGCTTACGGCCACCCTTTAGCACACCTGCTGTTTCAAGCTCAAAGTGCGATTGCTCAGTGAGATCACGATAGAACTCTAGGATCTCTTCAGGTTGCACTTCTTGATAGCGCTGACTGACTACGGATAACGGATCAAAGGTATCTGAGCGATACAAGACCTTTTGCTCAGCAAAGGGCAAGATAAGATTATGCCCTCGATCGTTCTCAGCCATGAAATTGACGTCTGATGATTCAATACGCCAATCCATACCTGCCTCACGCGCCCATACCTCAAGCGGCTGTTTAGGGGATAGCTCACTGCCAAGGCCATGCCAAGGAGTGTCGCCAACGTATGCCATACTCTCGATTAAATGTGCCATGATAATTTTCCTTTTGTATTATGATTAAATTGAGTTTAAGTGAATGAGTGAAAGGTGGTGAAGACATGCGAGCAGTCATCACAGCGATATTGCTTATTGACCAGCATTGGCAGCGCTTGATGAGACTGAGTGATCTCAATAAGCGCTGCTACCGTTGTTCCTGCAACCACACCTATAGCAGGATGTACTTTAAATGCTTTGCAAAGACTAACGCCAAGGCTGACTAATACCGCAGGGGATAACAGCTGATCAATAAGATTGATTTGACTACCATCAGTCATCTCGTAGACCAAAGATGACTGACAGCTAGGACATAGGGTTTTCATATATACTCCTAAATTTTGCGCATAAAAAAGGCCTGCTAGAAGCAGACCTTGTCACAGGATGAAAGCATGCACTGGTAGGCTATGCTCCATCTCGTGGTAATAGTATATATCTGAAATTATTTTGATATGGGCGGTAGTCCTCGGCGGTCGGATGTGCGGTATCGACCATGTGCAAAGGTGTTCATGTTTGGGAGCCATACTTTTAAGTGCTGATCTTCCTTGCTTGGCTTTGTTAGGTATAAAGCTGAATCTAAAGCATTTTCAACCTCTTGAGGTTCATTACGATGAATCATACCGATACCTAATTTACCGTTTCGCTCATAACCCTGCTTAGTCTCTTTATCGTGATAACTATAGCACTCGCCTAGACCACCAGTAATGACCTTCCACTTTTCACCAACCTCTTTTGCGATATACCAATCATTTTGTCTCTTATTACCGTCATATATCAGCAACAAATGACAATGTAATCCGCCCTCGATGCCTCCCTGCTCAAGCGCCCATGCATAACCTTGTAAGCATCTAAAGCAAGTGTCTTCATTTCTTATCATCTGACATAGCTTTTTTATATGGTCGTGAAAGTCTTCGATAGTAATCAAGTGGCTACAATCTTTAGCGTATTTGAGATCGACACGAACAAATATCAGCCGTGCATGATGATTGAATAATTGAGTGATGTACTGACCTAACGACTCCTTATTTTTCCCTTCTTCATATTTTAAAACACATTTCTCACGATTAATCTCTCTTTTATAGCAACGTAATCTATCGATCAGCTCAGCTACGTTGCTATTATCCCAAATCACTTCATTAGGATATTGATCACCGACAATAAGCTGCGTACTAATAAAAAAAGCGTTGATGGGCATCGAGTAAACCAGCTCAGTATCAGGCTCATAACAATACATGAATGGTTGATACAAGTTGTTCAGCTCATTAATGAACGAGTCAGAAATAATAGAGTCTGATTTAGCTCGACTGGAGATAATATTGATGACTAATTGATGGACTTTAGTCATTAGAAAATTTTGATTATGGTTACTGTATTTCATGATGTTTCTCCTATGTGGTTTGTCTTGCACATAGTAGAGCTACACCATATTTTTTTATTCTGACTACTGGTGGTTTAGTGTGAAGATAGTCAGCGTAGTGACGCTGCTACATATAATAATATAAATAACCTGCTAGTGGAGCATGTGAATACTAGCGGTATAGTCGATCCTATTTGTGTGAAATATACCGTGTATCAAGGTGTTATTCGAATCATGCATTTAACTGATATTTTTCGTAATCAAGGCACTAGAAATTATAAACAAAAGCTTTAGTGCATATAGAAGAATTCACAAGCATATCTGTGATAGGCGGCAGATGATAATAAAAACACCTGAACAAATATTCTTTATATTTATTATTTAATTTTCTTTATTTAACATACTAACGCTAATATACTACCCTACACTAGTAGTATCGAGGGTTTAGCTAAAATTTATTTATTAAATTATTACTATATTATTATTATAAATTTATTTAAATATTATTGTTAAATTATGGTATCGTTAGTAAAATATTACTTAAAATATTGAAGAGAAGATGTAAAATGACTGATACTAATGATGTGATTAAGCTTAATCCAGAAAAGAATATAAAGTTAAAATTAACTCAGAGGCAGGTTAATATTACGTTAAACGAATTGATTTCAGATGGATATAACGTGGACCTTCCTAACGATTTAGAGTATCTAAACACTGCCTGTAATAGCCTTGAGTTAACAGAAAGTTATAGAGAATCACTTGCTATTTTTTCTAAAGCTAATGTGTTACCTGATGAGTCTATAGTTTGGCTACAAGATGATTTGAGAGCAGCATTATGGTTTGATCATTACTCTTATTATTACAATAAAGATTCATTTCAATGGAAAAATTACTCTGCTGACTTCCAAAGCAACTTAATCACATGCTTTGATCTAACAAACATACGTTTGCCACATAGAGATAAAGCTAAACTTTTTGACTATAAGGTTGAATGGAAAAGAGACTTTATAAACAAAGCTAAAGGTATATATAATAATATACGGACTATGCCACAAGACCTAGAGTGGTTGGATAGTAAAAATGAAAAACAAATTTTATGGGCGCATAGCTACTTAGGCACACATGGATATCTTATCCAGAACCCATTATTTTTGTGTAATGATCTGAGCACTTACTATGTGCAAATTTGCGCATCTCTAGACGCACTAGACACTCTTAAACATAGAAACAGTCGTTCTTATAAGATGAGCCTTTTCAAAAAGGACGTGTTGAATAAAATGCGCAACGCTTGGAGTCAAAAAAAATTTCGTGACAAAAAAGATGCTGAGACCGCCCAAGAGTATTTCTTGACGAGACGCCATATGAATAAGCTAAAAAAATTAGCGGATGAATATAGTTTAAGTAGTAAGGAGTATCTTCAGCAAATGATTGATAAAGAGTATAATAGTCTCAATTAGCTTAGATAGCTGAAATACGAAACTTAAATTTTATGTACACTACCATGTACACTGAAAAATCCTCATATTTACTATTATAATAAAATCAATACCTTAGCTATCAATAATCGTTCCGGCTCCGGGTACCATTACATAGTCCTATACTATCTTATAGAACAGCTAAAGCCCCTGATATCAGGGGCTTTTTTGTATCTGGCGTTCTATACTGTCCTGCTACATAGAACTTTATTCAAAAGCTCTATATATCAATACTCCATGCGCAATTGCCATAATAACTAGAGTCGTGGCACAAGCCAAGATATTCAAAAAGCGTTTCAAATATTCTCACTTGCACCACTACGCTCAGCAAAACCTATGTCATGTCATACTTGAGACTTTTAAAGTTATGCTGATATCATGGTATAAGAGACCACTATCACATCTCTAGTAGTGCATCACCATAGTCGTCACGTAAGTCTTTTTTCACCATTTTTCCAGCGCCATTAAGCAAAATACTTTCTGTAAAAATAACTTTGTCAGGTATTTGCCAGCTAGCAATCTTGTCTTCATAAAAACTCAGCACTTGTGCCTCGTCGAGCTCTACATTTTCTTCTTTAACTACAATTAGTACTGGACGCTCGCCCCATTTTTTGTGTTTTGCAGCAATTGCGGCTGCCATTTTTATCTGTGGATGTGCCACTGCAATGTTTTCAAGTTCTACTGAAGATATCCACTCCCCACCAGATTTGATCAAGTCTTTTGATCGGTCACGAATATTCATATAGCCATCAGCATCAATGGTTGCAATATCACCGGTGTCGAACCAGCCATCTTCCGTTATCGCATCAGGGTTTTCCGTATAGTAGTCGTTGATAATCCAGTGACCTTTGATTTGTAGGCGACCTTGAGAGATGCCATCTTCTTTCACTCTTTTGAGCGGCTCGTCAGTATCTATGAGGCGTAACTGTACGCCATAAGGCGGACGACCTTGAGAATTACGTAACTCGTTAATCTCATCCTTGCTCAGTGATTTATGCTTAGCTTTGATTTGATTCATTGTGCCAAGTGGACTGGTCTCCGTCATACCCCAGCCATGTACCGCATCGCAGTTAAAATCTTCTCTAAAGGTTTTGATTACTGATGGTGGACAGGCAGCCCCGCCAACGATAGTACGTGTCATGCTGTCTAGCTTACTTCCTCTGGCTTTAGCAGCGGTCAATAGACTTTGCCAAATTGTTGGGACGCCCAAAGCGACAGTCACGTGATAATCGTCAATGAGAGAAACTAGGCTGTCGCCATCAAGATTGGGACCTGGAAGCATCAAGGAGCAACCAGTTAATGCAGCAGCATAAGGAGTGCCCCACGCATTCACATGGAACATAGGTACTACAGGTAGCAAGACATCTTGAGCAGATAGCGCTGAGACATCAGGCATACACAGCGCCATCGCATGAAGTACAGACGATCGATGGGTATACAATATCCCTTTAGGGTTGCCTGTCGTACCTGATGTGTAGCACAACGAGCTGGCAGTAGACTCATCGAACTGAGGCCACTCAAAGTCAGGAGAGTGATCTGCTAGTAATTCGTCAAAGAATAATACATTCGGTAGCTTTGCGACAACATCATCATCTCGATCACTTAGACAAATAAAGTGTTCAATACCTTTGATATCTTCTTTAATTGCCATAATGAGTGGCAAAAAGGTGACATCAAAGAAAAGTACACGATCATCAGCATCATTGATAATGTAGCTTAGCTGCTCAGGGAATAAGCGTGGATTGATGGTATGACAAACCATCCCACTGCCTGAAATGGCATACCACGCCTCTAGATGACGATGGTTATTCCACGCTAGTGTGGCAAGGCGCTCTGAAGACTTGAGTCCAAGGGCAGATAAGGCATTAGCCAGTCGTTTTGAGTTATCCGAAATACTCTGCCAATTGGTATGAGTCATCTGACCATCTACTTCTTTGGACAAAACCGCCGTATCGCCATGGTAGCGCGCGGCGTGTTCGATAAGACCGCTGATCAGCAATGGCTGATACATCATTTTTCCTAACATAGTACATTCCCTGTAGTTGTTTTAATGTCACCTTACTCTTATGAGTACATCTTCTGATGCTAAAATTAGGCCACAACTAAGAATAATCAGAATTATGGATGATGACAAGCGAATATTATGAGCTGATTAGATAACAAAAGCCTACTACCAAGCATCTAGTGCTAGATTATTAAAATCACGCCTTTTATTTATGACTTCTCTAACAGAGATTTATAAGCCCCCCTGCTGTTAACGCTTTCAACAAATAATAGTAAAACAGAAAATCCGACCACCTTAAGTGATCGGATTTTTGATATTTAGTAGTCATGAGCAAAGACAGTAAACGAGTGCTCAACTTATAATGTCATCAAAATTAAGTATGATGCGACATACTTTTGAGCCGGGCGCTATAGCTACTTTTTTAATTACAAAGGTAACAGACAATGTCGAAATATGTTTGCGTTATTAGCCATTACATACTCTCTTCGACTGGCTAATTTTGCCATTCTTACACACGAACTTGCCACCTTCGCAATGAGACACACCGCCCATTTTACCAGAGCATGGCTTATTCTGAGCATTCGCCTGCATGGCGGGTGCCATCAGTAATAACGATACAATATATGCTGACCACAATTTCATCATAACACCCTCAATAGTTGCGCAATATAATCGAAAATATATCACTACAAATGACTCTCATCAACAACTATCTGACTTATGTCTATTACTCAGAAACCAGCTTCATCTTGTGTCAGTTCACTTATCTCGATTGGCACAGCATAAAGCCACGTCCTATCAGCATTACAATAAAACTGTCCCTCTTCAAAATTTACAATACAAGCTGTAAAATCGTTATCCGCTTGGTCATCTAACGCATCTTCATCGCTTATGTCGCTCACTGCACACCATACTTCTTGGTGACCATTCTTAAGCATTGAACGGGTCAACTCGCTTCCTACAACTCCCTTATCCATAATGATAACTCCTACGATGAATATGATCGTTCAGTTAAACAATTGGGATAATAGGAGCAGTCACCTGAATATATCTTAGAGTTCCGATGTCCTAACTGTTTTATGCGTGCCATTGTTATTCTACATAAAGATCATGACATACAATTAACCGTTAAAGAAGCGACTATAATAGTCCAAGCGCATCGTTGAATGACTATAAATGCTGATGCTCAGACCCACAAGGTCCAACTGTTTTAGACAATAACTGCTTACAGCCCTACTTCATCCTGAGTAAGCTCAACTTTTTTAATCGGTACAGCATAGCGCCATAAATTGCCTTGATCGCAGACAAACTTATCTTGTTCAAAAGATACGATAGTGACCAATAATTCGTAATACCCATTATCGACAGTTGCCATCGCATGATCGTCATTAACATTGCTCACAGCACACCATACACCAGTATCGCTGCGTTCTAGGATCGCTTGTGTCAACCTACTTCCTTGTAGTTCGATAATCATCTCTAATCCTTAAAATATGACCTGTTGAGTCTCTACTTTACCTATAAATTCACTTTCTGCAATATATTTTTTAGACTCAGAAGTTTTGAATGGGCGTATTAGAGCGCAAATCTCATCACATAAGATAGAGATTTCGTTGATTAGGATGGCACAACTAACAGGATTTATTAGACCAGAAACTATGCGATTTGATGATAGGATAGCGTGGGAGGGTCGAACTATTTTTGTTGATATTGAGCAGGTTTATAATATTTGGTACCACTAGTAATACCAACATTCTATATGGAGCGCCATAGGACAAGATAGAACTTAAAACCCAAAAAACGCCAAAAATAAAGGGCTAACAGTCTATGACGGTCAGCCCTTTATCAATGTTTGGTGGAGATGGCGGGAGTTGAACCCGCGTCCGCCAGCATTACGCTCATGAATCTACATGTTTAGTTTCTGTCTTTAAATTTAATCCGCACCGATCCGACAGTCAGGATGGATTGGACGATTCTCTACTTTTGAACCCAAGCGATTGAGACAATCCCTTGTGGCGAGCCTACATGCGGACGCTTCAACTTAGTTAACCAACTGTAGGTGATCAGCAACTAAGTAAGCAGGGTTTATGCTGCTAGAGCGTAAGTTTCGTCGTTTGCGACTATAACAATATATGTTTGATTAACGAGAGGACATACACTCTCGACATGCATCATTGAGTTTCATCACCAGCGTCGAAGCCAGAACATCCCCAATAAGGTCGCTTATTATATAGGAATATCAGGCAAGTTTTCAACCTATAGTAGACTTGCATTACATTACGTTACAGCTTAATAATTTACGCCAAAACAGTATTTAACCACTGACCAATATTTTGGATCTGCAGCATACAGACTTGATGTGCCATCGGATACGTATTGTAAGACACATTATAGTCCTTTGCTAATAGTAACTGCTGTGCTTGCTCACCTAGGATGACAGGCACGACTGGATCATGTGAACCATGCTCAATCAAAATGGGCATGTCTTTGTTGGCAGCACTATACTCGATATTGTCGTTGGTTGCTAAGTAGGTAGAAAGCGTCATCAAGCCAGCCAAACGTTCTGGATAGCCGAGTGCTACGTGATATGCCACTGCCCCGCCCTGCGAAAACCCTGCAATAACGATATGCTCTGGTAACACACCACGCTCTATCTCACGACTGATCAAATCTTGTATCTGCTGAGCAGACTCTTCAATTTGAGCCACATCTACTTTACGCTCCAGACTCATCTCTATGATGTCGTACCATGCTGGCATCACCATGCCGCCGTTTACCGTGACCGGGCGTTTAGGTGCATGTGGGAAGATAAAACGTACTGCCATATCATCAGCCAACCCAAGCTGCGGTACCACTGGCTCAAAATCATGACCGCTAGCACCTAGGCCATGTAGCCAAATCACTGCGCGATCTATCTTTTTTTGAGAGGGATTGTGCTCAACGACAACTGCGTCTAAATAGTTACTCATAGTTATCCTTAATAATGTAGTGAGATATGCCTTAAGCATTTCTATGTTGTTTGCCAAAATAATGTGTGTGTCATTATATGGTCAATATCATCTGTTAGTTTGAGAGTATGGTCAATAGTGCAGCATGAAACAGACCATAGCAAAAATGTGAACCCTATAAAAAGACACGTATGATCTTAAGACCGATAGTTTCAATACTATCAAGCTTGAATACTGTTAACTGTCTATTCTTTAGTACATGTGCTTACAATAGTGTCCGCATTAATGCTAAATTCTTACACGGTTAAGTTCTTACAAGAAGATGGCCTTCAGTGCTTTTTAGCAAAACGTTAATTTTTTAATTCCCATAAAGATAGCTGATGGGATTTTTATAATTTTGCAGGAACATTTTACATGACAATTTCTAATAAATCAGCGCTTGAGCTGAGTAAGCAGACGCCGGCCAAGGTTAATAAGATTAATCTCGCCTTACCTTTAACGCTGATCAGCTCATTATTGATAGTAGGTTGCACTGCCGATAGCCACTCAATGCTCACATCAAAAGCATCTTCATCAACTGCACAACTGCAACCACAGTCGTCTTCACCTCTCGCGTATACTTATGGGGTACGTCCGTTTTATCTGATCAATGATATGGACGAGGGACCACTAAAAGAAGAGTTACAGGCGTGCAGAGGGCAACTGCCAAGTAAGACTGACTTCTCTATTGCCCATCGAGGTGCGCCATTACAACTGCCTGAACATACCTATGATAGCTATGTGGCGTCAGCGCAAATGGGTGCTGGCATCTTGGAATGTGATGTGGCGTTTACCAATGATGGGGAGCTTGTCTGTCGTCATGCCCAAAACGATTTGCACACCACTACTAATATTTTGACCACGCCGCTAGCCAACCAATGTACCGTACCGCCCATCTTAGATGCTAAAGGCAAACTTACCAATGCCGGCAGTATCGAGTGCCGAACCTCAGATATTAGCGGTGCTGAGTTTAAAGCCTTGACGGGTAAGATGGATGCTGCCAATAAAAAAGCAACCAGTATTAGTGACTATATGAATGCAACCGCGCCTTGGCGAACGGACTTATACTCGCAAAACGGCAAAGTGTTAACCTTGAAAGAGCATATCGCGTTGGCTCGCAAGCTGGGTATGAAGCACACACCTGAGCTAAAAGCACCCGCCGTAACCATGCCGTTTAATGGCTATCGTTTGAACGACTACCGTCAACAGCTGATAGATACTTATAAGGCAGCAGATGTACCTGCAAGCGATGTATTTGCCCAGTCATTTAATATAGAAGATCTTGATTACTGGATCAAAAATGAGCCCGCTTATGGGGCTAATGCCGTCTATCTTATTGATGACAGTAATGAGACCGCTGAGGATAAAACATTTGATAAAAATGACGCAACCACTTGGAAGCACTCATTGGCTGATATCAAAGCACGTGGTATCAACACCATTGCCCCAGCACTTTGGCTATTAGTCACTACTGATGATAAGGGAAATATGCAACCATCAGAATACGCAAAACAAGCCAAAGCCAATGGTCTAAAAATCATTACCTGGTCGATAGAGCGTTCAGGACCATTAACCGATGGTGGCGATTGGTACTATAGCGGTCTTGGTGATGCTATCAACAATGATGGTGATATGATGAATTATATTGACGTACTAGCGCAGGACGTCGGTGTCCAAGGCATTTTTTCAGATTGGCCCGCTACGGTGAGCTACTATGCCAACTGCAAAGGTCTTAAATAGATTTTCGCTTAGTTTATTGATAGATAATCATGCTTAGTTTGTATTACCAAGGTCAGCTGGTTCATTGAGCTGACCTTTTTTATTAAATGCATTAAGGGAGTAACGTCATAAACGGTTTACTTAGCACCTCCCTTTTCCATTAACTTTTCACATCATTTGACTCATGGCAGCAATAGCAATATACGCTTTTGTGCTACGATAATTTAATAAGCTTATAAGACGATGTAGAGACTATGACCCATATTTTACTAGTAGAAGATGATCCTGCTATTGCCATGTCACTCAAAGTGACTTGCAAGCGTGAAGGCTGGGATATGACATGGTTAGATAATGCCAGTAGTGTGTTACCCATGCTGCACAGTGATAAGGCTCGCGACCTATCGGCGATTATTATGGATGTCGGTCTGCCAGATGGTGATGGTCTGAGTCTGTGCCAACAAATACGCCATGCAACTGATATCGATACGCTAAAAGATTTACCTATCGTTTTTTTGACTGCTCGTAGCGATGAGGTCGATCGTATTTTGGGGTTGGAGATGGGCGGTGATGACTATTGTGCCAAGCCCTTTAGTCCACGTGAACTAGTCGCACGCTTAAAAGCTATTTGGCGACGTGAGCAGTTACTGGTTCAGCAGTCTGAATCTTATACAACTAATGACAAAGTTGAAAACACACCCTCAAGTAACCTATCTGGGCAGGCACTGACGTTCGAGAATCAATCTGGTGTTTGGCACTATCAGCCGCTTAATTACTCATTGAGATGGCAAGGACAAAAGCTTGAGCTTAGTAACACCGAGCGCAAAATCTTACTGTCATTATTACAAGCACCGAACCAAGTCTTTAGTCGTGAGCAACTGCTTAATGCAGTAAGCGACTATCCCGATCATCGCTTGGCGCGAACCATAGACAGTCATGTTAAGTCGATTCGTAAGCAGTTGGCGACCGTCGATGCGAGTATCGATGTGATTCACACACATCGCGGACTGGGTTACGCACTATGTCCTGCTTGATAATGGCTTTGAACCTATGAATCACAAAGCCGATAACCGTAGTGATAGTAATAGTGACATCAATCGCGATCACAACATCAACGATGATCAAAGCAATTGGTATGCCAAACTGCACCCTATAGGTACAGCGCAGCAAGTTCCTAAACGCAAACGACTGCTCAATCTGAGTATATTCTTTAGGATTTGGTTGGCGGTCGCTTTGGTACTCATTGTCTGCGGTGTGGTCGTCTTTACTCAATTATTTGGCTACGTCAAGCCCACTGCACAGCAAGTCATCGAAGATACACTACTAGATACCAGTAAATTACTTGCGGCCAGTCTACAGGTGCCTCTATCTACAGGTCAGCTCTATGAAGCGGCTTATCAGGCGCAGCTTGATGCTGCGTTTGTTGGTATGTCAACGACTAACGGCAGTCTGGGCCCTGTCTACCAGACCAAGAACCATACCAGCTTTCGAGTATATGTGACAGACAGTAGCGGCAAGGTTATTTACGATTCGCTCCCCAAACCTGATAATAACGAAGGACAGAACTACGGTCGCTGGAACGATGTCTATCTCACACTAAGAGGTCAGTACGGCGCAAGAAGTACACTAAAAAATTACCAACAGCGTGATGGTTCGGTCATGTATGTGGCACAACCCATAAAAAACGCATCTGGTGACATTATGGGCGTGGTCAGTGTCGGCAAGCCTGTCGCTAGCATATTGCCCTACTTAGACGATACGCGTAATCGCATGCTAATCACCGCGCTATTTATGAGCATCGCAGCCCTTATTCTAGCAGGGCTAGTAGCATGGTGGCTCAAACAAAGCATCACCTTAGTCACCCAATATACTAGCGCACTGGCAGAAGACACCAAAAAGCCCTATTTTTATCTCGGTCATGAACTAAACAGCCTGACAGACACAATCGAGTCCATGAAACATCGCTTGGAGAATCGTGCTTACGTCACTGACTATGTGCATACGTTGACGCACGAGCTTAAAAGCCCGCTGACTGCGATACGCGCCAGTGGTGAGCTATTAGAGGATGATGGCATGGATGGAAATGCCCTTGATCATGATGATCGGCAGATGCTTATCGAAACGATAGGTGAACAAAGTATAAAAATGCAGCAGCTTATCGATCGACTGCTATTACTTGCTAAAGTGGAGCAGCCTACCTTTAAGCTCAATCGTCAGCCAACGTCCCTACTGCCATTATTGCAGAGCCTGATAAAAGACAATACAGCTAAACAGCAGCAGCAGAACCTTAAACCTATTGATATCTATATTGATAATGAGCAAGTGACCAACAACATAGACTTGCCAGCAGATATCTTAGCGTCTACTAGCGTGTTCGCTGATGAGTTTTGGTTGATACAAGTGCTACAGAACGTACTAGATAATGCCATTCATTTTGCTGACAGCATTGTTGAGATTTCTTTGTATAGTACAGCGCGGACGGTAACTATCGATATATTTAATGATGGCAAGCTGCTGCCTGAATACGCTATCGCAAAGGCTTTCGAGCGTTATTTTAGCTTATCGCATCAGAGCCAACCCTCTTACCAAACCGCTGAATCAAAACCGGCTACTAACGCTGGTAGTACGCTCAAAAAAGGTACGGGGCTTGGACTGACTTTGGTAAAACAAGTCATCGAACATCATGGTGGTCAAGTCACTATTAACAACACCCATGCCGACAAGAGTAAAGCTAGTGCTAGTAAACTCAGCACCCATCAAAAGCAACGTTATGGCGTTATCGTTAGCATCACCCTGCCATTGGCTTAAAAATAAACATGTACGGCAGTTCATCAACTTTCCATCATGACTGCATATGACTTTTATCTCTTTACTTTACGATAGCGCTATAGGCTGTTGAACAGCCAAATTCGTAAAGCAAATTAGGAGAAGATAGCAAATGGCAAAATTACTCACTGACAGCCTTACTATTAGAAATTTAGTAGGTCATAGCCGTTATCATTGTATAGAGATATTATCGAACCAAGGGCTGAGTAGCATTAATTTTGGGCACTGGTTAGCAATTCCCAGTCAGCGGTTATTACTGATCTTTCGGCATCAACAATGTGTGGCTATTGATACGTATCAATTGGCAGCCTAATACTTTGACAGTTCAAAACGTTTATTATATTTAGATATAATCAATATTATAACGAGCCATAAAAAAGCCCTTTATCACCTCTAGTAATTGGATACTGAAAGCGATAAAGGGCTGATTACTCTACAACAAAAATACTAAGTGATTGCTTGCACTGGTGGTTTCACGTCCGCGTTTTGACCGCGGTGACGCAGATAGTGATCGAGTACGACAATCGCTAGCATCGCCTCTGCGATAGGTGTGGCACGTACACCAACGCATGGGTCATGGCGACCTTTAGTCAGCATATCGACTGCCTCGCCTTGCGTATTGATACTCTTACCAGCCGTGGTAATACTAGACGTTGGTTTTAGCGCAATACTCACACGGATATCTTGCCCTGATGAGATACCGCCCAAGATACCACCTGCATGATTGGCAGCAAACCCATCTGGCGTCAGCTCATCACGAGCACTATGTCCGAACTGCCCAGCCACGTCCATACCATCACCAATCTCAACCCCTTTGACCGCATTAATACTCATCATCGCATGCGCGATATCGGCATCCAAACGATCGAACACTGGTTCGCCCAAACCTACGGGTACACCGCTTGCGATAACTTCAAGACGGGCGCCGCAACTGGTCCCTTCGCGGCGCAGGCTATCAATCAGAGTCTCAAAACGGCCAATCGCTTCTTTATCAGCACAAAAGAATGGATTGCTATTTACGAACGCCCAATCGATTTGGCTGGGCTCTAGGACATTACTGTGCTCACTACCGATTTGGGTCACGTGACCACGAATTTGTACGCCCAGGCGCTCCTGCAAGTATTTCTTTGCAATAGCACCCGCTGCCACACGCATGGAAGTCTCACGGGCGGATGAACGACCACCGCCACGATAATCACGGAAGCCATATTTCATGCTATAAGTATAATCAGCATGCCCAGGACGGAAGGTATCTTTGATATCGCTATAGTCTTTTGATTTTTGATTGGTATTACGAATCAATAGACCGATAGACGTCCCTGTGGTTTTGCCCTCGAAAACACCAGAGATGATTTCGACTTCATCAGACTCGCGGCGCTGGGTTGAGTACTTAGACGATCCTGGCTTGCGGCGATCCAAGTCTACTTGCAAATCTTCTGCAGATAACGCCAAACCTGGTGGCACACCGTCAACAATCGCCATAAGGCCTGCGCCATGCGACTCACCGCAAGTGGTAACCGTAAAAACCTGCCCAATACTATTGCCTGCCATAATTATCCTTAAACAAGTAAACGTTACTGATGACTATTTGATCCATCTTTTATGATTAGTGCTTATAATTCTCGAGTACAGATGTCGGTTACGGATATCAGCTGTTATTGTTTAGCGCATTCACTCATACAACCGATATCCATGCAACCTAATGGCTGACTATTGGATACTGTCCAATAGTTGAACAAAAGAGGCAAACAGTTGACGATGTGATACCAGCTCATCATAAGTGATAGCAAACACCCCATGTCCGCCATGAGCGAACTTTAACCAATCGAACTGGATTTCAGGATAAGCTTGTTTTAGTGCCCATTCGCTGTCACCCACCTCACAGATCAATAATCCTTCTGGACTCAGATAATCTGGCGCTTCAAACAAGATGCGATGCACCAAGTCCAAACCATCTTGACCCGCGGCTAGCGCGTGCTCAGGCTCATACAAAAACTCAGGGGGCAAATCTGCCATGATAGCGGCATCGACGTATGGCGGATTGGTGACGATAAGCTCATACTGGTTCTCAGCAGGTATCTTAGCAAACAGATCTGACTCAATTACGTTGACTTGATGTCCAAGGTCATGATGATCGACATTGACCATGGCCACTTCTAATGCGCCCTTATCGATATCGACTGCATCAACCAATGCATCGACGAAACGGGTCGCAAGCGCAATCGCAATACAAGCAGAACCGGTACACAGATCCAAGATACGCTCAGGCTGTGACAACTGTTTCACATCCAAACCATGGTCATAAAACACCGCTGACTGCTCGTTTGGACTAACGCCTAGAGGCTTGGCAAGTTCAGTCACATCAAAGTATGGATGGAACTGCTGGCGAATCAACTCTGCGATTGGCGAGCGAGGGATAAGGACACGCTCATCCACATAAAAAGGCAAATCACAGAAATAAGATAAGTTAATCAAATAGCTCAATGGCTTACGTTCAGCGATACGCTCTTCTAATAATCCAAGTACTGCCTGCTTCTCTGACGTGGTCAAACGGCAGTCTAAAATCTGCTCATTGGCTGACCAGTCCAACGATAGCGAATGCAATACGATGGCTGAGGCTTCTGCAAACTCATCTGTAGTGCCTTGCGCGACGACCACATCATAGTTACGCAGTTGTGTGACCGAAAAACGAATAAAGTCGCGGATACTTACCAGTTGCTCACGCGCTTCATTCAGCTCTGCTTGTAGGTTGGCAAATTCATCGTGCTCACCAAGAAGTCCAGTCTCTAAATCATACTCCATCTCACCGTCTAAGCCCTCAGACTCATCGTTAAAGTATTGGTTTTGAAACTCTTCTGCACTCATTGTTTGGTCTTCTGACATATCGCACCTTATGGATTAACTACATAGCGGATTAAATTGCTTTTTGCTAAAAACTGCTTTTTGCTAAAAGTCGGTTTATTAACCAAAAATTTAATCCTACATTATAGACGTAAACACCTAATAGCGCCAATCAGTGTCACTATTACTGCAACAAAAAACAGGGTTAGTATCAGATCATTTGCGTAAGAAGCGTGCACCATGCCATACATATATTCGTTAAATTATTACCCAACTGTAGCGAATACGTCAGCAGCTGACGTTTGGCAACCGTTAAATACAAAAACATGTGTCAAAAGTTTGCGATGGCGACAAATTATGCGCATAATAGCCGCATTAGTAGCAACCACAAGTGATTCAACATGATGAAAATAAAGCCTATTATTACTGCTATATCTATTGCCACCATAAGTGCTAGCGTTGCCGCGCTAGCTGCGCCTGCTGATGCTACTCGCACATTGCCAGTACGCACATCAGATACGATGCCGAGCCTTGCCCAAAAGGTGAGCTTGGATGTACAAGAAAATCGTAGCAGCTCGTTAGACAGTCGCTTGCCAGCTGACCGTATGACTCAGCTTATTGATTCAAAGAGTGAGCCAAAGGCTGCAGATAACATGAGCGCTGCAGAATTGACACGTAAAGATGAGCAAGCTGACCGTGATGATGATATAACTGAAGGCCAAGCTGTTGCTGCTCCTAGCGATTTGTCATCTATCAATTCATCTGACCCACTTGCTTTTGAGCTGCCAGAGAGTGAAAAGCGTCAAGACTTCAGTGATGATCCAACCATCAAAAGCATTGAAGACAAAGATGGTAAAAGGTACACCACACTAAACTTATCAAACTATGCTAAGCAAGTGAATAGTGCTGTCTGGTCACCAAACATGAACGTCAACTCAGCAATGACCATCAAAATACAGGCACTACTTGATTGGAACCATGCGTCTCCTGGTCCTATCGATGGCGGTTGGGGCATGAACAGCAAAAAAGCCTTGGTCAACTTTCAAGCGATGAGAGGCTTGCCAAAGACAGGTAAAATGGACCAAAAAACGTGGGATGCCTTAGTAAAAAATATTCCTGCAACCAAACCTGTATTGGTCACTTACACCCTGACTGAAGATGACCTTAATACCAATTTTGCAACCACCCCTTCTGGTTCAGAAGCCAAGTCAAAAATGAAAGGCTTGTATTATCAAGACATCAAAGAGATGTTAGGCGAACGTTTCCATATGGACGTACGCTACCTCGATAAGTTGAATAAGAATAAAGAGTATAAAGTTGGTGAGACGATCACCGTACTGAACAACCGTGGCAAGCTCAACCAACGTATCAACCGTATCGTTGCCAACAAAGCAGATAAGACACTCTATGCATACAACGGTGACAAGCTAGTTGCTACCTACCCAACGACCGTCGGTAGTGATGCCACACCGTCACCAAAAGGGTCGTTTAAGATCATCAACAAAGTAAAAATGCCTTGGTATAAGTCAACTGTCGGTGAAGGCGCTCAAAAGAAAGTCCATATGATAGCACCAGGACCGAACAATCCAGTGGGTGTGGTATGGATGGGCTTATCTAAGCCTTCTTATGGGTTACATGGTTCACCAGTACCTGAAGGTATCAGTCGCCAAGGATCAGCAGGTTGTGTTCGTTTGACCAACTGGGATGTGTTAGAGGTTTATGCCAATGTCGAAAATGGCGCGGTTGTCGAACTTCAGTAAGTCTGATTGACTACCCCAATCTATCATAAAAATCATGACAAAAAGACCTCCATCGTGAGGTCTTTTTTATGCC
This sequence comes from Psychrobacter sp. PP-21, assembly GCF_033790785.1. Lineage (NCBI taxonomy): Bacteria > Pseudomonadati > Pseudomonadota > Gammaproteobacteria > Moraxellales > Moraxellaceae > Psychrobacter > Psychrobacter sp. PP-21. Next base: position 301,680 of record NZ_JAMYEB010000001.1, on the reverse strand, counting down.
TACTTGTTTTTTCTGCTTATTTATAACATCACTTTCCATATAGTCGCCTTATATATAGCGACCTTTATAGAATCACTTTGTTGTAGAGCTGCCTTAGCATCAAAGCGTTTTAGCACAGCTTCTCACTTACAAAACGTAGGTCTTATTAACTACGCCTCGTAGCCCTCCTCATCACCCGTAATGCTGCCAATTTTTTTGGCAAAGAGCATCGTTACAGGAATAGAAGCCAAGGCGCCCACTACGATCGCTATTTGCATATGAGCGATCTCATCAAACCCCATAATGAGCGTACCAATGATGACAACGCCTGTGGTGACCGTGCCTGCTATGATGTAAATAACAGCAAATAATGACCAATTCATGATTTAATCCTTACTTTTTTTGTGGGTATAACTACTTTATACGTTATATCCTTACTAAAAGTAAGTATTTAATATAGACGACAGATACATACATATTAACTGACTTTCAGAAAAACCCATGTTAATATAAGGGGATTTAATGTCATTTTAATATTTCCATTAATAATCATGCTTTCCAGATATACAATCTGTTTATATCATACGCTCCTACCTTTGCTTTAAATTCCGCACCCCCTGCTGCACGTCTCTATTTTTTCTTAATCTAATATCTAGATCATTGCTTTTGCAAAAAAAAGACAGCTTATCGCTAATTTTTCATTACAATAATGGTTTTATTTCATCTGACTAATAAAGCCCAATCGCTATGACCGCTTCTGATAATACATCACAACAAAAAAAACCAGTCACCGGTTCTCAGATTTCATCTGATATGACAAAAGAGACATCTGAGAGTTTGATCGCTGACGCTCCTGAACCAGAACAGACCACTGAGCAGGAGTATGCAACGGAAGACAGTGAAGAAAAGCCACTCTCTGAACCAAAAATCGTCATGACGTCACCAGAGCCTGATGTTGTCATCGCGACCGTAGAGACACCGGATACAGAGTTACATAACCATGAAGCAGCTGAAGCTGAATCAGATGACTCTACGTCAGAAACGGCAGCCATCGACTCATCAGAAGACGAGACTGACGGCCTACAAACTCTACCTGATAAAGAGCCAGTAGATCTAGAAACAGTTTCTGAACCTGAAGCACCCAATAATCACGTCAGCCCACCTGTTGAACCTATTTCGATTGATCATAGTATCCATGAAAATGACCCTGCTATTGACGATGCGGCTACTCCTAATCTAGAAACAGCGTCCACATCTACAGAGGCTAAAGACAAGACTATAGATGACGACGAAAAAACCGCAGAAGAAGAAGCCATTCAAGAAAAAAAAGAAGCCAAGCTGGAATCTTATAAACAGTTTGTGGCTGAGCAGTTTAGCGATCAAAAGATAGACTATCCTGAAGTGCGTGTCACCATCGAAGCCAATGCCCTACCAAGTAAAATGTACTTTGTAATGAACATCCTCTCAGCCATCATTGCCAGTTATGGCTTGGTGACCAATTCGGCAGCGGTGGTTATCGGCGCGATGTTGGTCGCCATGATGCTAGGCCCGATTACGGGTGTCGCCCTAGCAATCATTGACTACCGTATGCCGCTGTTGCGTAAATCTTTACTCACCGTGTTAGCGGGCGTGTCTTTGGTTATTTTGGTCGGATTTATGGTAGGTCTACTGCATCAAGGTCAGCCATTAACCAATGAGATTTTGTCTCGCACCCAGCCCACGTCTATGGATTTGATGATTGCACTGGCCGGCGGTACGGCTGGTGCATATGCGATGGTGTCTCCGCACCTGTCCGTTGCCGTTGTTGGGGTCGCTGTAGCCACAGCCTTGGTGCCACCATTGGCGGCTAGTGGGATTTTATTTGCCAATGGTGAGATACAGATGGGGTTTGGTGCTGCCTTATTGGCACTGACCAACATCATTGCTATTCAGTTTACCAATGCCATGGTACTGTGGTTTTTAGGGTTCAGGCGTTTGGTAGATGATGATTATAAATCGGGCACCTATTTGATATTTTTCCGCCGAAATGCCGTCACACTGCTATTACTGGTCGGCTTAGGTATTTACCTGACCCTAAACCTCAACAGCAATGCCAAGCAGCAAACCTTTGAAAATAATGTTAAAGAAGCCATTAATGACCATTTTATCGATCAAGGCAACGTACTGACCAACACTCAGTTTGATCAGAATAACGAGTTTCAGATCATTCGTGCTGTGATTCGCGGTGAGACCAGCCCAAGCTCACAAGATGTGCAGCAAATAGAGGATGTGATTACCAAAGACATGGCAGAAAATTTCCCAAAATACTTGCCTATCAAGCTGCAATTGCGCTACTTGCCAGTTCAGGTCATTGAGTCCGATCCACTGATAAAAGACAAGCTTGATGAGACCGATGCCGCAATTCTGACCAGCTCGCCCTAACTTTACTATATGAATCTGCAAACTACAGAGGCACAATCACCTAGCAGTTATAACTCTTGTACCAAGAGCTTGGGCGTTTGTGCTAAAATCGCTTGCAAAATTATTTTATGTTATTTACTCAATTCTATCCGTCAGTAAGGAGCCGCTGTGAGCCAGCCATTTCGCTCAGCCGATATTCGCCAAGCCTTTATCGATTTTTTCATAAGCAAGCAGCACACCCAAGTTTCATCGTCTAGCTTGATTCCGCATAATGATCCGACATTACTATTTACCAATGCCGGTATGAATCAGTTCAAAGAAACCTTTTTGGGTATGGAGCCACGTGACTACACACGTGCTGTAACTTCTCAAAAGTGCGTCCGTGCTGGCGGCAAGCATAACGATCTAGATAATGTCGGCTACACTGCCCGCCATCATACGTTCTTTGAAATGCTTGGTAATTTCTCATTTGGCGATTACTTCAAGCAAGCGGGTATCGAGTATATCTGGGAGTTTTTGACGTCAAAAGAGTGGCTAGCCATTGATAAGGATCGTCTGTACGTCACCATTTATGAAACCGATGATGAAGCCTTTGAGATTTGGAATAAAAACATTGGTATTCCAAGCGATCGCATCATTCGTATTGGCGATAACAAAGGCGCGCCTTACGCTTCTGATAATTTTTGGACCATGGGTGATACCGGTCCTTGTGGTCCTTGTACCGAAGTCTTTTATGACCACGGCGCCGATATCGAAGGCGGCTTGCCAGGTACTCCTGAAGAAGATGGCGACCGCTTTATTGAGATTTGGAACTGTGTCTTCATGCAGTTTAATCGTCAAAAAGACGGCACTCTATTACCGCTACCAGCACCCAGTGTCGATACAGGCATGGGACTTGAGCGTATTAGCGCCATCATGCAAGGCGTCCATGGCAACTATGAGATCGACCTATTTGTCCATTTGATGGATGCGGCGGCTGAAATCCTAGAGATTGATAATGAACAGCAGTCATCACTAAAAGTCATTGCCGACCATATTCGTGCCGTAGCGTTTTTGATTGCTGATGGTGTTACGCCAAGCAATGAAGGTCGTGGCTATGTCCTACGCCGCGTCATTCGCCGTGCCGTACGTCATGGCAACAAACTTGGCGCTGATAATGAGTTTTTCTACAAAATGGTGGCGCCGCTCGTCGCAGAAATGGGCAGCGCTTATCCAGATCTAAAAGAAAAACAAACTGCCATCGAAAGTGCCATTCAAAAAGAAGAAGCACAGTTTGCTAAAACATTAGCCCAAGGTTTGCGTTTGCTTGCCAGCGAACTTGAAGGCTTACAAGATGGCGATACGCTATCTGGTGAAGCTGCCTTTAAGCTTTACGATACTTACGGCTTCCCACTCGATTTGACTGCCGATATCACTCGTGAGCGCGGTATTGTCATTGACGAAGCAGAATTCGATGAGCATATGCAAGCGCAGCGTGAGCGTGCCCGTGATGCTGGCAAATTCGACGTTGATTACAGCAGCGTCATCCAAGTAGAAACGCCAACGACATTTATCGGCTATGAGCAGCTTGAAGAAGAAGGTGTCACTATTGACGCACTTTACCAAGATGGTAACCCAGCAGACAGCTTAACAGAAGGCATGGAAGGCGTTGTCGTACTCGATCGCACCCCATTCTATGCAGAAGGCGGCGGTCAAGTTGGTGAGCTTGGTGAAATTCGTACCGAATCAGGCGTTTTTGAAGTGCAAGACACCAAAAAGTCTGGGCAGGCGATTATTCATTATGGTGTCGTGACTATGGGTGAGATTAGCCCTAAGCAGACGGCTGACGCTCATGTACTCTCAAGCATCCGTGCCGCTAGTGCAAAAAACCATTCTGCTACTCACCTATTACATGCAGCGCTAAGAGAAGTATTAGGTGATGCGGTTACGCAAAAAGGCTCATTGGTCTCAAGCGAAGTACTACGTTTTGATTTTGCCTACGACAAGCCTGTCAGTGTCGCTGAAATTACGCGAGTAGAACGTCTCGTCAATGAACAAATCCAAGCCAACACCCCTGCACGCATCGAGCACATGTCGATTGATGAGGCCATGAACCAAGGCGCTATGGCACTGTTTGGCGAAAAATACGGTAGTGACGTTCGAGTCCTAACCATGGGTACAGACAGTATCGTAGATGGTCAGCGCAAGCCGTTCTCTATCGAACTATGCGGCGGCTTACATGTGCAGCGCACGGGCGATATCGGCGTGCTAAAAATCATCAGTGAATCAGGTATCGCTGCTGGTATTCGCCGAGTTGAAGCCGTTACTGGCATGAACGCGGTCAAAAACATGCAGCAAAGCGAGCAGCAACTGGGTGAATTGGCAAGTCAGCTCAAAGTAAAACGTCCTGAAGTGGCGCAGCGTGTACGCACCATGGCAGATAAGCAGCGCGATCTTGAAAAACAACTAGAGCGTCTGCAACAAAAGATGGCCAGTGCTCAAGCAGCTAACTTACTTGATGATGTGCAGACTATCGCAGGTACACCAGTTCTTATCAGCACCCTAAGCGGCATCGATGGTAAATCTATCCGTACGCTGATGGACGATATCAAATCAAAACTACCTGATAGCGTGATTGTACTCGTCGGTGATAAAGACGATCAGTTGGCATTAGCAGCGAGCGTAGCGAAGTCTGTCACTGCTAAGATAAAAGCTGGTGATATCATACGTCATTTGGCGAGTGAGCTTGGTGGTAAAGGCGGCGGTAAGCCTGACTACGCCCAAGGTGGCGCGCCGAAGTCTGGCAACAGTGCAGCGGTTATCAGCGCTCTACCTGCTTGGATTGAAACCCAGCTTAGCTAAGCTACTGAATATTAGACCAGCGAGTATATTGCTATAGCGCGTCATAATATACCTTATATTTATCGCATAGCTTTACTCTACTACGCACCAAATACGCGATTGGTTATGACCACTATAACCAATCGCCATATATCTAGGCGTTACTGAGACTTAAAGTTGTGCTGTAGATATGGTATAAAGGTCAACGTTTGGGCATGTTTTTCGTTCATTAAAGGTAGTAGACACAACCAGATGAACAAAAACCTAGGGCATCACTTTTATAATCTGGCTTTATGTATACAAGCATTGATAGGTCTCACATTGACACTCATCACTGATCATAAAAAGTCATTATTGAATAATAGGTAGATTTTTATGGCGTTAATAGTACAAAAATACGGCGGCACCTCGATGGGCAGTATCGACCGCATCAAAAACGTCGCCAAACGAGTCAAACGCTGGCATGACAATGGTCACCAAGTGGTCGTTGTGGTTTCAGCTATGAGCGGCGAAACCAACCGCTTAATTGATTTAGCACGCCAAATTAGCAACAATCCTGACGCCCGTGAATACGACCAAATGGTCTCAACGGGTGAGCAAGTCTCTATCTCTCTACTCGCTATGGCGATTAAAGAGCTTGGTATTGGTGCTCGCTCATTTACTGGTCGTCAAGTCGCTATCAAAACTGACAACGCCCATAATAAAGCACGTATCGAAAGCATCGATGATAAAAACATACGCGAGCAACTAGATGCTGGCAATATCGTTATCGTTGCAGGCTTTCAAGGTATTGATGAAGCAGGCAACGCGACCACACTCGGACGCGGTGGCTCTGATACGACAGGTGTGGCGATTGCAGCAGCTTTGGGTGCTGATGAGTGTCAGATCTATACTGATGTCGATGGCGTCTATACCACTGATCCTCGTGTGACCTCAAAAGCCAAAAAACTTGAAAAAATTACCTTTGAAGAAATGCTAGAGATGGCGAGCCTTGGTTCAAAGATTCTACAGATTCGTTCAGTAGAGTTTGCTGGCAAGTACGGTGTACCTCTACGCGTACTGTCTAGCTTTGATGAAAACACAGACGGCAGCTTTGACCAAGAATTTCAAGACAATGTGGGCACCCTAATTACGATAGACGAAGGAGACAATATGGAACAGGCAATCATCTCAGGTATCGCGTTTAATCGAGACGAAGCAAAAATCTTAGTACGCGGTGTGCCCGATCATCCTGGTATCGCCTCTGCTATCTTGAGCCCCATTGGTCGCGCCAATATCGAAATCGATATGATTGTCCAAAATCTATCAGACAATGGCACCACTGACTTTACCTTCACTGTCAACCGCACTGACTTAGACAAGACCCTAAAAGTGCTCAATGAAGAAGTCAAAGACGAGATTGGTGCCAAAGAAATCTCAGGCAATAGCGAAGTTGTTAAAGTCTCATTAGTAGGTGTTGGTATGCGTTCACACGCAGGGGTTGCTAGCCTCATGTTCCAGACATTGGCTGAAAACAACATCAATATCCAAATGATATCGACCAGCGAAATCAAAGTGTCTGTACTGATTCAAGACCAGCACTTAGAAAAAGCTGTCAAGTCACTGCATACTGCATTTGGTCTTGACCGTGAAGACGGCGAAAGCAAAATCGCTGGGCTATAACCCTCAAAAACTGTTAAAATACCGTCTGAGCATTGTCGGTAATTTGTCCAGTGCTACTGATATATTGATATAATACTCAAATAAAATAGGATCTCTTTAGGTCCTATTTTTATTTTTTGTCCTAGCTGAAATGAGCACTTACCTAATAGTTTTGTGAAAAAACCGTGACAGTATCTGTTATGCCACCTATAATGGGGCTTTCATTTGGGCTAAATGAATCTACCTATCGTTACCGTTATGAGCACGATGTCGAGCATTGTAATTATTGATACATTGCTTGCTTAGTGCTACGGTAATGTTCTGCAATTGAGAAGTAATCTGATGAGTAATAATTTGTTGATGCGACATAAGGAGTGTGACGCATGTTAATTTTGACACGCCGCGTGGGCGAAACGCTAATGATTGGCGATGAAGTCAGTGTGACGGTTTTGGGCGTCAAAGGCAATCAAGTACGTATCGGTGTAAACGCACCAAAAGATATTGCCGTACATCGCGAAGAGATTTATCAACGTATTCAGCATGAGCGCTCTGTACAGTCGCAAATGCAGCATCTTGAGCAAGGCAACTTTTCGCCTTCATTCGATGACGAAGACTATTTCAATCGCTAATCTATAATACTTGATGCTCAGTTGCTAACTGCTCTCGGGTATCAATAAGTATTATATTGTTTTTTTAATCTGCTCTGAGGTCATTTATTTATGAGTATCCGCCAATCAGATATATCGGCACTACTTAATGGTTTGAACAAAAAAGCCATTGGATTCAATGATGTCATCAGCTTTATTGATGATTTTTATCGCTATGCGCCTGCCCCATTTGTGAATGGGATGGTACATAATGCAGCTGGTGAAAACGAAGGTAGTGCAAAAATTTTTGGTTTTGCTAAGCACCACGGTTTGAACCAGCTGGACACGCTAAAACTATTTGGCGAACACTATGCCAAAGTGCAAGCAACGCCTAATGGTACTGATCACGCCAACATTCGTAACTTTTTGCATTGGGGCTGGCAGGGATTTTTGATGCAGAAAAACCCACTAACGGTTCGTCCTAGTGTCGATACGACTGCAATTTAAGCATGTGTTGTGATTAGAACACTATAAAGTAAAAAAGCCACGCTAATGAGCGTGGCTTTTTTGTGATGTCTGTATTTACGGCTATTACAGACCTCCCTATTTGTAGGTCTATTTATCACAAAACTTATTTATCACGAAATTTGACAGGCTGCACGGCACCTTTAGGGTTCGGCATATTAGGATAATGATGTTCATGCTCGACATCACATTCAGCACCAACCACTGAACCGTTGTCTTTTACTGGTTTGTGGATATAGCCAGTACGTTCAGCAGGCGGTAGATGCTCATGCTCCCATACCATTACCGCTTGCATACAAGTGTCGCGCTGCTCAGCAGTAATTTTGCGACCATCAGGCCATTTGCCCAGCTCAATCGCCATACGGAATTTATCGACTACCTCAGGCGTTAGACTTGCTAGTATTGTTTGTTTATCCATTTTGCCTACTCCACTGCGATTTTTGGATCATACTTCTACATAAAAGACTGACTTATTCATCGTCCATAATATCATCATCGACATCAAGACTGAATTCTTCAGCGTGGACATTCCAGTGTAACTTTGTCCGGCACGCTTCATAAAAATCAAACCCAGGTGGGTGCAACAAAGTCAGTTTGTCAGGGTGCTTACGAATATGTAAGCGTTGCTCTTGTTCGAGCGGTACACTGGGTTTGCCGTCTGCACTAACCATTGGCTGCGTACGGTTGTCTTCATGGATACGAATACAGACTTCACTATTACCGCTGACCACAATCGGACGACTAGACAAGGTATGAGGATGCATAGGCACGAGACAAATGGCATCCATACTCGGATGTATGATAGGACCACCACCGGATAGTGCATAAGCAGTCGAGCCTGTCGGTGTTGCTGCTATTAGCCCGTCACTATGCTGCCTATATACATCATGTCCGTCGATTTTCATCTGAAAATCAATCATATGTACCGACTTGCCAGCATGCAACACGATATCATTGAGCGCCATATCTTCATGAATTATTTTGCGCCCTTCTCGTATTTCCATCGTAAGCAAAAACCGATGGTCCAGCTGATAGTCTCCCATCAACACCTGACGCAGTTTAAACGCCGCTTCATCAGGCTTTACATCTGCCAAAAACCCTAAGCGACCACGGTTAACTCCCAATACAGGCACACGGTAACGTGCTAATGCTTCAGCAGCATGTAGTATCGAGCCGTCACCACCGACCACAATAACCAAGTCGCAAATCTCACCAATTAAGCCGCGCTTTACGATTTTGACTTTTTCTATGTCTATAAGATCCAGTGTGGGCAAATTGGCAGTTTGTACATCCATGATCAATGTCAAATTCATGTCATTGATGGTTTGGGCGATCTGCACCAGACTTTGAGTGACGCTGCGTTTACCAGCGCGGCCCATCAGCCCAATGCGCCTAAAAGCAGGGTTCTTGATAGCGTGGAATAGCTCTGATTCATGTAAGTGTGGCAATCTTGCTGACTGCGCTGAGTTTTCCATAAAACGACTCGGTATAACGGTGAAGTACAGGGCAATGATAGCGATAAATGCGCGCTTAGACTAGCATGTTTCTCAATTATCGTTGTTAACTGTCGTAACTGACCCCATATAAAAAGCATCAAACGCCTTATTCAGTCTCGCCCGGTCTTGCTCATTATCTGACCAACCACTTGATGCTATAGTCGCCTGATACAGGCGCAACTGGCGCTAACGGTCAGCAAGTACAGCAGTCACCATGGCTGTCACGCAAACACAGTTGACAATAATGGCGGTTTTGCTAAAGTAGCTAACATCTCTATTTTCATATTTTATTATTAAGGATTTATGTATGGCCAATCCTATTGTCAGTCGCGCAGAACTTGCGATCGGCGGTAATCCAATGACGGTCAAGGGTGTTATTCAAAAGACCAGCCTATTACTTGGTTTATCAGCTATTACTGGTGTGGGCTTTTTCTTTTATGCGCTTATGGCAGGTTTATCGCAAGGTTTTATTACCATGGCAGCCTTCGGTAGCATGATTGCTGCGTTTGTTCTTGCCCTTTTTATCACTTTTAAGCCACAAAAAGCCAAGACGTTGGCGGTGCCTTACGCATTGTTAGAAGGTATCTTTTTGGGCGGTATCTCATTATTTTTTATGAGAATGTATCCGACCGTACCAGTAACTGCAATGTGTGCAACGTTCGTCACAGCGGCAGTCATGCTAGGCCTATATCGCTCAGGTTTGGTTAAGGTCACTGAAAAATTCCGCTCTATTGTGACCTCAGCCGTTATTGCCATTATGCTTGTATACGTCGCACAATGGGTGCTTTCTCTAGCATTTGGTTCAACACTACCGTTCTTGTTTGAAGGCGGTGCTATCGCTATCGGCTTTAGCTTGTTTGTGATTGTTATCGCTTCTTTTACGCTATTATTAGACTTTGACAATATCGATCGCGGCGTTGCAATGGGTATCTCAGAAGACTATGAATGGTTATTCAGTATTGGGATTCTTGCGACTCTAGTCTGGATGTATATCGAATTCATGCGTCTATTGAGCTATTTACAAGACTAATTCGATACACTGTCTGATAGCAACTCTGTATAAAAACCGCCTTAACTACTTATAGTTGAAGGCGGTTTTTTTATGGCTGAATGTTGCAGACTGTCTTAACGTCAGTGCATTCTAGAGCACACTCGTTTAACGTCAGTGCGTTCTGAAGTGACTAGGCACGTTTCAGACGCAGCGCATTTAACACGACAAACAATGAGCTAAGCGACATACCAATAGCAGCAAGCCATGGTGGTACATAACCTAAAGCCGCTGGTATCAGGACAATACTGTTGTAAGCGAGCGCCCAGCGAAAATTTTGCTTAATGATGCGCTCTGTTTTATCAGAAATACGTTTAGCAGCAGTGATGGCCTCTATTTGACCGTTTAGGATAATACTATCACTAGATACTTGTGCCAGATCTGCCGCACCAGCAATTGAGGTGGACACGTCTGCTGCTGCCAATACTGGCGCATCATTGATGCCATCACCAACCATCAATACGACCGCGCCTTTGGCTTGCAGCTGCTGAATATGATTGACCTTGTCCGTCGGAGATAGACCATTATAGGCAGCCTGCATTCCTAAGCTATCAGCCATCGTCAGCGCTTGCGGGCTTGGATCTCCTGTTAGCATTACAGACTCGATACCTAGCCCTTTTATAGTATTAAGCATCGTTTGAGCACTATCTCGCACTTTATCATTAAAATAAAAGCATGCCAGCGCCTGCCAGCCATTGGTATTTGCTTTTTGGCAAGACAAAACAACAGCTGAGCTCGCGCGATGAGTTAGTAAATCGATGGTCAAATCATTGTTTTTTTCAATACTATTTATATCACTGTTCAAAGCGAAACCTTCATGACCGATGCGATATTTCATACCATCAATCATTGCTTCCACACCGCCTGCCGGATAGTGCTGTACAGCCCGCGTCGTTGGTAGATGTAATTGATAAGCAGCAGTTAGCAGAGCGTGTGCAATCGGATGACGACTGCCCACCTCTAAAGCTGCTGCAATTGCCAATAGCCTATCTTTTTGCGCTATTGATGACCCATCATCCGTTTCTGTTTGATCTATTAGTGCCACCAGTTCAATATGTAACAGGTTTGGCTTACCGTAGGTCAGCGTTCCTGTTTTATCAAAAGCAATATGAGTGATTTCAGCTAGTGTCTGTAGCGTATGTCCGCGCGTCGTCAAAAAACCATAGCTGGCTAGGCGATTGGTCGAAACAGTCAACGCTATTGGCGTCGCCAAGGACAAGGCACAAGGACAGGTGGCGACCAATACTGCGACCGTTGCCCAAATAGCCTGACTTGGATCGACGATATACCAACCGACAAATACCAAGACTGATAACACTAAAATACGTGCGACAAACCAACGTGCCAGCTTATCCGCTTGCTGTGCCAGTTTGGGCTTTTCACTCATCGCTCGGTTCATTAGCCTATCGATGAGACCTATCTGACTGTCCTGTGGTAGCGCTGTGACTAACATCTCAAACGGTTGGCTATCGTTTTGTGCGCCACCGACAATGTAATCGCCTTGGGTCTTGATGATTAAGTCACCCTCGCCCGTCAGTAGGCTCTGTGATACGGTTGCCGTCGAGCTCAGCAAGATACCGTCACTGATAATCTCAGAACCTGCCTCAACCAAAATAACATCACCCACTTGCAAGCTGTGAGCCGTCACCATTTGCTTTGACGATACATCACCTTCTAACTGTGAGATTGCATTTTTTTGATTACGAGAGTGCTGCCACTCTTGCGCAATATCTGATGTGAGCTGATGGACATTCGCATCCATCCTCTGCATAAAGTTAGGCATCACGTCAGTTGCAGAGACTGCCACCTCATGAGACTCATTTTCGATACTGTCATCTTGCTGAGCGCTATTGCCCCTAAGCTGCTGCAAGATACGCGCTGCCGCTGTTTTGTCTTCAGCCACTTTTTGGACCAATACAGGCTCGACCACGACCAAATCATTAGCCATAGTGGCAGCTTTTAGACGTGCATTGTGCTCGATATAACGCCCTGCTAATAAAAAGAATATAAACATACTGACTGAGTCGTAATACGTCTCCCCTTGTCCAGTAACGGTGGCATAGAGGCTGGCAAAAAAAGTGATAATCAGCGCCAGACTGACGGGTACATCCATATTTACTTGGCGTGCCCGAATCGCCGACCACGCTGAGGTAAAGAACGGAATACCCGCATAAAAGAACACAGGCGTGCTCACAAATAACGATACCCAACGCAAAAAGTCGCGCTGGAATATCAGCATGTCACTATATTCACCAAAGTAAAGCGCAACAGCGTACATCATCGCCTGCATCGAGCCTAGTGCCGCAATACCGAGACGTAAGAGCATCTGGTTGTTATGACGTGCCAGCATGGCTTCATGAGTATCTTGCCGGTAAGGCTTGGCTTCGTAGCCGATCTCATTAATGACCGCCAGAATGCGACTGATTGGCAGCATGTCCTCATTCCAGACGACGCGCATACGCTGATTGGTCAGATTTACCTGACACTTACTGATACCCTGTAGCTCATCGAGACGCGACTCAATGAGCCACGTACAGGCAGCACAGCGCAAGTTATTAACAGACAACTCGGCAACTGACAGTTCATCTTGCGCATAGACGAACTGCGACTTTATTTCATCATGATCGTATACCTCAAGACGCGTTAACTGAGTGGGCAAGCTTGCTGTACGATTGATCTCCGAACGGTCAAGATAGTATTGTTCAAGACCTGCCTCTACGATACTCTGCGCTGCTAGCTGACAGCCCATACAGCACATCTCACGCGACTTACCTAATATCTCAGCATGAAACGGTGGCTGCGGTACAGGATCGCCGCAATGGAAGCAGTGATCAGCCAATGGAAGCACTAATCCTTCAATAATAGAGTTATCTTCGTAGGAATGAGTTGTAGTAGATGCTACAGATGATGAGGTACTAGACATAGTCGGCGCTTACTTCCTTTGACAAGCTTACTCAAAACGTACTCACTAAAAGCAAGCTTGCTGTTATTGACTATTAATTAAATAAGAACAGTCATTTTTGACGATACTGACATTACTACTGGTTGAAACTGTTACTAATTGGAGTTGCTACTCGTTAAGATTACTATTGATTGCGACTGCTGTTAAAGGCTGATTGTAAAAACAAAACCCAAAGGCTGTTTCATACAAATTACATCGTTGCAGCAATAATAAATTGTTATCCTATATACGTTTATCAACGCTATACAAGTTGCTCACACCTCACTGCTCTTACCAGTGTTTCAGTTAAGATTATACTACAAGCAATCACCCTAGGCAGTAACATCAGCACTGCTCTGATACCAATGAATGCGCCCGTTGACGATGATAGATTGAAAAATTCATCAATTTGCGTCATTATGAGGCAGTTTTTTATCCAAAAATGGTGCGACGTCCGTGCAAAAATCCAATTTTAAGTTATTAAATACTAAGTCAGCTCCATCATCTAAGCCTGCTATGAGTACATTACCTTCACAGCAGCGCGGCTTGGTGTTTAGTAGCCTTCTATTAATTGTTATCATCGCAGGCATGGTGCTCTTGGCACTGTACCTGATCAAACTTGATCGCACCATTACCCATAAGTTTGAAGGTAAGCGTTGGGATATTCCAGCCAAAGTATACTCACAACCACTTGAGCTGTATCAAGGTGCCAACGTCGATAGGGATACGATGAAGACGTGGCTAGAATTGCTTAATTATCAGAGCAATAAAGCGTACGACCGTACTGGTACTTACCATAGATCAGGCAATACTTATTATATCCATACACGCGGCTTTACTTATAGCTCCAGTGACAAAGATGCTGAGCAAGTCATCAAAATGACGATTGCTAATAATAAAGTGGACTCTATTCAAAGTACCGTACCCGCCAAAAGCGGCATCATACGTCTAGAGCCGGTGAATATCGGTGGTATCTATCCTGATAGTAATGAAGATCGAATGGTGGTGTCTTTAGATGACGTGCCTCAGCCATTGATTGACGCTTTGATTGCCACCGAAGATCGCGCATTTTATGAGCACAAAGGCGTCTCGATACGTGGTATCGCTCGTGCTGTTTACAATAATTTCTCTGGTGGCGCAAGACAGGGCGGGTCAACCATTACCCAGCAGCTTATCAAGAACTTTTATCTCAACTCAGATCGCACCATAAAGCGCAAAGCCAACGAAGCGTTAATGGCCGTATTGCTTGAACTGCATTACAGCAAAGATGAGATCCTACAAACGTATTTAAATGAGATTTATTTGGGTCAAAACGGTAACCGCTCTATTAACGGTTTTGGATTGGCTGCACAGTTTTATTTTGACAAACCGCTCAATGAGCTACGCTTAGACCAGCAAGCCATGCTAGTTGGTATGGCAAAGGGACCAAGTATTTATAACCCTCGTCGCAATCCAAATGATTCAAAAGCACGCCGTGATGTGGTACTTAACAACATGCTCACAATGGGTACGCTAAGCCAAGAAGATTACGATAAAGCCTTAGAGCAGCCTCTTGGTATTGTGGACAAGCCTGCCGAAGGCAAAAGCCAGTTCCCTGACTTTTTGGATATCGTTAAACGCGAGCTTAATACTGTTTACTATTCAGACGACCTCAAAAACGAAGGTCTCATCATTATCAGTACCTTGGACCCTATCGCGCAATTAGCAGCAGATAAAGCGGTTGACAAAAAACTTGGTGAATTGCGCCGTAGCGGTAGCAAAACTAAAGACTTGCAAGGGGCCCTCGTCAGTGCCAATCCAGAGACTGGCGAACTGGTTTCTGTCGTCGGTAGTGGCAGTGAGTTCACAGGATTCAACCGTGCTGTTGATGCCAAACGCCAAGTTGGTTCTTTATTAAAGCCTATTATCTATATGACAGCGCTTGAGAGTGGTCGCTATAACTTGGCAAGTTCAGTGGATGACTCCCCTATCACTGTCAACCTAAGCGACGGTACCGATTGGAATCCCAAAAATTACGACAACCGTGATCATGGCTATGTACCCTTCACCACAGCATTGTCGCAATCTTATAACCAATCTGCGGTACGTCTGGGTATGGAGTTTGGGGTCGATACCTTTGCCAAACAATTACGCCGCATGGGAGTTGAGGAAAAGATACCACCGTACCCATCAGCACTGTTAGGTTCTGTCAATCTTAGCCCAATGGATATGCTGGGTATTTATCAGGTTTTTGCCACTGGTGGTTTCCGCACCCCTATTCATAGTATTCGTACGGTTATCGATGATCGTGGCCGCATTTTGCAGCGTACTGGATTGAATACTCAGCGCAGCATTCCACCTGAGACCAATTTCTTGACGAACTATGCGTTGCAGCAGGTGGTTTCAAACGGTACCGCCAGACGTGCCCAGTCGCTTGGTAGCAATCTAAACCTTGCCGGTAAAACGGGTACAACGAATGACTACCGTGACGCTTGGTTTGCAGGCTACAGCGGTAACTACGTTAGTGTGGTTTGGGTTGGTCGTGATGACAATAAACCCATCGGTCTGAGCGGTGGTACTGGTGCACTTCCTGTCTGGGTTGACTATATGAACCGTCTGAAGCTCACTCCTGTAGCGTTACCAGAGCCAGAAGGTATAGAATGGTTGTGGTTAGAGAACAACTCAGGCAAGCTGTCTAATGAGCGCTGTGCCAATGCGCGCTATTTACCAGTCATGTCCGCATATCTACCAGAAGAAGCCAGTAGCTGTGCGCTGAGTTTGTACCAACAAGATCGTGCCCGCGAGCAAACGCAATTCCAAAACCAGCAAGGTGTCATCAATCAGCAGCGTCGCCGTGAAGGTTTAGAGATTCCAAATGGTGAAGCTATTGAAGGTACTGATTCAGAAAACAGCAATGAGCAAGACAATGGTAACGAAGAACGCGCGGATACTTGGTACGACCGTGCTGTTGAATGGTTCTAACGTTATTTTTGATATTTAGCTTTTAATATTTAAAAAAGGTCTCGACATGATCCCATCTTTACAGCAACCTGTCACTGTCAAACAAAAAGTGACCCAGTGGCACCAAAAGCTGATGTCAGCCAACACTTTACTTGTAGGTGGTGCCTTAGCTGGCATGCTGAGTCTCAGCGCTTGTCAGACCTTACCCAGTACGTCGACGACTGCGACAAACACAGTACCGATACAGACAATCCCATCATCACAGCCGACAGTTGCAAGCACAACCACCATCACCCAGGCGCCCATTGTTGACGTAGATGATGAAAATGAGTATCCAGTTGAGCCTTATATCCCACCTGAGCAGCTCGAGTCGCCAAACCCATTGACGCAAGAGGCGCCTGTATTTGAGCCCTCTACTCCAGTAACGACAGAGCCTGACCTAGGCATTGCCTTACCCTCGCGTAATGACTATATCATCTCTGAGCCATCAGCACCCTCCCACAACGAGTTATTAGAGCAGGCACGAAAAAACTCGCAACAGCGGGCTCAACAGTCGACCAGCAGCAACAGTACATTGCCTGCATTTCGTAACTTGATGCAGGTCGGTATCAATCAGCTAAAAGCCGGCCAACTGACCAACGCCGAAAACAGCTTTACTCGTGCACAGCGTTTGGCACCTAAATCGTCTGCCGTGTACTTCTATTTGGCCCAAGTCGCCCTAAAAAAGAACCAACCACGCAAGGCAGAAGCAATGGCACGACGCGGTCTTAGTGTGTCACAAGATGCCAATCGCAGACGGGCACTGTGGCAAATTATCTTACAATCAGGTCAAGCCCAAGGTAATTCACGCGTTATCAATGAAGCAAGGCGAGCTTTGCGCTAATAGACAGGTACATAGTTGATAGACGTTACATAGTTAATAGGCAGATATCTAACTGATAGGAATCTACTCAGAAACTTATAAAATTTCGCATTATTATTTGACAGATATTTGGCGTCCCACTTTCGACACCAAATATCTGTCTTTCATTCAAAATACACATTTATTATTTTAGCTTAAGGTTATCTTTATGGCATGGCAACAACTGCACTTACAATGTGAAAAATCAAACGTCGATTTGGCCGAAGCGCTTTTATTAGAGGCCGGCGCTCTATCAATTGCCCTAGATGATGCAGGTGATCAGCCTTTGTTTGAACCACTACCAGGCGAATCCCCACTGTGGGATGAGGTGATATTGACTGGTTTATTTGACGCGACCACTGATTCTGGTAGCCGTCAGGCTGTTGAGCAGCTCAGTCACGAAATCGCAGCACAAGTACAAGCAACCCGCATTTGGCTAACGGCCGTTGATGACAAAGACTGGGAGCGCGAATGGATGAGCAACTATCATCCTATTGAATGTGCCAATGACTTATGGATTGTGCCAGACTGGCTCACGCCACCTAATCCTCAGGCGACAAATATCATCATGGATCCAGGCTTAGCTTTTGGTACCGGTTACCATGCCACAACTCGTCTCTGCCTTGATTGGCTGACAGAGCAAGATCTGACAGATAAAGTAGTCATCGATTACGGTTGTGGCTCAGGTATTTTAGGTATCGCTGCTTTATTATTGGGTGCACGCCAAGTATATGCAGTTGATATCGACCCGCAAGCGGTGCTCGCGACTAATCAAAACGCGGTACGCAATCATGTGGGTGACCGTCTGCAAGCGTTTTTGCCAGAAGCGTTTACTGAACACTGTTCGCAAAACAATATCTTACCTGTAGAAGTCATCGTCGCAAATATCCTAGCAAAACCTTTAATTGGCTTGGCGCCTTACTTCTCAACCTTGATTGCACCAAAGGGCCGGATTGTTTTAGCAGGCTTGATTGAGTCACAAACTGAGCAAGTTGTGGCAGCTTATCAGCCCTATTTTGCCCTCGATCCTAAACATGCTTTTACAGCTCAAGAAGACCAACATTGGCAGCGTTTATCTGGTACATTTACTAGCTAGCAACATTTAATTACATCTGTTACGATAGAGGGCAGTCAAACGTTAGGTATTTGACGCCACTCTGTCTTTGCTCATGATTGATATAATTTTAAGAGCACTGTAGGTAGCTGTTGGTGAGTGGCGATGCGGTATTGATAACCATACTTTTTTGGATTCGGCCCTATGACCACCCCTATAAAAACTCAGTGCCCTCATTGCCAAGCTTACTTTAATATTCAACAAACTCAGCTAAATAAAGTCAATGCTACCGTCAGCTGTGATCAGTGTCATCAAAGTTTTTTGGTCAACAAGAACCTCGTCGTAACTTCTGATACCTCAGCAATTCAAAGTACCAAAGCAAAACGTCCCAATACTAAACCGTCACTCAATCAAAAACGTTCATCCGACACTCTCATTCATGATGATCTTATCTACGATGATATGGATATTGATGAGCCAGACGATAATCCTACAGAATATACCTCTTTAGATAGTATGGATGCTTGGTTGACCCAAGTCAGCAACATACCTTCTACTACAGAAACATCAGCTACTGGGCAACACTCGCCCTCTGATAACAAACATAAAAATAACGATCCAATGGCAAAATCTGCTACGACACATGTGGTACCAGAGTCTTCCTCGATAGCACAAGAAGTCCTCAGTTCTGCAGCTGCCAATGATATTCACGCCAGTGTAGATGATACAACTGACAACTCATGGCTTGAGGCACTTCTTGACGAGCAAAGTAAGCGTGACGAAAAGCCAATAGACGATACAGATTTATCACAGCTGCTAATAGATATGGGTGTTCCTATTAGAGATGAAGAAATCTCTGCCGCAGAACGTGCAAAAATAGCACAGGCACATTTTGCGCCCACATCAGCAGCACTTTCGATCGCCTCTATACTTTGGATACTCGGGTGCTTGGTATTGGCGCTCTTACTTGCTGCACAATATGTTATGTTTAATTTAGAGACTTTAGTCAAGAATCCTGCCAATGCCAAAAGGCTGCAAGCCGCATGCTCTGTTGCAGCGTGTAGCTTACCAAGCGCAGACTTGACCGCTTTCACTGTCACTACGCCAAATTATAGAGCCAGTCAAATAAAGACAGCAGGCACATTTAGCGATATAAGTGCAACATTAAACAACCAAAGCACACAAGCACAGCTCTATCCAAACATAAAAGTCAGCGTTTATGGCGCCGATAGCCTTATCGGAGAGTTTATTGCAGCGCCCACCGATTACTTATTGGGTAAACAGAGCCAGCTACCCGCTAACGATAAAAAACGTCTGCTGTTTACTATACCCATTGACGACAGACAGATCCGTGAAGTTACCATGACACCACTTTATTGATTTTTATTAGTATCAGCACAACCATTTTTCATAGGTGATATGCACCATATTTACTCTCGATGCGTATCGTTGTAATCAAGATAGCCATTAATCTGTCAGCGTTAGACGATATTAGTTTGATATACTATTATTCTGACATCTTATGGTTTGACACTTTTTTCATTTCAAGGATATTATCTTATGGCACCTCATGCACAGCATAATGCCCCTCATTTTGCTAAAAGCTCTGAGCATCCTGCCGACTATAATAAAGAAGACTATCACTCCTCTACTCATGATTTTTCGCGCTCTTTAGATAGTGCTGCCAGTAGCGTACAACAACCTCTACATGTACATGTTGAGCGTGTGGTACGTCAATACTTTGCAATGCTAGGTGACGAGATGCCGACCGACCTATACGAACTTATCTTAAAACAGGTTGAAGAACCTCTTTTATCTGTGGTTCTCGAAAAGACTCGTGGCAATCAAACCAAGTGCGCGCAAATATTGGGTCTGAATCGGGGTACTTTACGCAAAAAACTTAAAACTTACGACTTAATGTAGCACTGCTATATGAGCTTACTCATCGTCACCAATTATCATGCATGGCAATTGAATATTCATGGCTTTATCTATCACGATAGAGTTTATGCTCATTGTCATCACCACCTTGCCAGACGTTTACGTCAGGCTTTTTTTATGGAAGATTTTTTATGAGTACAACCCCACTTGCCCTACTCTCGGTCTCTGATAAATCCAATATCGTTGAGTTTGCTCAAGGCCTTATCAAAGCAGGTTTCGGCTTACTTTCTACTGGCGGTACTTATCGCCTACTTACAGAAAACAATGTTGCTGTGACTGAAGTTTCAGACTACACCGGCTTTCCTGAAATGATGGATGGTCGTGTGAAGACACTACATCCTAAAATCCATGGTGGTATTTTGGGTCGCCGTGGTACAGACGATGCGATTATGAGTGACCATGCCATCGAACGTATTGATTTGGTGGTCGTAAACTTATATCCATTTGCTGAGACGATTGCTCGTGCTGACGTGACTATGAACGATGCTATCGAAAATATCGATATTGGTGGCCCTACTATGGTACGCTCAGCGGCAAAGAACCATGCTCATGTGGGTATCGTAACTGACCCTGCCGACTATGATCGCGTGATTGACGCTCTAAATGGCACCACTGAGCTAACAGCTGGGCTGCGCTACGATTTGGCAGTCAAAGCCTTTGAGCATACCGCACAGTATGACGGTATGATTGCCAATTTCTTAGGTAGCCGTGTCAATGAGACACAAGAGCCAGAAAACTTCTCACGTACATTCAATGTGCAGCTAGAAAAAGTACAAGACCTACGCTATGGTGAAAACCCGCATCAAAACGCAGCGTTTTATACTGAAAACCAACCCCTAAGAAGCCAGCAGGCCTCTATCGCTACAGCTAAGCAGTTGCAAGGTAAGGCGCTATCATATAACAATATTGCCGATACTGACGCTGCCCTTGAATGCGTAAAAGCCTTTAGCGCCTCTGCTTGCGTAATCGTCAAACATGCCAATCCTTGCGGCGTTGCAGTTGATAATGATCAAGTAGCGGCCTATCGCACTGCTTTTAGCACTGACCCTGAGTCTTCTTTTGGCGGTATCATTGCATTCAACCGTCCATTAACTCTTGCTGCTGCAAAGGCCATCATTGACAATCAATTTGTAGAAGTCATCATTGCGCCTAGCATTGAAGACGGTGTGCTTGAAGCGACTGCTACTAAGAAAAACGTACGCGTATTGGTATGTGGTGAACTACCAGCACCAGATCAGCGTGATAGTCAGCTTGATTACAAACGCGTCAATGGCGGCCTACTCGTACAAGAGCAAGACCTTGGTTTGATTACGGCAAACGATCTAAAAATCGTCACTGACGTACAACCAACTGAAGCACAAGTGGCGGATCTATTGTTCAGCTGGAATGTGGCAAAATATGTCAAATCTAATGCTATCGTTTATGCGAAAGGTCAACGTACTATCGGTGTTGGCGCGGGTCAAATGAGCCGCGTTAACTCAGCACGTATCGCTGCTATCAAAGCAGAGCATGCTGGACTGGCCACTGAAGGTGCCGTTATGGCCTCAGATGCCTTCTTCCCTTTCCGTGACGGTATCGATAACGCTGCCGAAGTGGGTATCTCTGCTATCATCCAGCCAGGTGGCTCTATGCGTGATGATGAGACCATTGCAGCCGCTAATGAGCACGGTATTGCGATGGTATTCACTGGCATGCGTCATTTCCGTCATTAGACTGTAATGTCGTTTTATAGATTGACATAAATAGCAGTCGTGATATTCAACTGCTATTTATGATCAATCTTAACAATATAAGTGCTATCCACAAAAAAGCCACTGTAACATTACAGTGGCTTTTTTCTAGTCAATGCTTTTTTTTAGTAACAGGATAAACGCTTAGCGCCCTTGCGCATTAGCCATATTAGATTCATTGATCTCAACCTGATACATCAGACGCAGATAATCTAAGTAGTCTTGCAACTGATCTTGACCCAAATTGTCACGAATGATGCTAGCGGTCTGCGCTCGTTGCATATCAGACAGTGGTGACTGTTGCTCAGTTTGGATGCGATCACCCACCAACAGCGTTGCACCAAGCTCAGTCTCACTAGCAAGGGCCACCACGTTACCATCAGTAGCTTGCTTGCTAAAAGCCAAGCCGCGCTCTTTGTCTGTTAGCAGTGTCGTCTGACGGTTTATCTCACCCAATGCTCGTAAGCTTACTGACTGCTTAGAGATATCGGCTGGCGTTTTGATACCGGCAGCTACCGCCTTGGCTTCTTTTAATGCCAACGCTGTGGCTCTTTGCTGGCGTAATATCTGAGTGATTCTTGGCGTAGCAGCACTCAGAGCAAGCGTCTTGGTAGGACGATAGTTGGTTGGTTGTACCCATACCGTACCATTACCGACTTCTATACCAGCTGTTACTGCTTGATCTTGAATCGTAAACTCATCAAAAGCCTGTTTGACCACTGCTGGTTGCGACAGGACTGAGCTGTTGTTTTGTTTGCGGTAATCTTTGATATTTTTTAGCGTCACATTCTCTTGCTGTGCTATATCTTCGATACTAAAACCATCTGCTGCCAAATCATTAATCGACGTTACTTTGTCCGCATAAATCTCTTGACGCTTATATTCTTTCGCTTTTGCTGTTAGCTCTTCACGCATACTCTCAAGACTCGGTATTTTTTCACCATTGTCTTCGGTAACTGTAAATATCTGATAGCCAAAGCTGGTTTTGATAGGTGCGGTCACATCACCGACGCTCAATCCTTCTAAAGCGTTCTGAACCGTATCAGCATCACTACCAAATACAGAAGGGTTGAAGCGACCGATATCACCACCTGTTTCACCTGTTGGATCATCTGATTCTGTTTTGGCCACAGCAGCAAAAGACTCCCCTTTCGCTAAGCGCGCTTTGATTTTGTCTGCTCGTGTCTTAGCGTCATCACCCGTCAATAGAATTTGGCTCACTCGGCGCTCGTCAGTAGCAGCAATACTTTGCTTATACGCTTCATACTGCTGCTGTAATTCTTCTGAGGTTATCTCATCGACTTTGATGGTCTGCGGGCTAAGCTGGATGTAAGCCAAATTGACCATCGCCGCACTTTTTAATGTGTCTTTGTTGGCATCATAGTACGTTTGGATGTCGGCTTTGCTGAGCTTGACCTGATCTGCGTAGTCTTGCCAGTTAAAACGGTGTATCCAGACATTGCGTGACTCTAGTTGTAAGTCAATTAACTGACTAACCGCCTGCATGGGATATACCGCTGTCCCTACGATACTGGCATTCAATTGATCCAAACTTAGCTGATTACGAAACTCTGCAAACAACTGGTTTTTGGTCATACCACGTTGACGCAAGAAGTTTGAAAACTGGTCATTAGAAAAATTGCCATCCGCGTCTTTAAATATATCTTCTTCGCGCAGTAGACGATTGATCGTATCATCAGAGACTGTCATGCCAAGCTTGCCCGCCTGCTGCTCTAACAGGGTACGGTCAATCAGACCTTTTAGCACTTGTTCATGCAGTACGTCTTCATTTAATAAACTGGCATCATCAACTTGCTCGAGTATTTCGCTACGGCGGTTATTGACGGCAGTCTGATACTCGGACAACCCTACGCTTGCCTCACCTACCTGAGCGACTTGATTGGGATCAACTCCACCGCCAAAATAGCTTTCGACACCCAATAAGGCAAGTGGCGATAGGCATAAAATCAATAAAATGCGACCCGGCCAGCTTTTTAAGAAATCGCGCAATTTATCCATAGTTATCTCTGCTTTATTAACCTATATTGATGAAAAACCATTGTAATACCGCTAGGAGCCAATAAATGCAACCTGCCAATATCAATGCTATCTAAGCCGGCAATGGCAAAAAAGAAGAACGTCTGCATGTTATAAAATAAAACAAGGCTGAATAGCAAACCTTACTTGAACAACGCATCTATCGCGCGCCCTATGATACGTGATTTTTCATCTATACTCAAAATATTCACATCGTATTATTCACGTTATATGATGCAAACTATAGCGACAAAAAAAGCACCTAAATATTAGGTGCTTTCTTGGTGCTTAGCTTATGACATCAGCCAAAGCACTCATTTGCTATAGGGCGTCTTAGTTCAAGCGCTCTTTTAGGTTTTTGCCAGCTTTAAAGCTTGGTACTTTGCTTGCTGGGATGCTTAGCTCTTCACCAGTTTTTGGGTTACGGCCCGTGCGCGCTTTGCGATCTTTTACGCTAAAAGTACCGAAACCAACTAGAGAGATGCTATCGCCAGCTTCTAAAGCTTCGCCAACACTTTCCATTACAGCATTCAAAGCATCACCAGCTTGAGTCTTATTTAGACCACTTTTGTCCGCGATGCTATCAATTAATTCTGACTTATTCATAAAATTTCCTTCAAGTTTAAGGGGGTAATAAACGCTCACGCCAAGCATTGTAACGCTCTCATGGTACTTACGCAATAAAAACTACCTGACTGGCGTATTAACAGGTTTCACTTTGTTATCGTCTTTATATCAAGGCAGCATAAGGAGCGCAAGCGATTTTACATATTTTTGTGCGATATACTACGTATTTGACACCCAATGTTACGCAAAACATCTGCAACCTGTATTCAGGCAGGTTACTTTATCCTATCTAACCACCCTGCATATTTATTTATGCTTTGAAACGATTGTCAGACGGTGTCTGTGCACTGCCAGTCATAAATAGTAGTGTCTTTATTGACTGCTAAATTGTACTGTAATAATTTTGCCACTGACAGAAACTAGCGTTACTTTTTATTATAAAGGCGTTACTATAAACGAAATATCACTGCAAATTCTGTATACAGATAAACTTAAGTTCACTGATGTTCAATTTGCTAAATAAAAAAATGGATTACTTGCATGAAGCGTTCTACGTTGTCTCACTCTCTTCTTAATATTATTCTGGTGTTCATAGAGTCAGCGCTAACACTATTGTTGCGTTTAGATCCTGAACTGCGTAAAGCCGCTTATCCACTTGCTAAGCAAGGTACCGTTGTGGCACTACGTTTATACCTACCTCATGTAGAAGTGTTTGCTACTTTTAGCACCAAAGGTGTGTTATTGGATGCGCAGCTACCTGTTGGACGTAGCGAGCCTGATGTTGTCATCAATGCCTATAGTATTCAGGTCATCAACGCCATCACGACTCATGACAGAGAAACAACCGAAAAATTACAAATGCGCGGTGAATCTCTACAAGTGCAACTGGTCAAGCAGTTCATTATACAGCTTGGTCTTGGGAGCCTGATTCAGGGTTTGATCAGAAAAATAAAAGGCGGTAAAGGCAAAACCAAACCGACCGATGCTGAAATGGCAGAGAAAAAAGATAACTACAAGCAGCGCATTAAAGAACAACAAACCCAAATCAATACATTGACCATCAAAAACCGCGAGCTTGAGACCACGGTAAAAGAGCTACAAAGTAAGCAAAAAACCTTAGTGGTTGTGACCGTCGTAGCGCTTGTCATTATGATCGGCTCAGTCATTGCTCTACTTATGAACTAGCGCTAATCAAGAGCACTCTCAACACTTATATACTTAGTACTAGCTATACATAAGCGTTTAATACTCGAAGTAGTATTAAACGCTTATGTATAGCACCCTCCTCTCTACTCCACACCTTTATCGCTAGCTACCTTATCACTACCCATCATTTAACAAGCTTTTTATAATCTGTATATATAATCAACTCTACTACTGGTTTATAAGTACATGTCACACGTCATTGTTTTTATCAATCATAGCGATAAGCTCTATTAACCGTTCGACCACACTTTAATCTTGACTAAATTACTCAGGATTAAGTATAATTGACCTAATCGTTGCACACATCGGGCTAACCATCTGTTGTCTAATAACGATAAAACACAACTTAGCTGGGTAAAAATGCTATACCGCTATAGTATTACCTTTACATATACCCCTCTAAGATCGTTGTTGAATAAAATGACATACAAGTTTGGAGATGACACATGCGTTTAACTACTCGAGGCAGATATGCTGTCACTGCTTTATTAGATTTAGCACTGCAAACCAGTCAACAAGAGAGTGCTGTTTCTTTATCTGATATCGCCAAACGACAATCGATTTCTATCTCCTACCTCGAACAGTTGTTTTCCAAACTTCGTAAACGTGGTCTTGTGACTAGTATTCGCGGTGCTGCAGGTGGCTACCACTTAGCTAAACCGTTAGATGAGATAGATGTGATGAGTATCATATCTGCCGTCGACGAGTCGGTAAATGCTATGCAGTGTGAAGGACGCGGTGACTGTCAAGGTGGTACAATGTGCCTGACCCATGACCTATGGTGTGCATTGTCAAATCATATTGAGCAGTACTTGAAAAATATAACATTAGCGCAATTATTAGATATGGAAAACGTGCAGTCAGTATCAGAGCGTCAGCACACCTCTACAAAAGATGTTTCTATAAAAGACATCAATACTATTACTCTATCGAACAGCGAGGCAAACCCAGCATGAGCCAACACAACAACCTTATATACTTAGATTATGCCGCCACTACACCAGTTGCTAGACCAGTAGCTGCTAAGATGAGCGAATATCTGACAGTAGATGGCATCTTTGGTAACCCAGCTTCTCGCTCACATGGCTATGGCTGGCAAGCAGAAGAAGCTGTTGAGACTGCTCGAGGGCAAGTTGCTGAAGTTATCAACGCTGATCCACGCGAAATTGTCTTTACTTCTGGTGCTACTGAGTCTGACAACCTAGCTATTAAAGGCGCAGCTCACTTCTATCAGTCTCGTGGTAAACACATCATCACTAGCAAAATTGAGCATAAAGCCGTGTTAGACACGTGCCGTGAGCTTGAGCAAGAAGGTTTTGAGATTACCTATCTTGAGCCGCAGCCAAGCACTGGTCTTATCTTAGCAGAGCAAGTAAAAGAAGCGCTACGTGACGATACTATCTTAGTATCACTTATGATGGTGAACAACGAGCTTGGTACGATTACTGATGTGACTGCAATCGGTGAAATCACTCGTGAAGCTGGTGTCATATTCCACGTCGATGGCGCACAGTCTGTTGGTAAAGTAAAAATCGATCTTGAAGAAATGAAAATTGATTTGATGAGCTTCTCAGGTCATAAAGCGTATGGCCCTAAAGGTATCGGTGCATTATTTGTTCGTCGCAAGCCACGTATTCGCCTAAAAGCAGAGCAACATGGTGGTGGTCATGAGCGTGGTATGCGTTCAGGTACACTGCCGACGCATCAGATCGTTGGTCTTGGCGCCGCGTTTGCTCTAGCCAATGAAAGCTTTGAGACAGACCATGCACATGCAGCAAAATTACGTCAAAAGCTGTGGGATGGTCTTCAAGATATCGAAGAGATTTATCTAAACGGTGATCTTGAAAACAGCGTACCTAATATCGTTAATATCAGCTTTAACTTTGTTGAAGGTGAGTCGCTAATGATGTCGCTAAAAGATTTAGCTGTATCGTCAGGATCAGCCTGTACATCAGCAACGCTTGAGCCATCATATGTATTGCGCGCTATCGGTCGCCCAGACGAATTGGCACATAGCTCAATCCGCTTCAGCTTTGGTCGTTATACGACTGACGAAGACGTCGATACCGTTATTAAGCAAATGCATGAAGCTGTTGACAAATTGCGTGCCCTATCACCACTTTGGGATATGTACCAAGAAGGTGTTGACCTGAACTCAGTTGAGTGGGCTGAGCATTAATTTTTAGTATAGCTTTTTAGTATTAAGTAACCATATATAGTTTATTAAACGATTGATTAGACAATTAAGTTAAGCGTTTGACCCCAATTATCGATGAGTAGTCAGACATTCAAAGTTAACAAACGACTATTCATCATCTAACCAGGAGAAAACCCCATGGCCTATAGTGACCAAGTTATTGATCATTACGAAAACCCACGCAACGTTGGTAATCTTGATAAAAATGCCAAAAACGTTGGTACCGGCATGGTCGGTGCCCCAGCTTGTGGCGATGTAATGCGTCTACAAATCCAAGTTGATGATAATGGCATTATCGAAGACGCACGCTTCAAAACTTATGGCTGCGGTTCAGCAATTGCTTCAAGCTCGCTTGTTACTGAGTGGCTAAAAGGCAAGAGCTTGGATCAAGCTGGCGAAATCAAAAACAACGATATCGCTCAAGAGTTAGCGTTACCACCAGTAAAGGTCCATTGCTCTGTACTTGCAGAAGACGCTATTAAAGCAGCTATCAGCGACTACAAAGGTAAGCACGGTACAGCAGTAACGGCAGAAGAAGCTGCTATCTAAGCTCAACCTATTAGCGTCTGCGTTATGATTTACTAGCAATGCTAAAGTGGCAATATCTAAATAGCTACTGACGCTAAAGAGGTGACAATGACATTATGTAATTGTCACCTTTTGT
This sequence comes from Psychrobacter sp. PP-21, assembly GCF_033790785.1. Lineage (NCBI taxonomy): Bacteria > Pseudomonadati > Pseudomonadota > Gammaproteobacteria > Moraxellales > Moraxellaceae > Psychrobacter > Psychrobacter sp. PP-21. The sequence goes on along the minus strand of NZ_JAMYEB010000001.1, from coordinate 273,006 downwards.
TTTCTGGTAGTCGCTAGTCTATTATTTTGGCAAACTTCTAATTTTAGTTGCCAATTTATACAAATTTTTATTAATACTTATGATTATTAATAGTCAATGGGAGTTGGCATGATTGAAATGACAGAACGCGCCGCTCAGCATGTTCGAGACTTTTTGGACAACCGCGGCAAAGGTGAAGGTATTCGAGTTGGCATTCGTACAGCGGGTTGCTCGGGCCTCGCTTACGTTTTAGAGTTTGTAGATACTCCTGATGAGAATGACACGCGCTATGAGAGCCGCGGTGTAAGCATCTTTATTGACCCCAAAAGCCTAGTGTATTTGGACGGTTTGTTAATGGATTACGAAAAAGAAGGCTTAAACGAAGGCTTCAAATTCACCAATCCTAATCAGAAAGGCGAATGTGGCTGCGGTGAATCTTTTACTGTCTAATACTTTGATAAACTACTAGCCAGATAAAGACTTAAAAAAACAAATAAAAAGTAAGGCGTATGATATGACAGACTCTATTCTAGACACGCAATTTGAGAACTTCTTTGCCCTATTTGAGCAACCTGTACAATTTGAAGTCAACCAAGACAGTCTGGATCAACATCTACGTCTATTACAAAAACGCTATCATCCTGATAATGTCGCAAAGAATTTAGCAGATACCAAGCAAGCAAAGCAGCAATCAGAGCAAGCCTCCGCTATCATCAATCAAGCATACCAAACGCTCAGTGCACCTGATAGCCGTGCTGGTTATCTATTGGATATGGCAGATCAAGCTCAAAATATAGAGCACTCAATTGCAGATTTGGATTTTTTAGAAGATGCGATGGAGATGCGAATGGATCTAGATGACGCTATTACAGGTAAAAACCTTGCAACCTTGCAGCAGTTACATCCTCAAATTACAGCACGCCTAAACAATCAGTCTGAACGCTTTAATGCTGCTTATACAGAGCAAGACTGGGGTACAGCCATTGATGCGACACAAAAACTGAAATTCTTAGTGAAGTTAAATGCTGATGTGACGACTGGTCTCGATGATGTCGCCAGTACAGCGCATTCAGATGATGACGATCTCTATGTTTAGATGTCCGTAGGTCGTGTATTTTTTGGCAATTAGATTTTAGTTTTGGCGTTCGATTCTGTATAGATGGTTAAATTAATATCAACTATGCCGTATAATCTCTAACCCTAAGTATGCATGACTGCCAAGATTTTCTGTCCTCAATGTGAGAACGTAGTTGTTATATCTACACTATATTTGCTCCATTTTACTTATTCATTTTATCCCTGAGTTATTCTTATGTCTTTAATGCAAATTGCCGAACCCAATCAAAGCGCCCAACCTCACCAGCATCGTTTTGGTCTAGGGATTGATCTTGGCACCACGCGCTCACTGGTCGCCGTAGTACGTTCAGGCAAGGCGCAAGTCTTAGAAGCAGGCAAAGCGTCAGATACGTTGTTGCCTTCTGTAGTCTATTATCCAGCGACAGGTAACCCATTAGTGGGCTATGATGCCTTATCTCATTTAGCAGACGATCCAAAAAATACGATCGTCTCGGCTAAGCGTTTTATGGGTCGTAGCCAAACTGATATCAAATTTTCTCATCCTTATGAGTTGTCTGGTAATACAGATGCTATGCCAGCATTTGTCACGGCTCAAGGTGAAGTGTCACCTGTGGAAGTCTCAGCTCGTATATTGGCGGCGCTTGAGCAACGTGCAGCAAGTGCCCTACCTGCAGACAGTATAGAAGGTGCTGTCATTACGGTTCCTGCCTACTTCGATGAAGCGCAGCGTCAAGCGACTAAAGACGCTGCCCAAGCGGCTGGTATCAATGTGCTACGGTTGTTAAATGAACCAACTGCGGCTGCAGTCGCTTACGGTCTCGATCAACAAAATCAAAATGATAACGAAGAAAACTATTACCTAATCTATGATTTGGGCGGTGGTACTTTCGATGTGTCTATTCTAAAGTTAAATGATGGCGTTTTTGAAGTATTGGCAACGGGTGGTAATAGTGCGCTAGGCGGGGACGATATTGACCGTCTTATTACCAACTGGATCATCAAGCAGTTGAGTATTGATCCAAAACAGGTAAGCCTTCATGACAAATCGATACTCGCACAACAAGCCAAAGCTTATAAGCAAGCATTAACTGAAGCAGAACAGGTTGATATTGACGTTACTGTCAACGGACAGTCTTACAAAGGCACACTAATCCGTGAAGACGTGTTAGCTATTGTCGAGCCTGTTAGTCGTCGCACCTTGAGCGTATGTGAACAAGTACTGCGCGATGCTAAGCTAAATGCTACAGATTTAGACGAAGTGATTTTAGTTGGCGGTTCAACCCGTATGCCCGCCATACAAGCAGTCGTCACTGAATTTTTTGCCAAGCAGCCGCTTTCTCGTCTCAATCCAGATGAAGTTGTTGCTTTAGGCGCGGCCCAAACTGCTCACCAGCTGGTCAATGGCGACAGTGATAGCAATCTGTTGTTGTTAGATGTGACGCCATTATCATTAGGTCTTGAGACCATGGGCGGCCTCGTTGAAGTACTGATTCCGCGTAATACGCCTATCCCTGTCAAAAAACGCCAAGTGTTTACTACTTATCAAGATGGTCAAACTGGCATGGTTATCCATGTAGTGCAAGGCGAGCGCGAAACCGTCGAAAACTGTCGCTCGCTTGGACGTTTTGAGCTATATGGTATTCCGTCTATGAAAGCTGGGTTTGCTCGTATCGAAGTCACCTTTAGTATCGATGCCAATGGTCAGCTTACTGTCAGTGCTCAGGAAACGACGACCAAAACAGAAAGTAAGATCGAAATTGTGCCGTCTTATGGTTTGTCTGATGAGCAAAAAGAACAATTGCTTGTTGCTGGGTTTAAGCATGCAGAAGAAGATAAAAATGCGCGCTCGTTAATTGAAACTAAAGTAGAAGCTGAACGTGAAGTATTGGCTTTAGAGTCTGCACTGAACGAGTTTGCAGCGCTACTCTCTTCTGATGAGCAGCAGTCTTTAGCAGAGCAAATACAAGCACTGAAGACCGCACTTGGCACTAGTGATTTAACACTTATAGAAGCGCAGCAGGCTCAGCTCAAGCCACATAGCGATGCTTTTGCTGCTCGCATTATGAATCAAAGCGTCAAAGCCAGCATGGCAGGTACTAGTGCTAAAGACTGGTAAGCGACACGCTTAAAATGATAGCTTAGTCATTATACTAAGCTAATTTCTTACTTTTAGATTGATTAGCATTGGACAAATAATTTATGCCAAAAGTTACTGTACTACCCCATCACGAAATTTGCCCAGAAGGTGCAGAAGTTGAGCTAGAGTCTGGCGAAAACCTATGCAAAGCGTTGCTAGGAAAAGGCATCAAAATTGAGCATGCTTGTGAGATGTCAAAAGCATGCACGACGTGTCACGTTGTCGTACGCAAAGGATTTAATAGTCTAGATGAGATGGATGATGTGGAAGCGGATCTATTGGATCGCGCATGGGGTTTAGAGCCTGACTCGCGTCTGTCATGTCAGGTCATGCTTGATGATGAGGATTTAACCATCGAAGTACCCAAATATACGCTGAACCATGCAAAAGAAAACCATTAATAAACAACAAGTTTTATTTTACTCTCAAAAAAGCCAGCTATGATTAAATAGCTGGCTTTTTCCATCGATAACATGTCACGATATTACTGCTCATATCATGACTTTTTCTGAGTGCTATGGCGTTTACTTTCTTCAGCTATACTAGTGGCCAGTTTTTCTTCTTCTTGCTCGATACGCTCAAGCGCAAAATTCAAGCGTGTTCTAATGTCCTGATAATCATTGTCTTTCATATCTTTAAAGTTCAAATGCAAGTTAAAACCCGGCAAGGTATGATCCACCCATTTAGACAAGTGACCTTTATTAGCATCAGGGTCAAACACCTGCCATGCGTCAATTTTATTATCAAAACCCTTTAGTCGAAACGCACCAGCATGCTGACACTCATAGTTATGGCAAATATAATCATAGGTGCTTTCGCTGACCAGTATCTCATCTTTGCCAGCATGTGCTTCAAGCCTTGATGCTAGGTTAGCTTCTTTACCGATGAGCGTATAGCTGAGGCGATTGTTGCTCCCGAAATTACCAACGTGGCAATAGCCTGTGGTAATACCGATGCGTATATACAAACCCTCAAACCCCATAAGCCGCCACTTCTGACGTAAGGTGCGCATCTCTCGGCGCATATCTATCGCCATCGCCACACAGTCTAGTGCATCTTGGCGTGAACCACGGCTATCAGGCTCTCCAAAAAAACAGACCATACCATCGCCAATAAACTTGTCCAATACAGCCCCATGCTTTTCAGCAATCAACGTCATGCAATGCATATAGGTATTCAAAATATCAGCCAAATTATCCGCACTTAAACTATCAGACAGCTCCGTAAAGCCTACAATGTCTGAGAACATAATGGTTAATTTAGCACGCTTGTTAGATACACTAACTGGACTATCTGTTCTGACAATGGGTTCCCAGATTTGCGGTGGTACAAAACGAGTCAGCTTATTGATAACTGATACCATCGTACTCAAACGCTCGCCTGCCTGCTGAGCACATGATTTGTAGGCAACATACTCTCGATACGTACGCCGAAACTGGCATAGAATCACAGCCATACTTGCCAATAGTACTGTAGGTGGTAACCAGCTGTCATTACAGTCTATTCCACTGGGTCTTAGAATGGCGCTGACATAATAGAAAATGACAGCAGTCACTAAGGCTACGGTAAACAATCTTAGGCGATTCTGAGGCTTATTTAGAATAATTCTAACAGCAATCAAAGACGCCAAGCTGAGCGATATAATAATGCAAAACTGTGTCACGCCAATAACGACTGCCAGTAAAACAATGACAATATTGGACGTCCAAAAGTTGGTCTGGCGTCGATAGTTATAGATGAGAATCATCAGACTAGGCAGTGCAATAATAACGAGCAATGCCATTGAGGTAGGACGGAAGTCGTAGTATACAGCGAGTAACATGACCGTGAGTATTAAAACAAAAACTTCTGGGTAGTCAAATCGGCAGATGCCTTTACCCTCTAATAAAGTTTTTGGTTTCAATGTCTCTTTAAAAGGCATATTGAGTGTTCACTTAAATAAGACGGACTATCGAAGAGACAAGACATATAAGAATAACATGTATAGGCACTTTGTCTTTATGATAAATAATCATAAGATATATCTAATAATATATTATACTTTTTAAATAGTACGAAACCTAGGTCATCGGTAACTAAAAAAACACCATTTATCATCTAATTGCACTACTGACTCGTAAGGTTTTATGGCTGTAAACACCCAATAGTATTAAAAAAGAAGCCAGATACAATCAGGTATCTGGCTTCTTTTCATTTCTGCATTATTTATTACTTCATAACTGTCGTTGTTACGCTGACACGTCGAATCTTTTTTATTACCGATTTCTTTTGTTAGCGGCACTATTAATAAATAGTATCAACTAACAATAGTGTCGATCACTTACTACATTTGCCAATCGAACGGCATTTGATGATGACCGCGTAGTGCCATCATCAATGTCTGCTGCATTTGTGCCAACACTTCTTTGGTATAAGGGACTGCTGGTACACCCCATACTGGATTTGGCCATTGCATGTCGTTTTGATAACGGACAATATGGTGAAAATGAAGTTGGGGTACTTGGTTGCCAAGGGCAGCGACATTCATCTTGTCCGCTTGAAACGTTTTAGCTAACTGGCTCGATAACCAGCTTGACTCACGTAAAAACTGAGTCTGATCTGCTTCAGACAGCTCATACAGCTCTTTTATACCTGATACGCGCGGCACTAATATCAGCCAGGGAAATTGACAGTCATTAATTAAACGACAAGTGGATAATGGAAAATCCCCTACTAAAAAACTATCAGCAGCAAGTTTATGATGAAGTTGGAACATAATGACGGTTCTCTTGTTGTTTAATGCAAATAAAAGTAGGTACAAAATATAAAAGGTGAAATACAGTTTGGCTATTTTATCAGTTATCCTTTCGATAAAATAGCACCATAACTGACTGCTTCACTGTTACCTATCAACCTACTCAAACTCTCTACCCTTTGTCAAAGCCAAGCTAAGCAGGTTCTGCTACCATATGCTCGCTAAAATAGCGCAACAGTTCTTGTATGACTGTCACGCGCTGCTGCGGTGTTGCCAACTTATCGCTATGTTGATAGCGAATACCAGATGCGCCATTCATACGGTAATGCTGACCATTCGATTGAATTAGCTTAATAATAGCTAAGGCATCGACTGGCGTATCTGGCGCAAACTCCAGCGTCATACTACTACTATTCGCATCAATCTTGTTGATCTTCAGTGGTTCTGCTTGCAAACGTAGTCCATGAATGGCGAATAGCTGCTTGGTTTGGTCCGGTAACGCGCCAAAGCGGTCAATCATCTCTGTACGAATATCCGTCAACGATTCTTTGTCATCGGTGTTACTAATTCGTTTATAAAACAATAAGCGCTGATGTACGTCGTGTAGATACTCTTCTGGAATAAGCACCGAGCTATGCAAGTTAATCTCGCTGGTTAGTGATAATGGTGTGTTCAAGTCAGGCTCTTTACCGGCTTTAATTGCTTTAGTCGCTCGCTCCAGCATATCCATATACAGGCTAAAACCAATCGCCTGCATATTACCACTTTGCTGCTTACCCAATATCTCACCTGCTCCGCGAATCTCTAGATCTTCACTCGCCAGCATAAAACCTGCGCCAAGTGTATTGGCGCGTTCAATCGCGTGGAGGCGGCGCTTGGCATCTCCTTTAAGACCTTTAAGAGAAGGCACTAATAAGTAGCAATACGCCTGATGATGACTACGTCCTACGCGACCTCGCAGCTGGTGTAGTTGCGCTAGACCAAATTTATCAGCACGCTCAATGATAATGGTATTGGCATTTGGCACATCAATACCGGTTTCGATGATAGTCGAGCATACCAGTACATTAAACTTTTTGTGATAGAACTGCTGCATGATTTGCTCAAGTTGGCGCTCTTGCATTTGCCCGTGAGCGACACCTACTCGCGCTTCTGGTACGAGGTCACGAATGGTCTCTGCCATACGCTCAATACTAGCCACATCGTTATGTAATAGATATACCTGCCCGCCGCGTAGCAGCTCACGTAGGATAGCCTCTTTCATCAATGCTTCTGTCTTTTGCATGACAAAGGTTTTGATGGCAAGGCGACGTGCAGGTGGGGTTGCGATAATAGACATATCACGCATGCCTGAGAGCGCCATGTTAAGCGTTCTAGGGATAGGCGTCGCTGTCATAGACATACTATCTACATCTGTCTGAATGGCTTTTATACGCTCTTTGTGGCGTACGCCAAATCGGTGCTCTTCATCAACGATCATCAGCCCTAGGTTGGCAAACTTTACATCAGGCTGCAATAGTTTATGAGTACCAATCACGATATCGACTTTACCATCAGCCAAATCCGCCAGCACCATGTCTTGATGTTTTTTACCACCGAAACGTGACAAGCTCTCAATACGCACTGGCCAATCAGCGAAACGATCGCGGAAGTTGTCTTCGTGCTGTCCTGCGAGCAGTGTGGTAGGTACCAATACCGCCACTTGATAGCCTGCACTAACAGCAATAAAGGCAGCTCGCATGGCCACTTCTGTTTTACCAAAACCAACATCACCGCAAATGAGACGATCCATTGGCTGGTTTTGTCTCATGTCTTCCATAACCGCGTGGATGGCATTGGCTTGGTCAGCAGTCTCTTCAAACGCAAATTGACTGGCAAATAGCTCATATTGTGACGGATCTATTTTAAAGTGGATGCCAACTTTAGCTTCACGCCTCGCTTGCATGTTGAGCAGCTCTGCGGCAACATCATGAATCTGTTCTAATGCTTTTTGCTTCGCCCTATCCCACTTACCACTACCAATCTTATGGAGCGGTGCTAACGCTGGATCGCCGCCACTATAGCGACTGATCATTTGCAAGTTAGCGACTGGCACATAGATGCTGGCATCATCGTCATATTTTAGATGAATAAACTCTTGCTCACCATCGCCCACATCTAGCGTAATCAGACCGTTATAGCGACCGATACCATGCTCAATATGAACCACTGGGCTACCGTCTGTTATCTCAGTGACACTTTTGACTAAGAACTCTTCTGATACCCCGCTTTGACGACGGCGACGCGTTTGTAAGACTTGACGACCAAACAGCTGCGTCTCACTGATTAATACTAAGCGTTCAGGCACATAGACACCGCGCTCAATCGGTGCCACAGTCAAACCGACAAGCGGTAAACGAGCATTATTCATAGCACTCGTTTTATCTGCTGCTAAGAATGCTTCAAAGCTATCGTATGCTTTGATATCAACCTTACCTCTAAACAGCTCAATGAGAATCTCACGACGGCCAGCAGTTTCTGCGACGATTAGTACTGGCGTTGCGGTTTCTTGTTGTGTGGTTAAGAAGGCTAGTAGCTCAGCCAATGGTTCAGATTTTTGGTGGTTGACTGCCAGCTCTGGCGGTTTTTGCGCACTTAATGTGACTAGGCCTTGCTGTTTAGTCTCATTATCAATGATATCGAGCGGCAGCTGTCTCTCAGATGGGAGTTTACTTTCAATATCCTGTGTCGCTAGCTCATCGCGTGCGCTTAGTATCACTCGCGGGTACTGGTTTAACTGCTCGTTGAGCGCGTTAGATAATAGATATAACAGCGCAGGGTCCACGATAGGCTTATCAATATCGTGCCGGCGCTCCTCATAACGGCGCTGGATTTGTGACCAATAGTCCGCCTGTTTTTCGTTAATGAGTTCATCTGTGATAAACAGCGCATCGCTTGGCAAATAAGAAAACAATGTACTTTCTTCTTGCCAGTCTTTTAGGTCAAAAAATAGTGGCTGATAATACTCCAGCCCGCTACTCGCAATACCTGCCATCACATCTTTATGCAGCTCAGACTTGCGGCTACTGGCATTAGGGAACATGGCCGCAAAATTCATGCGGAACGTCTCGCGACCCTCATCCAGTGGGAACTCTTTTGCGGGAAGTATTTGAAACTGCTCGATAGGCTTAGAAATATCCGGCAATTTGTGCAGCAGCGACAGTGACTCTTTGCCCATACTGGTGTCATTGCCCGTTAGCATTGCCTTGAGATCGTCAGCGGTCAAAGTGCGCTGCGTTTGCGGATGAAAAAAGCGAATGGTTTCGATTTCGTCATCAAATAGGTCCAAACGTAGTGGGAAAGGCTGACCCATAGCAAAAATATCAATAATGCTGCCACGCACAGCAAATTCACCAGGCTCAAAGACATTGTCAACAGCACGGTAGCCCGCTTTTGCCAATAGCCCGCGTTGAGTGCTGATATCGAATCGATCGCCAACACTCAAGTCAAAATGCTGACCAATTAACCAACTCGGCGGCGCCACACGATGCATTAGCGCTTGTACTGAGATAAGTAGCACGCCTGAGCTTGGCATATCTGTCAACAAGTTAATACGTTCGCTGACGATATCTTGATGCGGTGACAGCTCATCATATGTCAGTGTTTCCCAGTCGGGGAACACATAGGCATCGACCCCGCAAAATGCCAGCTCGGTTTCTATCTGATTGAGTTGGTTTTGGTCGCGTGCCACCACGACCTTTAATCGCTCGGCAACATTCCATAGTGGCGTCTGAACCAAACTTGCCAACCACAAGCTACTGACCGCACCATGGACAGGCGCTAGCCAACGCCGCTCGGCATTTTGGATAGGGAACAACTGCTGGTTAATAGGGTCGAACGCATCAGTCAAAGCAGTAATAGGCATAAAAGATAGGATCAAAGTTAGGGAATTAGAAAGCTATTATACGAATATTTGAGCAATTACCAATACGATTTGACAAAACCAAACAGTTTGTTAGTATGGCACGCTTTTTATAATTACCGATCTTAACGTTTATTGTTTTGAGCTCTCTTTCTATTATTAGCATTTTATTGTTTCTATATATGCTTTCGCATATTAGCTTAAACAATTATCTCCTATAAAGGCTTCTGACTGAGTGTCAACTACTCAGTAGCTTTTACGATTTATAGATCCTTAGAAGCCCTTTTATATCACCTAAAATTTAAAGCTTGTAGCTGCCAAAAACTATTTACTATTAATAAGTAGTCGATACTTTGACGGTGTCCAGCTCAGCTAACTCATCAGGAGATTCGTCACCTATGAACGAGCAAAAACAGATTCCAAAGCATCTTCTCGACAAGTTCCGTCGCAGACTCTATACCACTGAGCATACCACTGGTGAAAACAACACTGAGATATTAGGGTTAGATTTACACAGGCCTGTATTCTTCTTTACCGCGTTTGCCGTTATTGGCTTTGTTTTGTTTGCATTATTACTACCTAATATAGCTAACGCTTGGCTTAATGGTGCTCAGGATTGGGTGGTCAATAGCTTTGATTGGCTGTTTATCAGTACCGCTAATATCATGGTGGTATTTAGTCTGATATTAATTGTGTCACCCTATGGTAGTATCCGAATTGGCGGTATCAATGCCAAACCTGATTTCAACCGGGGCTCATGGCTCTCAATGCTGTTCGCAGCTGGTATGGGCATCGGTCTTATGTTTTGGAGTGTGGCTGAACCATTGGCTTATGCAAGCGGCTGGGCAGGTACACCACTTGGCGTAACCGCAGGCAGTCCTGAAGCATATCGTGCTGCTATGGGTGCAACGATGTATCATTGGGGTTTGCATCCTTGGGGTATCTATGCCGTCGTTGGTTTGTCATTGGCCCTATTTGCTTATAATTTCCGCTTTCCATTGACCATGCGCTCCGTGTTTTATCCTATTTTTAAAGAAAAGACGTGGGGGTTACCTGGCCATATTATTGATATATTGGCCGTACTAGCGACGATATTTGGTTTAGCAACGTCACTAGGCTTGGGTGCTCAACAAGCAGCCAGTGGACTCAATTATTTGTTTGGTTGGGATTTTGCAGGTAATTCACTTGAGATTGCCATCATAGTGGTCGTCACTGCGCTTGCCACAATATCAGTGGCACGTGGTCTCGATGGCGGGGTCAAGCTGTTGAGTAACGTTAATATGTTGGTCGCTTTGGCGTTACTATTGTTCGTATTCTTCGTCGGAGACTCACTCGGGCTTCTAAGCAAAATCGGCGCCACCACTATTGATTATGCAACTTATATCATCCCTTTATCTAATCCTATAGGCCGCAGTGATGGTGAGTTCTTTCACGGCTGGACCGTATTTTATTGGGCGTGGTGGATCAGCTGGTCACCATTTGTAGGTATGTTTATTGCGCGTATCTCAAAGGGTCGTACCGTGCGTGAGTTTATTACCTCAGTGATGCTAGCCCCTACCCTAGTAACCATCGTCTGGATGACGGTATTTGGACAGTCAGGATTGAGCCAATATGACAACCAAGTCGGTAAGCTGGCAGGTGGGGTTAGTGATGCGTCCTTAACCTTGTTTCAGATGCTAGCAAATCTTCCTTTAGGGACCATTACCTCTTTAATTGCTATCATTCTAGTAATGGTGTTTTTTGTGACCTCATCAGACTCAGGATCTTTGGTTGTCGACACGATTACAGCGGGTGGTAAGCTTGAAGCGTCAATATACCAGCGTATATTTTGGGCGGTTGCTCAAGGTCTTATTGCTATTGCGCTTCTTTATGGCGGCGGCGCACAAGCTCTAAAAACCATCCAAGCAGGCTCAGTAAGCACAGGCCTACCTTTTACCTCGGTATTGATCGTGATGTGTATTAGTTTGTGGCTTGGCTTACGCAGAATTTATAAAGCACGTGAGCAGATGCTCTCGGAGCTTGAAAAATATTAACGGTTTGCTTATTTTCAATCAAAAAACCCAGTTCTGTCATTGAACTGGGTTTTTTCTTTATAGTCGTTTGGGATATATATTTGTTAGTGATTATATGAAGTTCAGACCAATAATAATTTACGCTATTAAAGGCTCATAACTTGCAATAATGCCATTGTTATCTGCATAAACAAACATGCCTGAGTTGAGCGTTAAATCACCAAAGCTGATTTCAATATCTGTTTGGCCTTCATCACGTCGGGTCGACTTGCGCGGAATACAACCAAGCGCCATGACACCAATATTCATCGCTGCCATGTCATCAACATCACGTACACACCCATATACGATCACTCCAGCCCAGCCATTGTCGATGGCTGATTGCGCAATCATATCCCCCAGTAGTGCGCAGCGCATAGACCCGCCGCCGTCGACGACCAACACTTTACCGTTGCCCGCTTCATCTTTGCCATTACTATTCAATAGTGACTTAACGCGGCTATTGTCTTCAAAGCATTTGACAGTCACGATTTCGCCGCAGAACTTATCTTTTGCGCCAAAGCTATGAAACGACTTACCTTCTATATTAGGTAAGCATACCTGCGACTCAGGATTATCATCCAATAAATCACAAGTCACAAAATTCTCTCTATTCATTTCCATTGATTCTGACATTTCTTCTGCTCCTTATCATTAATGAGTTTGCTCGTTAATATCTTTATGCCAACTAAAAATACTGTATTTTCTGCCAGTGTTGTAATTTTAGGCTCGTATTATTGGTAGATGTTCACTCTAGATGAGCAGTCTCGTATGGCAACTTTAGAACGTACTCTGCATTCAAAAGACACCATACCGTTATTTCTTGACGCGAGTCATTGACAGCATCTTCTTGTTTTCGATAATGTCTGTCTGCTGGGTCTGAGGTTCGGAGCGGTATTTACTACGATGATAGATCTCATGCGCACTCATCGCCATAGCACTAGCGACACGTTTGGCAGAGATCGGATGTAGTGAGAGCGACTCTGAGACCAAAGGCGAGATCAGCTTAAACGCTTTTTGACCAATACTCTCAAGCGGACGTCCTTGATGTTTGCCTAGCAATAACGAAGGTCGTAAGATCACCAATTGCGTAAAGCCCAATGCCATAATAGACTGCTCAGTCTCGCCCTTAACACGATTGTACAAAAACCGACTGTCGATATCAGCATTCATCGACGACAGTAGAAAGAAGTTTTCTACCCCTTTATCACGGCATAGTTTGGCAAAGTTGACATTGTAATCGTGATCTATCTTTCGAAAAGCCTCATCGCTACCCGCTTGTTTTTTGGTCGTACCCAGACAGCTAAAGGCATCTGTCGTTCGGTCAGCACCGACGCTTGCGAACACCTCAGAGAGGTTTTCAAAATCATTAACCTGATAAAATCGCATGCTGGCATTAATGTAGCGTGGCGGGCGCCGAGCGATCACAATCAGTGTGTCATAAAGCTCACTCAGCTGTTTTGCCAAATGCTGCCCTACCAATCCCGTTGCGCCAATCACAATTGCTTTTCGCTGCATACTCTATCCACTTATATGACATTAAAAATTCTGTATTGATGAAGAATGACCCATGCTAAGGTCTATCGTTAGGATATCATACCTAAATTCATAGCCAGCTGACGCCATTATGCACAATATATTGTAAAAGATTTTATCAGCTACTTATATCTTCTAGTGTCTATGATTGGTTTCGTTATCTAAATGAGCCAAATTTATAAAATTACACCACTTCTTTGAGCATTAATCATCAAATATATTGTCCTGTGCTCAATAATTTGCTAAGATAACCGGCTTTACACGTCAACGCTGTTTAATTATTCCAAACAGTTCTGGCGCTTACGATGGTCTATCTATATTAGATACTTTAATATTAGGCATCGACATCATGTTTGACGAGACGGCTGCTCGTCACCGATGATTGTTAAACCCATTATTGCAATCAACATTCATATTTTTATCTGTCTTTATCAAGGAGATACGCGTGGCTAATACTGCACAAGCTCGTAAACGCGCCCGTCAAAACACCAAACGTCGTCAGAACTCTGCGTCACAACGCTCTATGGTTCGTACTTACTTAAAACGTGTTGATGCGGCTATCGAAGCTAAAGATTATGACGCGGCTACCGAAGCTTACAAAAAAGCGGTACCAGTTATTGATCGTATGGCTGACAAAGGTATTATTCATAAGAATAAAGCTGCTCGTCGTAAGAGCCGCCTAAACAAAACAATCAAAGGCCTACAAGCTTAAGATTTGTATTGTTTAGACCGCATCACGCTTTTATAGCGTAATGACTAAAACCTTGCCACTGGTTCTCATACCGGGGCAAGGTTTTTTTATGCCTACTCGATATATATCTAGTGGAACGTCATTACCATTTTTTGATGAAATCTTATGTCCATTGCACCCCTGGTGGTAATAGCAGTTTACTTGGGTGATACCCTGCTGCACGATACCCATTCAACAATGAACTAATCGGACGTGTATATACTTGACCACGCCAGATAAAATGCGCATTTGCCTGATCAAAAGGTTTATCATCAAACCACAAAAACACCCCTTCCATCATCTTTGGCCAGTCATTCCAGTCAATCTCAACCAAATCAAACATCACTGCTAAAAATGCAGACAACAATGTATCGTGACTCACAGCAAGCATTAAATGACCGTGCTGTGGTTGGTTTTGATAAAAAAGCGATAGAATATCAAGACCACCTTGATAGGCATTTTTGGTGCCTTCAAGATTGCCTTGCAAAAAGCGATTGATAAAGTTTAGCACCCCAATCTCTTTGAATACTGGATTTGCTATTTCAGGCTCAGTGACGAGGCTACCAGGCTCAACCAATAGTGATTGATGTGCAATATCACGTTTGAGACCAGCCCCCTCCTGCATCAGCTGCGCGGTATCAATACAACGTCCAATCGGACTTGAAATACTATCGACATCGAGTGAGTATGGGAGGTGACCTGCAAGCCAACGCCCCCAAGACTTAGCCAATACGCGACCTTTAGGCGTCAGCGGTAGCTGATAACTGGCAAACCCATTGCCATCAGAGCGCTCACGCAAAGAATGCCTAGTAAACAATATCAGACGTTTGTCTTCAGGCAATAAACTGACAGAGGGAATCATACTGTCTGGCAGATGTGATGGCGCGGGCGCACTTGGTGTATGACTCGCAAGCTTGTCAGTAGATATTTTTGATGGGGTATCATTCAGATATTTACTCATGGTAGCAAGCGTAGCAGATTTTTTGTCAGGAATGAACAACATACAAATTCAGTTGCAATATATCTTGTAAATATTTGGTAGTATTTTAATGTTATATCAAAGCTAATTTAACCAATATCGATGACTCTATCCCATGCAAATGCTAAGGCCGTACTACTAACTTCATTGGGATAGGCTCTTGGATTGACGACTACCCGCGTATTGCCTATCTGATAATCAAAGGCTTCATGAGTGTGTCCATGTACCCATAGCATTGGTGCCCAGTCCTCATCCATCCATCCAGATAGATCACTAACGAAGGCCGCATTACTCGGTAAGTTGGCGTATTTTTTGGACACGGACAATGCGCTAACGCTATGATGGCTCATTACTATGGTCTTTTTACCCAGCGCTTTGGCAGTGATCAATGCTTGTTGCAACCACTGACGGTGTTTTGCATGAATTTGCATTGAGATTTCAGGCGAGAACATCTCTTTACCAGCATAGATTTGCTTATAATCACGCATAAAATGCTTAGCAGCAGCCATGGTGTCTTCATTAGCATGATACTGGTAATCAGTCCATAACGTACAGCCCAAGATCCGTACGTCCCCAATATCAATGTGCTGACATTGTAAGACACGGACACCCTCACCAGAAGCTGTGTTGTAGTTATCCCAAGTCGCAAGGTTTTGGTCAAAACTCAGTACATCTTCATCAAAATACTCATGATTGCCTGCGATAGTAATCAAAGGCACCTGTAAGCGTGCTGCTTGCTCTTGTAGCCATGGCATACCCTTATCACTATTGGCGGTATCTCCTGCTACCAATACGATATCTGCATCAGTCTTAGGAATATGCCCGATAGGCTGCGACTGGCGCACATAACTATCAATATGTAAGTCACTCAATATCTGTAATTTCATATTATTCAATATCATCCAGTAATGTCATTATCGACCATCTCACTAGCATACAAACGTACATCAAGTGCAGCCTCACTCTTTAAGCCAGCGCTTAGCAAGCCAAATACTCACTATGGTCGACAATACTTGAAAAATTCTATGAAGCATAAGACTAAACAGTGTAGCAGCTTTCTATCTGTCATCGAACAGTAAAAAGGCAGCCGTTCAGGCTGCCTTTTTACTGTTAACTACTACAAACACTATATATCAAATACTCTGAAGGATTTTGTTCAGCTTAGCCGCAGGATCTGTCGCTTGAGTAATCGAGCGCCCAATAACCAGATAATCAGAACCGTCTATCAATGCTTGACTCGGTGTACAGATGCGCTTTTGATCATCAGCATTGTCGTCAGCCAGCCGTATACCAGGTGTGACCAACTTAAAGTCTAGACCACAGAGCTGCTTAAGTGCCTTTGCTTCCTGTGCAGAGCAAACCACACCATCCAAACCAGCTTGCTTAGTCAATTGTGCTAAACGGCTCACTTGTATATCTAAGCCATCAGTAATACCTGTTTGCATCAGCGCCTCATTGTCCATTGAGGTCAATACAGTAACGGCAATGAGCAATGTATCAAGATCTTTATCTAGCAAACGTTGTTTTGCCAGAGACATAGCTTCTAGACCTGCACTTGCATGGACGTTCACCATCCACACACCAAGTTCGGCTGCAGCCACTACTGCTTGAGCAGTCGTATTAGGGATATCGTGAAATTTTAAGTCTAAGAATACTTCAAAATTACGCTGGTGTAGCGCCTTAATAACCTCAGGGCCACAGCGAGTAAACAACTCTTTGCCTACTTTCAATCGGCATAATGTTGGATCTAACTGATCAGCTAACGCTAAAGAGGCTTGCAGAGTCATGTTATCTAGGGCAACAATCACTGGAGAATTAATCATGTTATTCATGGTTTTGCCATATGTCAGAATTATCAAAGCATTATATTTTTGAGGTCAGCAGTACTGCTATCGCTCAGTAAGCTAGTCACGTTTACGCTTGGACAGCGTACCACCAGCATTCAAGTCAGTTTCCGCGGCGCCCTGGACATTAGTAGTCCTCGCACCATAAACGGCTTCATCCACCGTTGGCGCACTTGCTTGACGATCAATAACCGCATTGGCTTGCGTCAGCTGCTCTTTTAAATGTGTGTTCGCCTTATTTAGACGTGATATTTCCCATCTATTCTGTAAGACACGGAATATAAGCAATGACAGCAAGATGCCAATGACAATACCGAGCATTAAGCACAGGATGAGTAGCAGCCCCAAGTTCATCGTAGGCGCTTGCGAAAACAGTAAATTGACTCCAACCTCGGTATTATTTGCTAATACCAAACCAAGCGAATAAACAAAGCTCAAGAACAGCAATACAAATAGTAAAAAGCGCATGAGACAGTTACCCCTGTTTAGAATGATAAGGTGTGCTTGGTCAATAATAGATAAATATTAGCTATGTGCTACTTTATCGTTGACTGCTTCACGCAGAGCCTTACCTGGTTTAAAGTGTGGAATGGCTTTGGCTGGGACTGGTACACTTTCACCCGTCTTAGGGTTGCGTCCCACACGAGCACGGCGATGATGTAGACAAAAACTACCAAACCCGCGAACCTCGACTCGACCATCACTAGCCAAAGTATGAGTCATTAAATTTAATATTTCACGAACGGCATCATCGACAGTAGTATCTGCCATGTTGTCACAATTCGCACTCAAATTACTAATAAATTCAGATTTGTTGATCGCTTGCTGCATTATTACACTTGCCTTGTTGATTAATGGATAAACTGATGATGAAACAGTATCGTGTGCTTAGTAAATAATTTAATAGCTAATGATTAGCTATTCATTAAAAAATACATTCATGGCTAGAGTTAGGTTATAGCTCTGCATACACTGATGCTCACATCTCGTTACTCAATGTTGCAAATGATAGCGGATATTGCGGTAAATAGGAATAAGAGTTTGTCCATTTAGCCAAAAACCTTCGCTATTAATTATCCCTATCAAAATTTAATCAAAAAAAAAGCGACCGAAGTCGCTTTTTTATATTACTACTATATCAATAACTTACAGCTTACTGCATTTGTTCTTTGATCAAGTCACCAATAGTTTTCGGCTGTGCATCAGAACCTGGAGCAGCAGTAGTATTGGTGCTACCAAGATCTTTAATCGCTTGACGCTCTTCAGCTTCGTCTTTCGCTTTGATAGACAAGTTGATGTTGCGTGTTTTACGATCAACACTGATGATTTTCGCTTCAACGTCATCACCAACGCTCAGATGCTTGGTTGCATCTTCAACGCGGTCACGTTGGATCTCAGAAGCACGTAGATAGGCTTCAACTTCGTCAGCAAGCTCGATAGTAGCGCCTTTAGCGTCTACTTCTTTTACTTTACCATTAACGACAGCACCGCGGTCGTTACCAACTAGGTATTCGTTAAATGGATCAGAGCTCAACTGTTTCACGCCTAGGCTGATACGGTTAGCTTCTGCATCTACAGACAATACCATAGCTTCTACAGTGTCGCCTTTATTGTAGTTACGGATAGCATCTTCGCCAGTCTCGTTCCAAGAGATATCAGATAGATGAACAAGACCATCAATACCACCGTCTAGACCGATAAAGATACCGAAGTCAGTGATTGATTTGATCGTACCAGTGATTTTATCACCGCGCTCATGTTTCTTATCAAACTCATCCCATGGGTTAGCTAGAGTCTGCTTGATACCTAAGCTGATACGGCGACGTTCTTCGTCGATATCAAGAATCATTACTTCAACTTCATCGCCCACTTGAACAACTTTAGATGGGTGGATGTTTTTGTTGGTATGATCCATTTCTGATACGTGTACTAGACCTTCGATACCTTCAGAGATCTCAGCAAAACAACCATAGTCAGTTAGGTTGGTTACGCGTGCTTTAACCACACTACCCACTGGGTAAGTACCGCTAACGTTGTCCCAAGGATCAGTACCAAGTTGTTTTAGACCTAGGCTTACGCGATTGCGTTCACGGTCAAACTTCAATACTTTAACTTTTAGGTCTTGACCAACTTCAACAACTTCAGATGGATGCTTGATACGGCGCCATGCCATGTCAGTGATGTGCAATAGACCATCGATACCACCTAAATCAACGAACGCGCCGTAATCAGTAAGGTTCTTAACGATACCTTCGATCTCGATGCCTTCTTCAAGCTTGTTCAATAGCTCTTCGCGCTCAGCTGAGTTTTCAGCTTCCATAACTGCACGGCGGCTAACAACAACGTTGTTGCGTTTTTGGTCAAGTTTGATGACTTTGAATTCTAGCTCTTTGCCTTCAAGATGCGTCGTATCACGGATAGGACGTACATCTACCAATGAACCTGGTAAGAATGCGCGTACTGAACCGATATCTACAGTGAAACCGCCTTTAACTTTGCTTGAAATGATACCTTTTACGATTTCATCATTGTCAGCGATTTTTTCAAGGAAGTTCCAAGTTTCAACACGCTTAGCTTTTTCACGTGACAGCAAGGTTTGACCCATGCCGTTATCAACCGCTTCAACTACGACATCAACGCTATCGCCAACTTCAACTTCAAGTTCGCCTTCTTCGCTTAAAAACTCTTCACGAGCGACGATACCTTCAGATTTCAGACCAGTATCTACTGTGATCCAATCGCTATCGATGGCCACAACAGTACCGTTGATAACCGAGCCACGCTCGATATCTAGGCCTGTTTCTTCGATGCTCGCTTCAAATAGTTCAGCAAATGATTCCATTATGTCTACCTTTGTATAGCCGTATCCTGTCCAGCACAGTACGGATCAGATTTATGACTGTATAAAACGAGGATACTGGTTTTATATCTCATACAGTCATATAAAAAAACGTTTGTTGTTAGTAAGCACATCATCGAAATTACTAACAACAACTGTCTTTGTTTGAGTTTTTCAGCTAACTATTTCAGTCCAGTTAAAAAATCAAATCCTAACTATATAATTTTACATCAAAAACAAAGCTTGTGTTGAACTTTTTGGTACTTAATATGTTGTTTTTACTAGCTATTACTCTTTAATTAACTACTAAAAAAAACACCTTGATCTTGGCAGTGCTTCTTTACTTGCTCATAAACAGTATCAGCACTAAGTGTAGAGCTATCAAGTAATAAAGCATCCGTTGCAGGTTTTGATGGCGCTGTACTACGGTTTTCATCACGGTCATCACGCGCTTTGATCGTTGATAAAATCGCTTCAAAATCTGCCGTTTGACCCGCATCAATCAGCTGAGTGACACGGCGCTGAGCACGCGCTTCAGCACTGGCAGTCAAATACACTTTGACATCCGCATCTGGGAATACAACCGTTCCCATGTCTCGACCATCAGCGACAAGCCCTGAGCGTGTGGCCATGTCTTGTTGTAATGTGAGTAAGGCCTGACGAACTTGTGGAAACACTGCAATTTGCGACGCATATCCACCGACTGTCTCATTGCGTACTTGCTCACCTACTGCTTGCCCATTCACGATGATGTCTACACGTCCTGAGTCATTGTTCGGTACAAACGCTATATCTAAGCTTTTTGTAAGTGCTAATACAGCATCTTCGTCAATTGGTTGGCTAGCATCTGCGGTTATTAATCCAGCTTCAAATGCCTTGAGTCCTACGATTCTATATAACGCCCCGGAATCCAACAATTGATAACCCAGTACTTGTGCCAAACGCCAAGTGACCGTACCTTTTCCTGCACCGCTAGGGCCATCAATACAGATCACAGGATAGCGCGTTAGATGACCTTTGCTATCACTTTTGTTGAGCAAATCGTTGTCAGATGTGGAGACGGTCATAGTGCTTACTCAACAATAATAATTGCTACTTATGGGATCTATCACATAATCTCAATAAAGTAATATTTACTGATATATCATATGTTTGGTAGCAGAACAAAAGGTTCGCTACCAAATAGGGCGACATTATAGCAAAAAATAGACGCTATCACTAGCACCAAGACTGATATCTTGTTTATTAGTTATTTTCAATCAAAGCCTTACTTTTATTCTTTTTTGCTGCTCGCCTACGCTCACGAAAAAACGTCTTTAGCATCTGACTACTATGCTCAATGCACAACCCTCTATGAACTTGGATATTGTGGTTGTAAAAAGGCTGAATTGATAAATCGAGCTGACTACCTACCATACCAGCACGCGGTTCATTCGCTGCATATATGAGCCTGTCTACACGGGCGTGAATCAAGGCGCCAATACACATTGTACACGGCTCCAAAGTCACATATAGAGTTGTGTGTAGTGGCAATCGATAGTTTTCTAAGCGTTGACACGCATCTCTCAACGCGACTATCTCAGCATGCGCTGTCGCATCGTGACAGCCAATTGGTTGATTAAACCCTTGACCGATGATCTGCTGATCATGTACCAATACCGCACCTACTGGCACCTCTCCACATTCAGCGCCTTGTTCAGCCAGTCTCAGCGCTTTTTGCATCCATTTGGCATCTTCAGCTAACCAAAATGTACTAGTATGCACACCTTTGATATCTGGCTGACGACTCAACGATTGATAAGGTTTCAAACTTGTACTCGATATGGTCATCATCTATTGTGGCAGTTGCCAATCAATCGGTGTCTGACCATATTGCACCAAATAATCATTAGTTTTGGAAAAAGGTTTGGTACCAAAGAACCCACCACGGTTGGCTGCCAAGGGTGAAGGGTGTACTGCAGTCAGAATCAGATGCTTATCGGTATCAATATATTTTCCCTTCTTCTGTGCTTTACTACCCCATAGTATAAACACAGTATGCTCTGTCTGTTCGTTCACCGCATCGATGACTGCATCAGTGAATTGCTCCCAGCCTTTATTTTGATGACTATTCGGCTCGCCTTCTCGTACAGTCAGTGAACTATTTAATAGTAAAACACCTTGCTCCGCCCAATAGGTCAGATCCCCATGCGCTGACGGACGGATACCGATATCATCTGCCATCTCTTTTAGGAGGTTATTAAGTGATGGCGGCTTGGGGATGGCTTTAGGAACAGAAAATGACAAACCCATAGCCTGTCCTGGGCGATGATAAGGATCCTGACCCAAGATAACAACTTTGACCTGTGATAAAGGGGTAAGATTCAGCGCATTAAACATAAGTGGTGCTGGTGGGTAGATGCTATCACTCGACTGGTAAGCTTCTTTCAAAAATGCGCGTAAATTATCCATATTTTCAGACGTCAACTCATCGGCCAATGCCGTCTTCCAGTCTTCTGGCAAGCGGACATTATCTAGAATAGCTTGTTTTTGCTCTGGCGTTTTGGTTGTTTGTTCGTCAAACAGTTCCATAGTAAATCCTTTTTATATTTATTATGAGATAGGGCTCAATGATTGGTTTATTTTAAAGGCTAATGGTAACAAAAAACCATATGAGCTTTGTTTGTAAATTATAGCAATAAAAAAACGGCTACCGCATTCATACGGTAACCGTTTGTCATTCAATCGAACTCAGCACCTTAGAACTAAACGCATTAGTAGTAAGTGCCTCAGTAAGCTGCTTAGCTGGCTACTGACTCAGAGTCCGAACGCGGCTCGTGAGTTTCAACGACTGTCAGAACGATTCGACTGTCAGATGAGCCTTTATCCGTAGACTTATCTAGCTTCACGGTATCGCCATCTTGTGTGTCGTCTGCTTTGGGTTCCAAGGTCAAGTGCACTACCCCACCATTCACCAATTCGCCGAATAAGATCATACTTGCCAATGGCTTTTTGATTTCATCCTGAATCAGGCGCTGCATCGGACGCGCACCCATCAGACGGTCATAACCTTTGTCAGCCAGATAATCCCGTACGTCATCATCAATCTCTAAAGTGACTTGCTTATCATCAAGCTGTACTTGCAGCTCAACCAAGAACTTATCAACAACCGATACGACAACTGAAGTATCTAGGGGATTGAATTGAATAATCGCATCTAAACGGTTACGGAATTCTGGCGTAAAGACGCGCTTGAGTGACTCGGTATTATCACGGCTATGATCTTGCTGAGTAAAGCCCATAGAAGAGCGACTGATACTATCAGCACCAACGTTCGTCGTCATAATAACAATGACTTGCTTGAAGATAGCAACACGGCCGTTATTGTCCGTCAAGGTACCATGATCCATGACTTGCAGTAACAAGTTGAACACATCTGGATGTGCTTTTTCAATTTCATCAAGAAGCAATACACAATGCGGATGTTGGTTGATTTTTTCAGTGAGCAATCCACCTTGATCATACCCGACATAGCCCGGAGGCGCACCAATCAGGCGCGAGGCAGTATGGGCTTCCATATACTCTGACATATCAAAACGTACCAGCTCTACGCCTAACAAGTTAGCAAGCTGACGTGATACTTCTGTTTTACCCACGCCTGTTGGTCCTGCAAACATAAACGAGCCGATTGGCTTATCTGGTGCTTTTAATCCTGCACGAGACAGTTTGATGGCATCAGCAAGTGTTGCAATCGCCTCATCCTGACCAAACACTAGATGCTTGAGGTCGCGATCCAAGTGTTCAAGAATGCTCTTGTCATCACTTGATACAGACTTAGGCGGAATACGTGCAAGCTTAGCAATAATAGCTTCGATATCAGCCACGTCGATTTTCATTGGCGGTTTTGCTGCTTTTGTTACTTTCACACCATCAGTAGACTTAGCGCGGTCATTCGCCTTAGCAGCCTCTGCTTCATCTTGCATCTCATTGTCACTGTCATTATCTGCGG
Organism: Psychrobacter sp. PP-21; assembly: GCF_033790785.1. Classification (NCBI taxonomy): domain Bacteria; kingdom Pseudomonadati; phylum Pseudomonadota; class Gammaproteobacteria; order Moraxellales; family Moraxellaceae; genus Psychrobacter; species Psychrobacter sp. PP-21. The sequence goes on along the minus strand of NZ_JAMYEB010000001.1, from coordinate 249,211 downwards.
CGATATCGACCGCTTCGGCATCGATTTGCGCATCAAAATCTTGCTCTAAATCGGCAATAAAGCTCTCTTCAGCATCAATGTCCTCTACATCAGGTACCACGCCCAAACGCTTATAAGCACCTGCTTCGTCGATTACGTCAATAGCTTTATCAGGCAAGAAACGTTCGTGAATGTGCTTGGCTGATAATTGTACTGCCGTGACTAATGCTTCGTCGGTATATTCGACATTGTGGAACTCTTCGTAACGAGGTTTGAGACCACGTAAGATATCAATAGTATCATCGACGCTAGGCTCTTTTACATCGATCTTCTGGAAGCGACGCGATAGTGCATGATCTTTTTCAAACACCTGACGATACTCAGTAAAGGTAGTTGAACCAATACAGCGCAGCTCACCGTTGGCAAGTGCCGGCTTAATTAAGTTTGATACATCCATATTACTACTCATCGACGACCCTGCGCCAATGATCATATGAATCTCATCAATAAAAAGAATAGCATTTGGTTTTTTCTTTAAGGCATCAAGCAATGATTTCATACGCTTTTCAAAATCACCGCGATATTTGGTGCCCGCGATCAGTGAACCAATATCAAGGCTATAGATCACGCAACCATTAAGTGGTTTTGGCGCTTTGTCATTGATGATTAACCATGCTAAACCTTCAGCGATAGAGGTTTTACCAACACCAGGCTCACCCACCAATAAGGGGTTGTTTTTGCGACGGCGACATAAGACTTGAGCTGCACGCTCAATTTCAGAAGCACGTCCAATTAAAGGATCTGTCTTACCTTCTGCAGCACGTTGGTTTAGATTGGTCGCGAATTCAACCAATGGATCTTTGCTGGTTTTTTCAGATGCACTGCGGCGCTCGCCAGACATAGAAGCACGTGGTTCAGACGGCTCTTCTTTGTCTTGACCATGTGACAAATACTGGGTCAGTTCAAGGCGACTAATGCCCTGCTTTTTGAGCAAATAAACGGCATAAGTATCATGCTCTGAGAACATAGATACTAAAATATCAGAGCCTTCAACTAGGCGACCACCGCCTATAGATTGCACGTGAAAAATAGCGCGCTGCAAAATACGATCGAAGCTTTGCGTTGGCTGCGGCGATTGTTCCGTGTTTGCATCGATAGTTGGCGTATGCTTATTAATATACGCTTCAAGCTCAGACCGTAGCGCCGACACATTGGCATTACAAGCAGTCAACGTATTGGCAGCGTGGGTGTTTTCTAGTAGCGCTAGTAGCAGATGTTCAACAGTAAGATACTCATGCGATTTTTGGCGCGCAAGCGTCATTGCTAAACGTAGAGAAACTTCAAGATGACGACTTAACATAACAACTTCCTACGGTTATATCTATCTTTATAATTGATAGTTTTATGAATGAGTTAGTAAGTAAATCAGGGCGGCAGATCGATTGTTCAAGGGTGATATTCGTATTATTACAAGCCGTGGATATATTGTTTGTGGTAAAGACTGTTTTACGAATGCTTAACCTATCTACCAGTTAGCAGTGATTGTGATAATTCATAGTCGCTTGTCTTTATATCAACACGATATTTGGACGGAGTCAATCTATTAACGCAGACTAAAGTGTATCAAAGCATACAAAAAGTAAGTGTTAAAAGGCTAAACAGCAACGACTGACACTCAAATTTTTGAGCAGATAAAAAATGAATGGATTATTAGGGGTATTAATATCGAGAGGATTATTTGAGTACTATGCCAAATGACTATGCCAAATAGCTCTGTAGCCAACAAAGCAGCTATCATCATAGTGCAGCTATCATAATAGTATCGAATTCAAAGCTATTTATAGATACACTTTAATATATAAGGATATATTATGAAAAAATCAAGTCTATCATAGCGACGTGGCTGCTCACTAATATGGTTGATGCAATGAAGATTTGAAACGAAGTGATTAGAAAAATACGTATCGAAAGAAAAGCAGATGCTGAGAAGAGAAATAGTCAGGCTCACTGTGATAGCGAGCCGTTGATATATGTTAAAAAATTCGGCATGGTAAGGCAAATACTGATGAAAAAATCAGATACAAACGCTTATTCGCCTTGATGAGGTTCAATCTGCGTCAGCAATGGATAACCTTCGCGATGCGCTAAGCTATTTACTTTTTTGGCTTTGGTCTCAGCAATATCCTTGGGGTAAATGCCAGCAATGCCTTTGCTACTATTGTGAATCGTCAACATAATCTCAACCGCAGAATCCATGGTATGGCGAAACTCTGACTGTAAAATATAAACAACGAATTCCATTGGCGTATAGTTGTCATTGTACATAACCACTGCATACATTGGTGGTTTAGCGACTTCTGGTTCTGCGACCAATACATCTGCTTGCGGTGATGTTTCATCATCGGTATCGCCGTCTTGGGCACGATACGCAGGTATATGCGGAAAGTGCCAATCAGCAGCTGTTGGCATGTCTTGTGATATCATTTTTTTCATCATAATCAAAGTATAATTATAAGGTAAGTTTAAAATAAAAGAAGTTGTAAAGGCAGGCGGTGAGCCATGATGCAAAATATAATTACTAACTATAGTCGCTCTACTTTCTATGACTATAATCGTTCTACTTTGCTTTTGGCTATATCATCGCTATTAGATGTTTATTAGGACACGTCCCTATTGCGAAATAGGACTTTCATCGACTTCTGGCAAATCTAAAAGTGATGGTAGCATGTTATCAACTCTATCGCCGAGTCTCCAATCATACAGCTGTTCCACCTCTTGCCCACCTGCTTGCAAGCTAAGCTTTGCTTGTAAAGGCTTGAAACCTGATGGCATCACAAAGCGACCACGTATACGGACAATACCTTCAATAGCGTAGCTTGCAGGATCTAAAGGCACTTCTACAAGGTCGTCATTGTTGAGCAGTGTCAACGTTGGTCTAAGACGCTTAGCCTGACCATCGCTGCTAAGCATCCCGATGTCAAAACCATACTCAAAAGCATTTTCGGGTAGTGGCTCAATCTTGGCGCCTAATACTTGCAGTGGCATACCGCCTTTATCACTAATGACATCAGCATATAATTCATTGAGCTGTGTGACTTGTCTGTTTTCTACTGTTAACGCTTGCTGGTTTTCACGCAGCTCGTTGAGGTTCGCTAAGCTTATGGCCAATTCTTGCTTGGCAGTTGCCGCCTGATTCGTCGCTATCTTGTTACTGAGACGCAAGTCCTCAAGTGCTGCTGTCGCTTCAGTACCATCGATAATTGCTTGTTTGGCTTGTGTTTCCATCGAGTGAAAGCCGCGCTGATAGCCAAGCTTATGACCAAATACTAATCCAACCACAGCTGTTACCAATACGGCTACCACGAACAATGCCAGTACTAGCGTAGATGCGCCGCGTTGGTTGCTCCCGACATGCTGTTCAAAACCATTATCATCCTGATTGGAATGTATTTTGTATCCCAAATCAGATAGAACAGGAACTTGACACGATAAGCGTGCTGACTTCGAGAAAAAGCGTAGTTCAAGCTTAGTACGCATCTAGAGGGTATCTCTTAAAAGTAAGGGCAAGTCATTATAGCGGAATTTATAATCAATACCTAGTATCATAAATATGAATGACTTAAACGCAACAAAGTCAGTATTAAGGAACAATAGGCGCAAAATTTAGTCCCATTGTCTCATCAAATCCAAACATCACATTCATATTTTGAACGGCCTGTCCTGCTGCACCTTTCACCAAATTATCTTGTACAACAATAACCGTCAATTCAGCGCGCTCATTGTCTTGATGTATCGCAATGCGCAAACGATTACTAGCACGCACACTGCGCGTGTCTGGATAAATACCTTTTGGCATGACATCAACGAAACTTTCTAAGGCGTAGCTGTCTTCAAACGTTTGCTGCCAATCAATAGCCACACCCTCATCAGTCAATTCCATATGAATTGAACTCAGCATACCACGTATCATCGGTACCAGATGCGGTAAGAAACGGATACGATGGTCAAACTGACTACCTAATAACTGTGCAACACCCTGCTCAATCTCAGGTAAATGGCGATGACCTTCAACGCTATAGGCTTTGAAGTTATCGGTTGTCTCAGCATAGTTAAGTGCAAGCGATGCTTGGCGACCAGCACCAGATACTCCAGATTTGGCATCAATTACGATACGAGACTCAATCAACCTTTTTGTATGTTCATTTTGTGCTTCGATGATTGGTTTTAGTCCCAAGATTGCAGTGGTTGGATAACAGCCAGGATTACCTACTAACAATGCACTGGCAAGCTTATCACGATTGATTTCAGGCAATCCATAAACCGCTGTCTTCAACAGCTCAGGACAGGCGTGAGACTGTTTGTACCAGTGCTCAAACTCAGTCAATGATTGCAAACGAAAGTCAGCAGCCAAATCAATAACTTTTACGCCAGCTTGCGTGAGCGCTTCAGCTTGCTTCATCGCTACACCATGTGGCGTTGCAAAAAACACAACATCACACTCTTGTAGTGCACTCAGCGTGTTATCACCCAAATCACTGAACACAATGTCAGAGATGCCGCGCAAACTTGGAAATATTTCATCAGCACGAGTGCCAGCTTCGCTACGCGAGGTAAGCAAATCAATAGAAACCTCAGGGTGAGCAGACAATAAGCGAATAAGCTCGATACCTGTATAGCCTGTACCACCGACAATAGCTGCTGAAATCATAAAACATTCTCTTTTATTCAAAATTACTAGACAATACCGATAGGCTCTTACATGGCTCATCTAGCCATACAAGAGTAAGCCCAATTTTAGATTTTATAGTCGTGTACTGCATCGACAAAGACTTTGGCATTGTCAGGGTTGACCCATTGAGTGATGCCATGACCTAAGTTTGCTATATAGCCTGTCTTTTCGCCATCTGCATAAGCACGATCAAGCATCGCATTCACCTCAGCACGAATAGTCGCTGGTGATCCATATAGTGTTGCTGGATCTAAATTACCTTGAATGGCTTTACTACTTTGCAGCTTTTTATGTTTTTTGGTCAATTGGCGCTGGCTTTCAGTCAGTACTTGACGCGCACGGTCAATTGGCATCGTCCAGTCCAGACCTAGCACATCAGCCTCACTATCAGCTTGATTATCAAGCCATAACCCGCCACCTTTAGTAAACAATACTACCGGTACTCGCGGGTGACGCAGCTTCAGTTCAGCGACGATGCGTTTGTTGTAAACGTGCGAAAACTCAATAAACTGACGATGGCCAAGTGCGCCGCCCCAACTGTCAAATATTTGTACAATCTGAGCACCGGCAACGATTTGTGCATCTAGGTAATCAATAACCGAGGTCGCAAGCTTATCCAATAATTGATGTAAAAAACCAGGATTACTGTACAAAAAACCTTTTGTATAGCGGTAATCTTTTGAGCTTCCGCCCTCAATCATATACGTAGCTAGCGTCCACGGACTGCCTGAAAACCCAAACAATGGTACTTGACCATTCAATGCTTTACGGATACTTGTGACGGCGCGCATCACATAGTCAAGAGAATCATTAGGTTCAAGTACCGGCAATCTATCAAGATCTGCCTGTTCACGAATCGGGTGTTTGAACTTAGGACCTTCACCCGTTTCAAAATAAAGACCCAATCCCATAGCATCAGGAATGGTCAAAATATCACTAAATAAAATAGCCGCATCTAGATCAAAACGACGTAATGGCTGGAGCGTCACTTCAGTAGCTCGATCTGTATCTTTGCACAGACTCATAAAGTCGCCTGCTTCAGCACGAGTGGCTTTGTACTCTGGTAGATAACGACCAGCTTGACGCATCATCCAAACTGGCGTGGTATCGATGGGTTCAAAGCGCAATGCGCGTAGCAGTCTGTCATTTTTTAAAGGGGCAAACTGCTGCTGAATCGAGTCACTATTGTCTAAAGCACTCATGTACAAATCTCCAGAGTAACACAATATCCATAATTGTTAACGGATGCTGTATTGGATAAAATAGATTGAATAAAATGATAAACGGTTATAGCGTATGAACTACATCAACTGAGGTTAAGACAAAGTTTATCACCTATTTGTAGCTGATAAATTCATCTAACGCACCTAATATCTAACGTACCTAAAACTTAGAGACGCTAGATAAAGTAAAGGCGGCTACACAACTTATGCGCTAAACGGTGAGTGCAAGATTATCACGATGTACCATAACCACACGTTCTTCATTGTTACCGAAAATCTTGTCAAACTGTTCAGTACGCTCACGAGCGACGCGGCGTGCATCATTCGATGAAAAATTCACCTGCCCCACTGCAATACGCTCGCCAGTATCTTGATGAGTGATTTCTACAACGTCGCCTTCATCGAAGTCGCCGCGCACATCTACCACGCCAACAGGCAGTAAACTTCTATTGTGTTCAGTGAGTGCTTTGGCAGCGCCAGCATCAACCATCAGACTGCCTGCCATGCGCAAGTGAGCTGCAAGCCACTGTTTACGTGCAATAATTTTATCTTCGTCATTGGTAGTCAGTAACGTGCCTACAGCCTCACCTGACACTACACGAGTGATCACATCGTCAATCGCACCGCTCACAATAACGGTTGGACAACCGCCCATTGCAGCCAGACGACCCGCACGGATTTTGGTCAACATACCGCCGCGTCCGAGCTTACCACCGTCACCCGCTATATCAAATAAATAATCAGCCATCGCACGCTCTTGACGGATCATTTTGGCATTGGGGTTGTCACGTGGGTTGTCAGTAAACACCCCTTCTTGATCCGTTAGGATAATATACAAGTCTGCATTGATCATTGCCGCTGCCATAGCACCCAACGTATCATTATCACCAAATTTGATTTCATCAATAGTGATGGTATCGTTTTCATTAATAACGGGTAGCACACGCCATTCTAACAGTTGCGTCAGCGCACTTGTGGTGTTTAGATAACGGCTACGGTTCGACAAATCATCATGCGTTAATAAAAGCTGCGAGCTTTGAATACCATGCTGAATCAGAGCTGACCACCATGTTTCAATCAAACCCATTTGACCGATAGACGCACAAGCTTGTAGTGCGGCCAGTTTTTTGGGACGCTCTTCAAGATCCATACGTACCACACCTTCGGCGACGGCACCTGATGACACCAGCAACACCTCTACGCCTTTTTTGTGTAAGCGTGCAATTTGCTTTGCCCACTCATATATGGCAGTACGATCCAGCCCCCGACCATTGTTAGTCAGTAACGATGAGCCAATCTTGACAATAACGCGCTGAATATCAAAGTTGCGATCTTGTTTAATAAACCTTGCTTCTTCGGTCGTATTTGCGATGTCACCTGCCATATAAACTCCTTTTTCTCACATAAATTGATTAGAGGGATTAATTTAATCATTCAAGTATATCAGCTCAAGCATACTAGCTTAAGGAACGTACATTACTTCAACACCATCGTCGTCATCGTCTTCATCAGACAAATCCAAACCTTCACGTGCCGCTTTTTTGGCTACACGGTATGCTTCACGCTGTGCTTCAGTATTTAGACGTACTTCTGCTTCTAGTCGCTCAAAACGCTCTTTTTGTGCGTCAGCAAAGATAGGATCTTCTATCTCGCGCTCACGCTCACGTTCGATCTCATTCATTAAGTGATATTTGACTGCATCGACGCCTTCACCCGTTAAGGTTGCTGTGCGGAATACGATGCCTGTCCAGCCCAGTTCTGCTACGATATGCGTACATAGCTCATTTAGCTCTTCTTCAGCCACTTGGTCAATTTTGTTCAATACCAAAATCTGCGGTAGATTAGCCAATTCAGGCGAAAAACGCTCAAGCTCATTTAAGATAACACGTGCATTTTCGACCGGGTCACTACCATCGACTGGCTTTACATCAACCAAATGCAACAGACGACGGGTACGCGCAACATGCTTTAAGAAGCGAATGCCAAGTCCTGCACCTTCTGATGCGCCTTCAATTAGACCAGGAATGTCAGCCATCACAAACGAACGATGACGACCGATATCAACCACACCTAGATTAGGAACTAGCGTGGTAAAAGGGTAGTCAGCAACTTTTGGTCTAGCAGCAGAAACCTGACGGATAAAGGTAGACTTACCTGCATTAGGCAAACCAATCAAACCAACATCAGCCACGACTTTTAGCTCAAACTTAAGAACCTTTAGCTCACCTTCAAAACCTGAAGTGGCTTTACGCGGCGCTTGGTTGGTCGAACTCTTGAAGTGCGTATTACCCAAACCACCGTCACCACCTTTGGCAATCAGTAGTGTCTGGCCGATCTCAATTAAATCACCCAATACCTCATCTGTTTCGGTATCGACCACCGTCGTACCAACTGGTACTGGCAAATACAAATCATCAGACCCTTTACCTGAACAGTTTCTACTATGACCATTCTCTGCTCTCATAGCGTCATGACGACGTGTGTAACGATAGTCAACTAGGGTATTGGTGTTGTCTTCTGCAATGACATACACATCTCCACCCTTGCCACCATCACCACCATCAGGACCACCGCGCGGGACATATTTTTCTCGGCGAAAACTGGCGATTCCGTTACCACCGTCACCTGCTTTTACCGTTACGACGGCTTCATCAATAAATCGCATTCTACGTTCCTTAATTCACAATCCAGTGTATAAACTGGTAACAACCAACGGCTGTATTTTGGGTTTTGCTAGACTATTACGTCATAATGAAAACTAGACAAGCATCTATTACTCAACGCCCATTATGACAATAACACCCGATAATCAATCGGACTATCGGGTGTCTAAGTATGACAGTTAAAGTCATATCAATCTATTCAAAGTGGTATCTACGAACGCATAATTATTAAATAACGCTGATCTAAAGTAAATACGACTTCGATATGATTAATAATATGTCATTGCTCTAAGATGTTCAGTACACTATGCTGGAATTTGAGCGTAGCTGATTCCGGCCATTTGTGTCGCCAGACGTAGCACCTGAGTGCTGTAACCTACTTCATTGTCATACCAAACATATACGATAGCTTGGTTGTCAGTTAGGATAGTCGCTTGTGCATCAACAATACCAACATGGGTTGTACCCACAAAATCTGTCGATACTGCTTCTGTAGAGTCTGTATAAGCGATTTGCGACTGCCACATGCTGCTGTTAGCCATTTTACGTAAAAACTCATTTAAAGCTTCAGCATTTGCTGGTGCATTTTTTAAGTTCAAGTTCAAAATAGCCAAGCTGACATTTGGCGTTGGTACACGGATCGCGTTACCAGTTAGCTTGCCGTTTAATTCTGGCAATGCTTTGCCCACCGCTTTTGCGGCACCTGTACTGGTAATAACCATATTCATAACAGCACTACGACCACGGCGGTCGGCTTTATGGTAGTTATCAACCAAGTTTTGATCATTAGTAAATGAGTGAATAGTCTCTACATGACCATTTACAATACCGTACTCATCGTTTAGCACGTTTAGCGTTGGTGTAATCGCATTGGTTGTACAGCTAGCAGCACTAACGATGGTATCGTCGCCAACGGTATCATTGTTCACGCCATAAACGACGTTTTTGATATCGCCACCAGCAGGTGCTGTTAATAGGACTTTTTTCACGCCTGTCGCTTGCAAGTGCTTACCAAGACCAGCTTCATCTTTCCAAATACCTGTGTTATCGATAACTAATGCATCATCGATACCATAAGCGGTATAGTCGATTTCGCTTGGGTCTTTGGCATAGATAACTTGTACAAAACGGCCGTTTACGATCATGCCGTTATTGTCATCATCGATACTGATGCCGCCTAAGAATCTACCATGGATTGAGTCACGCTCAAGCAATGAGATACGCTTAGCCAAGTCACCAGCTGCAGCTGGACGCACAACGATGGCTTTTAGTTGTAGACCTTTTGCGCTTGACGCTTGTGACAATAGCAGACGAGTCAAGATACGACCGATACGACCAAAACCGTATAGCACAACATCTGTCGCGCCATTTGAAGCACCCGCGTTGTTGATAGACTGTAGAGCAGTTTGTAAGTCAGTATCGTTAGCGAGCAGTTGACCAACGTCAATGCGACTCGCTTGAATCTCTTCGCTCTCTGCAATTACTTTTACCATTGCTAAAGTATCAGAGATGTCGATAGATTTGGCACCGTGGTCACGTAGGGCTACTTTTTGATGTAGCGCTAATATCTGACTGACTGAGGTAGAATCTAGCGTTTCACCAAACAAAGTCACTTGTACATCTTGCGCATTGTAAAGCTTATTCAATAGCCCCATAAGCTCAATGGCTTGTTGCTCTTGATTGTTGTAATTTTTTAAGTGGTCTTGATGTAATTGGCGTAAGGTATCAGCGTTGCTCACGAGAAACATCCTTATGGTCAGTAATGTATGATCAATAAAATACGGAGAAGTATAAATGAGATAGGTCGTGTATGCTCTAAGTGGTGACTTTAATGCGATTATCAACCACTATCAACATCAGTTCTTGACGTCAGAGTATTCAAATCGCCTAGATTTTAGCCTAAAACGCCTTATTTTGCCAGTGATAACCGTTTACATAGTATCTATTAGCATCCCAATTCTGATGTATAGCAATAAAAATAAAGCAGCACGGACGGCTGCTTTATCTTGAATTAGTCTAGCTATTGAATATGAATTGTTGATGATATATCAAAAATTTGCATCTAAATCTCTGCAGAAGAAAATATGTGGCTTATTCAGCTTTATGGTACCAAGTTGACGGTTTGATCAGTTTGTGACGTCAGCATAAACTCTTTTAAATCGTAACCTTGCTGCTGCGCAATTTGGCGGTACTTAGCATAGGTCTCTTGGCTGATATTTGGTGAACGTGCCAATAACCATAAGTATTTTTTGTCAGGTGTGCCCACGAGAGCCGTTTTGTAGTCTTCATCACGTGCCAGCACCCAATAATCTGCGCGACCTACTGGAATCCACCTGATCCATTTCGGTAAGAACGTCACTTTTAATTTACTGCCACTATCATCTACTGGCTTTGCTAGGCCTTCTGCAACAATATCTGAGCCATCTGCAGCCATACATTTATTGGTGACTATAATTCCTGAGCCATCAGTCTTTTGCGTATAGTTTGCCGTTACGTCACCTGCGCATTTACGTTGAAAATACATCGGTAAACGACCAACTTCATACCATGTCCCTGCGTAAGAATTTAGGTCTACATTATCTACTGTGGTTGGTGTATTTGTAGACTTATAAATAATATCACTTGGCTTGATTGATAACATGTCAGTTGTGGTTTTTTCGCTCATCGCATTACTAGACGTTTCAGTAGTTGCCATATCTACTGGTGGTGTGGCTGCATAGGCTGAAAAGGCCGCTAACGGTATAATAATCGCTAACGCAATGCCTGTATGTTTGATAAGTCCATTCATAAATACGCGCTCCGGTATCTCTTTATATGATGAGTCGATATCGGCTGACGATACGTTAGTATCCTGTTGGACGTTATCTTTTAAATTGCTCATTTGATCATCCAAAAGCCCTGATATCAACGGCTCATCTTTGTTCAGTGTTTTTGGTCGTTTGTAGCCATTAGCAGTATTGAATTGTTCTATGACCTGACGATTCATAGCTGACTCTTCTACATCATTGGAATCTTGGTCGGCGCTTTTGTATCCAGAATATTTATGTGATAAGACGTTATCTTCTGCTAAGTAGTCTGAATACTCATCATCTGAACGTTCATTATTTATGTCTTTATGGCTATAGCTAGCGTCATTACTGGCATTTTTGGTCTGCTGCGTGACATAACTGTGCCTGCGATAATCGCTAGACGGTATAGACTGCTGAGATTGAGAACCAGCTGCCTGTGTGTCAGTCCATTCTGACTTAGGTAACTTGTTGGTTTTCATAGGGATACCATTATTAATAGTGACTGTTGAATTTCTTTGCGTATATCATCTATCCAGTTCCATTTATCTATCTAATTTCTAAATGAATATTGGCTATAAAATCGAGAACGTATTCAAGCTTCACTACTACCAACGCTTTTATTTATTATAATTATTATAGAGTCGTCGTTAGTAGATCCATCACTGAAAAATAAATGTGCTTTAGATATGCAATATATATTAAGGGCAGTCAGGCGATTAAAACAGTAGTCCAATGTAGGGAAACGCAACGGTTTGTAAATAACGATGTGTTTGTGCATTGCTATAAATACATCATAACCACACAGTTACTTACTGAATAAATATTTTAAAAATCAGTCATCTACATTTACTTATTTTAATAGTCGCATGTGATGATCTGGCCAAAGTCTATACAAACAATATCGATTGCTGAACTATATTTGTTTTTGTATTTCTTACAAATGAAACTGACGGATACCAGCAATACTAAGACCTCCATGGTCTAATGCTTGTTCAATCATCGAAGGCGCCAATCCGCCTAAGCCGATAATAGGCATATCAGCCAACTGTGCCAATGATGACCATGACTGCCAACCAAGTGGTACTGTATCAGGATGCGTTTGGGTCGCTAATACAGGAGACAGGAACATGCCGATGACTGGAGGTAAACCCTGCTCGATACGCGCGCTGGCAAGCTTGTTGACAGCATCAATACTGGCAGTATCATGGCAACTAACAATGAGTGGATAATCATTGAGTGAGTGGCTAGCGAGCAACTGGCAAGTGAATGAATAGTTATCAGGCAGTAACGGTTCAGACGCTATAACGCCTTGAGTATTAGTAAGCCATTCCATTAATGCTGAATGTGTTAAGTGCCTAGCGACGATTGAATCGTTGGTTTTTTTGTGAGTAGCTTCTACTGATACTTCAGTGTCAGTGTATTGATAATCGCTGCTATACGGTAAAATTGCCAGAAGATCTGGACGTGCGTCCATTAGCTGCTTGGCTATAGACTCTGAACCATTGTGCTTCAAGCGAATATATGCCCAAGATTTTGGTGGTAGTTTTTCTTGATGATATTGTAGCCATGCTGTTTTTGGATCAGTATGCTGATGAAAATCAGCTAAAGGATAAGTGATGGCTATTTGTGTAGGTAGCCTTAACCATTCTAGAATAGTTTTGTTGGCAGCAGGCAACGGGTAGTCACCTGCCAGTAGACGCGACTTATCTGCCCACGTTATTGCCTGTCCTTCTAGACCATACTCATGGCCCTTGTACTGCTCGTACTGCTGCGCTGTCAGCTCAATCTTATAAACCTGCAAGCTGACTTGCTTATCACCATAATCATGGTGCAAACGCCCAAGCTTAACGATAGTATTATCATCGACTAATATACCTGTCTCTTCAGCTACTTCTCGTTTTAGTGCCTGCTCTGCTGTTTCAGTCGCCTCTATCTTGCCGCCTACAAACTCATAGCGATTGCCTTGATGCTGTGCTGCATCTCGGAACCCCAGCAAATACTGGTTTTGGTAATGGATAACTGCGACAGCCACATTGACGATGGTTACGTTTGTTATTGCTGACGGGCTGTTTGATTCGCTTGGCATAGCGTTGTCCTCTACGATTATGTCTGTTGATGATTTTTAATTATTTGGTTTGGATCGGCTGTATCAATGAAGTTGATTCAGGCATACGAGATTTTTGTGCGTACAAATTTGCGTACATAACTCTCGAACTTTATAGTTTGTGACATCAAGCTTAGATAAGTTTACATAATAACTGCATTTTATTTTATCAATTGCTTGCAAATTCCTTTAATCTAAATGATAATTATTATCGTTAAAGTCAGTTACGATATAGCTAATTTACTAAGCCACTTACTATCAAAAGGAATTCACCATGAGCATGGTTATCTCTCGTTATTTAAACTGCCGTGAAAATCGTCTGCCGACTCTACAATCACAGCATCTATTTGCTTTGACCAAAGAAGTGCGTATTGAGCATGAGGGCGAAGAGTATCGATTACGCCTAACTCGTAATAACCGTTTAATCCTGACCAAATAGTTTAGTACCGTTTTTTTGTACTTATAAAAAAACGCCTTCATTACAAGGCGTTTTTTTTGGACAGTCATTATTCAAATAGATTCAATTGACGTCAATAGTGAAACATCTGTCCTTGAGATACGTTATTAAAACTGCCAACTATAGACGACATCCACGGCATTTTCTGCCGCTGAACTTGCTTCTACGTAAATACGGCGGGTCAACTGATAGCGAACCGACAGACTGTTTTGAGCATTGAACACACCCACTCCATAGCGGATATATAGATCAGGGGTCACGTAACCGGTAACGTTGACATTGGTATCTTCACTACTGCCTGAGGCATCAACCGTCAAACTCTGTAAGCCAAAAGCTTGACCAATTTGGTTGGTCAGACCACGTGTCCCACTTAAGCCAAAGCTCAATCCAGCGGCGGCAAGATTATTGGTCACCTGAGACTTAAATCCTTGCTCACTGATTTGAGTGGCACTCTTATTATCAATACGTCCTGTTACCAGAGCGTTCATTGCTTGCTGCTGGGTCAGTCCTGCGTTATTGAAGACAGTGATGTTCGGACTCTCTGTACTGCCTTTCACACGTACGCCCACGGTTTTGCCAGTGATCGTTTTGACAGCTTCAATACTCAATATCGGCTTCATCACGTCACCATTGAAGCGTACTTGACCATAATTAAGCTCTAAGTTCTGACCAAAGGCATTAATATTGGTACGGCGTGAGACCTGTACGACACCTGTTGCGCGCATGATACCTGTACCGCTTTGTGTGATATTAATCGCACCTGCTAATGGAATAACAGCACCAAAACCGCGGAAATTAATATCATCACCCAAATCGACACCGATATCAGCGTTGATTGACCATGGTTTTGAGATGGCTAATACTTCATCAATGTTACCAATCAAACGTCGGTCCAATACGACGGCATCTTCAGTTTGAGTGATGATGTCTTCACTGGCTTCTGGTGGACGTATGGTAGCTGAGGGTACGCTAATAGCGCCTTTGATATCGACATAGCGATCACTTGGGCGCACGATGATATCGATATCAGGGTCAATCTCAGCCACTAATAATGGTGGCTGAGTGATCACTAAGCGCTCGCCAATGATACTTAATTTGGCCTGAAGCTTTTGCTGCCAGTTGACGGTACCAGACAATTCACCTTTACCATCACCGCTGTTGAACGTCCCATCGATGGTCGCTTGCGTACCGCGTATTTTCGCCTCTACATTCACGTTGGTTAGATTGACTGGTAAGTCAAGCATCGCGACGCGGCCGTCAGAGAGTTTTACATCACCGTAGAACTGCGGCTTAGTCAAAGTACCTCCCAGTCCGCCTGCCATCGTGACGTTACCTCTTAGGACACGCATACCTGGGAAGAAAGGCTTCAATATCGCTAAATCAAGCTCGTTGAGCACTAGGGCACCAGAGATTGGCTTAGGATCTTTGTAAGGATCAACGACAACCTCAGCATAGCCACGGGCACCGCGTCCTGTATTGATATCAGTGCGCAGCTTAATCCCTTCCGGCACAGACAAAGCGATAAGAGAAACGCGCTTATAAGGCAAGGTCATTGGTGTACTATCGCCATCTTGAATCAGGCCGATTTTGCCATTGTCTGAGTATAGGGTTGTGTTTATGGTTGGCGGACGACCACGTTGCCAGCCGACAACGGCTTTACCGTTGATTTTGCCATGCCAATCAATATCTTTTGGTAAAAATACTGAAAATAGTGAGGTGTCTAAATTCTGCAGTGCCACATCGACTTCACCATTGGATGGTGAAGCGACCAATTTTTGGCGCAGGCATAGCTTGCCCGTTTGGTCAGCTGCCTGCCAGCAATGCGCTGCTAACTGTACCTTTAGGTCTGTATTGTTGCCGTTTTGGTTATCAGGCAAGTTCACAATCAACTGTGCTGGCTGTAATTGGTTTAAGGTAGCGTATTTGGATTTGACGCGGCCTTTACCAATCACCCCTGACCAGCTGAGCTTATCTCTATCAAAGCCACCTTTGAGTCTGGCCCCAATATCTAACTTACTATTGGCGATGTTTAGATCGACTACATGAGATTTTTCGGTACCGTTAAATGATGCTTTTATACTATCGAAACTTTGTCCAGCAGCATCTAGTCCCTCAGCAGTGACAATGAGCTGACTGGGACTATTGGCTAAGTTGACAAGCTTTCCGCGGATACGGCCCTGACGTAAGATAAATCCTGGTAGTGCAAGTCGTTCACCGACCAAGTCGATATAAATCGTTGGTAACGCCTGTCCTGCTGGCTGAGCCAATGTGGCACCGCCAGTCACTTTTCCAGCAAGCTTATCAGACAATTGATCTAAACTTGTGATATTGATTTTGGTTTGCAGCTGTTTGGCATTACCATTGGCAGTGACGTAGTTATCACCCCAGCGCAGCACTAGATTATCAGCGTTCAAACTATCCACTAAGGCATTTACTTGCTTATATTGTGCTTGAGCATCCTGTGCTTGCAGACGCTTAAAATAACTGGCCACGTCTTTTGGCAAGCGCAGTTTTGCAGCCAAGCTACCTTTGGCACTGAGTGGTTGACCTTTTAGCATACCGCTCAAGTTTATTTGATTGATATTGATGGTCTGCTGCGTATCACCCCAGCGACCATCGGTATCGATAGTACCCGTGATCAGGCTTGGCGTGTCTTTTAGGAAATACCCAATGTTGAAACGATCCATGACTGCATTGATATCCCAGGCAATGCCTTGTCGCACATCGACTGTTCCTTCTGCATTGATACTACCTGCTGCCCCTACATGACGGAAGCGATTGATACGAATCAGTTGGCTATCACCACTGGCCTCAATATTAAGCTTACCTGCTGGCAATTGCTCAGCATCCAAAACCCCATCGAAATTAATGGCAAAACGCTGCAACTTACCTGCGGCATTCGTATTGTTTTTGGCAGGAGTTTGCCACTCACCGCTAGTTTTTAGATTGCCTGTGATAATGGCTGGATTGTTGGGTAAAAAATACCCTACATTAAATTTGTCAAAGCGGCCATCGACATTCCAGCCGATATTGTTCCGTAGATCTATGACACCTTTTGCATTTACTGCACCAGCTTCACCGTTATAGTTTAACTTGCGAATACTGATTAGCTTTGGTGTACCAGCAGCATCAATTGAGAGACGACCTTTTGGTACATCTGCTGTATCGACCTGACCATCAAAGCGCGCGTCAAATACAGACAACTCACCACCCACGATATCAACACTGGCATCGCCGCTACCTGTCACCCCAATAGCACGGCCGTTCTGCGTGGCATCAAGCTGCGCCTGTAAGTCGGTATTGTTTAAAGTAATCACATGACGCTGACCACTTACACCGTTTTTGCTGATATTGAGCAATCGGCCACGAGCACTTAGGCGCCCTGTAAGACGCTCAAGTGGTAGGTCGCTACGGTATTTTTTAGGCAGTAGACCTTTGGTACTGGCGTCGATCTGCCATGTCAATGGGCGGTTGCGGTTTGCAAGCTGGATCTGCCCAGTACCTGATAGATCACCCACGATACCATCGTAATTGAGTCGATTGATATCAATGACGTCACCTGCTTTACGTAAGCGCACGTCGTAGTTACCCTTAGGCGCAGCGTTGAGCTCATTAATAACCGCATTGGCATCGACTGATAGATTCGAGCCGCGAACGATGACATCTGCCTGACCACGAGGACTGTCGATACTACCGATATTAGGGACATCGCGGCGGATCAGATTCTGCCACGTGGCATCGATATACCAAGGCGCCACCTGCTTAGATTTAGCAGAAGTTTTGCCGCGGACCATATTCGCATTGATATGTTCACCATCTCGCTGGCGTAAGTCAGCATCGATCTCTGTATTGCCCGTAACATTCTGCTGCTGATAGCGTAGTGATAGTCTGCCATTCAGTGTTTGCGGGGCATAAGCTTTGAAATCAGCATAATCATTAGGGATAGCACGGCGAATATCAAAATTACGACCCGTTGCACGTATCGTGGCATCAAAGCCGTCTCTCCAGCCTAAAATACCTTGTAACGCCAGACGCCCCGCTGGGACATCAGCCTCCAAACGATCAATGCGCAATTGGCTATCGGCAATGACCGCGCGCCCTTGATAATGACCTGACGGAATATCCTTTGCGGTCAGCTCAGTATTGATACGCAACCGTATTTCGGAGATAACCCCTGACGCCGTAGCCGTACCGCTTTGTAAACGGATATCTTGGCTGTCGGCATAAGGGATCAAAATATCATCCCATTGTAATGTTGCGTCAAACGGTGCGCCTGCATCTAACCCCTGCACCACAAAATCACCACTGACATCACTATCGTTGTAGCGACTGCGCACTTTGCCAACAGTACGTTTCAGTGTGCCGGTCGCACTAATATTTAATGGGTCGATGTATGCTTTTTCAAGCGCACTGACTTCAGCTATCGCGCTCAGATCTAATGGATAGTCGCCTTGTAGATCAATCTCACCTTGTAGCGCACTTATTTTGACGATATCAGCATACTGCAAATCACCGCGTCCTACGGTCACGGTACTACCGACCCACGTCAGATCACGAGCCGTAATATTATTGATAACAACCGGATCTTTGGTAACCTGTCTATAAACGACTTTGTTAATTTTTGCTTGGTCAAAACGTAAATTAATGGGTAGTTCTAAGGTTTTATAATCGAACGGCTCACCCGTAGGTGGTTTTTTATTGATAATTTCGATGGTATTTATATCAGCATCACTCAGATGCACTTCTTTTGCAAATACTGCACGCCAGCCTATTTTGACATAGGCTTTGTCTACTAATATCTCAAGGTCTTCAGTTGCATCGACATCGATATCAGTTACCCAAATACCGTCACGCAAGTTACCGCGTCCATATTTAAAATCAATACCCGTCTCAGCACTGATTTTTTCTAAAATAAACTTGGTACCAGCATCGGTGCCTGCTGCATAAAAGAATATCGCAAACATAATCGCGAGTACGATAAGAATCAGTACCAGTAATTTGATGAGAAATGATAGCGGATACCAACGCTTGACTGCGCGGGCATCGCGCTGTGCTGGATCTTCATCTGGTGCGTGGTTAGGCGGGGTATTTTCTGTCAGCATGACACTCAACTACGTTAAAAAATGATGACCAGCGATCGGCGCGATGGGTAATAGATAAGACGGTTTAAACAATCTGATTGCACGTTTATAAAGCGAGCATTTACAATGGTGAGCCAATAAAGAAATGTAGGCGCACAGGAATACTTTCTTCGGTCACCCCTGCAGCTACATCGACGCGTACCATTCCAACAGGAGATGCCCAGCGGATACCGACACCAACACCGACTTTTGTCTCAGTCTCAAAGTCTTTGTCATAGGCATTACCAACATCGGTAAAGAACGCACCGCGAAAGCCTGGTCTGAACTCATAGTTATACTCTGCACTACCGACCGCCAATACTTGACCACCTGTCAGATAACCATTTTCTAGCGGTGACAGGCTCTCATAATCATAGCCGCGGATGCTCTGATCACCACCTGCAAAAAAGCGCAGCTTATAAGGAACATCATAAAAATCATCCGCCCAAATATAACCACCATTCACGCTACCTAGCACTTGGTGTTTGTTGTCGTCACCGAAACTATAGATACCGCTGACACCAGCACGAACGATTGCCAAATCAGTATCACTTAGTGCTTTATCAGCACCTGCTTCAATCGAGTAATACTGACGTATACCGCGCGTCGGGTTAGTAGCACTATCCGTATCAGTCTTGTTCATACCATAGCCAAATAGCAACGCTTGCTGCTTGGGGCTGGACGAGGTAAAGCGTATCGGCAAGTCATCAAGCGCTGCTCCATCAACACCCGTCTCAAGCTCATCTAAACGATAGCGCACAGAGTAGCTGCGATTCCAGCCATTATCACTACGGATATTACGTGCTAGCGCTGCTTTTAGCGTTTTGGTAGACAGATCAAAGTTACCTTCACCTTGGTCAATGACTTCTTCTTCATAAGTAAGACGTGCGTCCAACTTATCATTGAGTGGATGATTCCAAGGGCGACTGGCATAGACCGCGACGTTTTTGCTGATTCTTGAGACCTCAGTCTCTGCACCTGCTTGATAACCCTGACGGTTAAGCAAGTTGTAATCTATCTTTGCCGTCGCTCGAACCCCTGTATCCGTACCATAACCCAAACCAACTTGAGCGTCACGGGGCTTATCAGCAGCTACAAAAACATATAGCGGTATTTTTTTGCTCGTCGCAACGTCTTGCGGCGTTTTGCGTCCCGCTAATGTCGGAGGAACGAAGTTTTCGTCGGCCAATATACTTTCTTCGTCAGGGAATATCTTTTGCGCCACGTTACTGATTGAGTCACTGATTTTTCCTAATAGATTATCAGCTTCTTGGTCTTTTTCATCTAGCACACGATCATTTGGTAGGCGGCTTAAGCGTTCTGCTTTTTGTCTTATTGCTTGTAGCTTATCGAGCGTCGCTTCATCAGCTTCAAACTCGATGGCAGCGATATCAGCTTCGTTGACCGTCTCACCACTGTTGGCAGTCAATGCGCTGTCACCTTCACCGCCAATATCGCTATTGTCGTTGAGAGTATCTTCTCTATTAGTCAGGCTAGCAAAACCATTACCATTGGCAGCATCTAAAATACTGTCGTCATTGATATCATCATCTAATGTACCGTCGCTATTGGTAGGCGTATTGTCAAACGCCAATGTACTCGCTTGACTACTATCATCAGGTGGCAGTATAGACTCGACATTCACAGTATTAAAATAACGGGTCGCTGATAAATCATTACTGAACTTTGTCACTGATGGACGATAAAACGGGTCGCCTGGTGTGAATTCGTACAATTGCTGCAGTAATGACAACTCTACTGGGAGTTTGTCAGGATCTTGTGTCAGTGTGTTGGTCTTTTCGTCATACGTAAAGAAAACCACATCATCAAACTCATAGCGATCGCCTGTGTTGTATACCAACGAGACATCAGCTTTATTGTCTGGCAAGATAATATCCACAGATTTGTTCAACCAATATTGATCAAAATATCCGTAGGTATTACTCAAAGACTCAAGCGCAGCTTTGCTACTTTTATATACACGGTGGTTGAAGATATCACCTTCTTGGGGTGGCAGCTCTGTTTTGAGCGCAACAAACTCTTCTTGCTCGCTACCTTCACCGCGAATCTCAACAATACGGCTGTCTACAAGTACAGGCTCGCCCAGCGCCTCAATAACAACGTTGACTGTATCGCGATCAGGCTGGCTCAAACGTAGGGTAACATCATAGTAGCCGACCGCTTTTGCCGCATCTAGTGCCGTCTCACGCAAGCGTGGCAATGCTGCTGTAAAATCAATAACCGACTGTACCGACGTATCATCAAGTGCAGCTTTGATGTTTTTTATCGGTTGAATATCGTTATCAGCCTCGACAAGTACAGCCTTACCATTAGGGGCATCTTCAGCTGACAGTTGCTCTAGATAGACAGTAGTTTCTACATTCGGCAGCGCCATCACACCGCCGTTGAAAAAACGATTGTAGAGACGCTTAACAATATTGCCTCTGTTACGAGCACGTGGCTTTGGTTTATCGGCTTGATCGATACTTTGATTTACCGCTTGGGTATTGCTTTCGTAATCGGGTAGATAGTCATCAGGATTGATAATTTCTGCAGGCGTACTGCCTTGATCTGATGTATCGCTGTTGCCCGCTATTATCTCATTATTGATATTATTTGCTGTATTGACACGTCCGCTACTTACAGAATCACTGACATCAATAGGACGTGCCATAATCTCAGCAGTAGCTGCCCGTTCCTCTATCGTCTCCCCTGTACCTAAGGTATCAAGATTGCTAGGTTCAGGTAGATTAGTCGCATCCAGATCAATATCCAAGCCTATAGGCGGTGTTGTATCATCTAGCGTGGCAATTGGCGCATCAAAGGCATTGCCGCCATCGAGATTGTTTATGTTGTCAATATCCTGAGCGTTTTGCAAGTCCAGCATCGCAAGCTCACGATCGATCTGCTCAGGCGTCATCATCTGATAGCCTTGCTGCTGTACGGCAGTTGCCTGCTGCAACAAATCATCATTAAAGAGGTTCGAATTTCGAAGGGTGTTGTTTTGGGAGCTGCTACTTTGAACATTGCTACTTTGAACATTGCTACTTTGAACATTGCTACTTTGAACACTGCTATTTTGAGTGGACGACTGATTAGCACCAGAGGTCTGGTTACCTAGGGTTTGTTCGTTATAGTCATCTAAGACCGACTGATCGATGATGCCTTGTTCTACGGCTTTTTTTAGACGCAACGCATCCAAGGCAGCATTTAGCTGGGTATCATCGTCTGATAGCGTAGCTGATTGATTGTCAGCAGCTTGGTTACTAACCATCTGATTGCTGGTCAATTGGTTTGTGATCCCTGTGCTACTGGTTGTTTCCGCCAATGCTACAGGGGCAATACTGACTAGACTGGTTGCTAGCGCAGTACAGAGTGCTGAGCGCTTAAAATACATACGCGGCGCGGTGACATAGACGCTTTGAATACTGGTGTTGCTTTGAATACTCACCCTATCACGCTGCTTTGTGGTTGTGTTGCGTGCTCGAGTTAAAGGGTGCTGTGTCATATCTGTGTCCTATCGCCTCACACGGCGCACTTTTATTAACGATAGCTATCGCTAAGTCTGACCGGTGAATAAGCTTATCGCAGTTTGCTGAATGAATGGTTGACTACTTTGCTCTCAATGATGGACGTTACCAATGCAAACGGTAGCACTAGAACCATGACACCATACAGACAGTTTTGATTGATAGCAGGTCGTCAACTTTACCGTCGCTCTCACCTTTTAATACAACCATATAAAATTTACAAATCATAACTTAGTTAATTATGAAATCATAGCGCAGGTTACATGTATTTTTACCTAAGCCTTGCTATTATACGGCTTAATATTCATAAAACCTATGCTATATTTTGATAAGTTTTTGATAATACTGACGATTACCATAATACTATAAGCTATATTCAGGGCTTTTTCTTACTTTATTAGCCGCGTCTCATCTGTAGGAACGTTCATGTCCAATCAGTTTCAGTTGTTCAAGCGCCGCCGTTTTAGCGCCATGTTTTTCACGCAGTTTTTGGGCGCGTTTAATGACAATATATTCAAACAAGCGCTCATATTGGTTCTTACCTATACCGCTGCCAGTCAGTTGGGTGTAGAAGTCAGTATTTTAAATAATTTGGCGGCGATGCTATTTATTCTGCCTTACTTTTTGTTTTCGGCATTGGCAGGACAGATTGCCGATAAGTATGAAAAATCAAAGCTCACACGATTTATCAAAATGCTTGAGCTGGTCATTATGGCAATCGCTGCGGTTGGCTTTGTCTTTGAGTGGTATGCGCTCTTATTTGTCGCTTTGTTTTTGATGGGTACGCACTCGACCTTCTTTGGACCGATTAAGTACGCGTATCTGCCCCAAGCTATGAAAGAAGATGAGCTGGTCGGTGCTAATGGTCTGTTTCAGATGGGTACGTCCTTGGCTATTCTTGTTGGTATGATCGTCGCTGGCATATTGACTCAGTTATCCCAATCGTTGTATTGGATCAGTGCCACGGTATTGGTTGTCGCTGTATTAGGCTATCTAGCGGCTCGTTACATTCCTAATATGCCAGCCATGCAGCCGGACCTCAAGGTCAACTGGAATATCATCACTACCAGTTTGTCCACGGTACGCTACTTATATTCACTGCCGTTTTTATTCTTTGTCATTCTTGGCAACAGCTGGTTCTGGTTCTATGGGGCGACCTTTTTGACTCAAGTACCAGAATTTAGCAAGGTAATTTTGCACGGTGATGAGTCAGTCGTTATCTTTTTATTGACGCTGTTTTCGGTCGGGGTATCGATCGGATCACTATTATGTAAATCGTTGACCAAAAATCAAGTGAGCTTACGCTTGCTGCCGTTCGGTATTGCTGGATTGAGTATCTTTGCTATTGATTTGTACTTTTCCCTATCCAGCTTAAACATAAACGTGAATAATGATGTATTGCTCGGTATTGGTGATTTGTTTGGTACGAGTGGTAGCTGGCGCGTTTTTGCTGATTTGTTCTTTTTGGGATTCAGTGGTGGTTTATATATTGTGCCTTTGTATGCCTCTATGCAGGCTTATGCCCCTAAGAGCCACCGCGCACGTATTGTGGGTGCCAACAATATCTTTAATGCGATGTTTATGGTGACATCAGCGATTTTTGCGATTGTTATCTTAAACTCACTAGGACTAAGTCTACCGCAACTATTTTTGGTCACTGGTGTGCTCAATATTGCCTTTGGTACTTTTTTATACATTAAATTGAACAAGCATATCAAACATGCCGTCATTCAAACCAATGACGAGATAACCCCATAAGAGTGATCCTATAAAAAACAGCCCTTTGAACAGGCAATATTGAACTTGGTTGGCTATAGCAATTGATAGTGCTCAAGATCATAATATTGATGCCGATAATTTGGATTGTTTGCTATAGTAATGTGCATAAAAGCTATGTATAGGATTATTGCCTGAGAGCAGTCACTAGTCTTATTTTATTGATAGAATTTAACGCCATCAGGAGTGAACCATGGCCCTGCGTTCCTTATCCAAAGTCGACCAATTACTACTTGGGGTCGACAAAGCATTACGAGCTGTCGTGCCAAACTCAAACCCCAGTGCGCGCCCGTTACCGGTGAGCAGTGATGAGATTCCTGAGCTGACCATCACTGAGGCGCGTCATGTCGCAGGATTGATGCGTATCAACCATACTGGTGAGGTCTGTGCACAAGGTCTATACCACGGGCAGGCGTTTGCAGCCAAAGACACAGATGTCAAACAAGCCATGCAAGAGTCTGCTGAAGAAGAAGTCGATCACTTGGTCTGGTGCGAAACGCGCTTAAATGAGCTCGGTAGCCATGCTAGTGTCTTTACACCGCTTTGGTATGGCATGTCTTTTGGGCTGGGTGCAGTCGCAGGGGCGATCTCAAATGAGTTTAGTCTGGGGTTTGTCGCGGAGACAGAAGCGCAGGTCAGCGAGCATCTCCAAGACCATATTAATCAGTTACCACAACATGATCAGCGCTCAAGAGAGATACTGGCACAAATGGATATTGAGGAGCTGCATCATCGCGAATTGGCTCTAGCGAGTGGCGGCGCTGCATTGTCACCACCTGTCCGCCAGACCATGCGCTGGATGGCCAATCGTATGAAAGCCACCGCTTATCATTTGTAGGTATTCGTAGATGAGGGCATCGTTGTTTTTATCACTAGTAAGGCGCGTACTGTTGAGCGTATCCAATACTAGCGATTAACATTCCTACCACAGATAGCGTAAAGCTTAATTTGCTAGGGTATTAAAAATTTGTGCGATTTGGTAGTGACGATACATCCTGATGATCAACCGACCAATGAATAAATAACGACTAAATAAATTAAACAAGGTAATGATTTCTATGAAAGCTATCTACTCCAATAATACTGCTGCCACGTCACCGAATAAGTCACCGAAGCTTGCAACTTTGACCGCCTTAGCTGCAGCCTGTACGATGATGCTATCAGCACCTGTACATGCTGCAGAAGCTGATGCTACAGCTGCTTCGGTACCCAGTGCTGTAGACTCGAGCAAGCGTGTGATTCGTCTGGCAAGGCCAGGTGCAACGGTCAGTACCGCTCAAGGTACAACAGAGTCTACTCCTTCTAATAGCACTCAGTCAGTTGGTACTCAGCCAATGATGCCGTCAACCAACGCTCAGCCTAACCGTACTCCTTTGAGCACGGCACAGGCAGCGCAGATGATGCAATCAAGCAATACTCAACCAAATCGTGTACCTGTCAGCGCCGCTCAGCCACCAGCATCACAAATGATGAGTCCAGCTAATGCTCCCGTGATCAGCGGCACCACTCGCGTCTATGAGCCTGGTCCAATGTCTGCTGCCGGTATTGATCTTCGTAGCGGTCAGTTGCCAAATATTCCAACACCGCGAGTACAGCTTTCAGATATGAGCTTTGTTAAGACCGTACTGATTCCACAGCAAACAGGTCTAGGTACTGATAAACTTGACGTCAGCTTACTTGATGACTTCATCGCAGATGTATCGCCTAATGCTCGTCACTATCCACCAAACTTCCCTAACCGCACTCAGCGCCATTACACGCGCGAAAAAATCAAAGTCTTGACTGATTGGATCGAGCCATATGCCAAATCACCAAATGCCTCTTATGACGTCTTGCTCCGTGCAGCCAAACTAAATGGTATGGGACGTAATCTAGATCTAGGCTCAGACTATACGGTACGCGGCGGACAGTATGTCGACCGTGCTATTAAAATTCAGCCAAATAGCGGCGAAGCTAACTTCTTATATGGCATGATGCTATCAGAAGGTGGCGGATTTAAGGAAGGTCAAAAGTATCTAGAAAAAGCGGTTTCTGTTGGCTATACCGAAGCTGAACAAAGCTTAGCGCAATCAGACCTACTCAGTGATCGCCGTGCTAATGCATTAGAACGCTTACGCCGCCTTGAGGGACAATATCCTAACAATACGGTTATCCCTCAACAAATTAAACTTGTTGAAGAGGGTAAGTTCTACATTTGGGATATTCCGGCACCTGACATCAATGTCAAACCCGGTGCGTAGATTGTGTCTGCAGGTTTATGGCTAAAATGAGTAAACCACAGCACTAGCCTAATACAATAGCTCCAAACAAAAAGCGCCTTTGTTCTATTAATATAACCATTAATACAAACAAAGGCGCTTTTTTGTGTCTGTTACAATAATGATTATAGCGCTCTAGTGGTTACCTCAGCTTATTCAGGCAAATACTCTCGTTTTGAAACTTACCGCTTAGTCATAGCACCTTAAATAACATAGTCTAATGTCACAAGTTGCGCTACACTCATTATAGTCAAAAGTATTTTAATTGATTTCTTCTCAAAACTACCCTTTTACTGGACTGACCTATGACTCCTGTTAGCCCTAGCAAGCATACGATGATACCCACCAATAAAAAAACGCCGTTTGTGACTTCAGTCGTATTATTGGTAGCGGCTATTCTACTACCAGCATGTAGTGTCGTCTCGGTAGAAAGACAAGCATCAGCTAAGACCATCTCAGCACAGCGCGGCAACATTGTCACTGATAATGAGCTGAGCAGCGATACTGCATCTGCCTTGTTATCTGCAGGTCTAAATGAACAAGCCTGCTTGCAGCAATTTGAGTTGTGTTTGACCCAGCTTACTGACAGTATTTTAAATAAGCACTACCGACCTGCACTGGCTATTTTTGCGGAATTGCACTACGCAAAAGCGCGCCAGCTCGCTGATTCACAAAACTGTCGTAACGCCCTTGCTCGACCGCCAATTGACCCCTATTATGCCAACGCGCCTTTAAGCGACGCTGATGCGAAAAAACAGCAAGACGCAACCAATCTATGTCTTAATAGCTACCAGGAACGACTATTTGATGCCGTAAAATCCAGCTATACCTATTTGTTTTATGACAGCTTGACCCATGACTTTGAGGGTGCCGATAAGAGTTACAGTAGTGCCCACGCACAGACTCGCATCCCAACTGACAATGATATTCAGACCCAAGATATTTATAATGCTGCTAGCAATGATGTCATCACTCAGCTTTATCGATCGACAGAAGACGCAGATAAGTTGATGAATGACACAAAGGTAGAATACCTGCCCATCCCTGCTGCTAAACGTAATAGTAGCGAGCAAGCAGCCATTGCTAATCGCGCACCGCTACAAGGCAAAGCGGTTGATCAGATCAAGGTCATGAATGTACAGGTAGATGGCTATAACCTTGGTATTTATTTGCCAAATGAAAACAACTATCTGCAAAATGCTCATAAGCAAGACTCTGCACTAGCAGATCTAGTCTCCACTTATGAGCTGCGTCTGTCTGGGCTTAACTCTGTCAGTAAACGCCCAGGTTTGGGCATCAGCTTAGTTGCTTCATTGGACGATCGTTATACCACGACCATTCGTCAGTTACTCACGTCCTCTCTATCAGGTCGATTAGCCGATGATAATAAGAATAAAACAGAGAGTGAACCAAGCACTCGCATTTACCCTACAGGTCACCTACTGCTAACAGGCCTGATAAAACCAAGCGGTGATAGCGTATTGGATGTGCTGGGTAGCCGTCAGCTCGACGTTCATTTGTACAACCCTTACCAGACCGAAACCGTCAATGTCCTCAACGATAACTATCCCTTGGCCGCCAACTTTTCAGCAGGCTACGGCATGTGGCTCGCAGAAAACCAATTGGATAGTGTCGGCTATCTGAACTTGATCACGCGTCAGCCGGAGGCAAGACTGCCTAAACTCTTTATGCTTGAGCCTTATGATCCTGATAAGCGTGTCATCATTATGCTGCATGGTCTGGCCTCTAGCCCGGCAACATGGGTTAATCTGACCAACGATATTCTTAATGACGACAAACTGCGTGACAACTACCAAGTTTGGCAGATATTTTATCCAACCAACTTACCTATTTTAGAAAATCGCTATCAAATTCAACAGTTAATCAATAGTACTTATGAGCAGACGGATCCCAATGGGCAAAACCGCGCCAGTCAGAACAGTCTGATTATCAGCCACAGTATGGGAGCACTCATTGCCAGAATGATGCTATCTGATGATGATTTGGTTGATGACTTAGACAGACTGGATGACCAAGAGGTGCTGTCCAATAGCGAAAAACGACAAATTCGTGATGCACTCAAAGCCTCTTTCGGTGAAAAAGAACTCAAAAAACGGTTTGAGCTACAGTCGTTGCCACAAGTCGATACCGCTGTGTTTTTGTCCGCACCCTTTCGAGGTACTGACTATGCAGACCGCTGGTTCACGCGTGCACTGCGCCGCATTGTCTATTTGCCAGTTGGGTTGGCGAAGACCGTCACTGACAACTTAGCCACCATTGCGACACAGGGCGATCTGGCGCAAAACCCATTAGGGGCGTTGTATTTACAAAACGGTGCCAGTCAATTAAGCAACAAGTCCTCTTTTATTGAACTGACCAAAGACCTGACGATTAATGACCGTGTGACCTATCATTCGATTATTGCCAATAATGATGCTGACATTACCCAAGGGCTGGCACAAACACAGCCAGAGGGTGTCAAAGTTGACCTATCTCAAGCAACAGAAAAAAATCTCGAAGACGAGAATGCTAGTGTCAGTGTGACAGAAAACACGTCTGATCAATCCGCTACGCCAACAGTCGCAGCGGTGACTGTCAATGATGATATTAGCCAAGCACTGACTGAACGCCTGTCAGATGGTATCGTTCCTTATACTAGCGCGCACTTAGATGGCGCTGCTTCTGAAACTATTATCAGCGGTGGTCATAGTATCCAAACCAATCCACAGACTATTTTGACGTTACGAAGAATACTTCATAAACAGTTACAAGAATGATGTATGTTTTTGTTATCTATGGGTATCTGGTAGCGTGGATCACCACACAAAAACAGGGACAGCAGCTTTCTTAAACGATATGGCTAATTTTTAAGCTATTGTTTTTTATAAAATTAATATTATTTTTCAAGGGTCATTAGAGGTTATTTTAATGACTATTAGGTACGTGACTGGCTACCTACTCGGGTTGCGTGACTATCTAGGGAAGCGCATAATATATCTATAGCACATGACTGTAATATATGAATTTATAGGGACATAAATTATTCAATCCAGCTAAACCGTGACTCGCAAGCTTAGCCACAATTTATGCCTAATGTTGCTAACGTTTGTATCACCAAAAGCCATTGCCCGTAATCATTGTCACCTTGATCTATGTACAGTTACGGACAGTTACTTGAGCGTTGTACGGAAGCCAGCGCTATTCAGCTAACAGATGAGAGTAACCGTTTATGTTCGCTACATTTATGATAGACCAGCTCGATGCGCTGATGCTCGCACGCATTCAGTTTGCTTTTGTTATCTCGTTTCATATTGTCTTTCCTGCCTTCTCTATCGGACTTGCCAGCTGGCTTGCAGTGCTTGAATTTCGCTGGTTGAGAACTGGTAATCCTATCTATGCTGAAGTTTACAAGCATTGGGTCAAGATATTTGCCGTCGTTTTCGGTCTGGGTGTGGTATCTGGCGTGGTGATGTCTTACCAGTTCGGTACCAACTGGGCTGTCTTCTCTGACAAGGCAGGTAACGTTTTAGGCCCACTACTCGCCTATGAAGTATTGACCGCATTTTTCTTAGAAGCTTCTTTTTTGGGTATCATGCTATTTGGCTGGGGACGTGTCAGCAAGCGCATGCACTTTGCCTCGACTGCCATTGTCGCCATCGGTACGCTAATCTCGGGATTTTGGATCCTGTCTGCCAACAGCTTTATGCAAACCCCTCAAGGTTTTATGATGGGTGCAGACGGTTTACTTTATCCAACCGACTGGCTTGAGATCATTTTTAACCCTTCGTTTCCCTACCGCTACGCCCATATGATGACTGCAGCATTCTTAACGACTGCCTTTGTTATCGGTGGTATTGGTGCTTACTATATCCAATCCAAAAAACACGCAGATCATCGTGAGCATGGTCGCGTGATGCTTGGTATGGCGATGATCATGGCTATCTTTGTCGCGCCAGCGCAGGTGTTGATTGGAGATGAGCATGGTCTAAATACGCTTGAGCATCAACCAGCCAAAGTGGCTGCAATGGAGGGTATTTGGGAAGATGAGCGCGGTGCTGCTCTACGACTGTTTGCGATTCCTGATCAAGAAAACCAGACTAATAAATATGAAGTAAAAATTCCTTATGTGACTGGTTTGATTCTTACCCATTCATTGGATGGTGAAGTCAAAGGTCTGAAGAACTGGGCCCCTGAAGATCAGCCACCGGTCATCATTGTGTTCTGGGCGTTTCGTATCATGGTTGGTATCGGTATGCTTATGGTACTGGTTGGCTTATTTAGTCTCTACAAATACTTTAAGAAACAACAATTTAATTCTGATAGCGTATGGTTCCACCGTGCGTGGATGATGATGACCCCGCTTGGCTTTATTGCTCTATTGTCCGGTTGGTTCGTGACTGAGACAGGACGTCAGCCTTGGACAGTATATGGGGTGATTCGTACTGCTGAAAGTATGTCTCCTCTTGCAGCGCAGCAAGTGGCTACGACACTCATTGGCTTCATTGTGCTCTATATATTTGTTTTTGGTGCCGGTAGTTTTTATATCTTACGCTTGATTGCTCAAGGTCCTAAGCCTTATACAGACCCTGCTGAAGACAACTTCTATGAGCACTCAGTAACAGAAAGCCAAGGTCGCGCATTGAGTGGCGATAGCAATCCTGCCAAAAATACTGAAGAGGACTTAGATGCGCCTGCAGATGATGTCGATGATGGAGGATTACGCTAATGTTTAACTTCGGTGATGTATTAGACTTACCTCTCATTTGGGGCGGATTGATTGCTTTATCTGTCTTTATCTATGTGCTGCTTGATGGGTTTGATTTGGGCTGCGGAATTTTGTTCCCATTTGCAGGCTCAGACAAAAATCGCAGTCGTATGATGAATTCTATCGCCCCTTTTTGGGATGGTAACGAGACATGGTTAGTGTTAGGCGGAGGCGGTCTATTTGCCGCATTCCCTGTTGCTTACGGTATTATCATGACAGGTCTCTACCTGCCTGTGACTGCCATGCTTTTCGGTCTTATCATGCGCGGGGTAGCGTTTGAGTTTCGCTTCAAGTCATCGTCGCGTCGACATGTATGGGACACTTTCTTTTTTGTAGGCTCAGTCGTTGCTACCTTTTCTCAGGGCATTATGCTTGGGGCGTTGGTGCAAGGGCTAGAGGCCAGCAACCGTCTCTATACTGGTGGTCCGTTTGATTGGTTTACGCCTTTCTCCATCGTTTGTGGATTTGCCATGATTATTGGTTATGCCTTACTTGGCTCGACATGGCTCATCATAAAAACAGAACATACCCTACAAGTATGGGCGCGTAGAGTCTCAGGCTGGATGCTGACCGCGTTAGTGGTAGCGATGATTGTTGTCACCGCGTTTATGTATTTTTCGGACATTGATGCGTTAGAGGGATGGTTTGGTTTTCCAGAGCTGCTATATCTTGCTCCTATGCCTGTCATTGCTGTGATTTTGTTCTTTATCATGCGTAAAGACTTAAAGACCGAACGTGAGTATCGTCCGTTTTTATTGACGGTTGCGCTATTTTTGATGGGTTATATCGGTGTTTGTTTTGCGCTATTCCCGTATATCGTACCGTATCAGATGACGATTTATGAGGCAGCGGCGGCGGATACTTCGCTATCATTTATGCTTATTGGCGCCGTTATCATGCTACCGATTATCTTGAGCTATACCGCTTTTGCTTACTATACGTTCAAGGGTAAATCTGATCATAATCCGATGTACTAATCGCTAATAGTGGTAAGTAACGGATCAGCTAGAAACGGTGGCTGTTATTGTTGGTAATCGATAGCCACTGTTCATACGCTAATCAGGAGAAAGATATGAAAAAGCTTAGTAAAAAA
The DNA here is from genome assembly GCF_033790785.1 of Psychrobacter sp. PP-21. Taxonomy (NCBI): domain Bacteria; kingdom Pseudomonadati; phylum Pseudomonadota; class Gammaproteobacteria; order Moraxellales; family Moraxellaceae; genus Psychrobacter; species Psychrobacter sp. PP-21. Next base: position 216,725 of record NZ_JAMYEB010000001.1, on the reverse strand, counting down.
CAATCTCAATGGTTATGGTTTATTGGTCTATATACAGCAGGGTTTTTAGTTGTGTTTACGATTGCACAGCTCATCAAACTTGCTATGGGCGTTTAATAAACAGCATCTGGGACTAGAGTCATTGATGTTGGAGATAAATGTCGAAACCCACAAAAAAGCAGCATTGATAATTCAACGCTGCTTTTTTGTGGGTTTTTGCTAAATTAGCTAGTCTGCTCTACCCTGGTGACTACTCATGTCATGTTGTTCAACAAAGTCATTTACTTGTGTCAGACGCTCAGGGGTGCCCACGTCTATCCAGTTATCCGTAATCACTTCAGCAGTAATCTGAAACTTAATCATCGCCTGCTTTATCAGCGGCGCTAATGCAGCAGGCTGCCCTGGTACTAATCCCTCGACCAATGCGGGTGACATCACACTAATACCTGCAAAGGTATATTTGTCTGCGTCGCCAATCGGGTGCTCACTAGCCAGACCATTATTGATCGCAAAATCGCCACCATTGTTGTGCTCTGGGTTATCAATGAGTAGCAGATGCGCGCGCTGGTCAGCGCTCAGCACATAGTCTTGTAACTGAGCGAAATTGTAGGTCGTCCAAACATCAGAGTTGACCAAAATAAACGGCTCATCTCGCAGCTTTCCTGACTGTAATGCTTGAAAAATACCACCTGCCGTCTCTAACGGTTCATCGTCCTCTACTGACCAATGCAGCGTGACTCCGTATTGCGACCCATCACCTAAGCCATCCATAAGTTTGTCAGCCAACCAAGAGGCATTGATTGTAATGTCAGTAATACCTGCTGCCTGTAATGCTTTGATGTGCCACACAATAAGCGGCTGACCACCGACCTCGACCAAGGGCTTTGGCGTCTCTAATGTTAATGGACGCAAACGTGTGCCCTTGCCAGCAGCCAAAATCATTGCTTGCGTAATCTTAGACGTAGATGTCGACATGTACGCTCCTTTTTATATTATTATTTGAGTACTCGTTATTTAAGTGCTCATTATTCAAGTAATCAGTTTAACTGATGTTTATTGTAGCGACTCATCCTAAGAAAGCGAAAGTGACGTAAATTTGTCTTGATATGCAGGCAGGACAGTCTCTTGTAGCCATTGATTGAACGGTCGAACGGCAAGCGCGATGTCGTCACTTCCTTGTTCAGCCAACCAGTTTAATTCAATAATTAGATCACGCATGACCTTGGGAATATCCGCTAGATAACGATCTTTGCCATCACGCTCAGATAATCGAATAAAAATACCCAAGACCTTTAGATGACGCTGTACACCCATGACGTTCACATCGTTTTCAAGCTGTGACGCAGTGTCTGCTGTAGAGAGTGAGTTTTGCTGTTGTAACTGCCAAAAGTCGTTAATCCATGTAGACACTTGACTCTCTGGCCATTCGACATAGGCATCGCGTACTAGCGACACCAAATCATACGTGTAAGAGCCGATCACGGCATCTTGAAAATCAATCACACCTAAACGTAATGTGTCCGCTTGGTCTTGCATCAGGTTGCGGCTATGATAGTCACGATGGACAACTACTTGTGGTTGCAACAGGATTGCATTTATCAATGCGGTTTTCAAATTCTCCCATACCGTCTCGTTTAGATCGACGCCGATATAAGGTATAAACCATTCGCTAAATAGGTTCATCTCACGATCCAGTAGCGCTGTATCATAATCTGGCAGCTGGTGCCCAGATTTTGCAGTCTCAACGGGTACCGTTTGCAACGCTACTAGTGTCTGCATTGCCAGTTGATAATAGTCGTTGATTTGCGCTGGCGCTGCGTCTGTGAGCAGATGCGCAAATTCTGTAGCACCAAAATCTTGTAGTACCAAAAATCCTTTTTCCAGATTTTGCGCGACGAGCGTCGGTACATTGATGGCAGGCGACATGAGCTTGGCGACATTGATAAACTGACGCATGGCATCTTGCTCATCAGCAGAATCCATAACAATATAGCGCGTATTTTCTGACTCATTAACTTCCGATAGTTGAATACGATGATAGCGACGGGCGCTCGCATCACCAGGTAAACTCTCCAAATTAAAAGCTTTATCTGTAAATACTTGCTGTAACCACTGCTCTAGTTGTTGTTGGCGATTGTCGTTATTGTTATCGATCATGTCAGGCTCTATAGTCATTTTATCAGTCATAATGGGTGTCGTTGGTTAAATATAAATCATAAATAATTAAAGTAGTGATAAGTCAGGCAAATACTTGCTAAAATAGCCCTGTCCTGGGCCGCAACATCAGCGCCAGTAGACGTATAAAGATATTACTTAGTATTTGATGCTCAACTGAACGCTCTATCTCGTTCACAATCAGCTTGCTTATATTATAAATTTTGGTAAATAGTGTAGCTGATTTGGTTTTTTTTGACTATGATTAGTCGTCATTATATGTAAATAGCCAAACTCTTGAGACGACGCTATCAATAAGTGATCTTTTAGCCGCTTGTTGACAGTGATGTGTTGTCGAACAGTATGGCTATGCAATTCAGTATCGCAATCCAATAGGCTCTGCAATCATAGGTGTGCCCTTGTTATATTCTCCGCTTTACCAAAGCATTCGTTTGATCTTATTTGGTGCCTTAGGCTTTTCTAGTCTATCTGTCAGTGCAGCTATCAACGATGCTGACACCCAGTCAACTGAGCCATCAATGAGCAGTGCGAGCAGCTACGCCTCTGACGACTCAGACGTTGACTCAGAGCTAAGCATCACAGCAATTAATGAAGCCGATGATACGTCATCTTTACAACCCGTAGATACAGTGGACAGTGCTCCAAAAATCAATGACACACGGGCCAGCACGACTATTACACCTAACCGCACAGTAACAGATAACCAACAGCTCGATACTAGTGATGAGAGCATTCAAGCCAGCCTCACGCGTTTGGCAGAATTTTATGAGCTCACACCAGAAACAGACACTTCTGCCTTAAATAATGTCGATGAGGTAACGATCGTCGAATCAGAGGATACCCGAAGCACCCTAGCACCAGCAGCCAAAACCATTCCAAAAGTCGGTAAAGATTTGCGGCTACTTCCAAGTGCGGTAGATAGCGCGCAGCGCTGTGAAGGGCAATGGGTCTATCCAAAGAGTAACCCTAATTACCAGCGTGCTGTGAATGAAGCTGGTGCTGCAAATGGACAACCTATTGCTGATGTAGATAGCGTACCGAATAACCAAGCGCCCCTGTTTACAGAGTCAGACTATGGTTATTACAATAATATTAATTACGCTGAACTGTCAGGCAATGTCAAAGTCGATCAAGGCACCCAGCACATTGAAGCAGAAAAAGTCGTTATTGACTTGAGTAACGGCGTTGCCGCTGCACAGGGCAAGGTTATGTTTACTGATCAGGCAACTGGAAAATCAGTCAAAAGTACGCCAAACCGCTCTCAGGCGAGCCTCAATGACAGAGCAAGGCAAGGCGGTCTGATTGGAGTCGCAGATAGCCTGAACTATAATACAGAAACTGGACAATCAACGGCCAATGATGTGGCCTTTGCTAGTGTCGAGTTACAAGCACATGGTTATGCTAAGCGCTTGAACAAACCCAACGATAGTGAGTACGAGTTGGACGAGGTGATGTTTAGTACCTGTCCGCCTACCAATCGTAAATGGCAGTTCGATGCAAAAAGTATCGATCTAAATACCGATACTGGACGCGGTGAAGCTTACGACACCACCTTTCGTATTGCTGACGTACCTGTATTTTATCTCCCCTACTTTAACTTTCCGATAGACAGCCGACGTAGCAGCGGGTTTTTGTTACCTAGCGCTAGCGTGAGTAGTGAGAGCGGTGTAGAGCTTGATGTGCCTTATTATTTTAATCTAGCACCCAATTACGACGCCACGCTCAATACTCAAATATATACCAACCGCAACCCTATGTTGTCAGGCGAGTTTCGCTACTTGACCGAAAATTATGGTGAAGGGATCGTTAGCGGCTCTTACTTGCCTAACGACAAAGAATTCAATGATGAAGATCGTAAAAGCTTATTTTATGATCACTATTGGACATCTAAAGATATTCCACGCTTGAGTGCGGATGCCAAATATAGCTACGTTTCGGATTCAGACTATCTTGACGATTTTGATAATTTAGGTTTATCAGATAACACCATTAACCTACCACGCCGTGCTCGGGTTAACTATTATAATGATTACGTCGATGGTGAGCTAAAGGTTGAAACTTTTCAGACACTAGATGCCTTTACCGATGATGGTGAGGCGTTAGAAGACAAGGACAAGCCCTATTCACGCCTACCACAGCTCAAGCTTGACTATAGACTACCGTGGGCAAAGAACTTTGACATCACTGGTGTACATGATTCTGCCTACTTCAAAAAGTCTATCGACGATGGTTCTGAAGATGAGAAGAGCGGCGCACGTATCTATAACAAACTGAGTGCTGTTTACCCGATGGAGAGATCTTGGGGCTATATTAGACCGAAGCTAAGCTTGCAACATCTCTACACCTCATATGATGAGGACAGCTTAGCAGATAATGATATTAGTGAGGAAGATGGTAGCCAGTCCGTATTCGTGCCACAAGCCAGTATTGATGCGGCGCTGAACTTCTATCAAGCAGGCTCACCTTTTGGTGCTTTTGATGACACTATGGGTGGCTACCGCTTGCTCAGCCCACGAGTCAAATACACGTACTCGCCGTACAAGAATCAAAATGACATCCCTAACTTTAATACTCGTATTGCCTCTATAAACTATGAGCAGCTATTTTCGGACAGTTGGTTCTTAGGGCATGATCGCTTGCAGGATTTGCATTCTATTACGCCTGGCGTCAATTATCGTTACATCGATGCAACGGGTGTGACACGTTTTGATGGTAGCATTGCAGAACAGTTCTATATAGATGATGGACGTGTAACGCTTGATGATGAGCAACGAGTTTTCAACTCCTCGTCTTCGGGCATGGTATGGGATACCAGTACGCAACCTTACAATAATTTTTGGGTTGATGTCAGCGGTGCGCTGACTAACGACTATGATTTGAACTATATTACGACTGAGCTACGCTATCAACCCTCAGACAATAGCTTATTCAATGTGGGCTATGTTAAACGTCAGCGCGACGAAAATACGGATCAGTTGCCATTGTCTGCTTTTACGGCCTCTGCTGTTTTCCCTATCAATAATAGCTGGCGGATATTGGCTCAAGGTCAATATGATTATAATAGTAATAAGATGCTCGATTCACTTATCGGCGTTGATTACGAAGATTGTTGCTTTGGTTTTGCAGTTTATGGTCGTCGTTACTATAATGACCTAAATGTGAAAGACGAACCAACAGAAGCAGTTATGGCAGAGATACGGTTAAATGGTCTTGGTAGTGGCAGCAGCCGCTTGACACGATTGCTCGCTGACAAAGTGTTGGGCTTTGAACCTGTTCAGACAGCATGGAAAGACTAATACACTTTTTGCTAGTGTGACCTATTATTTAGACGAATATTTGTAAGACATTACTTGAACCCCTATTATGGTCAACGCTGTCGAATAATCGATTATTAACAGTATTGGATAGCGTTGACCAACTACCATCCGATGCGATGACATTGATGAGGAGCATCATGAGATTTTTTTCTTTACGTCAAACCAGCCGCGCTGTACTGCTATCTACGGGCGCTAGCCTTGCGCTTACCTTAAGTGCTCAAGCAGCCACTGTAAAACCTGCAGCAGCACCAGCATCGTCGAGTGCCGAACAGAGCACAGCAGCTCGTTTGACACCTGCTACCAGTACAGATGGTATCGTTGCCTTAGTAAACGAAAATGCCATTCTAAAAAGTGAGCTGGTCAATGCTATTACGCAGACCCAAGCGCGTGCACGAGCAGCAGGAGAACCTATTGCCAACTCATCGCAGCTACAGTCTGAGGTGCTAAATGCCCTGATCTTGCGTGAACTGCAATTATCAATGGTAAAACGTGTCGGTGTATCGCCTGATGAAGCGGATATCAATCAGCGCTTAGCTCAGATCGCTCAAGCTGAAGGCATCAATAGCATCTCGGGACTGCAGCAACGTCTAGATGCCGCCCGTCCTGGTAGCTACGCTGCGCTGCGTGCTCAGCTTATTGAAGAGGCTTCTATCCAAGCACTGCAGCAGCGTCAAATCAGTCGCCGTGTGCGCATTAGTGAACAAGATATTGATGCCTTTTTGGCATCACCAGAAGCAAAGCGTCTAAACCAAAGTGAATATCAAACCGTACACGTCCGTGTTCCTTATATAGATGACTACAGCCGCTTGTCAGAAGCGCAGCGCGCAGAAGCCTTAGCAGTGGCTCAAAACTTACGTACTCGCCTGCTTGCGCCAAACGTCAGTGTCTCTGAAGCTGTTGCGGTAAGTCAAGGAAGCTACCCTATTCCTATTCAAGGTGGAGATATGGGCTTTCATAAAGCAGCCTCTCTACCTACAGAGTTATCGAGTAAGATAACCAAGCTTGATGTTGGCGCAGTTAGTGAGCCACTATTAACACCTGAAGGTATCGATATCATCAAATTGGCTGATAAAAAGGCCAGCGATACAATGCTCATACCGCAGTGGCATACTCGTCATATCTTGGTGAAAGTAGATGAACTTCAGACTGATGCGCTTGCTGAACAAAAAATCAACGACCTGTACGACCAATTGCGTAGCGGTGCTGACTTTGCTAGTTTAGCGTCGACTTATTCGGACGATCCAGGCTCAGCTGGGCGCGGTGGTGATCTAGACTGGGTCAGTGAAGAAGATATGGTTGGCCCATTCGAAGCCACTATGAAGAACACAGTAGTTGGTGATTACTCTGCACCGTTCAAAACTCAGTTTGGCTGGCACATACTAAAAGTCGATGGCAAGCGTGAGCAAGATGTTAGCGAACAGTATCGTCGTAATATGGCACGTCAAGCGTTGTATCAGCGCCTAGCGCCACAAGCCAAAGAAGACTGGTTACAAGAGCTACGTGCAGGTGCTTACGTCCAAGTGTTGGGCTAAATACTCATTGTTCGATTACTCGGCAATAAGTAGTAATACCAGTATCAGACAGCTTAACGAAAAAAGGGTATGTGCAGTAGCATGTACCCTTTTTTGCTACCTAAAAATGGATAATTTGTTATTGAATCATAAAGATAGCTGACAACAAACTTATTTAATATAGGTGATTGAATACCGCCAGCTATATCAGCAATACTATTATCAGAAAATCGCACACAAAGAAAAGCCCCGAACCTAGGGCGATTGGTTCGGGGCTTTGACGCTTCATATTATTGTTATTATCTCTCTTCCATGTTGACTCATCCTGAGTCATAAACAGTAACATATAAGACAGCGGGCTGACCTGTTCTTTTATTGGTACCGTCTCAACACTGCATCCTTGCGTATCCTTGTGTTGATGGAGGTATTATAGGACAATCAATGTAGTACGAATAGAAGCTAAAGACCTTATTTGACGTAAGCATATGCTTACGTTACGACAGCACCAGTTCCAGCTGCCTGTAATATTGATTATTAAGCAAAATTGCGCTGCTCTTCTCTATGCTCATCTGATACTTTTTTGCCTTCTTTTTTGCCCTCTTCTATCTTATGGTCTGCTTCTTCAACATCCTCTGCTTCGGCAGTAGGTGCATTACCCTCTTGATTACTAGTCTCCTCTGGCTCGTATTGCAGAGTGGTCATTACAGGGAAATGATCTGACCCTATTGACGGCATACGTTTGATGTCTACAACCGTAAAACAAGCACTGTGAAAGATATGGTCTAAAGCCCAGCGTAAAAACGGGTATTTGACATGAAAAGTATTGATAAAATGTCGACCAATACGAGGGTCTAGTAGACCCGAGATACGCTGAAATCGTCGCGTTGTTTTTGACCATGCCACATCGTTGAGATCACCAGCCAGTATCGCCGTTTGGTTGTTTTCTTTGATATGTTTGCCAACCATGAGCAATTCAGCATCACGCGTGGTTGATTTATCAGCTTCAGTTGGACTAGGTGGCATAGGATGTAAGCAGTATAACCAAATCACCCGTCCGCCCTGCAGACGCAGCTGAGTGTGAACAGAGGGTATGTCATCGATCATCAGATACTTAACCTCAGGATCTATCAGCTCAAGCTTAGAATACAGATGCATACCATATAGGTTGTCTAGTGGTACCTTGACCGTATAAGGATAATCAGTTTCAATCTGATGCAACGCTTTTTCCCACTTTTTATCACTCTCTAACGTGATTAAAATATCAGGCTGCTTTTGTCCAACCAACTCAACCAGTTTTTGCGTCTCATCATTAGGTGTCAGTACGTTTGATACCATAATTTTTAAGTGATGCACTTTTCCTTCTGGCTTATCTTTTGCTTTTTGAACTTCCTTTTTCCATAGCTTGGTATAAGGCAGGATCATTCTCAGCTGAAAGGCTAAAGTGATGCTAAGTATAACGAACAGCACCCATTGACCCAGCTCCCACTCTGAAGAAAACACAATCATCCCCAGCCAAGCAATAATACCAAGCACCATGATCTGAATACGTGGAAACTCAACACCACGCACCCACCAATTATCAAGCGGTATCCAGCCCCAGATCGTAACAAATGCGATGAATCCTGCTAGCCACTGTAGGCCATAATATAATAGTGAGAGATCCATAGTATGTACTAACCGTTTATTGAGAGGATAATAGAGTCAATGATGTCAGACATCGTTTGTTCAATGACGCAGTGCATCATAGTCTTAATGTGACCGAACTGACGTTAGGTAATGATGCTAGACGCTTACTTTAGCATTTCATAGGATTTTCGCCTACAAGCGAGTCATGATTATGGGACAACTGTCATAAAAATTTACAATGTCAGACCCCTTAGTATAATGAGTATGTGTGAATGTGCCGACATTCTGAGCATTATTCTACGATATCAGAAACGAGTAGATGTCTCAGTAATTTTGAATAGTGATAACCTAAAGTTATAGTGAGCATATTTAATAGTGTATAGAAAATGACCAAATAATAGCCAAAACGCCTTGCTTTTTTGTGCCATTCACGGCATTGTTATCGGTTGATGACGCAACAAATAATTGTAAATAGGATTGAATTTCATGAGTAATTTAACAGTAGGCTTGGTAGGCTGGCGCGGTATGGTAGGGTCAGTATTGATACAACGTATGCAAGAAGAGAATGACTTCAACGGTATCACGCCTGTGTTTTTTTCGACCAGCAATGCGGGTGGCGATGCACCAAAATTTGATGGTATTGAGACCGGTCAATTAAAAGATGCTCATGATATTGACGCACTCGCTGCTTGTGACGTGGTTATTACCTGTCAAGGTGGTGACTATACCTCAAAAGTTCATCAACCACTGCGTGATAGCGGTTGGAGTGGCTACTGGATTGATGCGGCAAGTACCCTACGTATGAAAGATGAAAGCATCATCATTCTTGATCCCGTCAATCTCAATGTTATTGACGATGCCCTAGCTGGTGGCAAAAAAGACTTTATCGGTGGCAACTGTACCGTATCATTGATGCTGATGGCCATCGGCGAGCTGTTCAATAGAGGCTGGGTTGAATGGGTCAGCGCAATGACGTATCAAGCGGCAAGTGGCTCTGGTGCCAATAACATGCGCGAGCTGATTTCAGGCATGGGTGTCTTGCATGACGCTGTACAGGATGAGCTGGCCAATCCTGCGAGCGCTATCCTTGATATTGATAAAAAAATCGCGCAAACTCAGCGCTCAGCCGACTTTCCTACGCAGTACTTCGGTGTACCGCTTGCAGGCAGCTTGATCCCTTATATCGATGTTCAGTTAGAAAACAAACAATCAAAAGAAGAGTGGAAAGGTGGTGTTGAAACCAACAAGATCTTGGGCAATGATGACGCAAGCACCATTCCTATCGATGGTATGTGTGTACGCGTGGGCGCCATGCGCTGCCATGCACAGGGCCTAACCATCAAGCTCAAAAAAGACATCCCACTAGAAGAGATCGAAGCGGCGCTCAAAAACAGTGGCAACGAATGGTTGGACTTAGTCGAAGATGACAAAGAAGCCACTATGAATCGCCTCACCCCAGTGGCAGTAACTGGGACACTAACTGTTGCGCTAGGTCGCCTGCGTAAACTTAATATGGGTCCTGAATATTTGGGCGCATTTACTGTTGGTGATCAGCTACTATGGGGCGCAGCAGAGCCATTACGCCGTATGCTCAACATCATCCGTGAGCAAAACAGCTAAACCAGCTGGCTAAAAATTGAACACAAAAAAGACAGCAATGGCTGTCTTTTTTTGATTAATAATCGAGATAGTATAGGAAACTAGTAGCATTCCTTTAGAGCCCAGTAGAACGACTACTTTTGCTCATAGGCAATCATGACTTCATTGCGGCGCAAGAACGGTAATGTCCATGGTTCATCATAGCGTGCCAACTCAGGATCACCTGTAGGCGTTAGATTTTTGCTTTGCATCCAATCCTGTAGCTCTTGTGTCTTTTTATCTACTTTTTCGCTTCCAGTAAACCCTGAAAATTTAATCACACCGTACGTTTGTGCAGGTACTTCTACGATTTCAACGTCTGGGTTGTTTGGCTTAGGCAGTGTTTGCATCGTATATTTGCTAGGCATCGTAAATTGTACGCGCCACTTCCCGTCATCTTGTTGCATACTCACTGGTGCCGTCATCGCGATTTTTTGTGAGTCGCTACCCCCATCATTGTTATTAGGCTGCATGGTGACGGGGGCTGTCATGCTGATCTTACTACTGCCACCTGTTGGTGCGGTATTGTTACCAAAAATATAGTCTGCGAGTACTTTAAACCCTGCACGACTTGCCGCGCGCTGGTCACCGCTCACCCACGTCTGTGCTACGAGCTGTTCATCATAGCGACGTAGTTCAAAATCGCCTGTTTGTGCCAATAACGTGTACTCAGGTTCTTCTACATCAGCCGCCATCGCCCCTTTCGATATCAATAATAATCCGCCTGCTAATAATAAATACCCTGTCTTTTTCATATTGTTTTCCTAGTTTTTTAAAATATAGTTTCTTAAATTTTAATTTTTAAAATATGACTTCTTAAATTTTAATACTTTAACGTATAGCCTAATGACGCTAAATGCCTCACCAGTATGATTAATACTTTATCAATGACGACTCGTACTGTCTGTGTCTTTTGAGGTATGGTCTGTGTTTTTTGGTTATGACAAAGTGACCATAGCCAATGTTATTGAGTACCGCGTCCACCGTATATGGATAGCACTCAATATCTATGTCCAAAAAATTAACCAACAATGCTATAATTAGCGCCATTTTCATAGCTTACATAGCGGTTATCATATGCAATTTGTCTTACATAAAACGGCCAGCGGTGACACGCGTGCACGCCGTGGTACGGTTCATCTCAATCATGGCGATGTGCAAACGCCTGCTTTTATGCCTGTTGGTACTTATGGTACGGTCAAAGGTATGCTGCCACGTGACATCGAAGCCATCGGTGCTGATATTATTCTAGGCAATACTTTTCATCTTTGGCTACGTCCGGGTACTGAGGTGATTGATAAATTTGGTGGTTTGCATAAGTTCATGCATTGGGACAAACCTATCTTGACCGATTCTGGCGGTTTTCAGGTATTTAGCTTGGGCGCCATGCGTAAAATCACTGAGGAAGGCGTTAATTTTAAATCGCCTATCGATGGCGCTAAGGTATTTCTTTCTCCAGAAAAATCGATGCAGATTCAGTACAGCCTGAATTCAGATATCGTCATGCAGTTCGATGAATGTACGCCTTACCCAGCGACTCACGAAGAAGCAAAGAAATCTTTAGAGCTATCGCTACGTTGGGGACAGCGCTGTATTGATGAGCATAACAGATTGGGCAGCACCAACGCCTTGTTTGGTATCGTACAGGGCAGTATGTATCCTGATCTACGTCAGCAGTCACTTGAGGGCCTGCTAGAGATTGGCTTTGATGGTTATGCTATCGGCGGTCTATCAGTTGGTGAACCTAAAGAAGAAATGATCGATGTCCTAGACTACCTCCCTGATGATATGCCAGCAGACAAGCCGCGCTATCTTATGGGCGTTGGTAAGCCTGAGGATTTGGTTGAAGGCGTACGCCGCGGCGTAGATATGTTTGACTGCGTTATGCCTACTCGTAACGCGCGTAATGGTCATTACTTTGTGACGGGCGATGCAGACAATGCTGGTGTGGTACGTATCCGTAATAGCCAGTACCGCAATGACGAAGGTCCATTAGATCCTGAATGTGACTGCTATACTTGTCAGAACTTTAGCCGTGCGTATCTGTATCATTTGAATAAGTGCAAAGAGATGCTAGGAGCTCAATTGGCAACTATTCATAACTTGCGCTACTATCAGCGTTTGATGCAAGGGATTAGAGATGCTATTGAACAAGATCAGTTCGATGAGTTCGTGAACGAGTTCTATAGTAAACGTGGACAAACCGTGCCTGAGCTGAACTTACGTTAGTCTGTTGCAAGCCTTACTGATAGCTTTGATTATTGATAGCTTCATTGTTAAACATAGAAAAAGGGCTTAAGAATTATCTTAAGCCCTTTTTGCTGTGCGCTATTTTAACATTAGATGATTTAGTAGTGCTAAATCACTATTAATATTAGCCCATTAGCGACGTTACAAATACCACCACAACAGCGATTGGGGCGATGAATTTTGCAACGATCTGCCAAAGCTGCCATGTGCCATTAGACAAACCAAGCTCTTGCTGGATAGCACGTTGATCCATCTTCCAACCAACAAATAAGATAGCAGCAAGACCAGTCAGAGGTAATAAGAACTTACTGGTAAGCTTATCAAGTGCATCAAAGATACCATTACCCATGATAGTAAAGTCCGACCATAGGTTGAACGATAGCAATGCAGCAATACCTAATAGCCAGATTACCGTACTTGCAACGATAGTCGATACAGTACGACTCATCGAGGTACGCTCTTCTAATAACTCAACGGTTGGCTCAAGTAGTGAGATAGATGAAGTGATAGCGGCAAAGGTGATAAGCAAGAAGAACAATGCACCAATAATAGTACCTGCACTCATGCTACCAAAGGCAATCGGTAGACTAACAAAGATAAGACCAGGACCTGCAGCAGGGTCTAAACCATTACTAAAGATGATTGGGAAGATGGCTAGACCAGCAGCCAACGCAATAACGGTATCTAAAATAACAACCGTACGTGCTGTTTTTAGTAAGTTCACTTCACGGCCCAAGTACGAACCATAAGCAACCATGATACCCATACCAATTGATAGTGTGAAGAACGCATGACCTAGTGCTGCCAGCATAACGTCAGCTGTCAGTTTGCTAAGGTCTGGCGTGAATAGATAAGCCACTGCCTCACCAAAACCACCATTCATCACGTTATAACCAACGATAACGAACAAGATAACACCCAGCAATGGCATTAAGATCTTAGCTGTTTTTTCGATACCACTTGTGACGCCAATACCAACGATGACCGCGGTTAAGATCATAAATACGGTATGCCAAATCGTCAATGTACCCGCTGATGCGAGCATAGCATCGAAGGTTGCAGCGACAGAATCGCTGTCTTGACCCACAAAGCTACCTGTTGAGATTTTTGTAATATAGTTAAGTGCCCAGCCACCAATGACACTATAAAACGATAGAATCAAAAAGCCACCCAAGATACCAGTAGCACCAACGATGCTCCAGCTACGTGACTTGCCTTCACTAGCAGCGACATCTGCAAAAGTGTTGACTGGGTTTTTTTGTCCACGGCGACCAACTAGCCACTCAGCAACCAGTATAGGAAAACCAACCAGAGCGATACAGAATAAATAAGCAATAACGAAAGCTGAACCACCGCTTTCACCTACCATGTATGGAAACTTCCAAATATTTCCTAGACCTACTGCCGAGCCTACTGCTGCCAGTACAAAGCCAAAACTCGAGCTCCACTGTGCATGTTCTTGTTTGTTGATAGCCATTTTTTCCGTCCTCGTGCTCAAATTAACGTCACTGATAATCATCCTTGATCACCACAAATAGCCAGTACCACTACCGAACTATTCAGTAAACACTTCGATGTGAAGCGCCCAGTAACATTAAGAAAGAATTGTTTACAATATCGTAAACGCTCAGTTTCTGCTAAGCGACTAAAAAAGTCAAGTATTCATAAATATAAAAAGCCATAACAATTGGTTATGGCTTTTGGCGCTATTATCTTTTATTAATAACCTTTTGGCAAATTAAAAAATATAAAATGGCATCGTAGGTTAGTAGTCACAATACCCTTTTAGCGCACCACACCGCGGCGACTGTTTTGTAGTGAATCGATAAGCAGCTGTATTTTTGGCTCTTGAGGCAGTAGCTCATTGTTAAGCGTTTCGAGCGCTTGTACCGTCGTCAAACCTGACCTAAAAATCACACGGTACGCTTGACGAAGTGCGTTAATAGTCTCTTTCGACCAGCCTTTACGGCGCATTCCCTCAACATTCATACCATGGGTTTTGGCTGGATTGCCAGACACCATAGTAAAGGCAGCCACATCTTTTAGAATCAAGCTGGCCCCACCCACTAGACTATAATCATCTACCGTGCAAAACTGGTGGATACCTGAGTTACCACCTATAATTGTGTGATTACCGATGGACACATGACCTGCTACTCCGACGTTATTTGCCAGTACATTATGATCACCAATCACGCAGTCATGCGCCACATGAGTATTGACCATCAGTAGATTGTGGCACCCTATTTTAGTCAGCCCGCCATCCTGAGCAGTCCCGCGATGTAAGCTGCACGCTTCGCGAATGGTATTATGATCGCCAATCTCAAGCCAAGTGCGCTCTCCTGCATACTTCAGATCTTGTGGATCTTCACCAACACTTGCAAACTGATAAAACTGATTGTGCGCACCGATACGTGTTAGCCGAGTCACGACTACGTGGCGATGCAGTACCGTATGTGCGCCAATGGACACCTCATCACCAACGATACAATAAGGACCAATAATGGCAGTCTCATCAATCTGCGCAGATGGGGAGATGAGTGCTGTGGGATGAATCTGACTCATAGTGTGAACCCTTGTATCATTTAATACGAGTAAATAGTAAGCCCAATACAACCCATCTAGCCTTATTAATGATATTAATACTAGGCTGTATTGTTAAATATACCTGCTAATTATAATTGTAATGGTCGGTTTGATATCACTTTTTATGCGCTTTTATTGACTACGCACTTTTTCGCTTATGCATCTTTTATTTTTTGCTGCTCTTGGCGTGCAATCATAATTTGCGCACTGGCAGCAAGCTCATCTTCAACATGTACTGTACAATCAAACTTATAAATACCATGACGTTGCATGACTGTTTTTGCACGAATGATGAGTTGATCACCTGGAATGACACGACGCTTAAAGCGCACTTTGTCTACGCCTGCAAATAGGTAAAGATAACCATCTTCTGCGGTCAAACCAGCACTAATAAACCCAAGCACGCCCGAAACCTGCGCCATTGACTCTACCATCAGTACCCCTGGCATGATCGGCTCATCAGGAAAGTGACCATTAAAAAACTCTTCATTGATCGTCACGTTCTTGATACCCGTGATGCACTCACCAGGTGTACAAGCGACAATTCTATCTACCAACATAAAAGGATAACGATGCGGCAAATAATGCTTAATCGTCTGGTACGTTAGTGGTAGCTTAAGACCTTGCTCAGCCAAGCTTTTGATATCTTCATCAGTTGGGATATCTATATTGTTGCTGCTCATAATGCCGCTTCCTTGCTGTGTTTTGAATATTGATTGATTGTGTAGATTAATTACGACCAAGCTGACGAAAGCGTACTGCTGCACGTCGCCAATTAGCAGTTGGCATCGCAGCGGTGCCAGAAGAGTATGAACCAGCAGTTTTTATGGATTTAGTGACCATTGTCATACCAGACAGCACGACATCGTCTGTTATTTCGATGTGGCCTGTAATACCAACAGCACCGCCAATAATGCAGCGCTTGCCAATGGTAGTACTACCTGCAATACCCGTATGGGCGGCAATAGCTGTACCATTGCCGATACGCACATTATGAGCAACCTGTACTAGGTTATCAATAATAACATGGTTGCCAATGATCGTATCGTCAATGGCGCCGCGATCGATACAAGTCTGGCTACCAATACGCACGTGATCACCAATGACCACACGGCCTAATTGAGCAATACGCTCCCAACCTGAGGTACTAGGATCTGAAGTAGGTGCAAACCCAAAACCTTCAGCACCTACGCTCACCCCTGTATGTAGTCTAACGTGGCTGCCAATAACGCAATCATGGCCGATAACGACTTGTGGCTTGATGACACAATCCGTACCGATATCAGTATGTGCTTCGACGACCACATGGGACTCTAGCGAGCTACGTGACCCTATTTGTACATGCTCACCAATCACACAAAAAGGACCGATAGTAACCTCATCGCCAATAATGGCACTATCAGCAATGACAGCACTGGGATGAATTCCTTTGGACGATAGCTTACGAGCAAACAGCTGACTGGCGCTGGCATAAGCCAAGTATGGATTTGATACTACCAATGCTACGGCTGATGCAGGCACTTGATCCCGATACGAGTCTGTAACTAGAACGGCACCTGCTTGGCTAGTAGACAAGCTAGAGATGTAGTTAGGGTCTGCTAGAAAACTGAGCTGTTGCTCACCAGCAGTGGTTAGACTGCCAACGCTGACAAATGGTCGACATAACTGATCAGCATCCAGATCAGCCTTATTGATAATAGGCTGCCGCTGCTCGATCCGAGTGATAAGTTGCTCAATCGTTATCATAATGACTATTAATAGAATATAGGTGTATATAAAACGGTCGCCAAAACACATTGTTATTTTGACGACCTACTGGAAACTAATGACATTCTAACCTATTCAAATAAACATAAGCGCGGTTAGATAGATTTTATTAGTAATCTAGAATGTATTACCGATCTGGAACTGAACTTTTTCAGTCTCATCACCTTCTTGGTCATTGAAAGGCACCGCGTAACTGAGTGAGATTGGACCAATTGGCGTATACCACGTCACACCGGCACCAGCACTAAAGCGGAATTCATTGTCTTGCGTTAATAGAGGTACATCTGAATCATTAAAGGTTCTGTCTTCTTTATCAGAGGTATCAAAGACCTGACCACCTTCAGCAAATAGCACTGGACGTACTTGATCTGCCCAATCGCCTTTGAATGGCATCGGTAAAATCAGCTCGCTACCAAAAGTAACTAATGCATTACCACCAACCTCTTCTGCTAAAAAGGTTTGGTTATCTGGATCATTAATAGCATCAAAATAAACTTGCGACTTAGGCCCTAGAGTAGACGACTCATAACCACGTACTGAGCCGTAGCCGCCTGCGTAGAAGTTCTCGTAGAAAGGCAAATCATTACCATAGCCAAGCTTGGTGTAACCACGTGCGACTACATCTTTATATAGCGGATAATATACGTTGCCGCTATACACAAGTTTTTGATAATTTGCGTCGCCCAAACCGATAGTGGCATCGACACTATGGCTCATACCTTTAGTTGGAAATACTGGACGATCTAGCGTACTGTAGTCCCAACCAAGTAATAAGTTATAGGTTTGATAGTCATTTCTGAATGTCGAAACGCCATCATCGTCTTCGTCAAATGTTTGTGTACCACCATCATCAAGAATTTCTTGAGCATTCGAGATACCTAGGAAGCGACCGCCACGTACTTTTGTGTTATCAACATTGAGACCTGCACTAACACGCTTGGTTTCATCAACAGGATAGCTATAATTTAGCGTTGCACCATATGAGTCTGTCACATAGTTACTGACGTTGTCATCATCATACTTGGTCTTACGATAGTAGGCACTAACACCCTGCGAGACGCCATTTTCTGTGAAATACGGATCAGTATAGCCCAAACTATAAGAGTCACGTGTCTCCGAGCGAGAAAGTGCCGCTTTGACGCGGTTACCTGTACCCATAAAGTTATTTTGGGTCAAATCTAACTGGAACGTTACACCGCCACTCTGAGAGTAACCCGCTGCAATCGTTGAGCTACCAGAAGGCTGCTCTTCTACCGTGTAGCTAACATCTACCTGATCTGGCTGATTAGGCACTGGCTTTACATCGACATTGACCGCTTTAAAAAACCCTGTACGCATAAGGCGTGTGCGTGACAATTGGATCTTTTCGCTAGACGCAAGCGCCCCTTCTAGCTGGCGCATTTCACGGCGCAGCACTTCGTCTTGTGTTTTTAAGTTACCTGTAAAGTTAATACGGCGAACATAAATAGGACGTGCAGGATCAATGTAATAGTCTACATCAACCATTTTGGTATCGTCATTGATACGTGGTACTGGTCTGACTTGGGCTAGATAATACCCTTCGTTACCATAGCGTCTTTTGAGCGCGGCAGTAGTGGCATCTAATTTGGCTTGTGAGTACTTTTCGTTAGGTGCAAAAGTAACCAGCTCATTCAATTCATTGTTATCAAAAGTAGGTTTGCCTAAGAAATTGGTTTCACCAAACTGGTACTGCTCACCTTCAGTCAGACTAACTTCAATAAACACACTCTGCTTATCTTCACTGATATTTAGTACCGCATTATCTACTGCAAAACGTACATAACCATCATTCTGGTACAGCGCTTTTAGGTTTTCTAAACTGGCGGCCAGTTTTTCTTGTGCATATCGGTCAGACTTTGAGAGTAAACGTGTCCATGACGATTCTTTTACCGCAAAGACATCTTTGATTTCTTCGTCGCTAAAGTGTTTGTTACCGATCACATTGATATCGACCACTTTGGCAGGCTTACCTTCGATAAAACGCACATCGAGTTTGACGCGATTGCCATCGAGTACCGTCTGATCTACTTCGATATTGCTGTTGTAGTATCCTTGACTGATATACTGCTGTTGTAACTCATTAGCCACGCCTTGTAGCGTTGACTGCTTTAGTACATCACCAACTGACAAACCAGCATTACCAAGGCCTTGCTCAAGACCTTCTTTTGGAATGAGTTTGTTGCCCTCGAAGTTTACCTCAGCAATGGTTGGACGCTCAACCACGTCGAACCTTAGATTACCGCCTTCGACACGGCTTTGAATATCAGCAAAATTTTCAGTCGCATATAGTGCCTTGATACTGGCAGCCAAGCTACTGTCATTTACCGTATCTCCTACCGTAATAGGTAGGACCGGATAGAGGCTATCAGGGGTTAGGCGTTGCAAACCATTGAAACCGATGTCAGTGACTACAAATTCTGCAGCCTGTACTGGCATACTCATCATTGCTACAACTAACGGCAACCCAGCCGCGCTCATAAATAAAGGCGTACGCATAAACACTATCCGTCAATAAAAAACTTGCTAAAGTTAAGTTAAAAAATATATGTTGTCTAGCCCGTTTTGCATGAAGTTGCAACTCCATACATGGCTGACTCAGAACACTTTATATAAAATGCATCACAAAATAAACTAAAAATTACGATTAGTACAGAGGCTACGACACAAAATATCTTGCGTATCATAGCAACAATCAGTAGATAAGAGTCACTAAACCATTAGTATATCGTGATTTATCAAATATATTACGGATTAATCGATTAAAACAGCCTACTGATGTCATTACCAATTGCTAACACCATGAAACCTGCCAGTAAGAGTAAGCCGATATTTAACCCAACCATTTGCACCCCTTCAGAGAGCGGTTTACCACGAATCAGCTCAATAAAATGATAAACAA
Source organism: Psychrobacter sp. PP-21 (assembly GCF_033790785.1). Classification (NCBI taxonomy): domain Bacteria; kingdom Pseudomonadati; phylum Pseudomonadota; class Gammaproteobacteria; order Moraxellales; family Moraxellaceae; genus Psychrobacter; species Psychrobacter sp. PP-21. The sequence goes on along the minus strand of NZ_JAMYEB010000001.1, from coordinate 196,956 downwards.
TATGACCACCATCCAATACGGGAATGGGTAAAAGATTCAATACCGCCAGACTTAAACTAATAAGCGCGGCAGTCGATAGTACCATCTGCCAACTGATATCGAAGCTTTGTTTGGCAACTTTGGCAATGGTAATCGGACCTGATAGATTATCTAGACCAATCATTCCTGAGAGCATTTTGCCCATAGAGTCTACCGTCATCACGGCGAGCTGTTCAGTCTTCTCGAACGACTTGAACAAAGACTCACCAGGGCCATAGACTACGGTGGTTTTGTAAGCATCAGGGATCACGATCTCAGTTTGGTCTACCATAGCCCCGATTTGTCCATAGTCGTTGCCCATGTTGTCTTTTTTGCCTTGTGGCATGATCTGTAGCTGAACAGTCTTATCATCACGCAACACAGTGAACTCAAGCAATACCTCAGGATTATCACGAATGATACGCGTGGCGCTGATCCAGTCTTTGATTGCTTCGTTATTGATGGCTGTAATACGATCGCCTACTTGTAGACCTTGACGACTGGCGGCGCCATCAGGAGCCAAACCGCCAACAATCGGCGCAATCTGTGGCTGCCACGGCAACATCCCAAAGCTGGTCAACGCATCTTTGCCCTGTGCTTCACCCTGCATAAATTGGGTGACAGAAGCTTGATAGGTTTGAGTCGATTGATTGGCTTGGGTATCCGACTGTAGGGTGATGCTCACATTGTCCGTCTCGCCCATACGCCCTGCAAGACGATAGTTGATACCTTCCCACGTCTGTACCTCATGTCCGTCAATCGCAACAATCTTATCACCGACAGGCAACTGAGCCATTGCCGCAGGCGTATCTGGCAGTACCTGCCCAATCTTAGTCGCCAACTGCTCAGATGGTGTCATGAATAACACCCAAAAAAGCCCGATGGCAATGATAAAATTCATGATGGGACCGGCAGCAACAATCGCAATTTTTTTAAGTGGATGCTGATGATTAAATGCCAAATGCTGCTCATCTTTTGCGACATTGCCTTCACGCTCATCAAGCATTTTGACATAACCGCCCAGTGGTAAGGCCGAGATACGATAGTCGATACCGCTTTTTTTACTGGTCCAACCAAACAGTTTAGGACCAAAACCGATAGAGTATGTTAATACTTTGACACCGCACATCCGTGCCACAATATAGTGCCCCCACTCGTGCAAAGCGATGAGTGGACCTAAGACAAATATTGCTGCAAGAAGCGTTAGTAAAAACGTCATGATCTTTTCTCAGTAGGGTTCTTAGCATCTTTTATTAACATTGATATATTTTATCAGTACTGCCGTCGCGACTATCGTTTGGCTCAACCACACCTGGAGTAATTACGCCAGTTTTGCCACAAGCTTGTCCGTCAAGTGACGTGCTATCTTATCAATGGCCAATATATCTTCGATATCAGCAGCGGCATCTAGGGGTGGCAACTGTATATCATTCAAAGCTTGCTCATTAATATCTGCAATATCAGTCAAGCGTATTTGACCATTCAAAAATGCGGCGACTGCAATCTCATTTGCTGCATTTAAGACAATAGTCGCCTGCGTACCAGTTTGCATGGCTTGACGCGCCAAACGCAGACAGGCAAACTTTTGCAGATCAGGCTCAATAAATTCTAAACCACTGAGTGCAAACAAATCTAAAGGCTGCGAGCCACTATCAATACGATTCGGGTAGCTAAGTGCATGAGCGATTGGGGTTTTCATGTCTGGGCTGCCCAGCTGCGCTAAAAAACTGCCATCACTATATTCTACCATTGAGTGAATGATACTTTGTGGATGAATGACCACATTTATCTTGTCTTCAGGCAAGTCAAACAGATGACAGGCCTCTATCAGCTCAAGTCCTTTGTTCATCATCGTGGCCGAGTCGACAGATATTTTTTGCCCCATTGACCAGTTAGGATGTTTGACCGCTTGGGCCACACTTGCTTGCTGCATCTGCTCAAATGACTGTTGCAAAAATGGACCGCCAGAGGCAGTCAGCCATAGCTTACGGACACCATGGTCTGGCTCATGAATTTGGGTGTTGTCTTGTTGAATAGCAGGCGGTAAACACTGAAAAATAGCATTGTGCTCAGAGTCGAGTGGCAGCAAAGTGGCTTTATGCGTTTTGACTGCATTGATCATGACTTGCCCTGCCATCACTAGAGCCTCTTTGTTGGCAAGCAAAATACGCTTGCCTGCACGCGCCGCGGCTAAAGTAGACGGTAGCCCTGCTGCACCTACGATAGCGGCAACAACGGTATCAGTTTGTGGATCAGTGGCGATATCTACTAGACCTTCCTCGCCCCCTACGACATCACTATCGATTCCTGCTACTTTGAGCCTTTTAGCAAAATCATCTACCGCTGCCATTGGCACACTGACGCGCTTTGGCAAGAACTGCTGACACAGTGCAAACAGCTTGTCTAAACGGTAGTAGCCTGATAATGCGTAGACTTCGTAGAGATGCGGCTGCACAGCCAAAATTGCTAACGTACTATCGCCAATCGAGCCTGTCGCGCCTAATACGGCGATGCGTTGGGTCATAACCATTGATGCCTATGATATTTAGAAAGTAAAAGAAGAATAAACAAGATATGAAAAACTATAAAATGATGTAATCGTGAATAAGGCTGTGTATGAGACGCTCGCCAAGACAGTCACTTAGCTTAAGTATCATACTCATACACCAGCTAAGCGACCTTGTCATTTTATACCACTATTAAACCCAGCTGCTGTATCAGCCAAAAACCAAGGGCAAATATAGGCGTGGCAGATAACAATGAATCAATGCGATCTAATATACCGCCATGACCTGGCAAAATAGTTCCAGAGTCTTTGACATCAGCACGACGTTTGAGCATTGATTCAAACAAATCACCAAGTACAGAGGCAAGAATAGTGATTGCAGATAGTGCGGCAAAAGCAATTAGCGCAAGTCCTGTCAGCTGTAGCTGGAACACACTGATCGCAACCACTACCAGTAAACCGGTAACCAAGCCACCAGCTAAGCCCTCCATACTTTTATTGGGTGAGACATTGGGTGCCATCTTTCGGCGACCAAGCTTACGGCCAACGAAGTAAGCACCACTGTCAGCGCACCATACCAATAAGAACACGTAAAGGAGCCACCATGCTGATAGCTGCCACAGATAAAACATCGCTGTGATTGACGCTGTCAAAATGACCACACCCATCAATGCTAGTTGTTTACCATACCATTTGGTCTGCGTGGGGAATACTTTGACCCAAGATAACGCCATCAGCCATATGACTAGTGAAGCAATCCACCAGAAGAGCCAAGTCACCTTGAACATAAGCGACAATACAGTAATGACGAATACCAATAACACAAATACAATCGGCTGACGCCATTTCGGCATTAGTTTTGCCCACTCGTGAGCCGCAATAACCACGCCAACCGCTAGCAGCGGTGCAAATAACACAGGTGTTTGGCTCGCAAACATTGCAATACCAACGATAATAACGAGAACAATTGCCGTCTTAATTCGTTGCCACATACTTATCGAGCCTTATAATGATGATGAAAATACAGCCAAGAGATGTATTGTAATTGCTAGTCGATTATCGCCCAATAACAGCAGTGACACTAATTAAAGCGGTTTATCATTTTACAAGCAAGCGATATTGACCACTTATAGGGTACTAATTGAATTTTTATGACGACAAACACTTCAGTGGCTTTGCTGCTCTGTCACAACCTGCTCGCTAGTTTTGCCAAAGCGGCGTTGACGCTGTGCAAACTCGGCAATCATCGAAGCAATTTCTTGTGGGACAAAATCTGGCCATAAAGTTGGCGTAAAAAACAACTCGGCGTAGGCCGCTTGCCACAACAAGAAATTAGATATCCGGTAGTCACCGCCTGTACGCACCAGCATATCTACTGCTGGTACGTCGGCCAGTTGTACCTGCTCACCAAGCCTCTCAGCGTTGATATCTTCAGGATTGAGATCACCTGACTGCACCTGATGTGCCAGTTGTTTTGCAGCGTGGGCAATATCCCACTGTCCACCATAACTGATGGCAATCACTAACGTCATGGCCTCAAAGTTCGCGGTCTTTTGCTCAGCATCTAGCATTAATGCTTGCAGCTCTTCACTAAGCTGACTGCGATCACCAATGAAACGCAAACGAATGCGGTATTTATGCATACGCGGCATTTGCTCATTGATGGTCGATGCCAATAGTTGCATCAATAGTGCCACCTCACTAGGTGGACGTTGCCAATTTTCACTAGAAAACGCAAATACGGTCAGCACTTCGATACCAACATCGACACAATACTCAACCAAAGGATCTAGCGCATTTTTACCAGCGATATGACCTTGGCCCTTACCCAATTTATTGGCTTTACCGTAGCGATTATTGCCATCCATAATGATAGCGATATGATGAGGAAGAACAGTAGGTGCAATAGCGGCTGGAGAGGACATAGGCAAACTTGCTTATTATTAAGGTGAAACAATGATAACGTGTGCAGCAGCGATTAAAAAGCGTCATGTAAATAATTCACAAACTTATCGTCATTGAGAGATAAAATCCCTTAATAGATTGTAAACTAAACCATCTAATCTATAGTCTGCCATGTTGTGGGCAAACACTACAAAGTTATGGATAGATCAATAAATGCATATCGATATATCCAAGAATAAACAGCCAATAGTTATCACGTATTGGCTGTCACATTATAAATAGTCGATTGAATTGAGCATTGCTATAAATAGCAAGTGTATCAATATCAGACTTCCATCAGGTCGCTTTCTTTTTTGCTTAAGCGACTATCGATAGTTTCGATATATTTGTCAGTGATTTTTTGAATATCATCATTGGCGCGGCGCTCGTCATCTTCTGAGATTTCTTTTTCTTTTGCCAAATCTTTGATGTCATTCATCATATCACGGCGGATATTACGGATAGACACACGGCTGCTCTCCGCTTCTCCGCGTGCAAGTTTTTGCATGTCGCGGCGAGTGTCTTCTGTCAATGCTGGCATTGGCACACGAATCACATCAGCAGTCATTGGGTTTAGACCCAAGTCCGCTTCACGAATAGCCTTATCTACTGCTTGAACCATGGTACGGTCAAACGGCTGAACCAGTAAGGTGCGTGAGTCTTCAACGTTGACGCTTGCAACTTGGTTTAGCGGTGTATCAGAACCGTAGTAGCTGACCATGACACCTGACAACATGCCTGGATGGGCACGTCCAGTACGGACTTTACTAAAAGTGCTCTCAAGCGCTTCTAGTGTTTTTTGCATGCGTGATTCGCCGTCTTGCTTAATCTCTTTAATCATTATGTGTCCTTATTTATCGCTATCGACAAATTTTTTATTTACTATCAGGGTGTTAATTATAAGCTGCTTGCTAAACTCTGCGTTCAGTGCCACATCAATTAATGAAAAACGCGTGTCCCTTCGTTTTCGCCCATGATGACGTTCAACAGGGCATTGGGTTTGGTCATGTCAAAGACTTGTAGCGGTACATTATGCTCACGGCACAGTGCAATAGCCGTTAAATCCATCACGCCAAGTTTTTGCTCTAGCACTTCATCAAAAGTGAGACCGTCGTATTTTTTGGCATCAGCGTGTAGGCTTGGGTCTTTGTCATAAACCCCATCAACCTTAGTTGCTTTTAGGATCAAGCCCGCTTCGATCTCGATACCGCGCAGGCATGCTGCTGTATCAGTCGTAAAGAATGGATTGCCCGTCCCTGCAACGAAGATACAGACTTCACCGTTTTTGAGATAACGAATCGCATTACGACTGCTATAACTTTCGGTAACCTCACCAATTGGCAATGCTGACATCAGACGCGTTTTGATATTACGACGCTCAAGAGCATCGCGCATCGCCAGACCATTCATAACGGTCGCTAGCATACCCATTTGATCACCAGTCACACGGCCAACCAACCCTTCTTTTTGTAACTGTGCACCGCGATATAAGTTACCACCGCCGACCACGATACCGACCTGAACCCCTAATCCGCGCAAGTGAGCAATAGACAGGCTCATTTTATCAAGCACTTCGGTATCAATACCCATGTCTTTGCTACCAGCCAAGGCTTCGCCAGAGAGTTTTAGCAAGATACGAGCGTAACGCGGGTTTTTGTCAGACATGAGGTCACCTTATTATCATGAAATTATAAAGAAAATTATGGGTAAAACACAAATCAAGTTTAGTCGCAACGCTGCACTTAAAGACAAGCGTATTAAACAGGCTAAATTGCGCTAATTGTAGCAAAAACTGCCCGCCATTGGGCAATTTTCACTCGTATATCTTGTCAAACGCCTAACCTTGATAACTGGCAAATAGATCGTACTCACTAGCATCATCAATCGTTACCGTTAAGAACTGCCCAACTTTGACTTGAGCATTGATCTCATCGACATAGACGTGACCGTCGATCTCAGGGGCATCCGCATAGCTGCGGCAAATAGCAATATTCTCATCACTATCAATCTCATCGACCAATACCATTAAGGTTTTACCTACTTTTTCTTGCAGTTTTTGTGCTGAGATATCTTGTTGCAGCGCCATCAAGCGCTCATAGCGAGACTGCTTAATATCTTCAGGCACGTGATCTGGCAAATCATTGGCAACTGCGCCTTCGACTTCTGAATACGTAAAGGCACCTACGCGATCTAGGCGCGCCTCTACTAACCAATCAAGCAAGCACTGAAAGTCTTCTTCGGTCTCACCAGGGAAACCAACCACGAAGGTCGAACGAATCACAATATCAGGACAGATATCACGCCATGCTTTGATACGCGCTAAGGTGTTTTCGCTGTGCGCAGGACGTTTCATCGCTTTTAGGATACGATGGCTGGCATGCTGAAACGGAATATCCAGATAAGGCAACAGTTTCTTTTCGCCCATAAGTTCGACGACTTTGTCTACGTGTGGATACGGATAGACATAATGTAAGCGTACCCAAATCCCTAAATCATTCAATGCTTGGCACATGTCATAAAATTTAGACTTGAGCGGCATGCCATTCCAAAAACTGGTTTTATACTTTAGATCAAGACCATAGGCTGAAGTGTCTTGCGAGATAATAAGCAGCTCTTTCACGCCCGCCTTTTTGAGCGCCATGGCTTCATTCATGACATTGTCAATCGGACGCGATGCCAAATCACCACGTAGACTTGGAATAATACAGAACGTACAGCGATGATTACAGCCTTCTGATATCTTTAGATAGGCGTAATGACTTGGGGTGAGTTTGATACCCGCCTCATCAATCAGGTTTATTTTTGGATCGTAGTTGGCGTCCAAGCTGCGATTTGGTCTTGGCACATGCTGTGCAACTGCCGTAATTACTTCATCATAAGCATGCGCGCCCGTCACTGCGAGTACAGCAGGGTGCATCTCACGGATCTTGTCCGCCTCTTTACCCAGACAACCTGTAACAATCACCTTGCCATTTTTGCTAATGGCCTCGCCAATCGCGTCAAGTGACTCTTGAACCGCTGATTCAATAAAGCCGCAGGTATTGACCACGACCAGATCAGCACCATCGTAGTCGCTGGCAACTTGATAGCCATCACGGCTCAGCTCAGTAATGATACGCTCACTATCTACTAAGGCTTTTGGGCACCCTAGTGACACAAACCCAATCTTTGGTGCAGCGCTGACTGGCATCGTAGCCGTGGCATTCGCTGTCGAGGCTGAAGTGGCATGGCTACTTTGGACAATGCTGCGGTTTTGATTGTGGTTGGCTTTATGATGATAAGGTTGGCTAGTATTAGCTTGGCTGCTATCTGTCTGGCTCTGCTCTTTTGCCACAGCTGGCTTGGCAGGATTAAAGACGGTGGCAGTATCTTTTACGGCTGACGTAGGGATTGTCGTTGTCGTATTCACTGACTCGGTAGAAGTTTTGGACATGGCTGACCTTGCTAGAGATAAATTGGCTGAGCGCATTGTACGTTTTTTTTGCAAAAATCACCAGTTTTGCCGCTCTATAGTCTTGATTTGTGGTTAAATATTCAATCAAACATCCTATTTTTTGGGTAACATCCATGACCGCTGATTTTATCACTACCAAAACCACACCTGATTTAGCATTTGTATCACAGCATCTATTTACTGCTATTTTATGGGTTAATGACCAGTTATCGATTACACGTTTAAATGCACAAGCAGAGCAATTGCTGGCTATTAGCAGTGGAAGGTTAATCAATCAGTCTATCTTAACGCTATTGGCACCTGAAGAATTAAAACCCAAGGAAAGCGCCACTTTGGATAATAGCGACAGTAGTGAGAATGGGCATCTGGACGAGCCTATCTGCTCTTTAAGAGAGCGTTTTAGTCAAGCGCAAGATTACCAGCAACCGTTTATTGACCATGATCACCTCATCAAGACGCCATTAAATGGCAACCTACTACTCTCTGTTGACTATAGCGTGACGCCTGTGATCTATGAGCAGCAGTCATACTTCATCATTGAGATGTGGGGTAAAGATCGTCAAAGCCGTATATCAGAGGAGCAGCGACAGCAGCAACAATATGCCGTTGCCCGTCATATGCTGCGGTCAGTCGCTCACGAGATCAAAAACCCACTCGCAGGTATCCGCGGTGCCGCGCAATTATTGCAGCGACAATTTATCAAATTCAGTGATGTCACGACCACCAACAAGGATGCTACCGCTAGCAATACCTCATCGAGTATCAGCCCTGATACAAACAATGATTTGCAAAAAATGAATCAAAAACTGCGCAACTATACTGATATCATCATCTCAGAGACCGATCGCTTGACACATCTGATTGGGCAGTTGCTTGGCTCCAACCAACTACCAAACTGGCAGACACTGAATGTCCATGAACCCCTAGAGCATGTGCTGACTTTAGTCGTCAGCCAGTATCCAAAAATAGCTATACAGCGCGATTATGATTTGTCATTGCCTGAGTTATGCGCTGATAAAGATCAGTTGATTCAGGTATTTTTGAACATTATCAATAATGCTTGTGAATCTATGACTGAGTTTGAGCAAACGCTGCAACAGAATAAGCTTTCTGACTCTAAAGACGCATCATCCGCTGACGTGCAAGCCAATAGAAGCATTGGCTATCAGCCAACTCTGCACATTCAGACTCGCGTTGCCTTTCAGCACACCATTATAGGACAGCAGCACAAGCAAGTCTTGCAAATCACCATTACCGATAATGGTTCAGGCATTGATCCTGCACTCATTGGACAGATATTTTTCCCGATGGTGACTAGCCGTGCTGCAGGCACTGGTCTTGGGCTATCCATCGTGCAAGATATCATCAGCCACCACCATGGTATGATTGATGTGAGTTCTACAAAAGAAGCCAGTGACAATCAAACACGTTTTACTCTATATCTGCCCTTTACCCAGCCTATCGCTGAAACGTAGAACACATTATGCTCTAAAACTGCTAAATTATAAGACGCTCAATCCCAAACCAACAATAACAATTGCTCATTAGGCCCGATACATGACCGAATATAATGATAACCACAAACCTAAAAGCGATGCCAAATCCCCAATAGTAACCGTGAATAATACCCCAAGCGACCACCCTGCTACGCTATGGTTGATCGATGATGATGCTGCACTGCGTATGGTTTTGGCGGATACGTTTGAAGATGCAGGACTGACGGTAATCAGTTTTACCCAAGCGCAAGCAGCATGGACTCGTCTCAACGATTCGTTAAAACAACCAGAATCAGACGCTCAGCTACCAGATGTCATATTAACTGATATTCGTATGCCAATGATGGATGGTCTGTCATTTAGCGACTGGGTACATCAGCATTTCCCTGATATGCCGATTGTCATTATGACAGCACATTCAGACCTCACTTCTGCTATCAATAGCTATCAGACAGGTGCCTTTGAATACTTGCCCAAGCCTTTTGATTTAGATGATGCCGTTGCCACTATCTATAAAGCCATCAACTACCAACCAAACATGGCCGCAGCTGACTATCCAAGCGAACCTGACAGTCAGCTCTCCACCACTGATACCTCTGAGAGTGATGTACAACCTATAGCAACCAGCTCACCTACCAAAAACGCTAAAAATGACGCTGAAGTGATCCCTGATCCAAGAAACAATGGTAATCCTAGCGGCATAGTGGGTCAGTCACAGGCCATGCAAACGGTGTTTCGCGCCATTGGTCGATTGGCACAGTCCCCTATCTCTGTATTGATCACAGGAGAGTCTGGCACAGGTAAAGAATTGGTCGCCAGCGCCCTGCACCAACACTCACCGCGTAAGCAGCAGCCTTTTATCGCACTTAACATGGCAGCGATACCTCATGATTTGATTGAATCTGAGTTATTTGGTCATGAAAAAGGCGCATTTACTGGTGCAACGACAACCCGGCAAGGTCGCTTTGAGCAGGCTGATGGTGGGACTTTGTTTTTGGATGAAATTGGTGACATGCCTTTTAGCACTCAAACGCGCTTACTGCGCGTACTGGCCAATGGTGAGTTTTACCGCGTTGGTGGACAGCAGCCGATCCAAGTCGATGTACGCATCATCGCGGCTACTCACCAAAACTTAGAAGAGCTGGTCACCCAAAATCGATTTCGTGAAGACTTATTTTATCGACTCAATGTCATTCGTTTACCACTACCACCACTGCGCAAACGTCCCGAAGATATTCCAGCATTAGCGGCTCACTTTATGCAGTCTGCCGCTGAGCAGATGAACACGGCCGCCAAGCATTTACATCCTGCTGCCGTACAGATCATGCAAGCCTTTGACTGGCGAGGTAATGTCCGTCAACTTGAAAACGTCTGCTTATGGCTCACAGTAATGGCGACTGGTGATACCGTGACGGCTGCAGACTTACCACCTGAGCTGCTCGAAAATATCCCAGCAGACGCAGAGCTGTATCAGGAGCATGGTCTATCACCACAAGAAGTGACTCACACGCCTCAATTGCAAGACAGTGACGCTGCCATAAATAATGCTCAAGACGCTCCAAGCATCAAAGCCAGTCACGCTCTTGTAAATCCAAGTTGGCAGCAAGTACTTGCTATTTGGGCCGAGCAATCTCTCAACACAGGCGAGACTGATATTTTACAAACCGCAACGCCTGAGTTCGAACGGGTCTTATTGACGGCAGCACTCAATCATAGTGGCGGTAAAAAGATAGAGGCGGCAAGTTTGCTCGGCTGGGGGCGCAATACCCTAACCCGTAAATTACAGCAACTAGATATCTCTGCACCAAGAGTACCTTCCAAAGATTAATTGAGGGTTAAAGACGCTAAATTTAAATGCTATTAAAATCAGATATTTACAGAAATAACGAAAAATAATTGCGAAATAGTTAAAAATAATTGCAAATAGGGGTTGACCAAAAATTCAAACTCTATATAATAGCCAACCACTGAGACGCACTACCGAATCAGTTAACTGTCTAGATAGCGTTTGAATTTAATCGCTTTTGATGATAGAGTAACGGAAAATGGGGCTGTGGCGGAATTGGTAGACGCACCAGATTTAGGTTCTGGCGCCGCAAGGTGTGAGAGTTCGAGTCTCTCCAGCCCCACCATTTTCGGATAGTGATAAAAGTTCTCAAACCTATACTAGACCTGCTTTCGAGCAGGTTTTTTTATGTCTGCAATTTGAGTCTAATCCCACGATGGGATAGACCGTGGGATTGCACAGAACTGACCTATCACCCGCAAACCTTGTGTTTATTCGCGTACAGCGCCTTAACTTCTACATCCCATATATTTTAGCGTGGGATTGAGTATAAATATTCGTCATATCTCGTCATTTAAAACATCTAATTATCTGCCCTGCCCCTAGTTACGCTAAAGCCACCGCCAGGATCGTCATGGTCGTCGAAAACCATGTTTTTTTATCGTGGGCGAGGCGGGGCTTCGATTGCGTTTTTTGAAAGCCAAAAAAATCCGCTCGATTTAGAGCGGATATATTGATCTTAAAACTGGTTATTTAATCTTCATCTTTGAGTAGCGAGTAGTCTTTGAATCTGATGACTTCTTCACCTAGCCAATCGTTAATTTGTAGCATGGTCTGTTGTAAAGGCATGAGTTCATTGACTGCGAAAACTCTGGCTGCTTTGATTAGATCACCAAAGCCCGCCGCATTGGTTGGTGACGCCCCCATCAGTTGAGGTGGTACTCGATGAGCAGCTGCAATATCTATTCGACTCGCTTCTTTGATTTTAAAGAAGTCATCATTGGCACTGACTTCACTGATCGGTAAGATTTGGATTCCATCCTTTTTACCGTTGGGCGAATACATGAATAGGTTACGAAAGTTACCAGGACCTTTGCTGTCTTTCAAAGCTTTACGGATTGCATCGATGTCTTCTTTGTTTGTTGCTGGATCATTGATGTATAAGATGTACCCCGCATGACTACCATTCAAATAATACTTACGTCTGAATAACGTCGCTGACTCATCAAGCCAGGCTGCATTCAATGCGGACAGATATTCAGGTGCACCATACACTTCTTGATTAACATCAGGCTCTATAATATGGCAGATATTCTCTGCTTTGTACTTATGGGGTTCGGCCCAGCTATGCGTGGCAAAGTAGTAGCTTTCGCCATCAGTACCCACACGCATGTACTTACCTAATGGTACGTTTAGCTTCATAGTTTTTTTGGATCGTGACTGTACTCGCTCAACGTATGCGTTGCCAAACGTCAAATGATCTAGTGCAAGCTTACTGAAATCGCGATGTGATAGTAAAGGATGCGGTATAAAAGTACTGGCCAAGATATTACGCTTAACAAAGATAGCACTACTATGATGTGGCGATGCTCTCATTGTCTTAGACAAAGCATCTGGATCGTACGGCGGCGCATACCATAGTTGATGATTGTGACACTCACCCCAGTACAGACTTTGCCACTGCTCCATGACTGGTATCGGATCGCCAAACGTGAAAGCCTCCATACCAGGCATATCTACTGCATCAAGGTTTTCGGTTTCATTCATTAATATATCTCCAGTGCTGATTCGTCATCACCTTGAGCAATTGCCAAAGGTTCTCTATGTAGTGCATGCATAAGTGCCCACGCTAAGTCAGCATGACCAGTATCTTCATTGCGATCGGCTTTATAAGTCACTGCCCTTTCGCTATTGGTAATTGTTTTATGAATCGATGTGAAAGCCCCTACTACATCAGTCCACTCATGATCAAAAGATAGACGACCTTTCTTGATAACGTCTTTAGTCTTCAGAACAAACTGCTGTTTGAGCTCTGGGCTATAGTGTAGTTTGACGGCTTGCGGGTAGAACTTAATCACTGACTGATAAACACCAATGCCAAGACCGGTCACATCAATCGCTATATATTCAACGTTATATTTCTCTGTCATCTCTCTGATGACGTTCGCCTGTGCTTCAAAGTCTGGGTTTTTAAACTGCAAACGCTCTATGCCGCGTATCATGCCATTTGGTGTGGTTGGTGCTGCTAATATCACAAGTCCCGCGCTGTCACGGCTCAATGACGGGTCATAGCCAAGCCATACTGGCTGATTACCAAGTGGCCTTGGCGTGTAAGGCTTCCAGTCATCCCATATCTCTAACGTATCGACCATGCATGATTGCAACTCAGAAACGCTAAATGCTGATAATGTATCGTCGATAAATTCACACATCAGCAAGTTATTAAACTCGTCCTCGCTGTACTCCATGCGTAAATCATCAATATCAAATAAATCACATCCACCTTTCATCGCGTCATATACGTTGACGATTTGACGCCACTGCTTGTCACCGCAGACTTTGCCATTCTTCAGATTATGCGGCGTCACATCTATTTCGATGCGATCGTCACCTTTACGGCCACGGTTATACAGTTGACCAGTCCAAAACTTATATGCTTGATGTTGCTTGGATGATGGTGTCGATATGTATGTCTGACGCCATTTTTTGTGCATAGCCATACCTGATGCAACTTTCCTAAATTCAATAAACTTATGAATCCAGAAGTATTCATCCATGTAGACGTTGCCGTGATACGACTGCGCAGTGCGGCTATTGGTGCCTAAGAAATATAAGGTCGCGCTGTAGTCTTTTTCGGGCCCTTCTATATTTAACGTGATCGGATCACCGGTCAGTTCTATCCCTGCAGTTTCCATCGCCCATGCAATGATATATTCGCGGAATACTCGCGCCTGAGCCTTGGATGCGGATAAAAATATTTGATTACGGCCAGTCTCAATGGCATCAAGAAAAGCTTCACGCGCAAAGTACCAAGTTGCGCCAATTTGGCGTGACTTTAATAGGTTACGGATACGGTTGGTCAGACCTGCGCTATACCAGACTTTTTGATAATCAAACAAGCAATCTCTGAATGAATCTTTGAATTTATCGATGTCGTCTATCTGAATGACGTTGGATGGGTTTTTCTGTCCTGCTTTGCGACCACGATTAGATAGATTGGGATTAAGGTCAGATTGCTTGCCAGACTCTTTATATTTATGGATCTTGGCTATCCTCTCTACTTGACGACCAAGCAGATCAATCTCTTTGAAGTCTTTACCAGTCTTATCGTCCTTGTTAATCAGCTGAACCATACGCGCTTCGAGCGTGGACTCTACTCGATCTAGAGGCTTTGCCTCATCCCAGCCGTCTGATTTTTTCCATCCATCTACGGTCGTGCGCGGCGTACTGACCATCTCGCTAATCGCGCTGATACTCCAACCTTGCCAATAGAGACCACGGGCAACAGTTTTTGGATTTTCGCCAGTCGGTAGGGTGATAAGGGCAGACATTAACGCAGCTCATAAGGGTATGACGCTACTTTGGTTTATCAGCCTCTCTATATCATGCTTGTTTTGCGTGTATTTGCTCAATCCACGCTTTTTTGTTTTGTTTTTGCATATCGCAATAGGTCAAAGTAAAGCTTTGAAATTATGACCCCTAAACTCTCATTATTTACATCATGGACCGTCTATGACTACCAAGACTTTTCGAGTTGCACGAGCTGGCCAAACTACAGACGGCCGTGAAATAACTCGTGACCACATTACTCAAATGGCCGCTGGCTATAATCCAGAAGTATACGGCGCACGGGTGAATTTAGAACATTACCGTGCAATGTTCCCAAACTCTGACTTTCGCTGTTATGGCGATGTGATATCGCTATCGACTGAAGAAGTTGATGATCATTTATATCTATTGGCAGAAGTTGATCCAACGCCTGAACTGATCGCGCTCGCCAAGTCGAAGCAAAAGGTTTATTTCTCTATTGAGTTCTATCCAGAATTTGCTGATACCAAAGAAGCTTATATGGTTGGTTTAGCTTGTACCGATAGTCCTGCCTCACTTGGCACCAGCTATATGAAGTTTTGCCAACAGAACCCCGACGACAGCCCTTTATCTGCTCGCAAACAAAACCCTGACACCTACATTTCCACAGCCGAAAGCGCTTGGGAATATAAAGAAGAGCCAAAATCAGTCTTTGCAACTGTCAAAGAGATGTTTGCCGCCCCTGTCACACCTAAAACAGACAAAGATAAAGAGCTGGCCACCGCACAAGCTTTTGCTGAACTGCCGGCAACCATCAAAAGCTTCCAAGATGTTATGCAAACAATGGCAAGTTCTATTGACACGATCAACGCCTCTGTTGGGCATTTGAACACGACGGTATCTGATTTTGCTGAAAAGCAAAACGAAGTCGAAACGTCTTTGAAGAGCGTGCAAGACAATCTTGATAATACGCCTGAAGACAATTACACCCAGCGTCCAGCTGCAACCGGCTCATCTGATTACGTCAAATCTGACTGCTAATACTCCCTAATAGCAATACTTAACTGACTACTACACACATTAGGACATCACTATATGAAAACTATTACCCGTCAACAGTTTAATGGCTATTTGGCAAATCAAGCACAGCTGAACGGTGTACCCAATGCGACTGATCAATATACTGTCGTGCCATCAGTCCAACAAAAAGTTGAAGTGCGAATCCAAGAATCTAGCGAGTTCTTGAAAAAGATTAATATCATCCCTGTAACTGATCAAAAAGGTGAGGCACTTGGTCTAGGTATCAGCGGTGGTATCGCAAGCCGTACCAATACTAAAAGTGGCAAACGCCGCGACCCTAAAAACGTTGGCGAAGTTGGTCTTATTTATACTTACGTCTGTGAACAAACTAACTTTGACACAGCAATCAACTATAGCAAGCTTGACGCTTGGGCCCGTGTCCCTGAGTTCCAAGAGAAAATCCGCGATGCAGTCGTCAAGCAGCAAGGTCTTGATCGCATTACGATTGGCTTTAATGGCACCGAAGTCGCCGCCGATACTGATATCGAAGCAAACCCACTATTGCAAGATGTGAATATTGGCTGGTTAGAGAAATGGCGTACCAAAGCACCTGAATCAGTCATGACTGAATCAGAAGTCGGTACAGGTCAAGTTTCTGTTGGTGCGGATGCCGAACACTACAAAAACCTCGATGCCCTAGTCAAAGATTGCCGTAATCAGTTGATTGATCCTATCGTCCGTGATGACAGTGCGTTACGTGTCATTTTAGGTCGAGACCTGCATGATTCGCGTGACTTTAATATGGTCAACGACAACAACACGCCAAGCGAAGTCATCGCAGTAAACAGCCTATTAATGTTAGATAAAGTCGGTGGCGTGCAAATTGAGTCTACCCCTCCGAACTTCCCAGCTGATGCCATCCTGATTACTCCATTAGACAACTTGTCTATCTACTATCAAGATGAAAGCCGCCGTCGCCATCATAAAGATGAGCCTGAGTATGATCGTGTCGCATTCTACGAGTCAGACAACGAAGCTTATGTTGTTGAAGACTACAAAGCCGGTTGCTTAATCGAAAACGTTGTACTGGTCTAACCAGTACAGCAGTTTCGCAATCTAATGTAGCCAAAAGACTCAATGAAGGATGAAATCATGACAGATAAAACAACCCCAGCGGCTCGACACCGCCAGAAGGCTCTATCACAAAAAGAAGTAACCAATATCACTGCGGGACCTAATCAAGCCTATCGCATGTTGCAACTAAAATTGCGTGAAGATAAGCAGGCGTTAAAGTCTAAGCAATCTATCCAAGCCAAAATTGAGCTGAAGCGTGAATTGGTTGGTCATTACGATGAATGGATCAATGCAACTTTGTCAGCCGGTAAAGGTGATCAAGATAATCTCTTGACGACCTTGATGTTATGGCATATCGATATTGGCCGTTTTTGGCGTGCGCTTGATATCGCTGAATACGCGATGAAGCATGATTTGAAAATGCCAGATGCACATCAACGTACGCTCGCTACTGTCGTCGCTGAAGAAATTGCTGATACTGCTAAGAAATTAGCAACCAGCAATGAAATTGATGATGAGCAAATCGCTCAAGTACTACGCGCATCCAATATCACCGCTGATGCTGATATGCCTGACCAGGTACGCGCAAAGCTATCACGCCAAGTCGGTGAATTGACTGAGGCTGTCAATCCAGTATTTGCATTAGATAACTTTCAAAATGCGCTGAAATTTGACGAAAATAGTGGTGTAAAAGGCTCTATCAAACGCCTTGAGAAACAGCTTAAAGAAAAAGCGGTACCAGAGTCAGAATTGGTACCAGGACCAGTTAAAGAAAAAGCGGTACCGGAAGAAGAAAAAGCGGTACCAGAACCAAATTTGTCTGAGCAATCGGACGAAAACAACTCGTAGCCGCGAGCCGAGGCGGCTCATTGACGCATTCAGTTGATACTGCATATGACCGATATGACCACCGCCTCAACCTATTTTATTTTTCTTATCAATACTTGGAGTTGTTATGGGTTTTAGCGCTGTCAATCCAGTCGTAGATAACATAGTAATTACTCCTGCATTTATGCCTGATATTTCTGTCAAAGACTTTGCTGACGCAATGAAGCTTGACGGCACAGTAACACCAGCGCGAATGAAATATGCGTTGACTGATTCTGCAAATAGCGTCTGTCGTGAGTTAAAAGCTTGGACGGCCAATGCGCTACACCAGCACGGCTCTCTTACTTTAGAAGATTACGACCTGACTAATGATACAGACAAGTGTTTTAGCTTCAAAAAGGCCGTCTATAACTTAGCAAAGGCACAACTGACTGAACATTATCGTGACTATGACACAGGCAAAGATGCTACTGCTCGTACTAAAGAGCTCACACCGCAAATCGATACGTGCTATCGCAATGCACGCAATGCAATTGCTGATATCAAAGATGAGCCGCATTCAACCATTGAGCTTATCTGATGCGTGTTGTATCGACATTGCAAGGCGACACAGTAGATTTGATCTGCTTACGCTATTTCAGCTTCACTGGCGGTGTTACTGAACAAGTTATGGATCTCAATCCGCATCTGGTTGGTTACGATCTTGTATTGCCTACCGGCGTTGATATCCAATTGCCAGACGCGCCCGAACGTACACAAAAGCAGGTCATTCAATTATGGACGTAACTCAAATTCAGGTATTAACGATCGATGATGTTATGAGTAACCATCTGCAATGGTTGTTGATTACTTTGCCTGTTATATGGGCCGCTGCTGGTGGTGCTTGCATCCGTCTATTGTTGATCCGCGCTGAGCCATTTTGGATGCGATCTCAAAATGCGACTGCGGGTGTATTGCTTGCAGTGATGCTATCAGAAATTACTGCAAAATTATTAACAGGTGGCAACTATGCCACTGGCTATGCGGTCATTTATGGCATGGTCGGACGAGAATTGTTTGTCACATTTTATGACTTCGTGAATGACAATGTACGGCCCCTTCTAATGGCTGCTTTGCGTCACTTTTTCCCTTTTTTATTCAAAGATAAACCAGCCAACGAGGCAGACAATCATGATCATTCTTGAGACGTTATCGACTTTATCTATCATTGTCATTGCCATCGTTTGTGCTATGACAATCATTAAATATCATCGCGAGCTTGGCTCACTGGTTACGCTCACTATTTTATTTTTCGCGCTGAGCTGTGTCGGCTTGGCATTTGATGAGACCACTGGTCGGGACGGTGTGTGGGCCCTACCAATATTCCGTATGCTTGCTGCTGCTGCAACCGCTACTACTTATTTTAAATTACGAGCCTTTTGGGCGCGTTATGGCGTATTCATTAGCGCTATCAATCAATCAAAAAAGGATAATCTTGTATGAGCACTACCCAACCGATGACACTGATTGACTGTGATTATAAAGTCGCTGCTCGCCGTTTACGTTGTGATGAGTCTTCTATACGTTCTGTTAGTGACGTAGAGTCACGCGGCGCTGGGTTCTTATTCGATAAAGATGACAAAAAATGGCGTATTAAAATATTGTTTGAGCGCCATATTATGTATCGATTGCTAGACAAAAAATTTGGCCGTGACAAAGCGCTTGATCATGTTCGTACTAGCCCCGATGTGGTCAATACTCGTACTGGTGGTTATAGTGGTGGTACTGCTGAGCACGACCGTCTAAAGAAAGCGCGTCGCATTGATAAAGACCTAGGCTTAGAGTCAGCAAGTTGGGGCATGTTTCAGATTATGGGCTTTCACTGGGAACGACTGGGCTATAAGTCAGCTGTTGATTTTGTGCTAACGCTGTCCAAAGGTGAGCCTGAACAGTTAGAAGCTTTTGTCAGATTTATAGAAACTGATCCTCGTTTATTAAATGCCATTCGCACTGGTGATTGGGCACTATTCGCTGAAGTATACAATGGGCCTGGTTATAAAAAGAACCAGTACGATACTAAAATGCGCGATCGCAAAAAATACTGGGATAAAGAGCTTGCCGCATGATATTTGATGACAGCCTACGCCGATTTTTAACTGATAAAGTCGAGTTCTTTGCCCAGAACCCTGACCGGTTAATTATTAGCGTAGAAAAGGGCTCACTGAAATGGACTGGTCAATCATTGAGCCACCGTCAACACTATCAGTTGCTAGTCGAGGTTGATGAGTTCCCCGAGAGCATTGACGCCAATTTAGTCATTGTCGCTATTTTGGCATGGTATCAAGAGAATCAAGATCCAGTTCCACCATCTGGGCCATCACCGATTGAATTTGAATCCTATATATTGAGCAATTACACAACCACTGTAGTCTTTACTATTAAAGTTGAAGAGATTGTCCAGGTATCTACTGATGATAGTGGGCATTACGTGTTCAATGCTTGTCCACGTCCAATTCTACACCCGCCAAAACCTTTACATAATCCAAACCTATAATCATGAGCGATTTAACTGAGCTAGCCACTGCATTACCTGAATGGGCGACCGCAATAGCGAGTCAGCTAGATAATAAGCAGTTAAAAAAAGTCAATCGCACCCTAGCTATGGAAATGCGAGCGGTCAATCGAGAGCGTATCCGCGCACAAACTGATCCTGATGGTAGCGATTTTGTAGATCCACTGAAAGCTTCTAACAACCCCATGTTTCGCGAGCTGACCAAGGCGCGTCATCTTAAATTTAACGCAACCAGCCGCTATGCCCAAATTGGTTTCAAAGGTAGCGCCGCTAAGATCGCACGCATCCATCACGAGGGCCAACGCAGTACTGTCCGTCCTGATAGTTCTAAGAAATTCCCCTACCCCAAACGTGAGCTGGTCGGTATCTCTCGCGCTGACAGACATATCATTATTCGAGTGCTACGCGAGTCGCTAGCCACTGACTAGGCTCCTTGCTATTTTTTGCGTGTATTTGCTCAATCCACGCTTTTTTGTTTTGTATCAAAAATCGCAATGAGTGACGATAACGTCATGAATACATCCCCTATCGAAAACGAGCGCCGGCTCCAAAGTTTTATCAATCGAGGCATTGTCACAGACGTTGATCATGCTAATGCTCGTTGCCGGGTGCAGATAGATGGGTTAGAGACCGACTGGCTAAAGTTTTCAGCAGCTCGCATCGGCAAGGTCAAAATTTGGAATCCACCGTGTGTTGGTGAGCAAGTCTTAGTTATTAGCGAGACTGGTGAGCTGTCGACAGGCCTTGTGACAACTTCGTTTGATTATGATGATCAGCCAATGCCGTCTGCCAATGCTGATACGTTTGAGATTCATTGTGATGATGGCGCAACCTTCATCTATAACCACGCGACACATAACCTAGGGGTTACTTTACCTGATGATTCTACTACTACGCTTATTTCCAACCGCGTGCAAATATCTGCTCGCGATGTCAGTTTTGATTGTAATAACTTTGATGTTAATTGCGAGTCCTATTCTATTGGTTGCCAGTCTTATACCGTAAACGGTCAAACCATCAATCAAAACGGAAAATTAATTATTAATGACCAACCGTATTTAGACCACGGTCATAAAAACGTTAAGTCTGGCTCAGACACTACTGGGGGCGTTAATGCTTAATCAAGATAACAACGTCACTGTGATCAATGTCAAAGGCATGTCACGCAGTACTGGTCAGCGTATTGACCAAACCAACCATATCTTACAAAGCGTCCGCGATATATTGATGACGCCTATCGGTAGTCGTGTCATGCGCCGCGATTACGGCTCATTGCTACCGTTCTTAATTGACGCACCTATTAATGCCTATTTCATTATGCAGCTTCGTGCCTCCGTCATTCATGCGCTCATGCGCTGGGAAACTCGTGTCACACCAACTCGCATTGAACTGATGACTGACGACAATACCTCACAAGGCGTGGCCAGTTTGATGATTGAATATCGTTATGTGATTAGCAAAAAGATTGAACGTACTTATCTGTCATTAGGCGGTGCGCTATGAGCCGTATCGACCTATCTGGACTACCTGCCCCTGACATTTTAACGCCTTTAGACTTTGAAGCAGAGCTTGCCGACCTTAAAGCTGAATTGACAGCCAAAGATCCACAGCTTGCCGCTGCATTGACGCTTGAAAGCGAGCCATTGACCAAGATCCTTGAGCTGTTTGCTTATCGTTTGATGTCTAAGACCAATCATATCAACCAGACAGCCAAGTCAATGCTGCTTGCTTATACCACTGGCACAACGCTTGATCATCTTGCCGCTGGTGTTGGTGTGACTCGTCTATTAGTTAAGCCTGGCAATCCTAATGCTGTCCCTCCGATCCCTGATGTCATGGAATCTGATACGGCCTTACGTCGCCGTGTCCAGTTAGAGCCTGAACGAGCCTCTGCAGGTAGTAAAGGCGCTTATTTATTTTGGGCACTGTCTGCTGATGGCGATGTTCGTGATGCAAGTGTCGTTACCGCCTCCCCTGGTCGCGTGACTGTCTATGTTCAAAGCCATAATGATGCTATCGCTAGCGATGCACTACGTGAACAAGTGAGACTGGCCGTTGATACGGATGAGCGCCGGCCTTTTACCGATAGCGTGCGTATAGCTGCTGGTCAGCCAGAGAATTGGAGCCTACAAGCGGAGCTGACACTCTATCCGGGCCCAGATAAAGACGTGGTAATTGCTGCAGCCCGTGCACAGCTGGATACATATATCGAGCAAGTCCGCTACTTAGGTTATGACGTTACGTTATCTGGTTTATATCACGCATTACATCAAGCGGGTGTCCAACGTGTCAGCCTCTTACAACCTACTGCTGATATCAGTTTGCCAGATGGCAAATATGCCAACTGTATCGACGTGACGATCAGTGCTGTGGAGTACCGTGATGTCTAATGCGCTACTACCAAAAAACAGCACCAAGCTCGAACAAGCATTGGATTACCAGACGCAGCGCATTGATGCGTTACCTGTTACCTTTGCTCGTTTGATCGATGCTGATAGATGCCCTGAAGCTTTTTTACCGTGGCTTGCTTGGTCACGCCGCGTCGAGTATTGGGACGGTCAATGGCCAGAAGCAAAAAAGCGTGACGTAGTAAAAGGTGCACGGGCTTTTAACGCGCAGCGCGGTACTAAAAACACACTGACGCAAGCAATGCAAAACCTAGGCATAGGTCATAGTTTGCTTGCATGGCATGAGCTATATCCAAAAGGCACGCCTTATACCTTTACTGTAAAAATTACGAGCGGTCGTGTGAGCGTCCAGCAGCAACAAGAGATCTATACCGCGCTAGACAGTGTTAAATCTGCCCGTGATCAGTTCTCTATTGATGCCAGTGTCGTGAATGGCTCGCAATTTTATGTTGCCGGCGCTTGTCGGACTGGCAATGTCACTTATCTATCAACTCCAAACGCTTAGGTAACTATTTAGGTAACAATAATGGCCAACTACTATGTATTACTCACTGACTATGGCAAGTCATTTATTGCCAATGCCCAAGCGAACTCACAACTTGCCTTAACGGATGTGGTATTAGGTGATGCTAACGATCAGCCATATCTGCCTGATTCGCGTTTGACTCAGATTAGCCTGGTGAATCAAAGAGCAAAAGTAGCCGTAACCTCTATCAAGATCGTCAATGACACGACGGCTGAAGTATCTGCAGTTGTCCCGTCCAATGTAGGTGGCTTTAACTTACACGAAGTGGGGATTACCGATAGTAGCGGCAAGCTTGTCTACGTGGGTAACTTTCACGGTGGTTATCGCCCAACGCTGACTGAGGGCGCTGGCGGTGACATGGAGCTTATATTTACGATTACTGCAGACAACCTTGCGACTGTTGTCATTGAAATGGACGGCAACGTGGTCATCGCTACTCGCGATTGGGTTACTGACCGTTTTGCTTTGAAATCTTTAGTGAGTGAACTACACGATATTATCAATCAATTACAGGATGAGCTTATGGCCACCCAGTTTCAATTACTGTCAGATCGTCTAGACGAGATAGAGGAAGGTATCGCGGGACTTTTAGATTTACAGCCATATAAAGTTGGCGATATTTACCAGACAACCCTCAATCATTCAGACGCGTCTGCTGTGGCTACCCATCACGGCTATGGTACGTGGGAACGATTCGCAGAAGGCCGCACGCTAGTCGGACTATCAACCAAAGCTGATGATCCATCTGACTATAAAACTATCGGTAATGAGTTTGGTGAAAACGAGCACACGCTGACGATTGAAGAGTCGGCAAGTCACGGTCATACGTTGGGCATATCCACTAGAACTAAAATTGCTCATGATGACTCACAGGAAACCGATAGAGCTGTCGACACCACGGGCACCTATGAGAATGGTTACGTAGATGAAGCAGGTGGCGACCAGCCGCACAACAACATTCAGCCATCAAAAGTGGTCGGCAAGTGGTTACGTACTGCTTAAAACATTATTTATTTTGGACAAAAAAAAGGATCTAGACCATGGCATTAACTACTTACCATCACGGTGTCACTGTTACTGAGACCAGTAATATCACGCCAATTATCAAGTCCGTCAGCACAAGCACGATAGCACTTATCAGTACTAGCGCTGACGCTGATGACACCGCTTATCCTCTTGATACGCCGGTACTACTGACCGGCATTACCACGACTGATGTCACTAACGCAGGTAGCGATGACCAGTTATTGCATCAATGCTTACGCACGATTAAATCTATCCAGAATACGACTGTTGTTGTTCTGCGAGTATCTGAGCCGGTCGATCTGACGACAGTAGATACGCTACTGAGCTGCCAATCTCGCCTTGGCGTTACGCCAAAGATTTTGATCGCGCCTGAAATTGATACGCCAAACATGACACGCAAGCTGATTGAGATCGCCCAAAAGCGTCGGGCCTTTGTATATGCGTCGCCGCGAGCTGAAGACGGTACTTTGATTACGGTGAAAGAAGATATTGTCGCGTATCGCGATACGTTTGCGGCTCGTGAGTTGATGTTGATTGAAGGGGCTTTTGGTGAGCCGGGAAAGTAGTAGCCGTTACACCTCCTGATAATGGAGGTGGTGGCGGCGACATACCTCCAGTTACTCCAGAAGCTAACGAAACTGTATTTAACTTAACCTACGATGAAAACAGTCATGATGACGCTATTGTCTTAAATAGATTGCATGCCGCGCCAACTATTACACCAGATGGCTTTGAGTTGAACGGCTATGACACACGTTTGTCTACTACCGAAATTCCAGAATACGTTAATAGCGATAGCGAGTTTGGTATACAAGCAACTATTGGTTCGCTCGACAAAAAAGTCAGGGCTACAAGCGGTATTGAGCATGTTTTATTTTTGGGAGATAACGCATCAAAACCGCGTTACGCCATCACTGCAAACAGAGATAGGCTTGATAGCAAAGCGCCTTATTTAGCTTTGGAGTATTACGACACAGCTTTACAACGCATTTTCTTACCGCGCCAAGGCTGGCAGCGTGAAATGCTATTCCCAAAGATTGACGCGTACACTGATAAGCCGCGCCCGCAAGCAATGCACTTTATAGATGAAAATACTTTGGTTATAACTGGGCATTATAAAGACATAAAAAGCCGCGCTTTTAAGATTGATTTAACAACCAATCAAATAACA
Source organism: Psychrobacter sp. PP-21 (assembly GCF_033790785.1). Taxonomy (NCBI): domain Bacteria; kingdom Pseudomonadati; phylum Pseudomonadota; class Gammaproteobacteria; order Moraxellales; family Moraxellaceae; genus Psychrobacter; species Psychrobacter sp. PP-21. Next base: position 171,620 of record NZ_JAMYEB010000001.1, on the reverse strand, counting down.
GGCGAATTTTTGTTTGATGCCGCTCATAAGCATGTAGCAAACTTAGCACAAAGTGCTAACGGTGACGTTTGGTTTAGTGACTATACAACTTTTCAAGTCGCCCGTATTGATTTAGCGCAGTCGTTTGCGACTGGTCAAGCTGTGTTTGATACTGTGTGCAATTTTAGTTATATGCAATTTTTATCATCAATTGGTTTTATAACTATTGGTAGTGTTGAATATTTTATTGCTAGTGAATTTAACACTGTGGATACAGCAAAAATGTATTTGTTGCCCGCTAGCCGTTTAGCGTCTACCTATACCTTTAACGCCGCAAATGCTTACAAGTATTTTGTTATTGGTCAAAAAGTACAAGGTTTAACTATACATAACGATAGCCTTTATCTGTCACGTAATAGAGATCATACGGGTTTGGATCATTCGGGTTATGTTGAGCGTTATGACAATATCAGCAATTATTTTGCAAATAACGCTACTGGATCAGCGATAGTGCCAAGCGCATCGTTTTACGCACCTAGTAATTATCCCGAAGATTGCAAATTTAGACCCAACACTAATGAGTTTTGGACATCAACCGAAGGCCGAGAAAGTTTAGACGGCGATAATGATTGGTTGGCTATTTGGTCAAGTGATTTAGATGATAGCAAAAACTTTGCTACTTACACGCTCAATCGCACAAACAATGATCATGTATTAATGATTGATAATGTCTTTTATAAGGACTTCACCGCCACGCCTAGTATTCAAGCTAATGTTATGAGCATCGGCGCATTACCCAATGTGGTAAAAGGTATACAAAATGGTTTTTCTACGGCAACTATTAGAAATGTCGCGTTAAGCGATAAGCCTGTAAATGCCGCGAATTATGAGAATTATGAAAGCGGCAATCATGAGCCTAATAATTTAACGGTTATCGACTTACCTATTGTTGACGCTGCGACAGGATGGACAAACGAAATCGGCGGCGTTGCCTCGCGTGATTTTAGCCCCGCGCCATTTGAGGGAGTTGATTATATTAATGGTGGCTTGAACGCACAAACAATAGCAAGGCAGAGGTTTGATGTAGCGGCGCTGTCAGCCCCTAATTCATTGATAGGCGCTTACGCCATTGTTTCGTGGCATCAATCAACATGGAGCGGTTCCGATCTTGGTAGTATGGGCGCTAGAACGATTGACGGTAATGCAGTAAAAATAAGCGAGGATTACGGCGACATAATTGCCACACCAACAAATGGTACTGCTTCAGGCGCTCATGATTGGTATTCAAGGGCTATGTCCAAGTCAATAGAGGGTAACGCACAGTTTGTTGATGTTTTATTCAGGGCAGATAGGTATGCTGGCAACGGCAATGATGTCGATGTAGATGCTGTTAGCGCGAAAATTTATATTAAATAACCTAAAGGAAAGAACCATGACCCAAGTAACCCCAATCATCGCCGTGGCCGCAGCTCTACGCGCCCACCTAGACAAGACGCACCAGTACAGCTTCGTCAAGTCGCTGTCCAACGTCGCCATCGATACTGTTAGTGGTATCAAATATCCACGTACCTGGGATCTAGAAGATCCAGATACTGAGGTCGGATATTTAAACGCGAATGACGTGACCAGCCTGATTCAGCATAACGGTTTTAGATTTTGGGGCAGTCATACTTGCTCTGATCAGCCTGAATATATGTTTGAGCCGGTCGTGCGTACCTCGCAGTTTTTGCTCGATACGATCATCAACGGCTGCTTTCAGTTCATCGATCAGCCGCTATCACCAACGACTGTCCGTGACATCATTCGTGCCATCAATGCCAAGCTGCAGGAGATGGTCAACTTCGGTTATTTAATCGGTGCAAAGTGCTGGTACAACAACGAGCTAAACAGCGAAACGTTGCTCATGCAAGGCAAGCTATATCTAGATTATGACTTTACCCCAGTGCCTAATCTCGAAAACCTTAACTTGAATCAGACGATCACTGATACATACCTGGTCAACTTTGCCGACTTGATAGCAGCAGCGGACTAATAGCCACCTGACGACCCTATTACTAAAAAGGAACCCCTATGTTACCTCGTAAATTAAAAAACTTCATGGCCTACAAAGGCCTTGGTAACCAAAAGCGCTATCAAGGTCAGATCCCAGAGATTGAGCTGCCCAAACTGACTCGCGTGCTCGAAGAGTATCGCGCTGGTGGTATGGATATGCCGGTCAAGGTGGACTTGGGCCAAGAAGCCATGGAGATGACCATTAAGTGCGGTGGTCATGAAGCAGATTTGTACCGTGACTTTGCGCGTGCTGGTATTGATAAGGTCGTCTTGTCTTATTCAGGTGCCTATCAGCGTGATGATGACTGCAGTGTGTCAGCGGTCGATATCTATTGCCGTGGTCGCTTAGAAGAGATCGACCCTGGTAGCGCCAAGCTAGGCGACGACACAGAAGAGTCATTCAAGTATTCATTGGCGTATTACAAGCTGGTCGTAGACGGTGAAGACATCATTGAAATTGATGCAATGGCGATGAAGTGTATCGTCAATGGTGAAGACCGACTAAAAGAGATCCGTGAAGCAATGGGAATGTTTACCACCGTCTAAACTGATCATACAAATTAAGTGGCCAAACCAGACACCTATTTGATTAAAAAACTTATTAAAACGACTAATTAAGGATACACCATGAGCAACGTAGAAATGCCGACTATCGAACTAGACTACCCTATCATTCGCGGTACTGGCGACAAGCAAAAAGAGATTAAAGAATTTACCCTGCGTCGTCCGATGGGTGGTGACTTGCGTGGCCAATCGTTAATCGATATTTCAATGGCCAAAGTCGATGCCCTAGCCGTGGTACTTCCTCGTATCAGCAACCCGGTTATTCATGAGCATGAAGTTAAAAATATGGACGCCGCTGATTTGATGGATGTGGGGTTAACTATTGCAGGTTTTTTTACCAAAGCGAAACATCAGTTGCAAGCCGAAACCGCAGCTATCCCAACCGCGTAGAGGACTGCATGGCAGATATCGCCTTGGTGTTCGGCTGGACACCAGAATCGATGTATCACATGACTATCGAAGAGCTTGCTGATTGGCGCGAACGAGCGCGTATCCGTAACAACCCTGATGAATGATAACTTGGTTCCCTCACGAATGAGGGAACCAGGACAAAATCAGAATCATTGATGTCAACAATAAAGTGGGCGCAACTACATGGCAGACCTAAGCTTTCGAGCACAGATAGAACTTATCGACCGCATGACTGCACCCATGCGCTCACTCAGTAGCCAAGCTGATCGCTTAGGTCGTCAGTTTGGTGAGACAGCACAAGCAGCGCGTAAACTTCAGTCACAGCAAGGCTTGATCAATAGCTTCAGACAACAAAAACAAGCGCTAGCTGATACATCAGAGGCCGCTGTTCGTAGCCGTGCCCGATTACAGCAATTAGAGCAGCAAATGCGCGATACGGTCAATCCTAGTGCCTCATTGGTACGTCAGTTCGAGGCGGCTGGTCGTGAGTCTCAACGCTTCAATACTCGCCTTGATAGTCAACGGCAGCATTTACAGCAGTTACGCGGTCGTCTATCAGATGCAGGAATAGATACTCGTCGACTATCCGACCATGAGCGTGACCTTGCTCGCAACATTGAACGCACCAATCAGCAGCTGGCAGAACAGCGCCGACGGATGCAACAAGTTCGACAGCTTGAACGGCAATCACAGCAAATGGGTGATATGCGTAACAAGGCTGTGGGAATGGCCGTAGGTGGTGCAGCAGCAACTTATGCCGGTGCACGGTTCATTCAACCAGGCTTAGACCTAGAACAGAACCTCAGTAAAGTTCAGGCGGTCACTCGTCTAGATAAAAACAGTCCACAGTATCAGGCCCTTGTTGCACAAGCTAAAGAGCTAGGCGCGTCGACTCAGTTCACATCAGCCGATGCCGCGGCTGGACAGACATTCTTAGCGATGGCTGGTTTTACCCCTGAATCTGTGAAGGCTGCTATGCCGGGGATGCTTGATCTTGCTTTAGCTGGTGGCATGGAGTTAGACCGAACAGCTGATATCGCGTCAAATATTCTCTCAGGCATGAAGCTTGATCCCGCCAAGATGAGTCAACTAGGAGATGTGCTAGCAGGTACTTTTACCCGATCCAATACTAGCATTGAAATGCTTGGCGAAACCATGAAGTACGCCGCACCGAATGCTGCACTAATGGGTGTGTCATTAGAACAATCAGCAGCAATGGCAGCTAAGCTTGGCGACAATGGCATTCAGGCAAGCATGGCCGGTACAGCGATGCGAGCTATTATGTCTAGAATGGCATCAGGCCCAAAAGCGACCATAGAAGCATTTGAAAGACTGGGTGTCAAAACATCCGATGCAAATGGCAACTTGCGCCAAATGCCAGATATATTAAAAGAGATTCATGACAAGACCAAGAAATTAGGCAATACAGAGCAAGCTGAGTTATTCAAGGATATTGCAGGAGAAGAAGCCGGTGGTGCTTTAGCCATTCTCGTTGATCAAGCTGGTAGCGGTGCGCTACAAAATCTCATTGGTGAGTTACAAAACGCCCAAGGCGAAGCTGGTAACTTGGCAAAAACCATGAGCGACAATACCGTTGGTGACTTTAAGTCAATGACCTCAGCCATTGATGCCCTTAGGACCTCTATCTTTGATGCAAATGGCGGTGCGCTACGTGAGTTTATTCAGACGATCACGGTCATGACCCAACGCTTGACCGCGTTCGCCAATGCTCATCCACAGCTAATGTCAGTACTAGGGACAATGTTCGCCACGTTAGCCATTGGTGCAGTCGTTATTGGTGGTCTGGGCGCGATCATGCTAACCATCTTAGGCCCTATGGCGTTACTACGTGCATCACTGATCACGATGGGACTACCGACGACACTGACACCGTTGGGATTATTAGCCAAGGCGTTCGGTATGATTGGTGGTGCTGTCAGAGCATTGACGCTCACGCTAATGGCCAACCCTATTTTGGCACTATGCCTAGCATTAGCAGTACTGGCTTTCACCATTTATAAGAACTGGGACACCCTAGGGGCGATGTTTGCGGCGCTTTGGGAACGTATCAAAGCCATATTCAATACGGGTATTCAGGCGCTTAAATCTTTTATATCTAATTTCAATCCAGTCGCATCATTCATGACGGCATTCGCTGCAGTTTGGGGTTACTTGGCTGGTCTGGGTACGACCTTCAGGCAGTACGGCGCCAATATGCTCGAAGGGCTAAAAAACGGCATTTTAGGCAAAGCTCAAGCAGTGGTTAGCTCAATCAGCAACGTCGTCGGTCGTATCAAGGGCGCGTTTACTGGCTCAAAAGGTATGGATATCCATAGCCCCAGCCGAGTCTTTGACAGCTATGGCGGTTATATGATGCAAGGCTTGGGACGTGGCATATTATCCAATGCTGGCATTCCCGTCAGTGCCACCAAATCTATCGCTGGCCAAATCAATGATTATGCACCAATCAGTATCGACAGTCGAAAGTCCATCTTACCGCCTCGTGGTCAGTCTAGTATGGCGATGATGGGTGGCATGAGTAGTGGCAACATCACTATCAATATCAATGGCGCAACCGATCCGCAAGCCGTAGCGCGTGAAGTCCAGCGCGTTTTGGCTGGTGAGCAACGCAATCAAATGGCACGTGAGCGTAGCCGTTTATCTGATATTGATTAAGGGCATATAAGGATTAAGTTATGTTAGCAAGCCTTGGACTATTCGTTTTTGAGACCACCAGCGCGGCATTCGATGAATTGTCGCGCAAGTCTGGTTATCGTTTTGGTACCGGCAACGCGGTCGGTACCAGACCCCATATGCAGTATATCGGTCAAGATAACGATGATATATCGCTATCAGGTACGCTGTACCCAGAGATCACGAAAGGTATTGTCTCATTAGATGAATTACGAGACATGGCGGCGACTGGTAAAACCTACGCGCTCATGAATGGCAATGGCTACTATTACGGCATGTGCTATATCACTGACATCAGTGAGACTCAATCACACCTACTATCTGATGGTAGCGCTCGCAAAATTAGCTTTAGTCTATCGCTAAAGCTAGCAGACGATAGCGAGCGTGAGCAGGTCGCTATCTTAGATCAGGATCGAGCAGACGTATGACGAAACTATTCAAACTGACAATCGAAGGCATTGATCGCACAGCGCAGGTAGAGAAGCGGCTGATTAGTCTATCGATGACAGACAAGCGTGGTACTGAAGCGGATGAGCTATCACTGACATTATCTGATCATGATGCGGCGCTACCCTTGCCCACTAAGGGTAATAAAATACGCTTGTGGCTTGCGATGCCTGACACTGGGGATATGATCGACAAAGGCACATTTACGATTGACCAAGCCGAGCACAGCGGCACACCCGACCAGTTGCAGATCCGCGCCAAGTCAGCTGACTTTAAGTCATCGCTGAAGGTAAAACGCAGTGACAGCTATCATCAGCGTAAGCTGGGCGAGATAGCTTCGAGCGTGGCCAAGCGTCATGATTTAGTATTGGCCATTGATGACACGGTAGCCGCAATGATGATTAATCATATCGATCAGCACCGCGAATCTGACATCAATCTATTGACCAGGCTTTGTGACGATCATGATTTAATGTGCACGATCAAAGCAGGACGACTGATTATCAAACCGATTGCCAATGCAAGGTCACCTTCAGGGGCGGCATTGGGAACAGTCACTATCACTCGTCAGTCTGGGGACAGTCATCGCTATAGTCGCGCCGATCGTACCAGCGACTATGACGAGACGACATCGAGCTATCATGATGATAAGTCAGGTAAGACCAAGCATATCAGCGTTAAGGATGGTAAGTCCAAACCACTGGATGCCCTACCCAATGACAAGTCTCATGTCCTGACTAAACCTGCTAAGAGCAAAGCAGAGGCAGTTTCTAAAGCAAAAGCGAGCGCCAATAAAAAAGCCCGCCAAGTGGCGAACTTTGATTTGACGTTAGCAATGGCACGCCCTGACATTATTGCTGACAGCCCTGCGTCAGTGCGAGGTTTTAGACCTTATATCGATGAGCATCAATGGACGGTCGTAGAAGTGACACATGACCTATCAGGCAGTGGTTATAGTACTGGTATTAAGTGTGAGGCTGGGTTGGTTTAATACTAGGTAGTTTCAGGAGTGATGATATCAGTGATTGTCACAGACTTTGCTCTATATTGATTGGTACTAGCGTCATACACTTTGTGTACAATAATATCTGCTTGGATACGTACTCTTCCGTGCAGTACTCTTGGATCAATACTATCATCCAAAACAAACTTTACACGATTATCAATAATGTTGGGTACTGATCCTGCCCATCCACGCTTGCCACTGTCTTCATCACTAGCAGATACATATATACTAACATCACTATAGATATCATCTTGTTCATTAGGTGGAATAAATGACATATCTTCAGGTAAGGATTCAATAGCTTCACTAGTTAACGTAAGATCAACAGGAACTCCCTGTACTTCCATTATGCTACCTGGAGTGACCGAAGCAGGTTTCAGGGCGCTCAAAGTATCCTTTGCTACTTGTTTGTTGTTTCGATTTTGTTCAATAAACTCTTCTACTTTTTCAGCTGGTATATTGATATCTCCAGCAGCATTTATAACCACTGAATTATAAGCTTCAATCGCTGGTTGACTTGGAGCATCTGGCATATATGCATTATAGGCAGATGTTGCTCCAATACTTAGCAGCGCTCCTACGCCTACAGCTAAAGCGGTTCTCATCCTGGTATTGTCCCTAACTATATTTTGCCAAAGTTGACGAGCCTGAGCTTCATTTGCTTCACCTATGACATATTTTACTAAAAAGTCCGCAACCCAGCTACCATCAACAATTTCTTCTACATAGACATCTGTAGAGGTGATATGTAACCCATCATACACACTCTCCAAAAACTTACTAGATTTTTTTAAGAGCCTTTCGTGCGCTTTTAGTGACTCAATAACTATAGCAACTGGCACTGGATTTTCTACTGTAAAGCGTACTCTATAAGATGTGGAAAACTCCATATTACCATCAGCTAAAGCAGTCATGCACATACCACCTATCATAAAAATTAAAAAAATGAGCCAGTTCTAACCGGCTCATATCGATAAACTCAATTACATTAAAAGCGTACCACTATGGTACGCTTTCATCAATAACTATTTAACTTCTGTTTAGGTTTAAGCAGGTTCTAATACGATCCACATACCTACAGTCTTACTAGCAAAAGCAGTATATTTAACGTCATCTACGACTTTACTGCTTTCTCCCTCACCATTTGCCTGAAATCCCTCAAGAGCTTCTGCTAGCACCTTCATAACTGTTCCAGCACTCTCTTCTTTAGGCAGGTCAGGACTAATAGCACGAGCAGAGAGTCCCGCCATCATCGCCATGTTCAGCCCTTCTGTATCTCCATTTTGGGTTTTGCCCATGATAAACGTAAGACCCTTTAGCTCTCCATTCTTGTCGACACTACCACTCATTGCGATAGCTTCACTCAGGGTAACTGAAAAACTGTCATTAACAGTCCCTTTAGTGGTTTCAAAATCACCGTAGGCTACGTTTCCAAGACCCACTTCTTCAGCTTCAGTACTAAAACGACGACTAAACTCAGCTGGGGTAATACCAAAAGTTTTGTCAGCCGTCTGAGCGACGTCCTCTACTTCAGCATTTTGTTTATCGTCTACTTGATCGGTTGCAACATCATCAGAGGCATCAGGTTCTTCAGGTGCCTTAATCTTAAGTGCCCCATTATCCTGCATTTCATATTCATCAGGAGAGAGGCCTGCATCAGTGGCTATTTGTTCAAGATCAGTTGCTTCCTGCTCTGGTGTTAAAGAAACGCCAATTCCTATCGAAATAAACCAGACGACGACCCAGCCTAGAAAGAACTTACCGCGTGTCCATTTGCCGTTAGGATTTTTTTGTGTACGAATATTTAGCTTAGAAGGCTTAATCAACGAGTAGATCAAAATTGCTGGCAATATGATAAAAGCTATAAGCCCCATTAAAACGGCTGCCATGTTACTTTCCCTACAATTGTGTAATAAAGTAGCAATCTATCAAACCATAGCGTTTATCACAATAAATATTTGACTTTTGTCAGTCCCAATCTACCGCTTCACGATAGACACCCCATCCAAATGGCAAGTCTGTAACCAACGTAGCATGTTGCAAGAAGTGCTCAATCCATAGTGTCATATAGTCTGTAGCCATACTTAGTCACTCCCTTTGTCGTCTTTCAAACTATCCGAAATGCTTTTCCGCACGAACGCCCCAAACTGCTCACGAGTCAGCCCAGCATCTTTAAGAAAACTATCATCGAACGGTACGCTGATGGGCTTTGGCGGTGACTCTTCAGTGGCAAAACTGGCTTCAAGGCGCGCCACAATGTCTGCATTCATTGAACGGACATGTTCTTTTGCTGATTCTTTTATTTTGTCCCTTAGCTCTTCTGGAAGCCTTAATTTGTACTGGGGTTCAGTTTGTAGAGTCATTTATTTAGCCTTACGTACCTACTAGGTGTTGACAACACAAGTATAAAAGAATAAAGTTACAAACGTACCTACTAGGTACTTTTATAAACCTATAAGGTTTAATATTACCACGATTAAAAGGAAATCAAAATGGCAGCAAAAAAAACCGTTGATTATAAGCTCAAGCTAGACCCTGAGCTGCACCACTGGCTAAAAGTCCACGCCGCCGAAAACTACCGCACGCTATCAGCCGAAATTACGATGCATCTGGACAAAGCATGTAAAGCCGCACAAAAGGAAGACAGCAATGCTAAATAGACCAAACACCACCCAGCAGATCAACACTTATATCCGCAGTCAGCAGTTGCTATATCGCCACCTGCAATTATGTAAGCGCATAAAAAAGGCAGACCGCTCCCGCCAAGAAGTATCTGCCTTTAACAACAATGAAATTAACCTAACTAAAGTTAATTCCTTTAACCAAATAACTCATGGAGTTAATCAGTATGTCACAGTATAACACAGCACAAGAAACTACCGCTAAAGCTAAAACACTCACCAAAGCTGACAATCGCGGTGACTACATAATGAAAGGCGATACTAGCGCAAACCATGAAAGCATAATACGCAATTTATTTAATGCGCTATTTGTTAGCGAACGTCAGCATAGTATCAAAACCGACCATACGCCTACTCATCCAACAATGATGACACTTGATATCTATCAGGTACAGCAGCTCATACAGTCACACTGTGGCAAACTTATTACGCATATGGAGATAGTTGACGCTCTCTACGATTTAGAAGAACCCAAGCTATTACAACCTTCGACCATTGTTTTTAATTCTGAGTTAGATGGTAAAAGAATTAATGCAATACGTTTAGAGTATGGTCATACTAATAAGACCATTCCACTAGAAAAATCTAAGACAGACGAGATTGCGCTCGAACTATCCCAAGTAACCTTTGCGGAGACACCAATCAAGCCTGGCAAGTGGGAGACAGATGCCAAAGCTTGGAAAACCAAAGCATTAAAGCTACATGAACAGCAGACCATTGATAGAGACACCATTCAATCACTGCGTGGCATCATCATTGATATGGCAGAGACACTGCACGTAGCAGACCCGAATGCCCGTATCAGCATGACCAGCAGCGACCTACTGGACTTAGTACACAGTCAAAAAGATATGTCAGACAATGCGTTTTAACAGCTCAATAGTATAAGGAACCAGTCCGAGTGACTGGTTTTTTTGTGCCTACCATTTACTCAATTGCCTCATTTGACTGTATCGATCAAACCCAGTCCTAATGTTGCCAGTATCTTATAGTCATAGTCTTCATTGGCATTTGCCCCGGCTTGTACCAACGCTTCCTCTGCGTGATACATCGCACCCAACAGCCTATCTGAAGGGCTTTCTAGATCCAGTATATCGGGTAGATTAATCAATCTCTGATGATATGACGGCAGATCCTTATGAGATCTTACATCAAGCGCAATATCCTCTAAACGCTGACCAGTCAAGACATACATCACATCAAACCCAATATTCCATAGCTTAATTAGCAATGATGAAGGCATATCACGCTTACCTGTCTCATAGTTTTTATATGTTGTTTGAGCAATTCTGATAGTTGGCTCTTCATAAACCTCAACTGCCATAAGGCCCAAACGCTGACGCTCTGCTTCTAAGCGCTTCCCCACTTCAATTGACTCCACAGCATACCCCTTATATTTTCGTTTGAATGTATAATATGATTGCAAATACGTTCATTTGACTGTATTATTAAACCGTACCACGTTAACACGCTTTCAATTAGCTATAGGATACCACCAAATGACTGAAACAACATTACAGGCAACGCCCAAGGGAGAGCTGCCACATCTAAAAGATGGTAAACGCAAACCCATACAGCTACGGCTAACGCCAAATGAACATGAAGAGTTGGTAAGCACAGCTGGTAATGAAGTTCGATCCATGAGCTATGTTGCATACCGTCGCTATCAGGCTGGTCTAGAGCTAGAGCAGTCAAAGCAACACTAAAACCAAAACCAGAAGGAAACCAAACCATGAACCCAAACACCAAAAAACTACGCGATAACCCGATCAAAATCAGTGTCGATCACTACGACTATCAGATATTACTGGCCCACTCCGAGCGGTCAGGTATCGAGATGGCCACACTGGTAAGACAGCTTGCCATGAGCAAGATCCATGACCTGGTATTTCGTGAACAACCTATCGCTATGATACTGCCATCACAAAACACAGTCGAGATGCCATTAGGTCACTTTTGGGCGATGACACAAGCACCGGTCAGTACCTCAGGAGTCACCAGCCATGCCTAACGATGTCTATATCCACCCAACCCCTGCAGAGCAGCGCTTACTTGAACGTAAGGCTGCCGAGCATGGAGTAAGCGTCGATGAGTTTGTCGCTTGGGCACTGAGACAAGCACTCGCTGAAACAGATAAAGAGTTACAACTCATCGTCAAACACTAAAAGAGGTCTTATATGCGCTGTCCAGCTTGTCATTCCAACTGTTTAATCCTGCGTACCCGCGTCATTACTGACTACTTACGCGACATAGAACACCGCTGCAAAAATGACGAATGCGGACATATATTCGTCACTCAGCAAGAGTACGTACGCTCGATAGTCAAGCCAGACGTGCAGAGAGACAAACCAATCAGCGCAAATGCCTAACCAAACTACCAAACCAGACGAGCAATATTATGCAAACCATGCAAGATGATACCCGTAGCGAGCTAATCACTCGCCTCGTACAAGATTATGGTCTCAAATTCTCCAGCGACCGTCAGTTTTTGCGTTATGGCCGCTGCCCATCATGTAATAAAAAAGAATTATTCACTGGTGCAGATGCACCGTGGACGATCCAGTGTGGTCGCGCTAATAAGTGCAATTATCAAGCATCTACTCGTGATATCTATCCTGATATATTCGCCAATTGGACGAAGAAAAACCCACCAACACCCAGCAACCCAAATGCCACGGCTGACGCTTATCTTCAGTCGGGACGTGGCTTTGATATTGTCAAATGGCAAGGCAGCTATACCCAAGAAGTATTCAAAGACTTCTATTCTGATTTTACTTGTCCTAGTGTCCGTTTCAACATCACAAGCGAAGGGCAAACTCTAGGGTATTGGGAACGGCTGATAGAACCCGCCGCAAATATAAAAAAGGCCCGTGTACAAACAGGCTTTAAATTTAAAGGTCATGCTTGGTTACCGCCAAAGCTGCACCTACAGCATGGTGTCTGGTCATATGTAAAAGAGCTATGGATTACTGAAGGCATCTTTGACGCCATGGCACTGACTGAGAATGGTCTACATGCTATCAGCAATATCACCGCTGGTAACTTCCCAGCGCATACATTAGCGCAGATCAAAGCGCGAATGATTGAGCTTGGCAAGCCCCTACCCAGGCTAGTGATCGCCTTAGACAGCGACCATGCCGGACGCAAAGCCACTGACAAACTGGTAGCCACTGCACGTCAAAACGGTTGGGAAGTCACTGCGGCTCAGTCGAGCGAATACAGTAACGGTGATGATTGGAACGACCTACACAAAGCGGAAAAACTCACTAAGTCAGACCTTGAACGCTACCGCTTTTATGGGGAGCTGCTTATTGCTGAGACAGCAAAGGACAAGGCGCTACTGACGTACAACCAATATGGTACCACTAGCTTTTATATGTTTTTCAACAGTTGCACCTACTGGGTAAAAGTAGACAGCGAAAGCTTTGATAAAGCCAAGCAAATGGACGCGGACAGCGAACCGACAGAGGATCTATTCAATACTGAAGAAGAATTAAAAGAAGCCGTACAGCTATGGCATGACGACCTAATGCAGTCTTGCATGACCGTCACTCAGATCATGAACTGTCAACCGCAAGCACTCTACTATCAGCAAAACCTGGTCACCGATGAGTCATGGTACTTTTTTCGTATTCGCACACCACAAGCGGACACCAAAAATACCTTTACCGGTAGCCAACTCTCTGCAGCGGGTGAATTTAAAAAGCGCCTATTATCAGTCGCGCCTGGCGTCATTTATCAAGGCAATTCAAAGCAGCTAGATGTCATGCTAGGACGCATGATTAATGGCATCAAGACAGTAGAGACCATCGATTTTATTGGTTATAGCAAAGACCATCAGACTTACATTTTTAACGATGTAGCCATCCGTCATGGTCAGAGCTACCCGCTCAATGCTGATGATTATTTTGACCTGCCAAATAATAAAAGCCTAAAGACACTCGCTGCCAGTCCAAATATCAGAATCGGTGACCGCCCCAAAGATCCAGCCAACTGGTTAGCAGACATCATATCTGGCTGGGGTGTGCAAGGCGTCATTAGTCTGGTCGGCTTCATGGGCAGCCTATTTGCCCAGCAAGTACGCGACCGTCAAAAATCATTCCCTTTTCTAGAAATCGTTGGTGAGCCTGGTACTGGTAAATCAACCCTACTTAGCTTTTTTTGGCGCTTGATAGGTCGTGATGGCTACGAGGGTATCGATCCCAACAAAACCACCAAAGCCGGTCGTCTGCGCTCATTATCACAAACCTCAAATATGCCTAGCGTCTTTATTGAGTCTGACCGTGATGGTGCCGGCACTGGTCGCAATAGTCAGTTCAATTGGGACGAACTAAAAAACCTATATGACGGCGGCACGATTGGTACACGCGGCGTCAAATCAGCCGGCAACGAAGTCTACGAGCCACCGTTTCGCGGCACTATCGTCATCAGTCAGAATTTGCCCGTGGTGGCGTCCAAAGCAGTACTAAGCCGTATCTGCCACCTATTCTTTGCATTGGACAACCAGACCCGAGATTCTGAAGCAGCTGCCAGACGTATTGAGGCACTACAGACCGAAGATGTCAGTCATTTCTTAGTCGATATCCTCAAGATGGAAGACAAGATACTGCAGGTATTTTTTGATACCAAAATAGCGCATGAGAATTGGTTAAAAGACAGCGGTGTCAAAGCTTTCCGTGTTGCTCATTGCCACGCGCAGATACTCGCCATGTTTGATGCGATGAAACTGGTATTGCCAGATTTGCAACGCTTGGACGGTGCGGTAAAGCAGGAAGTATTTAACATGGCAACCGAGCGCGATCAGACGCTCGATACCGAGCATCCGCTCAATATCCAGTTTTTTGATGTGCTCGAACGATTGAATGCAGCGCCCAACGCAATCGAAGGTGCTGGTCATCATATTCGCCGCTTGCATATCAACCACAGCAAGAACCCAGAACTATTGGCGATCAGTATGCCAGAGATCTATCAGCTTGCGAATGAGTACCGCTATGACCTACCACCACAATCCGATATGCATCACGCGCTACGCCAGTCTAGGCAGTTCAAGTTTGTGGCAGCAAACAAGACCGTAGCGTCTCAAATCACAGGCCGTAGCATTCGTTGCTGGGTGTTTGAAATGCCTAAAAATCTAAGCATCACTTAAAAGGAAATCAAATAATGGACTTAAACAAATTAATGCAAATGGCCATAGAACATCAGCAGCAGCAAGAAGCATCGAAGATCCAACACAACGCAACTTTTGAACTATTGGCTTTGACCTTTATCCGAACCATTCCACCAGTCCAACGTGAGCACGAATTATCTCTGTCCATGAAAGAAGTCATCGACAACGTCGGTTATCTTGATGACGAACAAGAAGAGGTACTCCTTGAGCTGATGGGTAATGCAAAAAATATAGTTATTGATATGGCACTTAAAACGGAGGCAGGTCGATGAACCTAGTCCGCGCCTTATTCCCTTACAACCGTGAAAGCCCACTGCATTGGCTGACTTTCGACACCGTGAGCGGTCAGATGATTGACTGCTCGATGCACCCAACGCACAAGCAGCGAGACCTCTATCAAGGCAAGCATTACAGCATCAATAAAGACAAGATTGAAATGCGCTGCAAGGTCGAAGTCTACCAAGAACGTAAATACGAAAAATTAACTGAAATCAAAATAGGAAAAAACTAAATGAGCGACATTATTGACCGCGCCAACGACCAAGCGCAAGAAGAGTTAGAACGTAACCTAGCCAAGGCTGCACGTTTTGATCAGCCATCACTGGCAGAGTGTATCGATTGTGGCGAAGATATTCCTGAGCGCCGGCAGCGCTTAGGCGGTGTAACCCGATGTATCGATTGCCAAAACAATATAGAGGGAAGGAGGTAGCCATGCCATTACCATTAAGTTTATATCGTTGTCGTGACAGCGTTTGCATAGCAACTGATGAAAATATGGTCAATGAGCATCTGAACCGTGATCGTATGGGGAGAAAATCCCCAGTAAATAAAATGCCAGAAGGTAGCGTTATCTTACATAATAACAAGCCCTACGGTATAGACGAACTGACCAGATTGGCGCATAAGAAGGCAAAAACAATGAAACTGGATCTAGACAACCCGTTCTCAATCATCATTGATGACAGGTTTATCAAATGACTATACTATGGACAAAAAAACAGCCCTCACAATTGTGAGGGCTGTTTCGTCAAATCATTTGAGCCAAAAGCCCCAAACCAAGAACTTTTAAGTGGCTCAATAGTTACCAAACCAGACCTTTATTATAGCGTCAAATCCGTGTAAAAGCTAGTTATATCAGCATTTTAAGACCTATCTACACACGTTTTTACGCATAGGAGCATCCAAAGTGGCCAGTATTGAACCACTCAAAACCAGTATTCGCATTATTTGGTACATAAACGGTGAAAAAGACAGCGAAACTTTGCTAAACACACCACCAACCGCAGCAAACAAGGCTAACGCGCAGAAAATAGCGGATATGGTTGAGCAACAGATACAAATGGGCATATTCAACCGTGATGCCGTATTCCCATCATCACCAAAGCGACAAGCATCATATTTTGGCTATTACATTCCCGTTTGGAAGAATGCCGAGCAAAGTACAGTCTCTCCAACGACTTGGACGACCTACACCAGCAAAGTGGCCAACCACATAACGCCATACTGGCAAGACAAACAAATCAGCAAAATCAGTGCTGAAGATGTCGAATATTGGGTATACAAAGTGCTTAGAGTCAATCTATCACCGAAAACGATTGTCGATATACTAGGTTTATGGCGATCAATATGGAGTTACTGGGCACGTCATCAAAAGAACCCTAACGACCCAAGCCAGTACATCAAGCTTAACGCAAAAGACCCAAAAGACATCGAGCCATTCACTCGTGAAGAGATAACATCAATCATCAATACCGAAACGGACACGACCTTTCGGAACTTATGGACGGTCATGTTATGGTCAGGTCTATCCAGTCATGAGCTCATGCCACTGGCCATAGAAGATATTGATTTTGATCAGGCAACAGCGTATATCAGACGTGGCTTTGTGAAGGGCATTCATAAGGCGACTAAAAACCGACGACGCAAACGGCAAATCGAACTACTACCGATCGTAGCGAATGCCTTGGTCAATCAACGCGAATTGCTAACTGATCAAAACCCTCAATCAGTCAAAGTACTTGAGCGAGATAATCACACCTATGAAAAACAGCATCTAACGTGGCTTTGGTACAACCCGCGCACCGGCAGCCATTACACATACCCACAGCTGGAAAAACGCTGGAAACTCCACCTTGATAGATGCGACATACCATATCGCGCTTTAAACAATGGTCGTCATACTTATGCAAGCCAAGTATTATCAACAGGCATTATTAGCGCCGAATGGTTGGCCAACCAACTGGGCCACGTAAATACAGACATGATCCACAAACACTATGCAAAGTTCATTCCCAGTGACACGCGCCATATCATCCGCAACTTAGCCAATGCACTAGACAATAGCCAATAATGCAATCAGCAAAAAGCCCTAAATATAGGGCTTTTTTTATACCTCATTTATAGGTTTAAGTAATAAAATACCACAGGGGTAGCAATATGAGGTAATCATAGTAATAGCTTAATAAATCAGATATAAGTATTTGATATTATTATCATTTATAAATACCTTAATATAGTAATCAAAAGTAATTATTATTACATCTATAGTATAAGTATATGATTTATATACATATTATAGTTTCTTGATTAATACCTTTTAGCTGTGTATTGGATTACTTAATAATTACCTCTAAATTACATAAAAAACCCAATAAAATCAATATGATTACCTATATTACCTAGTTTGCACACCACCCCCAAAAATTTAAAAACACCAAAATAAGATGGTGCGCTGGACACGCTCACGATCTGCTTATATCTTACGTGGGATTACTATGGGATATCCCTACCTGCTTAATTCGACACTACATTCTAACAATATCATGTACTTAGCATCCCAAAAATCCTAAAATTAATAATCATAGAGGTTTCGAGTCTCTCCAGCCCCACCATTTTCGGATAGTACATCTTAGACCAAATATCAAAACCTGCTTTTTAGCAGGTTTTTTTGTGTCTGTAATTTACTACTCACCATTACAATCTTTTCAAAGCCTCCAATACAACCTCCATGCTCTGATATCGTTTCTCTACTCGCTTCGCCAGCATCTTATCGACAATGCCTTGATAGTGAATGTACGCTATTGGCAGCCTGATAATAGGTTGTTGGCAGTGCTGCATGGCCCAATCTGTCATTTTTTGCTGACTTTTAGAATTTATACTAAATGGTCGCGCGCCCGTCAACATCTCAACCATCATGATACCAAACGCGTAAATATCACTTTGTATGGTTGCCTTTTGCCCCTGCCAACGCTCAGGCGCTAAGTATGCTGGTGTGCCGCTAGCAGAATTTATTGCGTTTGGTTGATCGCTTCTTTGGGCTAATGCAAAATCCGTCAGTAGTAAGTCGGATGCTTTGTGGTCGCTACCAGCATTATCCTTCGGGTTGTTGCTAATATTGCTAAGCAAAAAATTACTGGGTTTAATATCATTATGCAACCAACCAGCTGTGTGTAGACTGACGATGAGCTGAGCGGACTGTACAAGCAAATGATGCTTTTGCTCGTTAGTTAGAAATGAGTGGCGCTGATGATTGAGCAGCTTGGCTAGGCTAGCATTTTCATAATACGGCATAACCAACACCGTTAATCGCTGAGGCTGCTCCAACGCTTGGATATCTATATCGTAATTGTCAAATACAGATGGTGTGATAGTAGTAAGTTGAATCTTCTGCGAAACACTTAGCGATTGTAATACGCTTATTTCATGAGTTAGATCTGAGATATTTTGTGGCACATTTGAAGTACTGGATATTTCCCATTTGATCATCACACTACCATACTGTAAATGTTGGGCGCGCGTTAGACCTTGATAGCAGTTTTGCTGCCTGCTCTGCGTGATATGTTGCGTGTCGCTCTCTTGAGTCTGCTCTGTGCTTCCCTCTCTGTATTGTTGACTAATACGCTGATGCACTATTTTACTATATGCTCGCTCTGTCAGTGCTTGGGTGATGACTGGCAATAGTTGCCCAGACTTCGCTTGCAAGGCTTGTTTAATAGGCGAATTACTGGCACTATTTTGCACAGTGTTGTTATCTATCATATTGCACCGCCCCAATCACGCCACCATCTTATTACCCAACCGCCACTTTACCACTAGAGTTATTATGTCACAGTCTACCCAATATGCCCTACCTGCTCCCTTGTTAGAGTTGCTCGGTCAGTATTTACAAGAGCACGTCACACCCACCATTGAGATTGACCCTGATCAACTGGCGTATCGCTGGGTTGGTGGACGTACTGGTCACCTGCAGCCTTTATCAGTCAATCTGTTTTTGAGTTTAGATGACTTGCAAGGTATCGATACGCAAAAATCAAAACTGGTACAGAACACGCGTCAATTTTTAAGAGATTACCCTGCCAATCACGTTTTGATGACAGGCACACGCGGTGCCGGTAAATCTTCACTGATTCGTGCCTTGCTACAAGCGTATCATAGCGAAGGGTTGCGTATTATTGAGATTGCGCGTGACGATCTACAAGTACTGGATAAGATTCGCACTGCTATTAATGAGCTGCCAGCAGACTCGAACTGTCGTTACATCGTCTACTGTGATGACTTGGCGTTCAATGGTCAAGATGAAAGTTACCGCGCGCTAAAAAGTGTGCTTGATGGCGCGCTAGACTCTGAGCAAGACAAGCTACTGGTCTATGCCACCAGTAATCGCCGTCGTCTGCTTCCTCAAATGATGAAAGACAATCTTGATATTTATAATGGTCAGACCGACGAGGTCAACCCCTATGAGACTATTGATGAGACTGTGTCGTTGTCAGATCGGTTTGGCTTATCATTGACCTTTCATCCTATGGATCAACAGACTTATTTACAGATTGTTCAGCATTACCTGAATTTAGAACAACGGAAAATCTCGGCACATACTGATCATGATGTGGAGGTGACTACAGATGATGGCAGCTTGGCCAACAAGATAAGAATGGATGCTTTGCGCTGGGCTTCTGAACGTGGTGGGCGCTCAGGACGAGTGGCTTATCAATTTAGCCGTTACTGGAGCGGTAAAATACAATTGGCGCTTGAGGACCACAAATAAACAATAGCTGCTAATCCATACCTGTAACACCTTACCTATAAAGTCATGCCTATAAAGTTATGTCTATAAAGTCATGACTGATTGCTGCGTGCAGAACCCACATACTGTACGCGGTTATCTTGTTGGTCGTCTGCCAAAATGGCAGCACCATCTACCGTATACTGTGCAAAATCTGCCGCCAGCCATAGATTACCTTTATAGACACTTTGCGCATCTAAGCGGATATAGGCCATATTTGGCGTTTCGCTCTCTGGATTATCAAAGCTCTGATAACGAGCACTAAAATGGGTCAAAATTAGATTCTGCACGCCTATCTTTTGCGCGAATGTACCCACTACATGAGCGCTGCTATGCATGGGATCAAACTCTGGGTTTCTGGCCTGAATAGCCATCAAGACCTCATGCGTATAAGTGGCTTCATGTACCAACAAATCTGCATCAGCAACAGCATCGCTCAAGCATTCTGGCGTATCGTTATCACCCGCTATCACTACTTTTGTACGCTGCATATCATTATGGACATAGTCTGCTGAACGCAATTGCTGACCATCCTCAGTGATAACATCTTCGCCTTGTTGTAATTTGCCCCATAGTGCACTTGCTGGGATACTACTCTCTTTGAGTTTATCGGTATTTAATAGTCGGCGGCTGATGGTCTGAGTGATACCAAACCCATGGGACGGCACGCGATGCGATAGCGGGTAGACCTCTATCATAATCTGCTGCTGTCCATCTAACTCTAGCGTCACTTTACCTTTGTCATCCTCTTGCGAAAATAAGTCTTCTATCGACACAAAATCAAGCGTAAAGGGTAGGTATAGCTCAGTCGTTGAGACAATTGCCTCAAGTAAGCTAGCAATCGCATTGGGCGCAATGAGCGTTAGCGGATCACGGCGTCCTGACATCGCAGCACTCGCCAGCAATCCAGGTAGACCATAGCAGTGATCACCATGTACATGAGTGATACAGATAGCAGTCAGTTGCCGTAAAGACAGCTTGGTATGTAGCAGTTGCTGCTGTGTACCTTCACCGCAATCAATGAGTAGCCAAGGACGTGATTTCTTATTTTGATTGCTACTGTGCTTCGGCTTGCCTTGCTGCTGCGAACCAGAATTATGAATACTCAAGCACTCAACTGCCAACGCAGTTACGTTACGCTGTTTGGTTGGTGCACCGGCAGAGGTTCCCAAAAAGGTTAGCTTTAGCATAGGTGATACCTTTTATTTGTCAGAGGTATTTATTATGACCGCTGACATATCATGGTTCGTTGAGCCTCAATCATTTGCCCACCATTTGCGGTACACTCATTGACCATGTTGGACTCATAAGACTTCCAACCACCATAGAAACTGGCGGCACATAGAATAACAACCAGTAGCTTTTGTGACCATGCCTTGATAGATACCTGTTGGCTGTCGATAGCTTGTCTATCTTGCATATTCTGTCCTGATGGCTGATTGGAGTTGATGTTTTTGCTTAGATCTGTATGATTCGGTCTATTGGAATCTGTCATTATTTTATCCTAAAAAAGGCTTTGCTTAAAAATAAACAAAACCTTTTATCTAGTATTCACTTCAGTACTGAGCAGTGCTTATTGATGATACCAATTTGATAATACCAGCATCATCTAAAAATTAAGACGACCGCCTTTTTCTTCGGCGCGCTTAAAGGCATCTCGTTCTTCACAGCGTTGTAGCCACGTTAAGATATTGGCATATTTACTCTTATTGAGACCTGCGCCCGCATTTGCACCTACGACAGCAAGGTGCATCTGAATATCAGCAGCACTAAATTCACTACCTGCGAACCAATGGTTTTTGCTCAAGTGTTGTTCCATCATGGTCAGCATTTTGTCCAAACCATTTCCGATCATGTTCTTTTCGACCTGACCTTGGATTTTTTTGCTAATCGGTTTGATCAGCATAGGCGACTGACTCACAACCTTTGTAAACACTAGACGCATAACCAACAACGGCATCAGCGAGGCTTCTGCAAAATGTAGCCAAAACGTATAGGCTTCCCACGCCGCTTCGTCACTATCGTCAGGCTTGAACTGTTTTTCTTTGTCATAGTGCTTAATCAAATACTCAATAATGAATCCCGATTCAAGCAATATGCGATCGTCTACTTCTAGCATTGGCGCACTACCGATTGGGTGCACTTTTTTTAGACTATCAGGGGCGCGGTATGCTTTATTGCGCTCATAGCAAGTCAATTGATAATCGGCGTTTAGCTCTTCTAGTAGCCAAATGATACGAAACGAGCGTGAGTTTGCTAAATGATGAAGATGTAACATAAACCGTCCTAGTCATATATTGTTTTGGGTCAGCCCTGAGGTTTAGGAGATACGTTCTTAGAGACAGCCTTTTAGATCCCGTCACTTAGAGACAGTTTCTCAAACATAATCTCTTAAACATAATCTCTTAAACATAATCTCTTAAACATAATTTCTTAAACATAATTTCTTAAACATAGTGCAGCGCCCTTAATTAAGCGCAGCAGCATCTTCCTCGATAATAGCGTAATTTAGTGCCCTTTGACACAGCAAGTTTGTAGAGTAATAGCAAAAAATCTTACCTACCAAGTCAGTTCTATTGACTGCGATAGTGCTATATTCATTAGCATTACGATAGATTTAGCGCTTCAATCTTGCGCGTCATCTTATCTATCTTTTGCTGATACTTCTTAATTTGACGGAATCGATGCGCAATCAGTACGCCCTTGATACGGCGGTTTTTAAGACGACGACGCGGCGGAAAACTACCCACTTGTGGCTCATTGTAGCCATGTAAGCGATTGTCACGTTTGCGCGCCAGATAGCCAAGGGTACTATCCGCAATCATAATCAGCAATGCGATAAAAATCATGCTATACATTAGGATGGAGCCGCCCTCATGTAAATTACGGTCTAAAATTGCAATCGAGAATATAAATAGAAATACTGGCTCAAGGTAGCATAAAGTTCCAAACAGTGAGACCGGTAGTTTTTGACTCGCGACCATCGTCAATGACATCGCCGCCGTGCTAATGATGCCGAGCAAAGGCAACAGGTACCAAAGCTTATGGTTGGTGATTGCCACCTCAAAACCACCATTCATATACAGCGCGACCAATACCACTGGCAATAACAATACAAGATCAGATATCAGGCCAGTAATAGGTGGTACTGCCAACTTGCGACGTAGCAGATAGTATGGTGGATAACCCAAACACACAAACAACGTTGCCCAAGAGATCGCACCATATGCAAAGATATCGTAAGCGATACCGAGACCTGCACACACAATGGCAGCCCACTGTAGCAGACTCATGTCTTCGTTGTAAAAGAACTTGCCGACAACAATCATAATCATAGGATATAGGAAGTAACCCAACGTGACCTCAAGTCCCAACCCATTGACTGGCGCCCACATAAATATCCAGATCTGCGCACCCAAAATCGGTGTGGGTAATATAAACAACAGCCACTCTTTTGCGTTCTTTAAAGTTTTTAGATAATCAAAAATGTGCTGCCATTGCTTTAGTACGCTGACCAGCAGCACCAGACTAAAAAACATCGTAAGCACACGCCACGAAGCGACTTGCGTACCTGATAAGGGTTGCAGCAGCAAACCAAATAAGAACAGCAAAGAGTATAAAAAGTTTGCAGCCACCGCAGTGATCGTACCCTGCGAGGTTTGGTTAGTAGTCAGCATTACAACAGCCTTTAGAGATTGGGGCACATCCTTGGCAATTTTTAAAAAAAACAAAAGCCTCAGACGAGAACGTCTGAGGCTTTTGCATATAAGGTCGTCGCGCAATCTAAGTTGAACGCTTTTGATGTGTTAGGCTTACATCATGGGGCGCATTATGTCAAAGTCAGAATAGATAAGCAATGCCAGTATGCATCTAGTAGATTAACTTCTACATTGAGTAAATTTAATGCAGATAAATGATTATTTTGCATCAAGTTTTTCGATTTTTTGCTGTATCTTACTCATCTTCTTTTGGTAGTGACGAATCTTGCGAAAACGATGGGCTTTTAGTACGCCATCGATACGCTGATTGATAAAATGACGACGTGGCGGGAAGCCTCCTACCTGCGGCTCTCTATATCCATGAAGATGATCATCTCGGCGACGAGCCAGATACCCTGCCACACTATCAGCCATCATAACCACTAGTGCAAGCGTAATCATGCCGTACATAAAGAGCGAACCACCTTCTTCAAGGCTTTGGCTCAGAACCGTAATGGACAACACAAACAATAGCATCGGCTCTATATAGCTCAGTGCACCAAATAGTGACACTGGCAACTTGCTACTCGCGACCATCGTCAGTGACATCGCCATCGCACTAAAAGCACCCAGCAGCGGCAGTAGATACCAAAATTTTATGTTCTGTGCTGCCACACTAAAACCACCGGTCATGTAGAGTACGATGAGCACCACGGGTGTCAATAATGCCAAATCAAACAGTAAGCCCGTGATGGGTGGTACAGAGAGGGTACGCCGAAGTAGATAATACGGCGGATAACCCAAACACACAAACAGCGTCACCCAAGACACCGAACCATATTGAAACACATCATAGCCAATACCTAGTGCTGCAAATATCGCCGCCACACACTGCAAAGTACTCATGTGCTCATGGTAAAAAAACCGACCAAGCACGATCATCATCAATGGTAATAAAAAATAGCCTAGTGTCACATCCAAGCCAAAGCCATTAACTGGCGCCCACATAAACAGCCATATCTGGCCGCCTAGGATTGGTGCAGGCAATGTAAATATGAGCCACTCTTTGGGTGTCTTTAGTGTTTTTATATACTCAAAGACATGCTGCCACTGCTTGGTTAGACTGAGCAATATCACCAAGCTTAGTAGCATCATGAGCACCCGCCATGACGCCACCTGTGTCCCTGACAACGGCAACATGAATAGCCCAAACAAAAACATCATCGAGAACAAAAAGCTTGATGATACGGATGCAATCGTTCCCTGAAAAGTTTGATTGGTCGTGAGCATAACAACAGCCTTAAAAATAGAACCCTGTGTAAATTGTTGAGAAAAATAAATCAAAAAAACAAAAGCCTCCGACGAGAACGTCAGAGGCTTTTTTCTAGAATAATGATGAAAAACTAGACTGAAAAGCTAACTACTATAAGTATTATTGATCATCATTTGGCGTATGGTCATTTGCAATGTCGATAGCATCATGGGCATCGGTCATTGCGGTATTGTCAGTGGCGGTGTTGATGTCGATTTGCTCCTGACCTTCTACCTCAAATGTACCGTCTTCTCTCATGGCGTCGACTAACTCATCGTCGCTCTCTTCGTGCTCAACACGTGCCATAGCGACCAGCTTCTCATCTTTTGATAAACGGATAAGCGTGACCCCCTGTGTATTACGACCAGAGCTGGCGACATGCTCAACTGGGGTACGTACGAGCGTTCCTTTATCAGAGATCAAAATAATATCATCGGTAGAGTCAACCTTGGTCGCTCGTACTAGTGCGCCATTACGCTCGCTGGTCTTGATTGCAATCACACCGCCGCCACCACGGTTTTGTGTGTTGAACTCTTCGACAAAGGTACGTTTGCCAAAGCCATTTTCACAAGCAATCAGGATTTCACGTACGTCATCTTCGATAACGACCAGTGACTTGATAAATTCTTCAGCAGACAGACGCATACCGCGAACGCCTTTTGCTGTACGGCCCATTGCACGTGCATCATTTTCATCGAAACGAATCGCCTTGCCACTTGACGCAAATAACATCACTTCTTGGCTACCATTAGTAATACGCGCGCTAACCAATTTATCACCGTCTTCTAACCCGACTGCGATTAAACCATTCGAGCGAATATTAGCAAATTGCTTGAGCTCTACCCGCTTGACGGTACCATTAGCCGTTGCAAAGAAAACAAATGGCGCTTCTGCTTCGTTACTGTCTTCTGACAACTCATTATCTGTTGATGAAGCGTCATCTTTTACTGGTGACTCTTCTACTATTTTTGGAATCGGTAGTATGGTCGTTACGGTCTCATCACTATTTAGACCAATTAAATTGACCAATGGACGACCACGAGCGCCGCGACTGGCGATCGGTACCTCAAAGCCTCGTAGACTAAAGACACGGCCACTATCAGTGAAACACAATACTGTCGAATGCGTTGATGTCACGACTAAATGGTCAATCACATCATCTTCTTTCATGGCGGTTGCAGACTTGCCTTTACCGCCGCGTTTTTGTGCAACATAGTCATCGATTGGCTGAGTTTTGGCATAACCAGTACGCGATACCGTCATAACGACAGTCTGCTCAGGGATAAGGTCTTCGCGACTAAAGTCCATACGCGAATCGATGATATCGGTACGGCGCTCATCACCGAAGTTATCACGAATCTCAATCATCTCATTAGAGATAATAGTCATTAGCTTATCAAAATCACCTAAAATAGACTCTAGATGAGCAATCTCACGTAGCAAGTCTTGGTATTCTTCAGTCAATTTATCTTGCTCAAGCCCAGTCAAGCGATGCAATTGCATATCTAAAATCGCATTGACCTGCTCAAGTGACAAGCGATAACGCTCCTCGCCTTCAATTAAGCCAAACGGCGCTTTTGGATCTTCGCCTTCGATGAACTCAGGACGTACTGACTGGCTACCCGCAGCGGTAAGCATCGCAACGACGCTACCTGAACCCCACGTGTTATTTAATAAGCTTTCACGTGCAAGGCCACGGTTTGCCGACGCTTTAATCGTTGCAATAATCTCATCAATATTGGCTAGAGCAACGGTCAGACCTTCGAGCAAATGACCACGAACGCGGGCTTTATTCAATTCATAAATCGTACGACGTGTCACCACTTCTTGACGATGGCGGACAAACGCAGCGATAAGCTGACGCAGAGTCAATAGCTTTGGCTGACCATTATCGAGCGCCACCATATTGATACTAAAGCTAGACTCTAGCGGCGTCTGTAAGAACAAGTTATTAACGATAACTTCAGCGGTTTCGCCGCGGCGCAAGTCAATAGCGATACGCATACCGTCTTTGTCAGACTCATCACGAATCTCGCTAATGCCTTCGATTTTCTTATCACGGACCAGCTCTGCGATACGCTCAATCAGCTTTGCTTTGTTTGCTTGATAAGGAACTTCGGTGAATACAATACGCTCGCGATCACGGTTGACCCCAGAGTTGCTCATTGGCTCGATATGATAGCGACCACGGATATGCAGGCGACCTTTACCCGTACGATAAGCGTCTAAAATACCCGCACGACCATAAATAATACCGCCCGTTGGGAAATCAGGGCCTGAGATATGTGACATCAGCTCTTCGGCAGAGACTTGAGGGTTTTCAGCATACGCTAGACAAGCATTAATCACTTCGGTCAGGTTATGCGGTGCCATGTTGGTTGCCATACCTACCGCGATACCCGTCGCACCATTGACCAATAGGTTAGGAATACGCGCTGGCATTACACTTGGCATGCGCTCAGAGCCGTCGTAGTTGTCTTCCCAATCGACGGTGTCTTTGTCCAAATCCGCTAGCATCTGATGGGTCAGCTTGGTCATACGTACTTCGGTATAACGCATAGCAGCCGGAGGATCATCATCGATCGAGCCAAAGTTACCTTGACCATCAACCATTGGATAGCGCAAGCTAAAGTCCTGCGCCATACGTACGATGGCATCATATACCGCGCTATCACCATGCGGATGATATTTACCGATGACATCACCCACCACACGTGCGGACTTCTTGTACGGTTTATTGTAGTCGTTAGATAGCACATGCATAGCATACATCACGCGGCGATGGACAGGTTTGAACCCGTCACGCACATCAGGTAGCGCACGCGAGACAATCACGCTCATTGCATAATCCAGATAGGACTGCTTCAGTTCATCTACGATGCCAATAGGACTGACCGACTCGCTCATATACACTCCTTCACTCATATCCACGCTATTAATTTTGCAGGCTTTGTAGATAGCGTATTTGCCTCATTAAATACTGATAAAAACCAATAAATATAACAAGCAAAGCAACACTATAAAGCGTGAAAAATATTGGGAAAATGATGATATTTTTGATAATAAATAAAAGAAGCTATTTTAGCACAAATTTGCTGATTTAGGGGTTCTGAGCGTCATTAAAATCAAGCAAAACAGCCTATTAACCCCAATATTTCAAGTAATTAATATCCTCTAAAAATATATTACTAACAGGGACGTTTTGATTGGCTAATTTTGCTGTTTTTAGCTCATTTAATCTGTTTGAATGGTTGTCGAGTAAATCGAAAACACGCTCTAGACAAAAAAATTTTAAACGCTACACTAACTCATCTTCTACAGTAAGGCATGTTGAACACGTCCTACTTAAATAACGACCTAACAGGCTACTTATATTATGGATATCATTCTTGCGATTATTTGGATTTTAGCAATGGTGCTATATAGCTTTTCGAGTGATTATGTTGCTAGCTTTCCCAATCATAACAATCGTGCCGTACCTTATGTCCGCTGGGGAGCGCTTTTGGTTGCTATGGCGTTATCTGCGTACTTGGCACAAGCCTACCAAGAAAACCTACAAGGTAGTGGTATGTGGGTGTTTGTTATCGTCGTATTTATCATCATTGTTTTATCGAAATTCGTTTTCAAATGGGTTATTAATAGACGTTTGAAACGCTAGTTCATATTGAATATTTTTCTTATAGTCAAAGAAATCTAAAATAGCTACAAGGCAGCCGACCGCAGATTGTACACATAGTACCTCTAGGGAGGGTAACATCGTAGCGGTTTAGTAGTTCGCTGATTATCCTCCAAACCTCTTAATTATTGATCTAAATACCTTATGCCAATTAAACATCAAGACAGCCACCCTGACCCAACCCACGCTACAGCATCAGAGAGCGAGCGAGCAGATCGTAGCTTCGATACTATTGCTGATCATTTTGAAAAAAAGGTCTATGGTGGGCTAAAAGGTGAGATTCGACTGGCGGTACTGCGCCGTGATATTTTTGAATATAGCGCGCAAGTTAGTGAGGCGCTTGGGCGACCTCTACGTATCTTAGATGTGGGTGCAGGGCTTGCACAGGTTGCGATAGAGCTCGCCACCCAAGGTCATAGCGTAGTCATTAATGACATATCAGCGAATATGCTCGAAAAAGCAAAAGCGAGTGCAGATCAGATTGAGCAAAAATTAGACATCACTTGGTATGTCTGTCCCTATCAAGCGCTTGAGGAAAAGCTGGCCCACATAGAAACAGAAAAGTTTGATTTGATCATGTGTCATGCGCTACTGGAGTGGCTCGCAGAGCCAGCAGCGGTCATGAACTTTTTTGATCAGTATTTGACCGATAATGGCGCGTTATCTTTGTGCTTTTATAACCCAGCCAGCTTTGATTATCGCAACCTGATTATGGGGAATTTTAATTTACTTGATAATAATGACTATAAGGCAGACAACAAGAAAAGCCTGACACCCAACCATCCGGTTGCCAAAGAAGAGGTTGAGCAGTGGTTAGAGGCGCATGAGTACAAAACCGTGCGCAGCAGTGGTCTGCGAGTATTTCATGATTATGCCCCGCTCAAACGCGGTGGGCATAACGACCCAGATGCAGTGATACGAATGGAGTTACGTTACTCACAGCTAGAGCCGTACAAGTGGCTTGGACGATATTTACATATTTTGGCAACGAAGTACGCTTAATTAGTGTCTGGTGATATCAATGACAAAAGCCATTATTTCTTATAAATAATAGCTTTTATATTTGCTAGAGACTTTCATCGACTCTTGATGACCTATCATATTCTGACCACGTGGTCGCATTGATGTCTTTTTCATCAAATACGACCACATGCTCTAACAACGGCAAAATTCCAATATGTGAGCCAATCGCATGATTGTGGTGGCTGGCAACCAACGACAGGACAGTCTGCCCATCATCTAGTTGCAATCGGTACAAATAATTAGCACCGCGAAAGACGCGTCCCACCACCAAGGCTGTCTGCGTACTGTCATCATCATGAATAATGTCATCAGGACGTACCAGCACTTTGATCGGCGTGCCGTTTGGATAGTCATACTCACAGTACTGTGGTTGGCCCGAGTCATCATAGACTTCCATACGGCGATAAATATTGCCCAGTGCTGTTTTTACATGCCCTTCTTTGATGATACCGTCTATCATCGCACCTTCACCAACGAACTCCGCGACAAAAGGACTAACAGGCTCATGATACAACTCGCTTGGAGTCGCCCACTGTACCAGTCTACCCTTATCCATGACCCCGACTTTGTCTGCTAAGGCAAATGCTTCGTTCTGATCATGAGTGACCAATATCGCTGTGGTATTGGTGCTTTTGAGAATATCGCGGACATTCATTGCCAGCGATTCACGTAATACCACATCTAGGTTAGAGAACGGCTCATCGAGTAGCAGTAATTTAGGTTTTGGTGCGAGCGCCCTTGCAAGAGCCACACGCTGCTGCTGCCCACCAGACAGCTCATTTGGACGTTTGTCCGCATGTTCAGTCAATTCAACTAAGCTCAGCATTTCTGCCACTCGAGCTTTTTTATCAGCAGCTGACCATTTATTGAGACCAAAGGCGATGTTTTTGGCCACGCTTAGATGACCGAAAAGCGCGTAATCCTGAAACACCATCCCCATGCCACGTTTGGCTGGTGCTACGGCAAATGAGTGACGAGTGGTTTTTTCGGTCAAGCGCTGGTTGTTTAAGTGAATGGTACCGCCGCGGCTTTGCTCTAGTCCTGCAATCGCTCGTAATGCTGTCGTCTTTCCGCAACCACTATAACCTAAAAAGCAGCCAATCTCTCCTTGCTCGAGCATCAACGACATGCCATTGACGACAATAGTATCATCGTAGCCGACGATTAGGTTTTGCACACTAAAATAAGGGTTGCCAGCGAGAGTTCTCTCATTGTCTTGGCGTACGCTATTGGTTTTTTCTAAAGGCTCGCTGGGCTGCCTCGGCAATATCCGAGCTTGGGTGAGTGGTGATTTTTTGGCAGGGATGATATCTGCCCCAGCCTTGACTGACTTAGGATCTGATGAGTCGTTGATTGAGTCAGTATACATAGACAATCCCAGTTCGCTATTGGTAAGTACAGTTTTAGGTAAACAGTAAAATAATAATATCAGTTACGCTAAGCGCTATCGAATATAGCAGTTTTTTAAGCAGCAGCAGTTAGCTTTGTTGTTATTAGCTATGTTTGTCACTTTGACGCAATAGTATCCAGACAGGCAGTAAACCAACCAACACAATCAATAGACTGGGTAGTGCTGCCCGTCCCCACATACCCTCGCTCGTCATTTCAAACACTCGCACTGCAAGCGTATCCCAGCCCTGACGCCTTGTCATTAATGTAATTGGCATCTCTTTCATCACTTCCACAAACCCCATCAGCAGTGCCGTGAGCACGCCGGGGCTAAGCACAGGTAACATCACATGACGCCAGCGCTGATAGGCGCTATCGCTTAGTAGCTTTGCCGCCGCCTCTTGATTGACAGTTAATCGTTGCAGCTGCCTGTCTACTGGCTGAAAGCTCACCGTCATAAAACGTGTCGATAATGCCAGTAGCATCACGATGACACTACCAGACAACACTTGCTGCGAGGTAATACCAAAGGCAATCATTTGATTATCAAGCCACGCAATAGGAATAAATATACCTACTGCCAATACCGTACCAGGTACCACATAACCTAAATTGGCCAATGTGGTCATAAGCTTGGTCGACTTATCAGAATACTGCCGTTTGATCCACGCAATAATAATTGCCAAAAAGGCAATAAAAAGCGTGGTCATACTAGCAATCATGAGGCTATTGGTAACAAAATCAATATAGCGCGCATCAAAATCTTGGCGAAAGTTCAATGCTGTCCAATAAATCAGCTGTAAAACTGGCACTAAAAACGCCACCAAAAATACAACTGTGCATAGCAAGGTCATACCTATTTTGGCAGGCTTGCTAGCATCAAAGCGTTGATTACTGCCTTGCGTCAGTGAGCTACCACGCTTGGCCTGCCAATACTGCTCAAACAATACCACGATAAAGATCACACCGATGAGCAACGCGGCCAGCTGCGCCGCCGTAGTCAAACTAAAAAAGCCAAACCACGCCTTATAAATCGCTGTGGTAAAGGTATCAACATTGAATACTGACACCGCCCCAAAATCTGCCAAGGTCTCCATACTTGCCAGCAACAATCCGCCAATGATCCACGGTAATGCCTGCGGCAATGCCAACCGAAAAAACACTCGGCTCCGGCTCAAGCCCAGCATCTGCCCTGCTTCAATCGCTCGCCTGCCTTGAGACAAAAACGCCTGACGGGCTAACAAATAAACGTAAGGATAGAACGCCAGCGACAAGACTAAACCTGCACCCCATACATTACGTACTGACGGAATCGCGGTGCTGATACCAAAATCACGTAACCCTGTCTGGAGCGGCCCACTAAAATCAACAATACCGATAGTAACAAATGCCAATACGTAGGCAGGTATCGCTAGCGGTAGCATCAATGCCCACGAAAAAAATCGCTGACCAGGGAAGCGGTACATACTGGTCACCCAAGCAAGAGCCGTACCGATAATGCCTGAGATTACCGTCACCATAAGCAATAAAATTGCGGTGTTTTTGAGCACTTGTGGCAGCACATAGTCTGCCATATGCACCCAAATATCTGCAACTGGCTGAGTCCACGATAACAGCACGATCAAAATTGGCACCAGCATAAACAACGAAATCAGCCCTAAGACTGATTTCGATATAATACGTTTACGAAGGGCGTGGTCTTGGCTGATAGCCTGCTCATCATCGACACCGTCATGGACGGTGTCGTTCTGAGTAAGGGACGTATCTGGCGTTGTGATCATATTCTCATTACCATGTCATACTCATCGAGACCTTATAAACTGATACCAAACTCAAAATTATCATTGCTTTGACAACTATGTCTCAATGACTTATCTGTGAAAACTGTTCGTTAAATCATATATTTTTGAGCTTGGTATATCGATTATTGGTAGCCTCTTATTTATAGCCCGCTTTGTCCATCATCTGGATAGCTTGGGTTTGTAGCTCACCGAATTTCTGTACATTGATATCGTCTTTCTTGAACTCACCCCACGATCTGAGCATCTCTGACTCATCAACCCCTTCTTTGACTGGGAATTCTTTGTCTGAGCTGGCGTACAGACCTTGTGCCTCATCAGATGACAGCCACTCTATAAGCTTAAGCGTACCATCTGGATTGTCCGAGCCTGCAACCACGCCAGCGCCTGAGATATTAACGTGCGTGCCCGTGGTGTCTTGGTTTGCCCAGAATATCTTAACAGGGAAGTTTGGTTGTTCGTCCAATAGACGACCATAGTAGTAGCTATTGGCAATACCAACTTCACACTGCCCAGCAGCAATCGCCTCTAACATGCTGGTATCATCACTGAATACATCAGTCGCTAGATTATCGACCCAACCACGGATGACGGCTTCAGTTTTCTCTTCACCCAAATGCTCAATCATGCTGGCCACAAGTGACTGGTTGTATACTTTTTTAGAAGTACGCAAGCATAACTTGCCTTTCCATTTAGGATCGGCCAAATCAGCATAAGTAGATAATTGGTCAGCAGTGACTTTGCTTGGATCATAAAAGATCGTACGCGCACGTAGCGACAAACCTGTCCACTGACCTTTTGGATCACGATACTTTGCAGGGACATTTGCTTCTAGCACAGACGACGCTACTGGTTGCAGCAACCCTTGCTCTGCCGCCTGCCATAGGTTACCCGCATCTACGGTCAATAGCATGTCAGCTGGGGTATTTTGACCTTCCGCTTTTAGACGCGCCATGAGTGGGCCTGTTTGGTCTGTGACCAACTCAACCTTTACCCCTGTCTGCTCGGTATAACGATCTAGTAGTGGTTTGATGAGCTGTTCGTTACGTGAAGAATAAATAGTAATCGTTTGGCCATCTGCGCTAGTAGCACCATCATCGTTAGCTACTTGTTGTTCAGTACCAGCTGCTGGCGCTTCTACTTCTGCGCTCTCTTCTGTAGTAGATGAATTGCTACAGCCGGCTAACCCCAACATCATGCCAAATACGGCCGCAGGTAAAACAAGCTTCGTAGACATAAGGTTAGCGCTGATGGTATTCAATGACATGGTTTTCCCCATAATAGTGCTATAAAAAAGGTACAACAAATGGTAAAAAAAATGGCTATAAAACCCTTAAATATCAGGAATCATAAGACCATAATATGTGAGAACAACATACTAATGGAAATGATAGTAGTTATCAATACATTTATTGAACTCAGAAACACACCCATTATTGACCTTGAGTGCTATTTATAGATAGCAATTATAGATGCCAATAATTTTCGTTGGAGACTCGATTTAAAAATCTTTAGAGACGTGGTATTAGATTAGAGCAGCCACTGTCCTAAGATAGCATTGACTGCGGCTTCTGTACGCAATATGCGTGGTCCTATATGCACAGGCATACAGCCCTGCGCCGCGAGTAACGCAATCTCATAGTCAATCCAGCCGC
Organism: Psychrobacter sp. PP-21; assembly: GCF_033790785.1. Taxonomy (NCBI): domain Bacteria; kingdom Pseudomonadati; phylum Pseudomonadota; class Gammaproteobacteria; order Moraxellales; family Moraxellaceae; genus Psychrobacter; species Psychrobacter sp. PP-21. The sequence continues at coordinate 137,005 of NZ_JAMYEB010000001.1, read as the reverse complement.
CCTCAGCACCGATGCATACTAAACTTGGTAGTCCTAGAGATGAGTTACTCTGTAGCCATTCAGAAAATGACTGCTCTCCATAAGGGTGCGCAACGATCGCTTGATTAGTCATCAGACGTGGCAAGGTATCTTCGACGAACGGCTTAAAGCGCTTTTGTAACGTAATCCTAGGCGCAATCGTATCAACCCCTTGCTGTAGTCCTTCTAATACAAACTCATCGAGGCGCTCAAGCATCGGACTTTGCCAATAGCTTTTTTGTGTGCGGTAGCTATTAATCAGAACAATATTACGTACGCCAAGCGCCGTCATATCGATGATTAGACGCCGTAGCACTTTAGGACGTGGCAAGGCTAAAACAACTGTCACATCTGGTTTGGCAGGCGGTATAACGTCGAGCTGAACATTGCACAGTTGAATACGGTCAGGTGCCATATTCTCAATGGTAGCTGTACCCAAATGACCACCGAGCTGTCCGATTTTTAGCGTGTCACCGACTTTTGCACCCAATACTTTATTGACATGATTGACTTGTGCCAGAGCATCAATTTTTGCTTTGTCTGTCGAGAAGTTCTCAGCAGGTAACAGTATACAGTTCATAGCATCTCTTGGTTTAGCTTCTTAATAACTGGTGCTCTAATGGCTGGTTTTTTGATCGTTAGCTTTATGAATAGCCAGCTCTTATACAGCCTGTTCTCGAATAGCGTATTGCTCGATGACATCTTCGATCATCGCAAATTGACGGAGCAATACTGCTTGCTGCTGCGCGGTTGTTTTCTCACCAACCTGCCCTACCGCTGCTGCTAACGACAAGTCGCTTAACCAGCGCTCTAACTGTTGATAAATAAGTGCAGTGTCATCTGTACTGCCAGTATTACCAGTAGCGTGGTTGTGAGAGGGTTTGTTATTGCTATTTAATGTCTGTTGATTTGGAGTGCGTTGTGCCGTTTCGGATGACTCATTCATTACAACTGAACGATAACACTCGTTGTTTGGTTGATATAAAGCGCCTACCTCTGCCAGCTTATCGACCACACTTTGGCAAGACTGGGTATAGCGCCCCATGATGACAGGCGTTGCCACGCTAGCCGGCTCAACTGGATTGTGACCGCCTATATCTACCAGTGACCCTCCCACTAGTGCAACAGTTGCCAGCGTGTACCACGTCATCATCTCACCCATACTGTCTGCCAAATAAACTTGCGTGTCTGCACCAATCGGCTCATCGTTACTGCGACGAGCCATAGTGAGCCCAGTCTTTTGAATCAGTTCTGCGACCGCATCAAAGCGTTCAGGATGCCTAGGAACGATAATCAACAAGCTCTCAGCCAGTGCTGATTGTGACAATAGCTGTTGATGCAAGGATAGTGCCACCGCCTCTTCGCCCTCATGCGTACTCGCTGCGACCCACACTGGTCGACCTACTGTGGCAAACTCTTTTGCCAGCTGATTTTTTTGATGTGCTATATGTGCATACACCTCTGCTGTATCGGCGTCCTGATCATCAATATTGATAGTATTACTATTGGCTTTGGGTGTATTGATGACCCACTTTAGTGACCCTGCCACGCGAATTTGTGCACTATCAGCCCCCAATTGTCTGAAACGTTTCGCAGAATCGCTGTCTTGTGCAATGATGAGAGCAAGATTTTTCATCATGCTGGTGCTGACTGCCGCAATTTTTTGATAGCTCTTAAAAGAAGCAGACGATAGACGACCATTGACTAAGACGCTAGGTATCTGGTGCTGAGCCAGCTTGGTCAAGATATTGGCCCACAGCTCGGTCTCTACAAATAGCGCAGCGATAGGCTGTACATGAGCCAAAAACGTCTCAATCACAGCAGGACTATCGACAGGCACATAGCTGTGACTCATGCGACCTTGGGCTATCTCATCTACAAAACGACTGGCACCGCGAGCAAACCCTGTCTGTGTGGTATTGGTCAGCCATATCTGATAACCATTCGCCATTAGCATATCTAACAAAGGCGCAACGGTATTGGTTTCTCCAAGCGAGACCGCATGGCACCAAATAACGCCTTTATGATCTTCATCGATAGCTATTGGGGGCGATGGGTATTGCTTCCCAAAACGTTGAGCCACTTCTTGCTGGTAGTTGTCGCGTTTATGAGAGCGACGCCACACTTGCAAGCGGTACAGTGGCTTTAGCAAACTGATCAGGAATTGATAATAAAACGGCGTCTGGTACACCGCCTTTTCAGTCAATGGCTGACTGTCTGCTAGCATAGTGTCCGCCGGGTTCGAAGCGTTGTCAGATGAAGAATGTGTTGATGGCATTGAGCAGCCTAAATTAGTAATGGATCAAACAATAGGAGGGTAAATGTGAAAACGCGCCAATTTTACCTGAAATCAGCGCGTAACAATAAGCTTTTAAACGGTTACTGAAAAACAGTTACTAAAAAAAGAGCACTAAAAACAGCTACTAGACAATAATCAAAATCAATAATGCGATTAGGATCACGGCGCCAAATAATAACTGATAACGTTTAGTACTGTGCTGCTCTTGTTTTTGGGTTGTGATCAATGCTTGCGCTTGCTCCCATTGGCGTACTAGATTGGCAGCTTCCATATGCCCGTTGTCTGAGGCTTGCTCCAACCAGTACTTACCATTAGTCATATCTTGAGGGACACCTACTCCTTGGTAATACAGTTTGCTGAGTAAGCGCTGTGCACGGCTATCGTTTTTGCTAGCGGCTTGCTTCACCCAATCCACAGCCGCTTTTTTATCGCTTTCATTATCTGCCGTCAGTCCTTCGCCCAACAACTGATACATTGCCAAACGCAGCATAGCAGCCGTATTGCCAGTCTCGGCCGCTACTTGCAGGGTTTGCAGCGCTTTATTCTTTGCTTCGATATGATCATCTGAAAAGACAATTTGGCTGCGAGGTTTGTCCTGCTTGGCAATATGCTGCTCAAACTGATCAAGCACTTTGCACGCTTTTTGGTATTCAGCCACACCTACTGTTTGTGGTACTTCAATCTCATCCAATTCTATGAGCAATTGCGTAAACATCTCTGGGGTTGGCGAAGTTTTTGCTGGTGCTATAGGTTTGGTGACTGGCTGTGTCACTTCAGCCACTTCAGTCAGCTCAGGGCGCACATGGTTATCTACTGGTAACGGTGCAGCGCCCATCGATGGCTCAGAGGTCGTAGCGATAGCAGAAGCTGTCTCTGTGTCGGCTACTACCCTGTCAGGTTGAGTCAACGGATGACTGACAGGTGCCTTTTTTAACTGCTCATGGACATTGGCTATTGCACTTGTTTCAGTGTGTGCACTTGGCGTTATCGTCGACTGTACGCTTTGGGCCGCATCGGGCGTTGCTACTTCACTCGTATGATAACTCGATGGATCAGAGAGGTCTGGCAGTCTTGTCTTAACTGCTTGGTACAATCCACTAGCAATCTGCCCACCTTGTACTGCATCAAACGGACGATCAATATGACCAAACAAACGCAGTCCTATCGGCTCCAATGCAAAAAATAAAGGCCTAGCATCAGTAGCCGCATTATTATCATTATAGCCAACCGCCATATGCTGATAAAAGTCATCAGTGCTGAGTGGCAACTCAGAATAGCGCTTACGTAGCTCAAACTGACCATACCAATGGGGCCTGCTTTGCCACTGCTGCGCCAATACCCGTCCTGCATAAAATGCCAAAAACACCAAAAAATTACGGTAGTACTCATCGACTAATAAGGTCGACTCATCCCATATGCCGCTCTTAACCATATCACGGCGTACCTGAGACAATAACGTATCGATACGTTGCAAACTCTCAAGTGACTCATCCAGCACACAAGCATGTAGCTCTGCCTCGTATGCGATACCACCTGCGACAGGACGTCCAGCCAGAAAATCCTGCCAGTAGCCTGCTGCCATATAATCCAGCGGCGTTAAGGGCGATGCAGACGATACAGACATAGACAGGCGAGTCCTTTTAGTAGATAAACTGGTCGTAGAGACGAGACAGTTAGCGTGATCACACGATTAAAAATCTGAATAGCTTACCTTAACCCAAAAACCAAAGCGCTACAATAACGGACTGAACAAGCGTACCACATTATCAAACAAGCGCTTTGAGCCATGGCGCTGCTGCCACTCTTCACTATTCAAGATACGACAGTTTTGCAAGTAGACCTCTTGGCAGTCAGCCACTTGGGCCACCATCTCTGGTGTATAAATCGCCAAACTGACTTCCATATTCAAATAAAAACTGCGCATATCAATATTGACCGTGCCAAATAGACAATAATCGTCATCGATAACCACGGTCTTGGCATGTAATAAACCGCCTCGAAACAATGCAATGGTCACGCCAGCATCGAGTAGCTCTTGGTAATAGGCCTGTGACGCATGCTGTACAAGGAAAGAATCAACCTTCTCAGGAACGATAAGCGTCACCTCTACCCCGCGTTTAGCCGCTATAGTCAATGCACCTGATAGGGATTCATCAGGTACAAAATATGGCGTGGTGATGCGAATGCGTTTGTTGGCACGATGGACGACTGTGACCAACGTGTTATATATCACGTGAGCGGTCAGCTGCGGGGCTGAAGGTATTAACTGCGCCAATACCTTATCGACAACAGGCATCTTTGGTATCACAATGGAGGTAGCACCAATCTCTGGTTGCTCATGCTCATCAATAGTATCGTCCAGTACCTTCACTCGACTATTCAAGTCATTGATGGTTGGGTCCATCACGTACAGCTTACGCGTATAGTTATTGACTCGCTGATGCAACTGGGCAAGATTATCGTTATTTTCGGCGCCGATATCTGTCACGATAACCTTGGCCATCGCTGTATTAATACTGATAGCCTGTTGACTGGTGGTTCGTATCGCCACATCAATCCACTGTCCAACGTTTTTATTTTGTTTAAAAAACCGTGGATCAACCAAATTAAAGCTGCCGATATAACCAATATGTTCATCAATGACGACCATTTTGCGATGATTACGCAAATCAGAGCGCTTAAACAATGTCTTAAACAACCCTACTGGCAATGACTGATGAACAAAAACACCCGCCTTTTCTAAGCGGCGATGCTCGCTACTATTGATAAAGCTAAAACTACCCACACTATCGGCCAATATATGACATTCCACCCCACGCTGCGCCGCTACAGATAGCGCCTCTATTACCTCTAATACTTGTCCTTTTGGGTATACAATATAAAACTCCATAAAAACAAGGCGCTTTGCTGCATGGATATCCTCTATCAAGCGCTGGAAAATCAAAGCAGGATCTGTCAACAACTGCATCTGATGATTGGGGTATATTCCAAGCCCTGTCCAGCGTGTTCCAATTTGACTGACGCCGCGGTATTTGATTGGCAATAGCTCCTGACCTTTATCGAACACCAAATGCGCGCGGCGTGCCATATCATTCATCACGATACTTGCTTGATCCACACGCTCACGATAGCGTCGTCCGATCATCGGCTCGCCCAATAATATGTACGCAATCAGACCGAACACGGGCACCGTATAAAGCACAGCAATCCAAGCAATGGATACCCCAATATTACGCTGTACTGACACCACGCGTAACGTCATGACAATCATGAGTACAATATGCAATATCAGACCCAGACCTGCAAAGTCGCCCAACGACCAATTGGTGAAGGTCTGTCCAATAGTAAAAGTATTTATGCTGACCTCCATCAATGATGCCTAAAAACAAAGTAACCGTAGTATAGTAGCTTTTCATTATCAAACAACAGCTAACGATAATTAATGGGTTATGAAAAATGCCAATCAATATCGGCCTTATGCTGTTGTTTTTAATAATATTAAAAAATTATTATGAATTATTTCATAAAATAGTCAAAATAACGTTTGACAGCCATGTGTAAATCTATATAATACACACCCACAGCAGCAGAGCTTAGTGACAAACTTAGAGCTCAGTTGATGTTGAATAAATTGCATTGCAATTGTTCGAGGGGTGATTAGCTCAGTTGGTAGAGCGTCTGCCTTACACGCAGAATGTCGGCGGTTCGAATCCGTCATCACCCACCACTTCTTAGCAAGTGGGCTCCTTAAATAAGAGCAAAAAGCTAAGACGACCTAAGCAGCGGTAGTTCAGTTGGTTAGAATACCGGCCTGTCACGCCGGGGGTCGCGGGTTCGAGTCCCGTCCGCTGCGCCATATTTAAAACGAATTTAGACTGTAAAGTTTAAGCAAGTTTCGCCTCAAACATTAGATTGTTTGAGGTTTTTTTGTGTCTGTGTTTCTTGCTTTCCATATTTCCTCTAACATCTATACTTTTACTGATATAGGTATCTCTCAATAAGCCTCTATTTTGCATTAGTGATAGTTATAATCATTTAACGGGCATATATCTGTTTATGACTATGGACGCTGATTCATGCGGCTGACACTGGCAATCAACGCCACCATCACCACCCCCATAATAATTAAGACACCCGACATCATGTGCGCCGCCTCATAGTTAAGTGCTTCTACTTGTTCATATATTGCAATCGACACCACCTTAGTCTCACCAGAGATACTGCCGCCGATCATCAGTACGACACCAAATTCGCCAATGGTATGAGCGAAGCTCACTAAACTGCCCAAAATGATACCCACGCGTGCTTGCGGTAGGGAGATTTTGATAAATCGGCGCAATCGACTGGGCTCTAACAGGTGAGCCACTTCCGTCACACTTTGGGGAATACGCAAAAACTGTGCATATACTGGCTGTATATAAAAAGGCAACGAGTAAATAATCGAACCGATCACCAATCCTTCAAAAGTAAAAATCAATGAACTGATATTATGCTCAATGAGCCACTTACCGATACCAGCATTGGGGCTTAGTAGTAGTAGTAAATAAAAACCAATGACGGTAGGTGGTAGCACTAGAGGCATAGCAATGATGCCCATGAGGACTACTTTGAGACGTCCCATAGCTTGTCTACGGCTAGGTTTTGCCAGCCAATAAGCGATAGGCGTGGCAAATAGCAATAGACATAAGGTCGTAACAGTAGCGAGCTTGATACTCACCCAAAATGGACTGAGCATATCTGACATAAGAGACGGGTCGATCATATAATGTCACTGCTCGTTTTATAGGTAGAATGTCTAGTCTAACGAATTAATTGATAGACAGATAGCCTGCTTGTGAGAAGTGTTGTTGCCCCACCTCCGAGCGCAAGTAGCCTATAAACGCTGCGGCAGCAGTTGTATTATTGATGATAATTCCATCTTGTAGAATAGGTGGGTAGGCTGCGGGTGGTAAAATAACAAACTGCTCAGGTTTGGCTTGTATTGAGACAAGCTGAGACTGCGCCACAAAACCATAGTCCACATTGCCTGTGTGTGCATATTGAAACGCTTGACCGATATTCTCTGCCTGTATCAAACGTTTTTGAGCATTTAATGTGTCATACATCTTCTGTGATTGTAGATAGGCTTTTGCCGCGGCGCCATAAGGGGCAAGATCAGGATTAGCAATGGCTATCTTGCCGTTACTGGTAAAGTTGGCAATGCTAAACACCTCACTAAGTGAGGTTGGCGTGATACTACTCAAAGGTTCTGTGACACTATAAAGTGCTAACTGCCCTCTGGTATAGGTAAACGGACGCACTGACTCACTGGCTTTATTTGCGATGCTTTCATCAGCAAGCTTTGCTGGAAATTCCTGATTGGCGGACAAGAATATATCATAAGGCGCCCCTGCCCTAATCTGAGCATATAGCTTGCCAGAGGAGGCATAAGTGACCTCAATATCTAAGGTATCTTGTTTAGAGACATTATTATCTGCCTGATAACTATCAACGATGCTGGGTAGCACATCAGATAGATTAGCAGCCGCAGCGATACGCAGCGTTTTGTCCTGCTCAGTCGTATCAGCCGAAGACTTGGCCCCACTATCTTGTGTACAAGCGCTTAGTGCGAGCAGAAGACAGGTAAATGCTCCGGCAGCAGCTACTGACTTGACCACTTTAACCATTATTGCTTAACCATTTGGACGAGTCGTCTTCGTAATACTCTTGCTTCCAGACGGGAATATCTGCTTTGATGGTATCCAATATCCAGCGACACGCATCAAATGCAGGATAACGATGTGCTGACACCACCCCTACCCATACAGCCACATCACCAATGTCCAAGGCACCAATACGGTGTATCGCAATGGCATGAGTAATCTCAAAGCGTTTTTTGGCCTCTTCTATAATGGCACGGCCTTGGTTGATGGCCAAATCTTCGTAACCATAATAGGTAAGACGATCTACGCTTGTAGCATTATTATGATTGCGCACCCGCCCTTCAAAGCAGACAAACGCACCGCAGCTGTCATTGTCTAGCGTACTTTTGAGCTTGTCTTCATCAATAGCAATATCTAGTAATGCAAAGCCATCACGTTCAGCGATAAGGTAAGCCTCATCAGCGCTACGTTTAATAGTCATTGAATGATCATGGACGTTATCTATCATATCTTGTCTCTTTTGTGCTAATAGCGGCGTTATCACCGCTCATAAATACAAACCTAACCACCAGCAACTGGAGTGATGAATACCACGCTATCGCCATCATTTATGTGATCTGTCCACTTAGCAAAGTAGTCGTTTACAGCGACGCGTAGGTCTGCCTGCGGACGGCTAAAGTGATACTTTTGATTGAGCTGTTCGTACAGTTCAGTCAATGAAGTATTCTGCTGCACTTTTACTGTCTCCTGCTGACGATTGGCTTCATCCGCCAAACTCGCAAAATAGATGACATTGATATCCATCATTGATTCGATATCAGCTTTTGTATCGATAGCACTCATAACCCTCTCCTCTCTTTGCAAGCTTCCCTACTTGATAGTCAATATCTCTTCGAACATGAGCTCATTGTTTTTGTATTAAGCATGACTATAATCTGACTTACCACCTGTCTTTTTGACTAGATGAATATCATCTATAACGATGTCATGCGATAGCGCTTTAGTCATGTCATAGATGGTCAAACAGGCAACACTCACGGCGGTTAATGCTTCCATCTCCACCCCTGTTTTGTGCGTGACTTTGACAGTAGCGCTTACCACAATGCTGCTAAGTGCATCATGGTACGTAAAAACAAGACCGATCTTATCCAATGGCAGTGGATGACAAAGCGGTATCAAATCATGAGTACGTTTGGCCGCCATGATACCAGCGATATGTGCCGTTTGGGTGATGCTGCCTTTTTTGGTCATACCATCAGTTGCTTTGATCTGCGCATAAATCTCGCTGGGAAAACGAACTTGCCCAGTGGCATTGGCTTCTCTTGTCGTGGCGGTCTTGCCACTGACATCAACCATAGTGATATCGCCATTACCGTCTAAATGCGATAAAGCAGATTGCTGATTTTTTTGTGCACTGTTACTCATTGATATAGCCTTTTCTTAGTAATCTTTTTATTAGTATTTTTATTATTTTGGTAGAGCGGCACATGCCTGCTTAAAATCTTTAGGCGTATTAAAGTTGGTTAAATGCTGCCATTCTACAATAAATGGCACAGCCTCTACCCTCGGCTGAATAAATGGCATCACTCGACGCTGACCACTATCAATATAGGCTTTTAGATCAGGCTCGATATCTAAACGGTATAAACCCAGTAGTGGATAAAAATGACTGTTATCTTCTAAACAAATGACTTTTTTATCGACAGCTTGTTTATCAATGGCTTGGTACACCGATTGCTGTAATGTCAACCACAGATCGGTTGCAGGTATTAAGCTGTCACAGCTAATAACCAGTAACCATGATTTATTCTTATTTTTTGATTCATGTGAATCCTGTAATCCAAGCAATGTTTGCAGTGCTGATTCAATAGCGACTAGAGCGCCGCCAGTGTTGATCGTATCGTCGCATTTACTGGCATTACTATTAGAACTATAGTCAGCAATATGCATAACAGGCGAATTGGGGTTTTCTAGATTTATATCTGAACCAATTTGAAAACTACGTCCATTATCTGCAATCAAAATAGGAATTTGTAACTTGCTTGCTTGACGGACATGATAGTCCAATAACTGCTCACCTGATGGCAACGTGAGCATTGCTTTAGGTGTGCCCATGCGTCTAGATGCACCGCCTGCCAAGATAACCACACCTGCCAAACCATCCAGATTATTTGAGCAATCTGTTACTACTCTATTACCTTTCAGACTTGATTGTATATCACTCATAGGTCAATTATTTATAACTCAATCATGGCTAGGATTTTGTGCCAAAAAATGTGGCACAAAATTGCATGGACGCGTACGGCTGTCAAACTGCTCTTTTAAGATATTTTCCCAACCAGTACGGCAGGCACCAGATGAGCCTGGTAGACAGAATATACCCGTACCGTTTGCCATACCAGCTACTGCTCTTGACTGCACCGTAGACATCCCAATCTCATCTTTTGAAATCAGACGGAACATTTCACCAAAACCATCAATAGACTTGTCAAATAGTACGCTTACGGCTTCTGGCATACTGTCTCTGATAAAGAACCCTGTACCGCCAGTAGTGATGACCGCGTGCACGTCTGCACTGGCAATCCAGCCACTAATAACGGCGCGAATTTGGTAAATATCATCAGTGATTAATTGGCGATCTGCTAAATGATGACCCGCTTTTGTCAAGCTGTCTACCAAGTACTGACCTGATGTATCTTCTGCCAACGTACGGCTATCAGAGACTGTCAGTACAGCAATATTAAGCGGTGTAAATTGTGCAGCGGACTTACTCATAAAAGATCCTTTCTAAATATGATTTTATAGTTATATCAAAAATGGTTTTAATAAAATATTCAGGGTAAAAAACAGCTTGAGCAAAGAATAATTAATCGAGTGTTAGTATAAGAAGCTAACTTATCCTAGCCACCGATTATCGATAGATTGTGCATGATGCCACTGTTAGAATCATGCAGATGATGATGCTCAGGTTTGATCGGCATAAAGCTATGTAAAGTGCTCACCAGTCCCTGGATATCGTCTTGCTGTAAGTATGGACGGATATCGTAGTTGCCTTGATCAAACAGACATAAATGCACCTTACCTTGGCTGCTTACGCGCAAGCGGTTACAAGTATCACAGAAGTGTGCCGCATATGGGGCAATCATACCGATACGACCGACATACTCAGGGTGGCTGTACTCTACTGCTGGGCCATCAGCACTACCACGCTCATGTGGCTGCCAGCCATGCTCTAGCAAATAGTCCGTGATAATATCAGACTGAGCGTGCTGTGCAAAAAACAAATCGCTATTGTCGCTGGTCTGCATGAATTCAATGAAACGGTAAGTGACTTGTCTGTCTTTGACATAGTCGATCGCCGTGATTAAATTCTCAAAAGCAGTCTCCGCCATCAAAACGCTATTTATTTTGAGCTTGATATCGGTCGTTTCTAACAACGTATCCATATCCGCCAGTATCTGCGGCAAAGTATCAAAGCCAGTCATCTTATGAAAGGTGGCGGCATCAAAACTGTCCATGCTGATATTAAGCTGATCGAGTCCGGCTGCTTGCCAGCTGGCTAAGTGCTTACCTAATTTATAACCATTACTGGTCATTGCTACTGTTTCGATGCCGTCCATTTGCTTGATTGTTTCAATAATTTCGACAACATCACGTCGAATAGAGGGCTCACCACCAGTGATTCTTACTTTCTTGGTACCTACTTGCGCAAAGCCGCGCACCAATGTCGCAATTTCAGAAATACTCAGCTCATCATCAGGACGCTTACCTTGATAGCCGTTCGGCAAACAATACTCACAGCGAAAATTACAAAAATCGGTAATCGATAGGCGCAGATAGGTCAGACGACGCGAAAATCCATCGGTCAAAGGCTTATGAGCGTGTATTTGATCCGTTGGTTCCACTACAGCTGACTGGGTATAGCTGTCAGCAAACGCCGGCGCTGACGCAGGAGAGTATAGTTGCGGACTGTCTATTTGGATGTGGTCATCATTCATATTTTACTGCCATCAGTATTGCTTGTTATAAGCGTTACTTTATTATTCGTGTTTAGCATGCCATTGCTAGATTTTCTACATTGTTTTTTTGACTGTATTCAATCAGCTTACATCAAATTAGCAAACGCCAAGCTAGCGATGTAGCCAAGGAAATGGTTGTACAACAACGTCACTACCCGCTATCACATTACTGCTGTCTTTATTCAAAACAACAAAACAGTTGGCACGGCTTAGCTGCTTAATTCTATGCGATTGCTGGTTAGAGAAGCATTCAACTTGATAATTACCTGCATTATCTTGAGATAATATACCGCGTTGAAAGTCTTTACGACCGGGAGATTTTCTGATGTCATTAGTAAGCCTTGCTTTAATGGTTAGCAGCATAGGTTGCTCTGACACAGTAGCACCCGACATCTGCCATAGTGCAGGTATGACGAACTGTAGCGTACCCACGACTGTAGAGAGTGGATTACCGGGTAGTCCAAAATACAATACAGGCTTATCAAGATTTTTGTTTAACTCACCAAACACAAAAGGCTTACCCGGCTTCATTGCTACTTTGTAATGGTTAATCTGCCCAAGCGTCTCGATCACTGTTGTTAAAAAGTCATAGTCACCAACTGAGACACCTGCTGTCGATATCAGCACATCACAGTGTTGCATGGCTTCATGCACAGCGGCTGTCGTCTTGTCTAGGTTATCAGGAATAATGCCATAGTCGCGAATAACAATTGGCAAATCTGATAGTAGACTTTTGAGCGTTGGGGTATTTGAGTTGTATATTTGGGCTAAGCTCTGAAGCTCATCACCGATAGTGACCAGCTCATCGCCGGTTGCGAGCACACCGACGACGAGTGGTTGAAACACGCTAACTTGGCTGATGCCTAAATTGGCAAGCAAACTGATATCAGCAGAGTTGAGGCGCTTACCTATCTTTAAAACGGCTTCGCCAGACTCAATCTCTTCGCCCTGCGCGCGGATGTTATTGTTGATTTTAGCCGTTTGTGTGAGTGTGATGTTATAGGGCTGCGACTTATCGATGGTATCTCTGATATCAGCAAAGTTGGTATTTTCTTGCATGATGACCGTATCACAACATTTAGGTACAACTGCTCCCGTAAAAATACGGACACCCTGCCCTGCTGCTATCACACTAGTATAAGCACTACCAGCCTGAGATTCACCAATGATTTCGATAGTATTACCTTCTGATAGATCGCTACCATCAGCAATGGCATAACCATCCATGGCGGATAGATTCTGTCTGGGTACGTCGAAAGGTGAGGTAATATCTTGCGCCAGTATGCGGTTGTGACTGTCCAATAAATCGCAAGTATTGATGGCTCTTTTTTGTAGCGGAAAATCCATATCATTATAATCATTGATACGCAGCTTTATTGCCGCTTGTAATTCTTCCATGGTAATCATAAAGGTACGCTCTTTTGATCGTTCTAATTATTTTTTATAAAATACATACTATCAATAGCTTCAATTATTACTATCGACAGCTCTAACTAAAAGCAGTTATTAAAGATAAAGATGCTATTAAAGATAAAGCTTTTAAAAATTCAGTATCTAGAGTCTATCACCCAAAGTATCAACTTTCTTGTATTAACCTTGTCCTGATAAGTTTTGAAAAAACGAGCATATGTCGTTAATTAGAGTACCCTCAACATTCAATACTCGTAACCACATCTATTGCATTAATGAGGTATGGCAAGATCAAACATAGACTGGAGCAAAAAAAGCACCTTGGCAAGGTGCTTTTTGTAGAGCAAAGTAAAATGGGTGTTTGAGAGCTGATAGGTAATTATTAGCGAACTAATGGCTAGTCAACAGCAATCAAAGACAGTTAGCAAAAGCTGCTTTTATCCAGTGTATCAATACCGCCAGTGTCCCTCACCATCCAGCCAATGAAGATGCACTGTTTTGAGTGATAAATCCATCTGCGGTTCGCCCATTGTCTGCCTGCCAGCGTTGAAATGCCATACGCGTATTGGTACCCACGATACCATCAGCGCCCTTGGTATCATAACCCATACTGGTCAAACGACGTTGTAGATTCGTGACTTGTGCGGTAGATAATGGACGCTCATAACGAGGCCATGATTTCTGCAATCCACTCTGTCCATCAATCGTTTTGCCCAGCAGACTCACTCCTAACGCATAACTCGATGAGTTATTGTACACTCTAATAACATCAAAGTTGGGACTCAGCAGTAGCACTGGACCATCTTTACCAGCTGGCAACCACAGCTCCATCTCGGTATTGGCATCTAGGTAAACATCAGCAATCGTATCCACACCCATTGCCGCCCATCTAGCCGCAGGTTGTTTGCTACCAGCGACCGAGTAGTCAAACGACGCTGGCACGGTTGCCTCATAAAAAGGCGCTAGACCACGAACCCAACCTGAGTTACTAAGATAGTTGGCCGTAGAAGCTAATGCATCGCCTGTTGCCCATGGATTGCGGTGACCATTATTATCACCATCCACACCTTGTTTGAGCCACGTTTCAGGAATGAACTGCGTCTGTCCCATACCACCTGCCCAAGAGCCATCGAGCTGTGACCATGAGACATCACCGCGCTGTAGCAGCGTTGCTAGCGATAGCAGCTGGGCCTCCGCAAAGGCTTGACGACGACCATCATAGGCAAGACTGGCAAGCGAGCTTGGCAAATTACTGTTGCCAGTGACCGCACCATATGATGACTCCATACCCCATATCGCTGCAATAATCTCGGCATCAACACCATACTGCGACTCTAGCTGCGACAAAAACGCACGCTGATCTGCAAATTTACGCTTGCCGACGCTGACACGTCCACTTGATACCGCAGAGTCTACATACTCCCACGGCATTTTAGAAAATTCAGGCTGCCCTGAATCTAGCGAGATGACTTGCTGATTCAGATATGCCGAATCCAACATCCGGCGAATAACCTGAGCATCATAGCCTGCTGATATTGCGCGCATAGAAAAGTCTGACTTCCAATCAGAAAAACTACTATAACTAGGCTTTGGTGCTGGCTGCGGCTTGACAACTGGTGCAGGTGTCGGCTTTACCTGAACAGTTTGAGTCTGAGTGATCTCAACACCGCCTTGACGGACAGGCTTTTTTTGCATTGCTTGTTGACTTGTACACCCGACCATTACTAATGCTGGCATCAGGGTGAGGTATTGTTTTTTTAATTTCATAAAAATCTCAAATATGAATAAATGAATGACTCAAAGTCGCCTAGCCATCAGCAACAATGCCTCAATGTTAATGTATTAATAATGATATCTTAGTACTTATATATTAGTACTAACGATCAAGTACCGTACGCGGATCTATCGGATTACCATTCAAGCGAACTTGGAACTCTAAGCCGACTTGATTGGTTTGACCACTGCTGCCCATATTGGCAATGCGTTGACCACGCTGTACCGTATCCCCTTCTTTTACAAGCAGTTGGCTATTATGCGCGTAGGCAGTGATATAGTCATCACTATGACGAATCATAATCAAATTGCCATACTCTGGTAGACCATTACCTGAGTAAAGCACTGTTCCTGATTGGCTGGCAAGTACTGGATCGCCAACGTTTCCAGCAAACCACATCCCCATGTTGCCTGCAGCAGGATCAATATTACGAGTTACTGGATTGCGAGTCGGATAGTCATAGCCAGAGGTCGAACTGGTAGTTGCCCCATACGCTGGCGTTGGAGCCGTCGTCACAGGAGGCGTATAAGTAGGTTGTGGCTGTGCTGGTCTGCTGTAGCTATTATTGCTAGCCGTCGTTGCCGCACTGCCCTGCCATAGCTTGAGCCACTGCCCACTATAAATCGTATATTTACTATCTAGGTTATTCAGCGCCCCAATTTGACGATAGTTGAGACGATAGCGCGCCGCAATTTGGCTGACCGTATCGCCGCGCTGTACGCGATGGTAGTTAGGGACGCCTTGCGCGTTGGTTATGATCTTAGGGCCAGCTTGATTAGGTGATTGATAAGTCGGCTTAGTTGCACAGCCCACCACAGACAAGGTAGCAACTGCCATTGTGCCAATTAACGCCGCTTTGGCAAGGTGCGATCCGGTCGTAATTTTTTTCATACAAGGTTCCTGTTCTTTGTATTGCTGATCTATTGTTTTATCATCCAAAAGCTTTTGACATCACTAAAAGCTCTTTTGGTATTTTGACTGCACACTACACTTAGCCATCCATCAAATGACTTATATCACTAACACAGTAGATGGTAAAGTAACCATGATGGCTATTTATATGGTTTGGATTACATCGTATCGAGCTTATGGCTTTATTGCCTAACTTATAGCTTTAGTGCCTAAACAGCGTCGAAAACTGAGCCAATGCCACCGTCGGCGTATGGTGCAGACGTACTGGCGATAAACTGACATACCCTGCCACTACAGCCTGATCATCTGTCATCACCGGCGTAGCGATATCTCCGCACTTGCCGTCACTTCCAAACCCGCCATCTTTGGGTCTTGATAACGGAGCGGCAGTATCTAGAGGCGATTCTTCCATACACTCGTCGTTTTTACGTTTTCGTAAAGACAGCCAGTATGCATCCCGGCCACGCGGATCAATCATATGACGTACAGGCTGAGCAATCTGTTTGTGTGCCAATGAGGTTATCTTTCGACCTCTAATGTCATCTGCGCTACCCACATCAGGGATATTAACGTTTAATACATGATAGGGCAAACTTTTGAGAGTATCTAAAATCGGTGTATCAGTAAGCAGTTTGACGATTTCATTGGCTGCTACCTTATAATCGTCTGCTGATTCTTGCCCGCCATTTTTTACGCCGCCACCTACCAAAGACGTCGCGATAGCAGGTATTCCAAAGAGCTGTGCTGTCAACGCCGCACCAAAGGTCCCAGAAAACATCACATCTTGACCTAAGTTTGCTCCTGAATTGATACCCGTAATGACGCAATTAAATTCCATATCACGGTGTAGCTCATGCAGTGCCAAGTGAATACAGTCAGCAGGGGTTCCGTTTACTGCTACAAACCCTGATGGTAATTGATGCGTATGTAATGGTTTTGAGACACTCAGTGCGCTAGCATAGCCACTTTGTTCGTCGTTTGGGGCAACCACTACGACCTCACCAATAGTCGATAGTGCTTGAAACAAAGCCAATAATCCTGGCGCATGCACCCCATCATCATTACTAATCAAAAATTTCATATCAGCTCGTTATATTTGTATCAGACGTTCTATCTGCCCGTGGTTTTGTTACCGTACCATATCTTTATTGATGCAAAAATTGCAACTATAAATGAGATAAAATTTAACGCTTCCATCTTAAAAGCCTTGCCATATCATTATATGGTCAATCCTCTATAAAAGAGTGCTAGTGTTAGCTGCGCTTGAAGTATTCAATATATATCTATACTAGACACCTGCACTTAGTTACCTTATACCTCTTCCACTTGTATCTCATCTAAATGACGTCAACCATCGTAAGATAGCTCACTTTAATTGCTCGAGTGATTATATCTTAATAATGTACTCTGAAATCCCCGGTTTTCACTAGAAAATGTATTGCGTTTTTTGTCGATAACTGTGCTATTGCTATCAAACCAAACTGAGAAAAAAGTAGGAACAAACAGTGCGTTACAATACGCAACACCATACAACAATACAAACTGATGCATTTATACTGAGGTGACCTCGTTGGTATATGCTACTGATATGTTTCTATGAAGTGCCATCGGCTCACAAGATATCTACACATAAATCAATATTTTATGTGACTTTTGTTTTTTTACCCATTAACATATCACCATCAAATAAAGATAAGCGAGTGTAATACTGAATGAAGAATCAATCGATATTATCTATAGCTTCTGTGATAGCAAAGACTGCCTCAAAAATCGGGCTTGCAGGACTGATAACGTCTATTGCCATGCTGTCTCAAGCGTCTAATGCTGCAAACAATCCTGCGACTACTATTCCGTTAGATCTGTCTGGCATTAATATCACTAAGCATGAAATCGCTGTGATGCAGGTACTATCAGAGATCTGTCCATCAATGCTGAACGGTAAGCAGAAACAACGTTTTTATAAGTCA
This sequence comes from Psychrobacter sp. PP-21, assembly GCF_033790785.1. Taxonomy (NCBI): domain Bacteria; kingdom Pseudomonadati; phylum Pseudomonadota; class Gammaproteobacteria; order Moraxellales; family Moraxellaceae; genus Psychrobacter; species Psychrobacter sp. PP-21. The sequence continues at coordinate 118,964 of NZ_JAMYEB010000001.1, read as the reverse complement.
TACACTGTACAACTGCACGAATTAATGCCAACTCTAGAAGACCCAAAAGCAGCCATTCAATATCTGTCAACGCAGCAAGACTACCGTCAGATATTGCAAGGTATCCGCAGTTGGACAATGGGCTTCTCAAAGCAAGAAAACAAAGCTCTGTGCGAAGATTTAGCAGACGCTGAATATTAATAGAGTGTATTAGCAGATAAAATAACGGCGTTAATCATTAGCTATTAATTTTTAGCAGTCGTTATAGAATATGATGATATAGACTATATCTTGTGGTTTATGTCATACAAAGCTTGCCGTAATGCCATTTATAAATCACAGATGGCACGGCAGGCTTTTTTGTGGTTATCACATTTATGACAAGCGCAAACCAGTTATACTTCAACAAAAGCAAGCACTTGATTAGTATTCATTTTTCTTTTTATTCTTGTCTTACTTTTTTGCATTTATCGATTCCCCATCGGTTGGCATTTTGCTAAGATAAGGCGTTAATTTTATGTCTATCGTGCCGTCGTCCCTATTTTTGTAGATACATGATTTTAGACATGATGTCTAAGGTATATTGCCTAAAATAATATATGAAAATTGGTACTGAGCATAAGCGATAGATACATTTGGTTCCATGATGCGGTGTAACGATATATGACAGTAAAGCGTGTGAAAAATCAGCTGGTACAGTTGGTAGTGGGTGTAAGTATCTCAATGAGTGCAGTGATGGCAAACGCAGCCATACAGCCGCCTGAGATGGATAATACCGCCTATGTATTGATGGATTATAATACTGGTGAGATTTTGGCTCAAAAGAATGCTAATGAAGCGCTACCGCCAGCGTCCCTAACCAAGATGATGACCAGTTACATCATTGAGCAGCGCCTAGCATCGGGTGACCTCAAAGAAGACGACCAAGTGCTCATGAGTCCAAATGCATGGTGCCGTGGTAGTAGCAGCCAGTCTTGTATGTATGTTCCAGTTAATAAGACAGCCAGCGTTATCGACATGCTACGCGGTATCATTATCCAATCAGGTAATGATGCTTCAAAAGCAATGGCTGAGCATATTGCTGGTAGCGAAACATCTTTTGCTATCTTGATGAATGAACAGGCGCAGAAGATTGGTATGGAAAATACCAACTTCGTCAATGCAACCGGTATGCCTGATGAGGGTCACTTAGCATCAGCCTTAGACTTGTCTAAACTTGCCCGCGCTATTATCAAAAATAGTGGCGATTACTATAGTATTTATGCCGAAAAAGAGTTTACCTACAATGGCATCACCCAAGGTAACCGTAACGCTCTGCTCATCACTGACCCAACTGTTGATGGTCTAAAAACAGGTCATACGGATGCTGCAGGCTATTGCTTAGTGGCCTCTAGTAACCGCGACGGTATGCGTCTAATTTCTGTCATTATGGGCACTAAGAGCCAACAAGCGCGTGCGGATCAATCGCGTGAACTACTCAATTGGGGTTTTGGTCACTTCACCACAGTCACTAAAGCACCTGCTGGTCAGTTTGTCAGCAAAATTCCAGTATGGTTTGGGGAAGCGGATGAGATAGAGCTGGCTACTGGCGATAACTTACAGATCCTAACCAGCAAAACACAAAAGAATAAAATCACTACGGTAGTCGATATTCCTGAGAGTTTAGAAGCACCTATCAAAAAAGGTCAAGAAATCGGTAAGATGATGGCGGTTATTGATGGTAAAGCGGTGGCGTCCGTTCCTGTTATCGCGACCAGTGATATCGAACAGTCGGGATTCTTCAGCCGTACTTGGCAACATGTTGTACGCTGGGCAAAGAATCTTTTTTAAGCGTTACCCTATCTTTATAGGACGTAGTTTATCTTTATAGGACATACTTTATCCTTTTAGAAGTTACCCTTCTTATAGATAACAACATAAATAATAACGCTAACAACGTATGAATCAGTAAAGACCCGTTAACAAAAAGACGCCTCAACATTGGGCGTCTTTTTTTGTACTAGAAAACGTTTGCTTAATCGCTAGCAAACATAGTAGCGGTAGGAAACTCTATAAGAGTATTATTGCTGGTCAATCATATCTAGCGTACTACCGAGCACACCATACGAATTTGACAGAGCCAATCACCAATCATGTATTGAGCTGTCGCATTACGTCCATACCAACCAGCGCTTTAACAAATCGCTCAATGCCTTGTCTGTATAATTGGAACTGTGGCAGTAGTCAATGCCAGCTGCTTTTAAACCATACTCGAAATTATCGACATAACGCGCTTGATGTTGGGGATACCAATATATCAATAACGCACGTTGCACGCTTTCTTCGTTTTCATGTTGGCGAATAAGTTTTGCTAATAGCTCAGCTTTATCCGCGAGCACGTCCTCAGCGAACATCACCATATCGACCTTCTGTGCCCTTATCTCATTCATGACTTGCTGTACGTCCTGGTGACAGATCACCCTAGCGCCCAGATACTCTAGCTCATTGAATAACGCACCCGTCTCTTGATCATAATAATAAATAATCGTTAGCCCATTTAAGAGCCGCTGCTGACGGGACTGCTGCTGGTTTGGCATTGCTACAGTAAGCGTAAACTCAGTGCCTGAGCCCAACGTACTATCAACTTCAATTGTAGCGCCCATAAGCTGCGCCATTTGCTTCACAACAGGCAAACCTATACCTGAGCCTTCATATTGACGTGTTTGTGATGAGTCCACCTGAAAAAACGGATTGAAGATATCTTCAATATGATCGCTATCGATACCGATACCGGTATCTTTTACGCTGATTTTCCAGCGATTACTCTTATCAAAATGAGTCAATTGCGACGATATAATCACCTGTCCGGTAGGGGTAAACTTGATAGCGTTATTGAGCAGGATCGATAGTATCTGTTGAATTTTGGCCGAATCCCCATGCAAGCTATAGTCTATGTGATGGATATTGCTAATAAGCTCTAAGCCTTTTTGACTGGCAATAGGCTCAAATTTCACTAATAGATCAGAGATTAATTGTAGCGGATTAAATTCGTTGGTATGAATCCTTATTTGACCCTTTTGTATCTGATTGAGCTGAATAATATGGTCGAGCGATAAGACCAATTTATCACTACCATCACTGATAATTTCAACAGCATCTTTCTGCTCTCTGGTTAGACTCTCATAATCCAACAACTGCAGGCCACCCACAATCGCATTGAGCGATGTTTTTAGCTCATGGGTGATCATGCTCTGAAAATTATGCAGCTGTACATCAAGCGAGACATCCTTGTTATGTAGCTGCTGCTCAAAAGCCGCTAATGTCTCATACCCTATTTTGGCCTCTTGTAGTCGACCAAATAGTATGACTAATGCTTTTTTTATTTGCGTAAGCTCTTGGAAATTGAAGCGCTGCGGGATGATCGGTAGCTGCTCTAACTCCGAGTTTTTTGTGATGGTTTGGCAGATATCTGTCAATGCTTCGATATCTTTGACAGGCCAGTTAAGCTTTCTAAAGATATATAAAGCAAATATAACAATCAGTACGACGGTTGTGAGCCATAACCATAAGACACTTTGGAACCAGTGCAGCCGTAGCAACTTTACGTCCATTGTAATGTTGATATAGCCAATCAGCGCACTGTTTTTGGCAGAGTCATCAGTCAACTGATTGGTACTTGGCGCGTTCGCCATACTTTCTGACAAAGTGCTGGCTATTTGTCGGTCAGATGCTGCATTATCAGCACCTGCCTCATTATCATCTTCATACTTACTCACGACTGGATAATTAAAGCTGACAGTATCGGCAAATAAAGCATTTCGCCAGTCATCAAGGGACTGGTTCACATCGCTGATCGGTTTAGAGGTTGAATAGAAGACAATACTTTGAATCGTAGGTTCGTTTTCTAGCAAAACATTGACTTGATCAGCCACAATATCTGCACCATCTGCTGTCGATGCACTAGTCGTCAATAGCGAAGCCAACTGCTGGATATGCTGCTGCTTTTCTTGGTAATGATGCACCAACCCATAACTAAAAGGCAGCACAAATCCTGCTAGCACGGCCAAAGTTACGGCCTGCCCAACAGAGCGCCAGATAAGCATAGAAATGGTTTGAGACGAACGGTTGTTCATATCACTCTACTGAGTAAAGAAAACTTTTACTTATAGTACAGGTATTTGGGAGATGTTATAAGCGAAAGATTGAGGTAATTTATGACTGCGTTGACCGGACGGATGCAGCACCATTGCTAAATAATGCTTGATACTCATTTTACCGTGTATAGTGACACGGTAAAATGAGTAACTGTTAGACAACGCAATGAATCAAACAGAAGGGTTAGATAAAAAGTTACTAACGAGACTTTTTGTCTTTTGTGGTGAATTTCTTTGCACGATTACGCTCACGTTGGCGCAACTGCTGGGTTTTTGCCTTGGTTGGCGTATCGCTTTTATTAGCATATGGGTTGTCATTTTGCTTGAAAATAACATTGAGCGGTGTGCCTTCAAGTTTGAACACCTGACGGAACTGGTTCTCTAAATAACGCTGATAGCTCTTAGGAAGCGCACTTGTCTGGTTACCATGGATCACGATAACTGGTGGATTGTGACCACCAATGTGTGCATAGCGCAACTTGATACGACGACCAGCAACAGTTGGTGGCGGATTGGCCGTAACCGCATCTTGTAAGATTTGCGTCAAGCGATTGGTTGACACTTCAAACATTGAAGATTTATACGCACGCAAAATAGAGGGGTATAGATTGCCAACGCCAGTACCATGAAGCGCTGATATTAAATGCACTTTTACGTAGGGAATAAAGTTAAAACGACGATCCATCTCAAGCTTGATATAATCTCTTTGATCTGGCGTCAGGCCGTCCCATTTATTGATCGCTACTACCAAAGCGCGACCGGCATCCAAGGCATAACCAATCATGTGTAAGTCTTGGTCAACGATACCTTCGTGCGCATCAATCACAATCACAGTCACGTTAGAGTCTTCGATTGCTTGCAACGTCTTGATGACGGAGAACTTCTCTACTTTTTCATCAATTTTACCGCGGCGACGCACACCAGCAGTATCAATCAATACGTAGTCTCTGCCTTCGCGCTGATAAGGGATGTAAATACTGTCACGTGTGGTACCTGGCATATCGTACACCACTACTCGGTCTTCACCCAGCAAACGGTTCACTAGGGTTGATTTACCGACGTTTGGACGACCGATAATCGCAAGCTTTAAGCCTCTTGGCTCTACAATGTTTTCTTGCTCAGGCATATCAGCCGTTAAGATTTCGAGTAAGTTACCCACACCGCGACCATGACTGGCGGCCATCGGGTAAGGCTCACCCAACCCTAATGCATAGAATTCGGCAGGCGCGGCGTCATGAACACCATCAACTTTGTTGGCAACGACATAAACAGGCTTGCCTAACGTGTGCAAAAACTTGCCAATTTCGGCATCAGCGCCAATCATACCAGCACGGGCATCAACAACGAATACAATAATATCTGCTTCATGAATCGCAGTATGCGACTGCTCAGACATATAGTCGTCAATATTACCGCTACCATCGTCCGCTTCACCAATACCACCAGTATCCACAACGATGAAAGATTTGTCTTCATAGGTCGCGTCACCGTATTGACGGTCACGAGTCAATCCTGACAAATCAGCGACCAATGCCTGCCGACTCTTTGTGAACTGATTAAATAAGGTGGATTTACCGACGTTTGGACGACCAATTAAGGCGACCACAGGCTTGATACTCATGGGTTACTCTCAGTGAAAGGCACAATGACGGACAGTACAGCTGTTCTTATAACCAGCAACATAACAATAGCAGCGAATAGGCTGTACTTAACCGCAAATTAAAATGAATAATAAAACAATAGAAAGAATAGTAGATAGCTATCTTACAATCAAAAATAATCGTAGTTTTAAAAAATATCTGGAATGGCTAAACGATATACAGTATACATGGCTAGCGCATCGGTCGCATAGAGTACGCGAAAGCCTGTCTATAAACAAGCGATTTACACAAAGCACTAAACGCTGACCAAGCAGCGTTTGTGTTCTAAAACAATAAGCACTTAGTTAGCTGACTAACGCACCAGCTGCCAAATAGCCACTTGTCCTGATGTACTTTGGGTCATGAGGCGGCTGCCCTGTACTTGCAGGTTGGTCAGTGCGCCTTTTGTCTCCACGCGACTAACGATATTGCCAGTCGCAGGATCAAATAAATGCACCACACCATCGAAATCACCAACTGCAATATAATTACCAATCATCACAGGGTTAGTGAGATCACGATACGCTAGCGCTTTACTTTCCCATAACGTCTCGCCACTATTGCGATCATAAGCGACCACATTGCCATCCAAGCCAGTCGCAATAACTTGCTGAGCATTTACGGCAAGCGACTTGAGACTTGCAAGCTCGTTGACGAACATTACTTGACGTGAAGCCAAATCAATACCTAGTAGCTGTCCGCTATAACTGATGGCAAACATCTGCTGCTTATCTACAATTGGCGTGCCATCGACATCGCTCATGCGCTCAACTTCACTACTGCCAGAACCGATACCGACACGTCTTGACCACTGCGGTAAGCCATTATCAACGGTAATCGCATGCAGACGACCATCAGCAGTAGACAACAATGATGTTTCATTATCTAATAACGTCGGTGCTGCACTACCGCGAACGCTAATGGCTGGTACTTGGGTCGCAAACTGCCATACTGATTGACCCGTCTGTAGTGATAAGCCATGCAAGAAACCATCATTTGCTGATAGCACCACACGATTATTACTGATCAATGCAGGAGACAAGACCGACCCTGATAACTGTTGCTGCCAGCGCTTGGCACCCGTAGCACTATCAAATGCCATGATTTGACCACTGCGAGTACTGATAACAGCAGTTTGACTGAGTGCATCTAAAGCAACGCCACCTGTGATTTGATCACCGACATTGATTGACCACAAGCGCTCACCTGCTTGATTAAAGCCTATTAAGTCGCCACCGCGTGAGGCAGTAACGACTTGCCCATTGGCATAACCAACCTGCAAATCTAATGGGTCTTTTTTGCTGGCTTTTTTATTGCCCACGTCAGTGCTAAATACTGGCTGTAGCACGCTGATTGGCTGCGCAATTTGTACTAATTTTACTGGGTCATTAACCACGGGCTTGATACCGCGAGTACACCCTATCACTGCAGTGCTCATCACAGCAAGTACTGCTACATGCATGACTGTCTTTTTGACAGTCTTAGTACTGAACCTGGTACTTAACATTTTGCTTGCGCGAATAGATTGGGTCATTATACGTTCTCACTACAGATGAATTATTATTAATTAGTACATTGGCTAACCGCACATTAGTAATCTTATTTACAAGTTTTTGATCGACTACTAACTATTATTTAAACGACTACAGTAAGTGTTATCGTTCAATACGATCCTACTTACTGTATCGTCTCAACGGCCGCACTTTCTGAGCTATCAATTACTAATGGCTGTTCAGGGTTCGTTGACTCTTGAACAAGACTCGCTTGCTCTGCGATAGGCTCAGGCGTGATACCTAGACTTTCCATTTTTAATGCCAATACTGCACGCGTTTCTTGACGGCTACGTAACAGCTCCCAAGCATTATTGTAAGACTTAATCGCTGAGTCTTTGTTGTCTTGAACCAAATAAATATCACCTAGTAATTCTTGCTGACTGGCTTCAAACGAGCTTGGCATATCGTTATTGGCTTCTGATAAAGCTGCATCTGCGTCCCCAGTAGCCAGTAATGTCTTGGCATAACGCAGACGAGTAATCGTCTCTAACCCCGCATCCCCCAAGTCAATTGCGAGTGCTTGCTTGAGCGTCTCAGCTGCTGCAGTGAAGTCATCGCTATCTACTTGCTGGCGAGCCTTAATCATCAGTGCTTGCCACGCATAAACTGAGTCGCCATGGGTGCTTACTAATGCATCAATATTCTCGTCTAATTGTGTACGGCTCTGTGCCAGAGCTTCTTGCGCTTGTGCTTCTAGATCTGGGTTCTGCGATGCGATGCTGACCTCTTCATTCAATCGCTGGATATCTGCGTATTGATCGGCGGCGACCGTATCTACGCGCGCATGGTTATTCTGCCAGTATGTCCAGCCAAAATAAGCGGCCAGCGCCAACAAAATCGCAGTGACGATATAACTGCCATACTGCTTTAGTGCTTGCATGGAGTTGTCTGCATTCGGCGAGTTGGGGGTCAGAGCCATATATATTTACCTGATAAAATGTACATTAATTTACTGATACCAAAGTCAAAACGACGGTATAACAAGATGATTAGCTACGAGAAAAGTTGTCTTCGCTCGATAACCAGTCTTGTACGACCGTTTGTTGTTCACCTGTTTGCATGTCTTTAACACTGATTGTATTATCATCTAGCTCTTGTTGGGCAATAATAACCGTCAGTGCAGCACCTGACTTATCTGCTTTTTTCATTTGTGCTTTTAAGCTTGTGGCACTTGCCATTTTTACACGTACATCTGGGCGACTGTAGCGTAAACGTTGTGCATAATCAACACCAGCACCATAAACCTCTGGGTGAGCGACAACGAACACATCACAAGCAGGTACATCAGCAATTGGTGCAACCGCTTCCATAAGTAATAACAAGCGCTCAAGCCCCATCGCAAAACCAACGCCTGGTTCAGATTTTGCCGGCTTGCTACCATCAGTGCCTGTAGACTTTAACTGTCCGATCAGACCGTCATAACGACCACCAGCACAAACTGTCGCTTGGCTACCTAACTTGTCCGTTACCCACTCAAAGACCGTTTTATTATAGTAATCAAGCCCGCGTACCAGATGCGGGTTAATTTCAAAATTGATGCCAAGTGTTGTTAAGTATGATTGAACTTGCTCAAAGTGCGCTTTACTCTCTGTACCCAAGAATTCTGCCAGCTTTGGCGCGTCTGCCAACAGTGCTTGTGTACTCGCCTCTTTACTATCTAGGATACGTAGCGGGTTGGTCGTCAAACGGCGCTGACTGTCTTCATCCAACTGATCTTTTTTGTCAGTTAAATAAGCGACCAATGCTTCGCGATAAGCATAACGCTCATCACTCTCACCTAAGCTATTAAGCTGCAAATGCATCTCATCTTTTAGGCCCAACTCTTGCCACATTAGATGAGTCATCGCAATCAGTTCAGCGTCAGCATCTGGTAACGCACTACCAAAGCTCTCGACACCCAACTGATGAAACTGACGATAGCGGCCTTTTTGCGGACGCTCATAGCGAAACATTGGACCGATGTACCAAAGCTTAGGAGTATCACCGCGCAGCAGATTATGCTCGATGACAGCGCGTACTGCGCCTGCCGTACCTTCAGGACGTAGCGTCAAAGGCGTGGGCGGCTCAGACTTATCCGTAAAGCTATACATCTCTTTTTCGACGATATCAGTAGCGCCGCCAATGGCACGTGCAAACAGATCAGTCTGCTCAACGATAGGCAGGCGGATATGCTCGTAACCATACCTACCAAGTACATCAGCCAATATTGCTTCTAGATGTAGCCATTTTGCTGATTGATCAGGCAAAATATCATTGAACCCTTTAATAGCTTTGATCATGGTACGGTCGTATCCTTAAAAATTTAACAGGTATATCTATTGTTGTTATCTATCTAAATGTTCATCGTATTTTAAATTAACTGCTTGACGTTGTGTATCAGTGTGACACATGTATCAACACACTGGCCTATCTTACGCGAATGATTTCGTTTTCGCGCTTTTTTGCCAAGTCTTCTGCGTGAGCACGAACCATGCTCTCTATTTCATCGACCAAATTGTCGGTATCAATAAGATGGCTTTTTTCGCCCATACGATATACTAGCGATCTTGGTGCGGCGCCAACGATACCGATATCTGCCTCTTTGGCTTCTCCTGGACCGTTTACCTTGCAACCAATGACAGATAAATCCATCGGTTCACGGATATCTTCTAAACGCGACTCTAACGCTGTCATCACTCTAATCACATCAAACTCTTGACGCGAGCAACTTGGGCAAGCGATAAAGTTGACACCATTTGAACGGATATTCAGCGATTTTAAGATATCAAAACCAATCTTAATCTCTTCTTCAGGCTCGGCAGCTAAAGAGATGCGAATAGTATCACCAATACCGTCTAGTAAGAGACCACCAAGGGCAATTGCAGACTTCACCGCACCAGTACGATATACCCCCGCTTCGGTTACCCCAAGATGAAGTGGATTATCAATTTGTGCTGATATCAGACGATAAGCATCCAATGTCAAAAACACATTACTGGCTTTGACAGATACTTTGTACTGATCAAAGTTAAGGCGCTCTAAGATATCGATATGGCGCATCGCTGACTCAAGCATCGCCTCCCCAGTTGGCTCAGTATATTTACGCTGAATGTCTTTCTCTAAAGAGCCTGCATTGACGCCGATACGGATAGGAATATTATGATGTTTGGCACAAGCAACCACTTCACGCACCTTGGCATCGCTACCGATGTTACCAGGGTTGATACGTAAGCAATCAGCGCCTGCTTCAGCAACTGCTAGGGCGATTTTATGATCGAAATGTACGTCTGCAATGAGAGGCACGCTTACAAGTTTACGAATCTCGCCAAAGGCTTTTACGGTATCCATCGTTGGCGTTGACACCCGCATTAGATCAGCACCAGCTTCAACACAGCGCTCGATTTGGGCAACCGTTGCGGCCACATCACAGGTGTCAGTATTGGTCATGCTCTGCACACTGATTGGCGCATCACCACCAATTGCAACATCACCCACATAGATTTTTTTGGTCAAACGACGGTTGATAGGCGATGGCATTGACATACATAAATCCTTGAATCAAAAATAAAAAAGCCACTGGCTTGTATATATAAACGAGCTTGCACATGTGACCACTTTAGCGAAAACAGGCAATCAAACCTTTCATCAATAATTAAGGCGTTAACTCAAAAGTCGCTTGCTTATCAGTTGCATAAGTCTCTAAAGCGACCGTTTCTTGATTGAGCATCAAGCTGACATTATCGATATTATCGATTTGCACATCGAATGGTGGCATACCTGATAGATCATAGTCGCCAGCTGTCTGGGCGCCGCTAATCAGATTATTGCCAGAGGCATCAGTGATACTAACTACGGCATCATCGCTCAACTTAACATTCAGAAAAGCCGTACTAGCATTGGCATCACCCAGATTCAGCGCAGAGCCAGAAGCGCCAACGCTACTGGCATCATTATCAATGTTAATCGCGGCCCCCTGCGCTTGCTCTATGGCTGATACATCTTCCACAGCAGCGACAGGCTCTTGGTTATTTTCTTTACTCGCATTACTCACCATACGGAATAAAAATATCGCCAAAATAATGAGTCCAATCACACCGATGATCAATAGTGGATTGAAACGGATACGACTATGCGTATCACGCTGCAATGTTCCCATTGGTCGCAGTGGCGTATCCGTGTTATTTACTGACTTGGCTTTAAGCTCATTAGGATAAGCAGCATCGAAGCTACTTGCAATTTTGGCTGGATCTATACCCAAGTATTTGGCATAGTTGATGGCAAAGCCACGAGCAAATGCAGCTTGTGGTAATTCAGAGAAGTTTTCGCTCTCTAATGCCTCTAGATGGCGTTTTAAGATAAATAACTCGGCGGCCGCCTCATCTAAACTGACTTGCTTAGTTTTTCGGGCTTGCTGCAACATGGCACCAAATGATCCCTGAGCGTTAGATTGAGTGTTCGATGATGGGGTGGTCATTTCCATGGTGCCTCTGGATTGTTAAGCCAAGTCTTAAGTTGTTTCGCTTCATCGCTCAGTGGATAAGCAGATAAAAGCTGCTGGGCCAATTGCTGGCGCGTTGTCGTGTTTTTTTGTGCTGCCGCAAGTTTGATACCTTGTAGGAGCAAGCGGGGGCTGACGCCCTGCCCTTGCACCAAGATCAATGTCTCATCATATAACCTTTGAGCCTGAGGTACGCGCTGTTGTTCAAGCAATAAATCAACCAATTCAATATGGGCGATGATGCTATTGCGGTTACCATCAAGCGCTCGCAGGAACGCTTTAGCAGCAGCGCTGTTATCACCCAGCTGAAGGTATGTGCGCCCTAGATTTTCTAATGCACCGATACGACCTTCATAGCCTAATGATGCGCCTGCAATCTCGAACTGCTCTGCCGCCTCGCGATAGCGCTTCGCCTGTGACAAGTAAACACCATAATTATTGTGTGCTTGCACAAAATCTCTGTCTAGCGCGATTGCTTTTTTGAAGTACTGATCGGCTTTTACAAGATTGATGCGGCTGCCTTCTTGTTGCAACAAAACGCCCATCATATCATAGGCTGGCGCGTAACGGCTATCGGCAGCAAAGGCTTTTTCGAGCTGACGCTGCGCCGCATCCAGCTCATTTTTGCGGATATATTGTGCCGCCAGTGAGGTGCGCACACGTGCAACTTCTTGCTGGTCTGAATTGCGATCACCGCTTACGCCCGTAGAGGTTTGATAGACTGTACCACCTGTCAGATCATTACTTGACATGCTCTGACAACCACTTAATAATGATCCTGCGAGCACAGCCACAAACAACATTTGTTTCGGCGCATTGATGTGAGTCGTCATTGCACCTATCTGCTTATAACGTTTAAAAAATGGTTTGTTAGGTTCAAACTGACAAGAATTTTTAGAAGTCATCATAGCCGCCATCATAAAACTGTGATTCAATGCGTTCGATCTTCGAGGCATCAGTTTATTGACATACTCCCATCACTTTCGCGAAGCTCAAGTAAGGGATTCTAAAAGCAAACGCTCTTAGGCGACTTTCTCACGACCGTCACTTGTTTTCTGTTTCAACGGGCGACCTTTACCGCATCCTCCCTCCGCAGACAACACGGCATGTCCTGCCGCTAATATGTTACGAGCCGCATTAAAATCTGCATTCGCAACATACATGCATTTGACGCACTCAAATTTTGACTGAGTTTGTCTGTTCTTTTTAGCGATATGCTGGCATTCAGAGCAGGTTTGGCTAGTGTATCGTGGGTTTACTTTGACAAGTAAACCACCGCGCCATTGCTGCTTGTACTCAAGCATATTGACCATCATGCTCCAACCTTGATCTAAAATAGATCTGTTCAATCCTGACTTGGCTTTGACATTGCGACCTTTGCTTTCCGTCGTACCGCTGGCTGATTTCGACATATTAGCGACCTTCAAGTCCTCACAAGCAATCATGGCGTGGTTTTTGCTGATGCGGGTGGTGATTTTATGCAAGTAGTCATGGCGAATATTAGCAATGTGGCTGTGTAGCTTTTGAATCTTGCGGTTTTGCTTTTTCCAGTTTTCACTGAATTTTACTTTCTTTGCCAGTCCTCGTTGCAATTTGGCCAGTTTGAGTTGATTGGCTTTAAAGCTGTTCTTAGGTTTGACGTACTCACCGTTTGAGGTGGTCAGTAGTTTACTAATACCCATATCCAAGCCAATGGCGCTTTTAGAGGGGTGACGAGGGTTCTCAGTCAATTTGCGCTCTGTGCCAAACGACACGTACCAGTGCCCTGACTTCTTGCTGATGGTGACGTTTTTAATCGTGCCAATAATGTCTTGCGATTTCCTAAACGTCACTATGCCCACACCATTAGGCAGTTTTACTCGATTGCCCTCAACACGGCAGTATTTGTCAAACTGAACCAAGCGAATTGAGTCGCAGCCAGCGGATTTGCGCTTAAATTGTGGCATCAATGGTCGCCGTTGAATCTCTGTGCCATCCACCAGTTTAAAAAACTTGGGTTTTCTTGGTTTCTTTTTATTTTCTTTTAATCTGGCATGTGCTTTAGGATCAAAGAAACGCGACCAAGCCGATGCCAGATCACGTACTTTTTGTTGTAAAGACACCGCGTTTGAGCTGCTTTTTAAGAACTCGAAATCAGGGTTATTCTTTAGATCTATAATTTTATTAACAAGGTTGGTAGCATTAATAAACTCATCTTTAGCAAACATCTCAAATGAGATCGCTAGCATTTGATTCCAAACAAAACGTGCAGAGCCGACAAGATTATTTAAAATAATCTTCTGCTCTGCATTAGGCTCAAGCCTAAATTTATACGCTTTGTTGATTTTCATAAATGCTTTATTTATTAATGAGTGTGTGTTTGATAATATGTATATCATACTAGCACTTAATACTTAATACTTAATACTTAATACTTAATACTTAATACTTAATACTTAATACTAAAGATTATTAACCCTAGTTTCAGTAGCCAATTTGTATAAGAATATAATAACTACTATGCGAAACTCACCTCTACCCCAATATCGGTTAGAGCTTTCTTTCGATTTTTTAATATATTTAGCATCCATAGTACAATTTAGTTGTTATTAATTGCACTATGGATTAACTGTGCTGGTTTAGAATCAACTATACGTTTTCACGATCCTTGATGCTTTGCTGCCATGCAGCCGAACGTCTGGTACGATCAGCCACTTGTCCAACCAACTGACCACAAGCCGCGTCGATATCATCGCCGCGCGTTTGGCGAATAGTACAGACAAATCCAGCTTCGCTAAGTATATTACTAAACGCATGAATACGGTTGTTGCTCGACTTATCATATGGCGCGTGTGGGAACGGATTGAACGGGATAAGATTGATCTTACTTGGTAGACCGTCTAATAGTGCGACCAACTGATGCGCATGTTCATTGCTGTCATTGACCCCGTCAAGCATCACATACTCAATGGTGACGTGCTTTTTGTGACGTGGATTAACATCATAGACGTAGTTTTTTGCCGCGGCAATCAGCTCATCTAGCGGGTACTTTTTATTGATTGGTACCAGCTCATTACGCAACTCATCGTTTGGCGCATGCAATGAGATTGCTAATGCCACATCGATGTCTTGGGCAAGTTGATACATTTTGGGAACGACACCTGATGTTGATAAAGTCACACGGCGCTTTGATAACCCATAAGCATGATCGCTGAGCATCAATTCCATTGAGCCAACCACTGGCTTATAGTTTAATAGCGGCTCACCCATACCCATCATGACGACGTTGGTGACGTTGTTTTCCCATAGACTGTGATCGACATTTTCTAAGCTTTCGTTTTCGTCAGTCATATATGAGGCATTGGCAACCCATAGCTGTCCAATAATCTCAGCGGCACTCAAATCGCGCTCAAATCCCTGTTTACCCGTACTACAAAAACTACAGTCAAGCGCGCAGCCGACTTGTGAAGACACACATAGCGTCTTACGGCCATTTAGCTTGCTGTCATCTGCTGGAATCAATACCGTCTCAACCAATGAGCCGCCCGTCACTTCAAACACCCACTTACGTGTACCGTCATCGCTGTATTGACGATGAATCACTTTGGGCGGCACCACACAAGCATTGAGCGATAATTTATCGCGCAACGATTTACTCAAATTGGTCATTTGCTCGAAGTCGGTAACCCCATGCTGATATATCCATTTAACAACCTGAGTAGCACGAAAAGGTTTTTCGCCGATACTTTTGAAGTAATCAGCCAGCTGCGCTTGGGTCATGCCGAGTAGATTGGTTTTGGCATGGGCCTCGTCTACTAATTTGATGCTATCAGTAAGCTTGGCAGGTATATGCTGGGTTGGTGCTTGAACAGTTGACATAATAGGTAACCTTTTTGCATCAGTCTAATAAGCGATGCAATTATTGATATGAGCGTTGCCGTACACACGTATGGCTTGAATGCATGAGCAATCCGTTATGAGCGTAGCGTTTATCTCATGAGCAACCAATGCCAATACAACGCGTTGATACTGATTAGAGGATGCTGATAAGGGATTGTTGACTTCCTCTCTAAAATGAAGAGATTCCTACTGCTAGACGGTCAAGCCCGACCGCAAGAATATTCTTTGCCGCATTGACATCTCTATCATGCGTTGTGCCACACTGAGCACAAGACCATTCTCTTATTCCTAAGCCTTTTCTACCTTTCGGACTGTTTTGGCGTGAACCGCAACACGAACAGGTTTGGGTTGTGTAATTTTCATTCACTTCTAAGTAACGGCAACCTGCATGCTTGCATTTATAATCCAGTTGCCGCTTCACTTCGAACCAACTAGCATCATAAACAGATTTTGCTAGCTTGCTTGAGATGAATGATCTCGATTGAAGTTTACCAATAATAATTATATTGTTGTTTTTAACCAGTTTGCTGGTGAAAACATGGATTAGATGTTGCCGGGTATTTTTTATCTTGGCATGAATCGCTTTGACACGCCTTTTATTATTGGCTCGTTGAGCAATGCCTAATTTAGCTGCATATTCATAAGTTAGCTTGGTAGCTAGAGTATCGCCATCACTGGTAGTTGCCGCTTTTTTACATCCTAAGTCGATACCAACCTTACCAGTACCACACTTCAAGTTTGAGTGCTCTTTAACAGTCACGCACGCATACCATAGTCCACGGCTGTCTTGTACGAGCTCACAGGTGTTAATGTTATACAAAGATAAGTTATAGCTATCCCAGACGTCGATAGTAATTTTTTGGCCTTTTGCAAGGCTAAATTGAATTATAGATTTAAGACTTTTCTTTCCAGCCTTCTTGATACCCAAATACCTGATTGCAGATTTCTTAAAAGGGATCCAGCCAAGCGACCTACGTTTGGCTTTCGGATTATTGGTACGCCAGTTTAATTTGGCTCTTTTAAATTGTTTTCGGCTTTTAGCATGAGTTTCAGTGATTGCTTGAAGCGTTTGGCTGTGCAGACCTAAAAATTCGCCTGCACCTTTGGTGTACGGTGCAATATCGTAAGCTGAAAAGAAACGCCCAGTACGTTGCACGTGCTTAAAACTCAAATCATTTACATAGTTCCACACAAAATTAACCGCCTCAGCCAGTTTATTGAGCTGATTGACGTGCTTGTTTTTAATGCGTAATTTAAGTGTTTTCATAGTTTGAGTGTTTAGCAATCTGACAGGGAAATCAACCGACGATATGTGAGTCTTTATATCACTATCCTAAATTGCAAGACTTTATGACGATTTTGGTAAGAATAAATAGGACTTATAATGAGAGACTCTTCAGATAATTTCAATCTAGATTGCTTTATTATAATCTAAGTTGCCCATCAGCAAATAGCTAAAACGGCCTATACCCATAAGATATAAGCCGTCTTGCAAAACCAATTATTAACACTCACTATGCTACAGAGTAGCTGATATCAATAACTGCTGCTATTAACGCGTACGTGCACAAACTTCGTCATCGCTGAAGAAGTAGCTGATTTCACGTGCTGCTGATTCAGCTGAGTCTGAACCATGGACTGCGTTTTCATCGATACTGCTAGCGAAGTCAGCACGGATAGTGCCTTCAGCCGCTTCTTTTGGGTTAGTAGCGCCCATGATTTCACGGTGCTGAGCGATAGCGTTTTCGCCTTCTAGTACTGATACCAATACTGGACCTGACATCATGAATGACTTTAGGTCATTGTAAAATGGACGCTCAGCATGCTCAGCGTAAAAACCACCTGCTTTTTCGTCATCAAGTTGTAGCATTTTGGCTGCAACGATTTTTAGACCAGCTTGTTCGAAACGGCTGTAGATAGCGCCGATGTGGTTGCCAGCAACTGCGTCAGGTTTGATGATAGATAAAGTACGTTCGTTAGCCATGAAAAGCTCCTAATAAATGATAAATTCGATAAAAAATGAAAGGGTTAATGCTTTGTTTTATCTTTAGCCGCCATATTGACCTCAGCTGAATGAACCAACTCATAGTCAGTCAAATCTAATACCTGAGTGCCAACATAGGATTGCTGCCTATTATAATGATTAAGGCCATAAATGATAGGGTTAATTTATGACCGCACCTTGCAAAAAAGTAAATGTAGTATGCATCAAGAGTTCACAATACTATGAGCCATTATATAAGCAAAAACCCCAACGCTTAGCATTGGGGTTTTTCATTGATACTAAAAACTATTTAATCAAGTTTGTAGTAAAAACTAAGCGTCGTACGGATCGCGCAATACGATAGTCTCTTCGCGATCAGGACCAGTTGAGATAATATCAACTGGGCAACCGATCAATGCTTCGATACGTTTGATGTATTTTTTTGCATTCTCTGGTAGGTCGTCATAGTTAGTAACACCAACCGTTGACTCGCTCCAGCCCTGCATAGTCTCGTACTTAGGCGTTACTGACTCGTAGAATTCAGCATCATGCGCGCCTGCACACTCAGTCTCAGGTAGGTTGTAACCCACGCCGATGAGCAATTCTTCAAGACCATCTAGTACATCAAGCTTAGTTAAGCAGATACCTGACATCGAGTTCAGCACCACGGCACGGCGTAATGCTTCTGCATCAAACCAACCACAACGACGCGCACGACCAGTCGTCGCACCAAATTCATGACCGACTTTGGCTAAATGAGCACCAACATCATCGAACAATTCTGTTGGGAATGGACCACTACCAACGCGCGTGGTATACGCCTTGGTGATACCAAGTACGTAGTCTAAGTATAATGGACCGATACCAGTACCCGTTGATACGCCGCCTGCTGTCACGCTTGAGCTGGTCACAAACGGATAAGTACCATGATCGATATCAAGTAGTGTACCTTGAGCACCTTCAAACATGAGGTTCTTGCCAGCAAGGCGCAATTGATTTAGGTCTTCGGTGACATCAGTAACCATACCTTTGATTTCTTCTTTCCACTCTTGGCATAGCTTGAGTGTCTCATCAAAATCAATCGCGTCAACTTTGTAGTACTCAGTCAATTGAAAGTTGTGATATTCGATGAGATTGCGTAGCTTTTCTTCTAGATCGTCACGGAACAAATCGGCAAGCTTGATTGCACGGCGTGCTACTTTGTCCTCGTATGCAGGACCGATACCACGACCCGTTGTACCAATTTTACCGCTGCCACGCTTGGCTTCACGAGCTTGGTCAAGTGCCACGTGATAAGGCATGATAAGTGGACAGTTTGGAGAGATACGCAGACGCTCACGCACTGGGACGTTGTTGTCTTCTAACTCTTTCATCTCTTTTAGTAATGCGTCAGGTGCGAGCACCACGCCATTACCAATAAAGCAAGTAACGCCTTCACGCAAGATACCTGATGGAATCAAATGCAAGACAGTGGTTTTGCCATCGACAACCAACGTGTGACCAGCATTATGACCGCCTTGGAAGCGGGCTACTGCTGAGGCTTTTTCGGTAAGTAAATCAACGATTTTACCCTTACCTTCATCGCCCCATTGGCTACCCAAGACTACAACATTCTTACCCATGATCAATCCTTACCTTTATGTATTGAGGTGTGTGCAATAACAGTTGGAAAGCTAAAATAGCTTTGTGCTTTATTTACTGTATCTTTTTATCTAACGAACCATTGAGCGTTCTAATAACGTGTATTTAATAAATTTTATTTATTGAACTGGCAACTAAACAGTCTGTAGATGCCATTGATTGTCCGTCATAACCAGTCGATGAGTAACATCATGTGGACGATCATCTGCGTTCAATGGCATGGTGACGCGGTAACCTTGCTGGCGTAGACTCTCAACTTGCACAGATAGCGTTTGTGTCTCATCTGCAGTTGCGTCAGCCAGCGATCCAAAATCAACCAGTACAATAGTTGGCGCATCAAGCTGTGTATGAGCGAGCAAGCGACTGATATCCATACTAAAGCCGGTGGCGGCGCGTAGGGTTTGCGTTTGGCTCTGCATACCGTCGAAGCGACCACCACGTACTAGTGGCTGGGTCTCACTATTGATATAGCCGTTAAATACGATACCCGTATGGTAGTGATAGCCTGATAGCTCAGTCACATCGATACTGACTGGGCACTGCCACTGATCTTCTAAATGAGATTTTAGGCGTTGTAGCTCATCCACAGCGGTTGCGATTTGGCTGTCTTGTTGCGCTGCGCCTGACAATTTGGCCAACAAGTTTGCAATATCATGACCGAAGCGTGCCAACACATAAAAATCATCGCCCATCGGCAACTCACGGCAGACGCGCTTGAGCTCTGGAAGGTTTTTATTGGCATATAAATACATCAATCGCTCAGTCGCGTTATCTGGTAACTCAACCAATTCAGCTAGGCGCTTAAATATCGCTACATGACCCAGGTCAATATGAAGTGCGGCGCTCATATTTAAGTTATTTACCATCGTAAACAACACATCAATCAGCTCAATATCTGCTGTCAGTGATTCACAACCAAATATTTCAGCACCTAACTGTAACGGTGTACGCGAGCCAAACAGTCCTGATGGCAACGTATGGATCACATCACCAACGTAACAATAACGTGCAATACCCGTACCGCCATGATGCGCATCTATACGTAAGATCTGCGGCGTAATATCAGCACGCACACCCATTAGACGTCCGGTCAGCTGATCGATGATCTTAAAGGTCTGACGCTTGAGATCTTCTGATGCATCACTGAGCAAAGATTCAGTAAACTCGAGCATGGGTGGACACACAAGCTGATAGCCGTGAGTGATAAGCTGCTCAATCAATTGATGCCTAAGCACCTCTTGCTTATGCGCATCTTCGAACAGTACATCGACTACCCCATCAGGTAATAGCCAGCTGTTGGCAACATCGCTCGCAAAACCACTTAGATAGGGCATACTGGTAGATGCAGCGCTGTCTTTTACAGGCTGAGTCGCTGTCTCGTTTATGGAGTTTTGCTGGGTAGGTTTTGCAGAATCAGAACTAACAGACACAATAAATCCTTGTTTGGCGTATCGCTTACCAAAAACGCGGTACTGAAGCGGTACTCAGAGGGTTGTTTTGCCAAATATTGACGCCGTGTTTTTTCAACACGCAACATCATTGACCCAATTATTTATAAACAAACCAGGTAACCGCAAAAGGGTGAATAATAAGTATAATTTTGAATGATAAGACGAGTATCTTTATGCGCTAAAAAATTGCGACAAATAATCAAGGCACTTTATGCTTTAGTTTAGCATAGCACTTAAGGTTCGCCTAGTGACAATTATCTCCAATCGGTATCTAATTGATATCTGATGACGCCTTATAAGTAAAGCAGATGCTGTCTCATCTATGACCCGTCTACAATAGGGTTTAACACGATATTTATTTGATGAAGATGTGGCTGATGATAGCGTGTATTTTTTGTTATCCATCGCGTGCTGCTTACGTTTACAGCAGCGTCTTTGACACATACTCATGATACACTAACCCATATTTTTATCTCGGAAGCCTTATGTCATCTGATTATCACCCAAACCCTGCCAATAACCAAACCAACGTACTAGGCACTGCCCTTGCCAGCTGTTGCTTCGACCCTATCACCGGCTATTACCGCAACGGCTTTTGTCATACCGGCAATCACGACGTTGGTCAGCATACGGTTTGCGCCAAGATGACCAGCGAGTTTTTGAACTTTTCAGCCAGTCGCGGTAACGACCTTATCACCCCGTTACCTGAATATAACTTTGCAGGTCTCAAGCCTGGTGATTATTGGTGCATTTGTGCGCTGCGCTGGGTTGAAGCATTAGACTTTGATATCGCGCCACAAATCAAACTAGAAGCCTGTCACGAGAGTCTATTGGCATTGGTAGATATTGACACCCTAAAAAGCTATGCCTTATAAAGGATTGCTGAATAAAAGGCATTAGTACTTAGCCATACTCAGTCACAGCAGTCATGCTCACGGCCTTTATACTTTAAATGTTAAATTATTGCAGTTTTTTATTATGTGGCAGGAGGATATATGGAAAACGACAATAACCAATTAATCAAAAAAACGGCTCATATTGCTCCTGACTCTAATATGAGCCACATTTACGCCAATATGAATGACAAGCATCTCTATCTAGATGGTGATGACAGCTATATTTATGGCGATATTGATGCGACAACAGAAGATACTATCGAGACCATGACGGTCTACGATCCTGACTCTGAACGCTATGAAGATATTGATTCATCGAGTGCCGATGAAGTGGTCAACTGTTACGCTTACTCTCGCAAAACAGGCGAGAATATAGACAAGGTGGCACTTAATGATGTGAGCCGTGCGCTCAGTAACAACGGTCAGTTTATTTGGCTTGGTCTCTATGACCCCAGCCTGCAAACCATGGTCAAAGTAAGAGACGCTTTTGATATCCATGAGTTGGCAATTGAAGATGCATTCGCTGATCATCAGCGGGCCAAGGTAGAAAACTACGATAACGACATGGTCTTTGTGGTGCTACGTACTGCCAAGCTTGAAGACAATGTCATTCGTTATGGTACAACTGCGATATTTATGGGCAAAAACTACCTAATTACTATTCGTAATGGTCCATCAAACTCCTACGCCCCTGTCCGTGAGCATTGCCATCGTCGCCCTGAAAAGCTACGTATGGGTCCTATCTTTGTGCTGCATGCCATACTTGATTTTATCGTTGATAACTATATGCCGATCACTGATCGGTTGGGTCGGTATTTGCGTGAGCAAGAGCGCTACGTCTTTACCTATGAGTTTGATAAAGGCACACTAAAAAACCTCTATGAACTCAAGTCGCAGCTGGTGCACATGCGAGCTATTATCCTACCAGTCCAAGACATCTGTAGCTTTTTTATCAATCACAAAAAGAGCGAAATTGTCTCTGGTTTCTCTCAAGCGGCCAAGCCATATTTCCGCGATGTGAACGACCATCTATTGCACTCACTAGATGCTATTAACGGTCTCAATGAAATGTTAAGTGTGGTTATGAATACCTATATGGCCATGGTCAATATGGGGCAGAATGAAGTCGTACGCAAGCTTGCAGCATGGGCAGGTATTTTAGCAGTGCCGACCGCTATTGCTGGTATCTATGGGATGAATTTTGATTTTATGCCTGAGCTGCATTGGAAGTACGCTTACCTTGTGATCATGGTTATCATCATCGCGTTGTGTAGCTTCTTATACTACAACTTCAAAAAACTAAAATGGCTATGATAGCCCATTCCTATATAAAAAAAGGCTACCAGTGGTAGCCTTTTTTGTGCATAGGTATCAAACATTACTCACGGCGATGCTTTGTGTGACTATCTGGTGCTTGCGCGTCGTCAGGTAGCATTGCTTTGACCGTTAAATTTGCATACTGTTTGTCGAGATTATCCTCTGGGCGACCAAAGGTTTTTGCGGTCCACGTCAGCACGACAATAGCGCCACTCAATAGCATGATCGCTACAGAAATTGTCGCCAGCAGCCATAGGTGAAAATAATCTGAGACCGCCTGTACATCGACAACTAAATGTCGTGACAATGCGGTTATGGCAATAAATATCAAAAACTGAACGGGTAAACGATGGGTTTTAAAATAGATACCTATCATAGCCAACAGCTCAAGGTAAATAAACAGCATCAAGATATCTTTTAAGTCCGCTGAACCCTTTTGGACAATATCAACAAACTCCTTGCCTGCCGTCCAAACCACCACCACGCTGATTAAAAACAAAATGACGTAATGACAAATATCGACAAACTCTCTGCCAATACCTTGCAGTCGCTCATGAAAACCTACGTTTTTCTTAGACATTTTTAGGTCCTATCAACTAAAAGGTGGTTGATTTAGCCTGAGTCTATATTGCCTCAAGCCTCTTAACTGTCGGCGATCAGCATTCATGTCACTACTTTTGGCTGATGTTTAGACCTGCTGACTTTTCAGCCGCATCGACCGTTTGGCGAATAAGCGTATTGATAGTCATTGGACCAACGCCGCCTGGCACTGGGGTATAAGCACTGGCAATACTTTCCATACCCTTCATTTCAATATCACCGACACCGCCATCATCTGTTGGATGGAAGCCTGCATCAACAACAACGGCGCCTGCTTTGATCCACTCCGCTTTAATCAGCTCAGGCACACCCACAGCACCAACTACGATATCGGCACGCTTGATATGAGCTGCTAGATCTTGGGTTCTTGAATGACAGATGGTCACCGTACAGTTGGCATTGAGTAGCATCATCGCCATTGGTTTGCCCAAGATAGCACTACGTCCTACGACTACCGCTTCTTTACCTGATAATTCGACATTATGATGCTCTAACAAATGCATGATGCCTTGCGGTGTACAAGAGCCGTAGGCAGGTTGCTGCATAGCCATACGACCAAAACCAAGACAAGTCACGCCATCGACGTCTTTTGCCAAGTCGATTTGCTCAAAGCAAGCGCGCTCATCAATATGCTCAGGGACAGGATGCTGTAGCAAAATGCCGTGTACGTCTGGATTGCTATTTAACTCATCAATCTTTGCCATGAGCTGCTCAGTGGTCGTGGCACTTGGCATCTCAACACGTATGGAGTCCATACCAACACGCTTGCAAGCGTTGCCTTTCATACGGACATAAGTGGCAGAGGCTGGGTCTTCACCAACCAATATCGTCGCTAAGCTTGGGGTGCGCCCCGTTTTATCTTTGATCGCATCCACGCGCGTGCGTAGATCCTGTTCTATTTGTTTGGCAAGTGCTTTGCCGTCTAAAACGGTGGCGGACTCGTGGGCAATAGACATAGTAACTCCAATAGGGGGTACGATATAAAAAAATAAAGACAGCGCGCGCAAATACTTTGCATGCCTGTCCTTTGCTTCGTCAACCTTTGACTAAGAATAATATTGTACCTGTGTACGCTGCAAAATCCTAGCATGTATTAGAGTGCAGCTAAAAACTAATTCTTTAGCTATTACTATGCAATATACAAGTAAAGACCTATCAAATTGACGATTACTTATAGAACATACGCGTCAGTTTACCAACACATAGCTCTAGCAACAGCTCAAATAAAAAACGGCCTACTATGATGTTAGTAGACCGTTTCTTACTCTCTAAAACGCTAAGGTATTTACTTATTCTTGTCTAATAAGTCTGGAACTCTATACCCACACCTGCACCAATATCAGTTGACTGAGTATCAGAGTCTACCGCCCATACCCTACTCGTTATTAGTGTCTGAGGTTGCCATTGATGTGCCCATGATACGTCAATAGCTGTTAATTTATCCGTCGTTGGAAAGGCTTGATTGTCTGCCTCATCCGCTTGGTTTACTTTGGCATATTGCAGTTTTGTATTGACAAAGTTCCGACTATCGAGCCATAGCTTACCACCTACTGATACACTCTCAGCATCACCGCCTAAAGAGTGTCCGAGCGGATAGCCCTGTTGGTAATAGCCATCGGTGTATAAAAAATGATCATAAGACACACCTTTTACTTCTCCACTACTACGAGTATCTGCGTATTCAGCATATAACTGATAGGGTTTTCCATAAGCTTCAGAAGCATAGTCTACGCCCGCTAAATACATATTTTTGGCAGGTAAACCACCCGCTTCATCTTCACCAACATATTGTCCATAGACACTCGCTGGTACATTAAGTAGCGGTGCTAACTGTATTTTGGCATCAAAACCACCCAACTGATTGGCCGGATCATTGTCAGTATTACCTGCAGTAGCCTCATTATCTTTAGTACCTAAAACAGCATCACCAAAGGAGCTAAAACTCTCTGGACGACCTTCTCCGCCCCACATAAAGGTTCGAGACGCACCAACTTCTAACCACTCCCATGGACTCGCAGTGAGGCGAGCACCAAATAGCTTAGCATCTGGTATCGCCTCATAATCATCTAATTGACCTGCAAACAGCTGATACTGCCAAGGGCCAACCCAGTTCAGATACTGGTTAGTCGGTGCAGTTTGTGTATCACGCTGCATGGTAATACCTGTGACTGGGATACTAGCATCCCCTCGAATAAGGCTACCATCATTCCCTGTACCCCACCATGCTGGAATTTTACCTGCTATTAACCACTGATTGGCTGCTGTACCAGCAATATACGACCCCTCAAAACTAACATCACTATCGTCATCGATAAGCTCATCGTTTTTTACGTTGGCTTGTAGCTTCATCTCCCAGTTCTCTTCACTGAGTCCTATCGCAGCTGATATCTGTTGTCCTGCCAGATTGTCATCTGCAAAAGTTTGTGGCAGCTGCTGGCGGTTTGTTTGTAAGTAAGCTTCTGCCTCTGCTTTGACTAAAGAGTTTGGATTTTGAGCAAGCATGATACGTACAGACTGCAATATTCTTTGTTGAGTATCAGTCGTCACTTTAGCCGTATTAAGTGCATTTGTAATTTCATTAGCAGTCAACGGCCATGTACTGGTACTAACATGAGTCACACCTTGCGCATTTAACCAGTCTAGCTCAGACTTGAGTTTCATGTCATTCATATATAGATTTTGAGCAGATGCTACTACAGACACCATACCAAAGCCTAGTAAAACGCTTATTTTTTTGTACATAATGACCTACCCATCCACAGTTATACCAAGGTTATCCAAATGGTTTATTTACTCTTTTGCTTCGTTTTCTACTATATTGCCTGTAAATCTACTCATTGTCGCCTCACCTTCAGCGCTAATACCCGCTCGGGTAACAACCTGCTTGACGGTTTTTAAAAGAATTTTGATATCTAATAACATAGATTGGTTATCGACATACCAGACATCTAGCTTAAACCTCTTCTCCCAACTGATACCATTGCGACCGTTTACTTGTGCGTATCCTGTCACACCTGGTCGAGCCAAATGTCGTCGAAACTGTTCTTCGTTATAATAAGGCAGGTACTCCATAAGCTGAGGACGAGGACCTACAATACTCATATCACCTTTAATGACATTCCATAACTGAGGAAGTTCATCGAGACTGGTCGCACGAAGCTGTTTACCAAATTCAGTTAATCTATCTTCATCTGGTAACACATTACCTTCAGAATCTGTTGTATCTGTCATAGTACGGAATTTATAGATTTTGAAAGGTTCACCATGAATACCTGCTCTAGTTTGGCGAAATAAGACCGGTGAGCCAAGATTTTTTCTAACCTTGTATGCCACTACAGTATACACAGGTGAGAGAGTAATTAGAGCAGTTGTGGCGATTGTAATGTCACATATTCTTTTAAGCATTTATAAACCCAGCATTTTTAATTAACGTTAATTAGCGTTTGTAGTGGCAATTCATCTTTGATGTTTTTACTTTTGAATAACTTCTTATTGATAAACAATTGGAAAGTATTACTTTTAAATCGGTAGGAAATACAAGAGTATATATAATAGTTAATATATTGCAATATCATACATTTATAATTTATTACCTAATGACATCAATCCCATTTCAGAGATCATATGTGCATTTACTTTTTTCACATCGTACTTTTCCAAAGCAATACCTCTAGATGCTTGTCCCATTCTTTCACACAAGCCAGGGTTGTCTATAAATTGCTTCATGGCATCGACTAACTCATCAACAGCTTGGACAGGAACAAGGTAACCATTTTCACCAGATACTACAGTTTCACGACACCCTGGCGCATCTGTAGTAATTATTGCTCTACCCATCGACATTGCTTCTAACACAGAACGCGACGTGCCTTCACGGTATGAGGGCAGTACATATACAGAACACTCCTGTATTGCCGGACGAACATCGTCAAGCTTACCCCAATAGTTAATATCACCGTCCTTTATCCAATCATCTAGCTGAGTCTGACTAATGGCTGCAGGGTTCTCGTCTATCCAGCCTACCAAATGAAATTCAGCATTAGGATATTCTGCCTTTATCTTTTTAGCTGCCCTTACATACTCTAATATACCTTTATCTTTGAGTAATCTAGCAATTAATAAGAAAGAAGGTTTGATACTCCCTGCCGTATCTCTAGGAAATGGTAAGACATCAAAATCAGTAACGTCCACACCTGACCCATTTACTACCACACTGGGTGTTTTAAAACTTAACAACTTTAAACTTTTAAATAAATCACGATCATCTGTATTCTGAAAGAATACTTTTGATGATTTTTTTAGTGCTTGTTGATACATACTATGGACGAGTTTTTGAAATACTGTACGTTTACTCGTTTCTTCCACCTGCTGAAAGGTATAACCCAGTCCAGAAATCAATACGAAACGATTAGGCACTTTAGCAAGCCAAGCAGCCAAAGTGCCGTATATAACGGGCTTGATAGTATATGAGAGCATAAAGTCAGGCTGTATCTCATGCAATAGACTATACATCGCCATGAGCATTTTTGTAT
The DNA here is from genome assembly GCF_033790785.1 of Psychrobacter sp. PP-21. Lineage (NCBI taxonomy): Bacteria > Pseudomonadati > Pseudomonadota > Gammaproteobacteria > Moraxellales > Moraxellaceae > Psychrobacter > Psychrobacter sp. PP-21. Next base: position 90,882 of record NZ_JAMYEB010000001.1, on the reverse strand, counting down.
CCGCAATAGGATTAGTACCAGTACGTTGCATAGGTACTTCATGCAGACTGTATCCAAGCTCACTTAAAATATTGTAATCTGTAGCATAAGCCTTTAGATCTGGTGCTACTACATGTATCTCATAGCCTAGTGCAGCGATATCTTGTAATAACTTACCGCGAAAGTTCAGCACATGAGGTAAATAGTTAGCACATATTAAAAATTTCATAATTGGTACACAGTATATTAGATATAGATAGTAAAATTTAGACCACAAAATTTAAGTTTATTCTGAAGATTTAAATATAGGTTGAGTATAGTTCTTTATTCTTTTATTACTTCTCAGTCTAGTAATATTGCAGTCTGCGCAGACAAACAACACGTAAATCATTACAAATGGGTAGCGATAACGTACGGCTGTACCATAGTTTGCCACTACCAAACCATATACAGACATAGATAACACCATAAATAGCAGCCAGAAGGTAAGTTTATCAGGGAATTTTCGCCAAGCTTCGCGAGTGATCAAGAATAAAATTACCAATACTGCTAAATTTTCAATTGACTGAACGAGCTGTAAAGCACTCGCTGCTTCCCAAGGTAAAGGTTTAGATAAGAAATAAAGCGCTGAGGTCAAACCCTGAAATACAAAGTCACCTGCGCCAGTAATAAGACTAATATCTTCTGCTCTACCGCCATCTTCAACGAACATTGATACTCTAGAGCTGTTAAGTAGAGGAATAGCGATAGGTGCTGATAGCAACAAAGCTACTAGACCAATAACAGCAATAGTAACTGCTTTTGCCACTCCCATACCTTTCCTTGCAACGTTAAACATGAAATATAATAAGACGATAGGACCCAAAATAAAAAAGTTTTGGAATTTGATTAAATATAAAGGAGCGATAAAAAGCATACTTTTAAATATTTTAGATTCGCGAGCATAAACTAAGGTTAAAACCATAAAGAAAAATATTAGGGTCTCTCTCAAGCTTAACGCTGTATATAAAGCAGCACTTGGGAATAACAAATAGAACCATATAGATATATCTGTAAATATCTTTTTTACATCTAAAATAAAAAATAAAATAATGTAGAGGAATGTATTGTAAAATCCTAGACTTATTACTGAAACTGGTGCTGGGAATGGAATTAATGCTAAAAAAGCACTAGCCTGCTCTACATTTCCACCATTTACTAGTGCATCGATATAACTTAACTCACCATTTCTTAATGCATTAACACCTCGCCAGTACTTAAATTGGTCAGGCATGTAAGAGGCATCAAACAAGACATCGTTTAGTACGAAAGGTAAAAAACAATGGAGGATTAATGTTATTTGATATTTTTGCTTTATTTGAAATTTATATCCAAGTAAAAATATCAATAATAAACAAACTAGTAGGCTCGGCAATTCGAATAACCTAACACCAAAAAACCCATAGGCGTTGATCCAGCTAAGATCTGACATTTAATTAACTCTACAAGTTGTATATCGAATTGATAGTTTTTTGTCTTTCACTTGTTTCAATTACCTTCATGTGATCAAAGAACTATATAAGCTAATGTGCAAGTCCGCTGCCTTTTTAATTGAGTACTGTTCAGCGTTATCTAAAGCATTACGAGAGAATTTTTCTATGAGTGATCTATCTATTATAACCTTGGTAATTGTGTCAGCGATAGCTTGAGGATCATGAGGCTCTACAACAATTCCATTACTACTGCGAGCAATCACTTCTGAGCAGCCTCCCACATCTGTCACAATACAGGGCAATCCAGATATCGCAGCTTCGGTTAATGCGATAGGAAGTCCCTCCCAATCTGAACTCATTACAAACAAATCTGCATCGTACAAAAACTGAGGAATATTGTTAGTTATACCGATAAAACGAACAGTATTTTGTAATTTATATTTTTTAATATAACTTAATAACTCATGCTTATACCTTTTTTCTCCCTCACCCGCAATTAGTACTGCTATTTGATCTCTCGTCTCTTTATTCAATAAAGACAAAGCTTTAAACATATTTAAATAGTTTTTTTGAGGGTGTAGAGCCCCGACCATTGCTATATTAATTACATCAGTACCACTTAACTTTCTTGTACGAGAATATCCTTCAAACTTATCTAATGAAACAGCATTAAATATAGTATTAACATTCTTACCTGTATATTTACTAAGAGCTATTGCACATATATTAGATATGCCTACATACTCACTTACTATCAGGTTAAACATTTTATAGGTAGTTTTTCCCCATCTTTGTGTAATGTTGTGGTGCGTGTAAACAACAGGAACTGGCGATAAAGCTGAGAACACAATGCCATAGGCAAGATGAGTGTGACAAACCTCTATATTGTTTTCCTTTATATAGGCTCTAACTCTCAGCACACCAAGCCAAGGCTTTTTCCGTGTTTCATTGCCAATAACATAGGTTTGAACACCAGATGTTTCTAAGTCTTCCAAAAAACTGGTTTCATACTTTATGTCTCGCCCTGTATCAGTCGCTGAACTTAAAAAAGCCACATGCACATTGTGACCTTGGTTGGCTAGATATTTCGCTAAGTCCTTAACATAAACTTCAGCACCTCCAGATGCCGGAGACGATATTATGTGCAATATATTCATATAATACTTCCAACCTTAGTCTACTTATTCAACGATCATTCACTTGCATTATTGTCAATATTGGCCTAATTTACTTAAAGCTTCTTTGTTCGTGTAGACTTTTGAGAGACTACTTAATATCTACAATCATAAATTAAGGCAGACTCTTAAGCAGACTAATCCACTGATCTATTATATTTTCAGGCTGATAAATCTTAGCCTTTTCTTTACTTTTTATACTAATCATTTTTCGTCTTTCATCATCTTGCATTAAATCGATTAACGATAGTGCAAACTCGCTAATATCATTCTGCGGTACTAAGATAGATCCTGTATCTTCTAAGATCTCTGCTGGGCCAACTTCACAATCGAAGCTCACAATGGGGATGCCAAAAGCTAAAGCTTCAATTAGAACCATACCAAATCCTTCAAAGCGAGAACTCAGGCAAAATATCTCAGCTTGTCCGTAATACTGACTAACATCATTCGTATTGCCAACCAACTCTATACTGTTAGTTAATTTATTTTTTTCAATAAAATCTATTAACTTGGCTTTATCTTCACCTTCTCCAACTATTTTCAACTTCCAATCTGGCATAGATAGATTGACCTTGGCCCAAGCTTCAAGCAACATATCAAAGCCTTTTTGATATGTTAGCCGACCGACTGCTAAAACGATTTTTGTATTCTCTTCTTTAGTATATTTTTGAATGGGAAACGGGCAAGGATTGGCTATAGCTGTGATTTGTGATTTGTGGTGAGTGCCTTGTAACCAATAGCTTTTATCTCTTTCCGTCAGAGTAACTACAGAATCACAATATCGTGCTGCTAGTTGCCGTGCCAATCGTCTACCGGACTTTCCTAAATCATTGTTAAAATTAAAATGCTCCCAACAAATATGCTTTACTGATAAACCTATAATTGCAGGTAAAGTGAATAAAACGGACATGGTCTCTACGACTATTAACGTATCAATATCTTCTTCTTTGAGTAACTTTCTTATTCTCTTGATAATACTATGGGTACGATAGAGAGTACGACCTGTCGTATCAAATAATGAAACAACTTTAATCTCTTCGTTTAACGGAAAAAAAGGTTTGTTGCCACCTGAGATACTAGCTAATACTATCTCATAGTCTGCTTCAGATAGACCATTAGCAAGCATAGAACCTACTCGCTCAGTACCACCAGTGTTATTGAAATTACCACCTAATATTAAAATCTTCAAATCAGCAACCTTGTATACTTGTATCAAGCATGTATTATAAAAACTCATTATCTAGATCTAAATGATTTATACCGAATGAATTATAAGCAAAATTATAAAATTCTTGATGTAAGTTGAAAAGCTGAGTATCATGAATATAACTAACATAAACATTATTTAAATTCATAATATTTAGTAAAGTTGTACTAATGAAGCTAAAAACCTCTATATTAACATCTGGGTTTTCTACCAAGAATTGGACGATATAATCTTCAAAAATCAAAGGACTCTCAACTAACTTAAATCCTCCTTTTGGGCAGACCTTTTCTCTGGGATGAGGATAATAATAGTCAATTCCTAGCTTATTGATATTTTTTTCTACATATGAGATATCAAAAATCTCAGAAATCTCAGTTAGCGGTTGTCCTAAATAAAATTTTATTACTTGCTTTTGCTTACCTTTGTCATTGCTAACATCACTTCTAGGAAAAAGTGATAAAAATACTTTATTTTCAATAATATTGGGAATATCTTTGTAAATAGTATAATGCGATAAGGAGATTTTTTTTAAATCTTCCATATAGTATTTTACACCTAAAATCCTCCAAATAGCCCTTTTGAAAAATTTAGGCTTACTATTTGAATAGTACAAACTAGATGGTATTATATTTGCTGTACCATCATCAAAAGTATATATATTCGCAGCTTTATTTTTGGAAATAATATATTGAAAATGTCTAGAATCTATACTGGCTAGATAAATATTTTGATACTTAGCATTTAATTTACATATTTCTAATTTTCTAGTGTAACTAAAAAAACCCTTTACACCCTTGTCTGGAATGTAATAAAGACTAGCTACACAAGTTTTTTTTAGCCTATCAAAATAGTATTTATATTTATCATTATTATTTAAAGCTATAACAAGAACGTCAAAAATTTCATCTGGATTTAGTTCTATTATTTTTTCGGCTATTATCATCTGTAAAGGGGTAACACACATGATCAAGCTTCTAGAACTTAATTTAGCACTATCCATAAAAATACAACCGTTAATTAGTTAGAAAGCACTATTTTATTAAGTCAAGCGTCACTGCTGTATTGGCTTTTATCGCTTTGATTGTTTTAGACCCCAAAATATTTTCCAAAAACTTAGGAGCCAATCCAAATCCAGGACGTACACTACGTACAGCATCTTCAGTGATAACATCCCCAGCTTTCAAATCTTTTACAAAATATAGCGAACGACGAAACTTCACATTACCCTGCTCACTAGCTTTGCGCCCGTAATCTACTTGACCCAATGCTGCCCAAGCAGTTTTACTATCGCGGCAAAGCGCCGTTAAGTCTGCAGGTTCTAAAGAAAAGCTATCATCAGGACCACCAGCATTGCGATCAAGCGTAAAGTGCTTTTCAATAATCGATGCACCTAATACTACTGAGGCAATAGCGGTCGTGTTATCCAAAGTATGATCTGATAAGCCTGTGACTAAACCAAAACGCTCCATCATATTAGGAATCGTACGTAGATTATAATCCTCGCTAGGCGCAGGATAGCCACTGACACAATGCAGAATAGCCAATTCTTTACAGCCACCGGATCTAGCAGCATCGATAGCTTCTTGGATCTCTTCAGCGTCAGCCATACCAGTAGATATGATCATAGGCTTGCCCGTGCTTGCTACATATTTGATCAAGGGCAAATCGACCGCTTCAAAAGAAGCAATCTTATAGGCAGGAGCATTTAAGTCCTCTAATAGATCCACCGCTGTATTATCAAACGGTGAGCTAAAGATAGTAATATCTAATTCGCGCGCATAGTCAAATAAAGGTTTATGCCAGTCCCAAGGTAGATGCGCTTTTTCGTATAGCTCGTATAATGACTGTCCATCCCATAGACCACCACGAATCATAAACTCTTCATTCTGACTGTTTAAAGTAATTGTATCTGCTTTATAAGTTTGTAGCTTTACCGCATCTGCCCCACAAAGCTTAGCTTGCTCAATGATTTTTAATGCGGTTTCCATAGAGCCATTATGATTTGCCGATAACTCTGCAATGATATATGGAGGGTAATCTAAGCCGATTTTTCTACCATTAACTTTCATCTAATTATCCTTATCATTCAATATAAAAGCCGATTCACAACTTGCAACTAATATTTCGTTTTGGTAGATATTGTATTCTATTATTGTAAATCTACCAATTTGCGTCTTCAATTGTGCTTTTCCCATCAGTGCTTTATCAAGATACACAGGCGATTTAAATTGCAAATTTTGCGATAAATATATCGGTTTTTTTGATGGATACTCCATTGCAGCTACTCTTGAGATCTCTGCTGCTAACAAAGCTCCATGTGCGATCCTATCTTCAAAACCTTGTTCAACAGCTATACTTCTATCAAGATGCACTAAATTTTTGTCGCCTGAAATTTCTGCAAAAGCATCAACCTTAGCTTCTGATAGAACAAACTCCCAGTTAAATCTTTTTTCAACTTTCGCTAGAATATCTTTTTTGGTTTTAATGTAATCAGTCTTGAATATTGCTAGCTGATAAATATCATAAAACTTTTCATCTCTAAAGTAGTCTTGTTTTTTTATACCTTCAATCTTGAAACCAAATTTTCGATGGAAGTTTATTACACTAGTATTAAAATCTAAAACCTCACAACACAATTTATTTAGATTTAAAATGTTGAAAGCATAATCAAGTGCTAACTGTTCCATTTCAGAACCAATACCTCTAACGTTTGTAGCACCTGAATAAAATGCCCAAAATGCTTTCCTATTTTTTGGATCAATATCGGAGAAAGACAGAACTCCTAAAGGAATATTATCTCTTTCATAAATAAAATATTTACAACTATCGTTAGATAACATAGATTTAAACCAAGTCATATGTGAATCTAAACTTATTTTTTCATGATTATACATATTGAGTCGAACAGCATCAGTATTTCGCCATTCTAAAATCAACTCTGCATCTGTTAGTTGAATTGGTCTTATATTACCTTTCACTTTTGATTCCTTCAATGATCACTTTAGCTACACGATTTGTTCCATTACCATCAATCAACTTCATTATTTCTTTTTTTCTCTTTAAGTATTTTTCATTATCTAGATCTAAGTTAGCAAAAAATAGTGAAAGAGAAGCCATGCTTAAATTTTTATAATCACCTAAATCATCTACTAAGTCATTCGTCTTTAAATAATTTAATAATGGTGATTGATTAGAAGCCATTTTTACTAAAGCTGAGTTTAATCCTAAACAAAATCTTTCCCAAACTGTAGAACCAGATGCTCCTAAAGCATATTTGCTCTCTGTCATTAATTTAGGCATTTCAGAAGTGTAATCTATCATCGTGATATTTGGGTTAGATATCGATTTTCTTAGTTCACATATTTCTGCCGGCTTAATTTTTCCAGTTACTATGTAATAATTAAAACTATCTATATTATTGATTGCTTCTATTACGTTAGATAGTAATTTAAAATTTCCTATACCACCAAAATTAATTAAAATTTGTGGTCGCGCTCTATCATTTATATTATGCTTCAATCTTCTAAGTTCTTTAAACTCATCTCTTAATAAAGCGTAAGAAGGGCCTAAAAGTTTAATTGTCGTTTCAGATATTAATTTTTCATATCTAGTCTGATAGCTAGGCAGATAATTCTGATCAAGTAAAATATCACAATCATGAGAGCGATCTGCTAAGTCATCAATCACCATAATTTTCTGACAGTATGAGCGCATAGCGCTTTCCCAAAATATATCTAGCGCATAGTGATCAACGATTAACCAATCAGGCTGTAATAGTTGCAGAATCTCGCCGCAGCTCTTAGCATCCTCTTTTTGCGTCACACCTAACCAACTGGCATGTTCCAGAACATCCTCATCTGATTCTTGTACTTGGTCTGTATAAGGTAATCTGTACGACTGATAACCCCGCTGCGCAATAAGCTCAAGCAAATGCCCTGCATGCTCACTACAGATAAAATGACTCTCTACACCTTCTGATCTCAAGGCATCAGCTAAGGTGAGACAACGCATGACATGCCCAGTACCTATTTGTATTGACGCGTCACAGCGAAAGACTGCTTTCATACTTGCATAGCCTTAAATAACCATTCAGCCCTATCCCAATCTTCAAAGGTGTCTATATCTTGTACTCGATGTCTTGGCAAAATAACTGGGGTAGACTCAGGGCCGAAGATTATTTTTTCAGATAACCATGCCTCTGCTTTACCCCAGTAAAACTGACCTGCGTCATGCCAAGCTTCTTCCAAATCTTGTGAGCGAGTATTAAAGTTATTTAAATCAAACATCTCAATTCCTAATTGCGGAGAAATTTTTATCGCTCTTTGAATAGGAAAAGCATAGCTAGTGACCGTAAAAGCATAATCAGCATCTTGTTCGATAATTTGATGAAGACCTTGTTGTAGATATTTAGGCGTCACAAAAGGAGCAGTAGCATATAAACAGCATACCAGCTGTGGATCAACACCTTGCTGCATACACCATTCAACTACATGGCGTACGACAGGAATCGTACCAGTATAGTCATCAGATAATTCAGCTGGTCTGATGAACGGCACTTCTGCGCCATAGCGTCTAGCCACTTCAGCAATCTCTGTATCATCTGTCGAAACGATGACTTTATCAAAGCAACCAGACTGCAGCGCAGCCTCAATAGAATATGCAATCATCGGCTTACCGCAAAACTCTTTGATATTCTTGCGAGGTATACGCTTACTACCACCACGCGCTGGAATGACAGCAATTTTCATATCAATAACTCTTTTAACTTAGTAACGACCTCATTTTGCTGCTCATCAGTCATTGTCGGAAACATCGGAATACTAATGGCTTCTTTATAATACTGTTCTGCTTGAGGAAACTGACCGACTTCAAAGCCTAATTCTTGATAATAAGGCTGCATATGGACAGGAATATAGTGCAAGTTAACCAAAATACCTGCAGCGCGCATTCCTTCAAAAACCTCAAGGTGAGTTTTATCGATCTTATCCAATTGCAAGCGAATCACATATAAATGTAGACCTGAATAGCTATCATCATGCTGCCAAGGTAAAGTAATTGGCAAATCTCTTAGCAATTCATTATAGCGCCGTGCTAACTCATGACGCTTGGTAACAAAGCTATCTAATCGCTGCATCTGAGACACGCCTAATGCTGCTTGTAAATCCGTCATTCTATAATTCAGACCTAAGTTAATCTGTTCATAGTACCAAGGACCATCAGCAGTCTTAGTCATCAAACTAGTGTCACGAGTGATGCCATGACTACGTAGTAGCTCTAGCTTTGTGGCTAGCTCCGAGCTATTGGTCATTGCCATTCCGCCTTCAGCGGTCGTCACTATCTTGACCGGATGGAAGCTAAATATAGTAATGTCACTATAGCGACAACTCCCAATAGGCTCGCCTTTGTATTTACCACCGATAGCATGAGAGGCATCTTCGATAATTTTGAAGCCGTACTTTTTCGATAAATTATGGATCGTTTCCATATCGCAAGGCTGACCACTAAAATGTACAGGGACTACTATTTTGGGTAGCTTGTCAGACTGTTCAGCGCGTATTAGCTTTTCTTCAAGCTCTTTTGCACACATATTATAAGTTTGAGAATCGATATCGACGAAGTCGACTTCAGCACCGCAATATAGTCCACAATTCGCTGAAGCCACAAAAGTATTGGGAGTTGTCCAAAGCAAATCACCCTCTCCTAGCTCTAATGCCAAGCAAGCAATATGTAGAGCAGATGTTGCACTATTGACCGCTATACCATAATCACTACCACAAGCTTGTTTGACAGAATGCTCAAATGCTGGAACTTGTGGACCTTGGGTCAAGAAATCTGACTTTAAGACATTGATCACTGCCTCGATATCTTGCTGACTGATATCTTGACGGCCATAAGGAATCATTTAAATACTCCCAATTTTATCGCGGTTGATATCAATCCATTCTTGCAGATCAGCATCGCTCATCCATTCAGAATTATTATTACTCGCATATTCAAACCCTTCAGGAACACGCTTGCCGTCTTTGATTCGTGCAGGATCAGTTGCCCATTTATTAATAGTCGGTAGTATCTTAAAATGTTCTGGATATTCATAAGTGTAATAAGCATCTTCAACGCTGATCATCTGCTCATGTAGCTTTTCGCCTGGACGAATACCTATCACTTCTTGTTTTGCCTCTGGTGCTACAACGCGAGCCAAATCAGTCATTTTCATTGACGGGATTTTTTTGACATATATCTCGCCACCTACCATATCTTCGAATGCGTGCCAAACCAGTTTAACCCCATCTTCTAGTGAAATCATAAAGCGGGTCATACGATCATCTGTAATTGGTAAAATACCTTTATCCTTGATAGACATAAAGAATGGAATGACTGAACCGCGTGAACCCATAACATTACCATAGCGAACGACTGAGAACTTAGTACCATGCTCACCAGAGTATGAGTTGGCCGCAACAAACAGCTTGTCAGAAGCCAATTTAGTTGCACCATAAAGGTTTATTGGGCTACTGGCCTTATCTGTAGACAGTGCAACGACACCTTTAATGCCTTTATCAATACAAGCGTCTATCAAGTTCATAGCACCATTGATATTGGTTTTGATACACTCGAATGGGTTGTATTCGGCTGTAGGAACAATTTTAGTAGCAGCCGCATGTACAACATAGTCAACACCGTCTAAAGCGCGGTACAGTCGCTCTTTGTCACGTACATCACCAATGAAAAAGCGAACTCTGTCATCACCAACGAATTTTTTTGCCATGTCCCACTGTTTCATCTCATCACGCGAAAAGATGATTACTTTCTTTGGATTGTACTTTTTTAGCACCATAGGAACGAAAGTGTTCCCAAAAGAACCTGTACCGCCTGTGATGAGAATTGTTTTATTTTCTAGCATAATTACAAAACCTTATAGATTAACGATTGCGAATCTCTTTGAGCTTGCTACTAATGACCTGGTTAGCACGAGAAGGAAAGTTACTATATAATATTTTTTGTTGGGAGGCGGACATATGAGCTAGCTTCAAGCCATCAGAGACAATATTAACAATCTCTTCTAGGTTTTGTTCTTGTTTATAAATACCTAAAGAAGGCAGTTCGTGGGTAACAACTTCCGTGTCTTTACTCGCAAAGTGAAACGGCAAAGTCACATTAAATTCAGATAATTTCTTATAAGGAGAAAAGTCTATTACAGGTACACCCTTCGCTAATACATATATTCCTGCAGTGCTAAAAAGCGTTAGACAAACTCGCAAGGATATATCAAAATCCGAAAGACTGCCCTTAAACTCTTCTATATGATCATATTTACTCTGTATGTCTCGCCATCTTTCTAAGCTCTCATCTCTTGGATGATGTTTTATTATGGCTTTAAACCCGAGATGTGATAGGTTTTCTAATAACTTATCAAACAATACCAAAGCATCCTCGAAATTGTATCCATACTGCTCCATCCAGTTCCTAGTTAATACAAGAACATTTTTAGATTCACTATCGAACAAAGGGTTGTCTATTGCATTTGATAGCGCCGGAGGACCTGAAACAAAGAATTCTTTTTCATACACCTCTTTGGCATGAAGAGAGCGTTTAGTGTTTTCCAACCAAAGATCACATTTAATTTTAAAAGGAGGTACTCTATTTTCATTTTTGGGTTGTATCCCTACAGCATGAGGATAAACAATAACGTTGGCTTTTTTATTAATATTTAGATAATAGGATAACGCCAATGAAGATGTCATGTTGTAATCTCTAAATATACCATCAAACACTTCTTTTTCATTAGATTGGTTAGGCTTCTTCAAAAAAAAGTATGGTCTTAAAAGAAAGTGAAAAAAATCATTACGTTTTTTATCAGTAGGAAAAATACGGCTAAGCTTACTTCTGCCAGAATAAATATAGCTAAGCTTATTTACAACTTTATAAATAAAAATATCGAATGGGTCAAAAATTTCATCACCATTAATAAGGTTACTACTATCAAAACCATATTTTTTTAAGATAGAAGATTTTTCTTCATAATCCCTACCCAGTCTGTCTAAATAAAAATAAAATTCTGCCCCTTTTTTGGATTCATATTTGACGAAAGGAGAAATCCAGTCGAGCTCTCCTTCTGAACTGTCTATAAAAACCAAGTACTTTTTCATACATTTATATCCTAGAAGTCATGATAAGCAGCAACACATATTTTATACATAAGTATTAGGAATTCTAGATATCAGTTTATTCTCGAAAAAACACTCACAGCACTAATTTATTAGATAGCTTTGACTTGAGAACCAAGGGTCACTAGATATCTAATACACCATATAAAATACATATCTAACTACTCAATTTATTAAGACTTGCCAAACTTGTTATATCAAAAATCTTGCACCAGTCTCTATAATCTTTAACTTCTGTCCAGTCGCTTAAGAAAATAAAGTCAAGTCCAGCAATATTTGCCGCCTGATAGTCATATTTGCTATCGCCTAAAAATAAAGCCGACTGCTGAATATTACCATTATTTATTTCACGCTCAAGTATTTGACTTTTATTATCAGGACTGCCGAATATTCCTCCATCAAAATACTTGTCTAACCCTCTCTCATTAAAAACATGACGCAGTTCAGCTTGGTCACCACCAGAAACTATGAGCCATTTGGCGTTAGATGTTTTGCTACGTAACTTTTCAAGTCCTTCTGTCACTTCGCAGGACAATAGTCCATCTAATACTATTTTGGCATATTTCTCTAATAATTCTTCTAAGCTTGGCCCAAACACTTCATCAGGTAAAGCAGGTACTATTTCATCCAACAAATATGCAAACTTTTTATAGCGTGATACACCACCATTTGCCACATGATATTCAACCAGTGCTTGCGCTGCTAGCTCACCATAAGCTAAAGCTGATTGATAAAAAGCTTCCGTTTTGATTTTATTAGAGTTCAATATCACTCCATCACAGTCGAAAACAAAAGTCTGATAACTCAATGAGTATTTTATCATAAGCTAACTATCCCTTTTTCAACCATACATTCAGCAATAACGAAGTCTTCTGGCCAATCTATATCATGACTAATAATTTTATTTAATTTGTATAAATATGGATTACTGCCAATTCGATCATTATTTTTTTTATATACTTCACTAGACGCTAGGAAAACAGCACTATTTACTTCATTGATGGGTTTAATCGTTTGAGTTCTTGGCCATTTTTCTAAACTTCTATCATAGTTCAGTGGTGTTCCCTCTTGCCATAAAAAACTATAAATTTCAGTCACTGTCATTAATGAATCATAACCATCTCTTTTTTTATTCTTATAGCAGCTGATAATCTCATCATAGTGCTTATTCGTAACAAAAGGAGAGGTAACATGTGTCCATAAAATATCACCTTGTGGTATCAAATGTAACGCATGCTTCACTAACTGATCTGTACTGGTTTGACTCGATGATAACTGTTCGTTTCTTTTATGTACTCTTAGTTTCTCTATTTTAAGAGTGTTAGCATACTCTAAAATATCAAAATCGTTAGTCGAGAGTACAATTTCATCAATTTCTTCTACTTTATCAAGCTGTTTTAACTTGATTTCAATCAAACCAAAATTGTAGTTACAAAAGGGCTTAATGTTTTTATGTGGTACTCGCTCACTGCCAGCTCTACACGGTAGAAAAGCTGTTATCTTTACTGTCATTTAACTACTCCATAAACGCTCTGAATACTCACATCATAACGAGAAGGTAGGACTGCAATCAGTGGAATTGTATCGCCGTTATTGGAGTATGTCTTTACGACTTCATTCATTTCAAAATTACGTGGGTCCTCACCTTCATAGCCATCAAATCCAGCTAATAATAATCTCTTAGCTTTACCACTCGTAGCTATTGCGAAGGCATAGGCCATTACCAAGGATGTAGGCGTAATACAGTAAGTTTCATTGAACTCAAAAGTATCAGCCTGCACGTTCAAACCGAAGTCTAGAACCTCTTTATTTGCTAATGCTTGCTGTACATCTTCCGGTAACATCGAATAGGGTGTGATTAATGGTTGAGGTAATTTAGTATGAGCTTCACAGTCTGCTAATAAACGTACCGGATGACAAGCGACACGCAAATCAATGAGCTCAGCATCGATCTCACTCTGAGTATTCAATGCTAGCACTAAAGGTTTTTCCTTGCGAATATAACGCTCTAGTGCAGTACGATGCTTAGCGACACCTGGACCTGTGCCTAGCAACAAGACATCTCGACCGAAAAATAGACTGCTTGGCGACCATGCACCTTGCGGCTTACCATGATAGAAATGACGAGCCGCATCTAAGGTATTAAGGCTAAATTTCTTACCGCCCTCAACACGTAAATGCTCAATCACTGCTAGTAAGTCTTCTTCGTTGTAGCGAGAGTCGCTTAACATCTCTTGAATATAACTAGGATGAATATTATATTTACCAGAAAGGTAATAATAGGGGTTACTACCCCAACCGCACTCTTCTTTCATCGGTCCAAAATATTTACGTATTAGTGTCATTAAAGGTACTAGGTTTAACGGTTGTTTACGATAAGCCGCTACTTCTATAGCAACTTGTTCGGTTAATGCATTTCCAGGTCCACGTCCCATACCAGTTACGGTCGCATCTACCCAAGTAACACCTTCATTTATAGCTCTCAAAGTATTCGACAACGCCAGACCTTGATTGTCATGAGTATGGATACCCAATGCACCCGTCCACTCACTACGAAGCCAACCAATTATTTGTGCGGCTTGATCAGGGCTCATACCGCCCATACTATCAGCAAAGTATAAAACATCCATGGGGTAGTTAGTGGCTGAACGTGCTAGTGCTTTTACTTCTTGCTCTGAACAATCCGCTACTTGCATTAAGTTAAAACCCACTTTATAGCCTTGCGCTTTTAACCACGTCACTGCAGGTAGTGCTTTTTCAAACTCATGTACATGGCAAGCGATACGTACTAAATCTACCGGTGACTCTTTAGCTGGTACTGGAAACAATTGCTCCAGTACTACATGTTGCTGGATATCGCCCACTAATTCACTGCCATTAACCATTACCCCGATAATTAAATCAGCAGGCAAGGGCAAGTCACGCAAAAACTCATCAGTCGTAAAAGCGCATGCCCCTTTAAAACCCTTGTTGTTTAATGATCGTAAACCTAGCTCTATAATATTTACACCTGCTGCCTGCATAGCGACCAGATAGTCGTTGATGAGTTCAGGTGAAAAGTCCCAAGAATTGTAATAACCACCATCACGTAGTGTACAGTCAAGTAATAAAGTATTCATATTAAGCATGCTCCGCCATTTTTTTAAAGTCAGAATTTTTAAGAATTAATTCATTGTAACTACCTGAATCGACTATACACCCTTGCTTCATCAAATAAATGATATCACATTTCTGTACCGTTTTTAGACGGTGGGCAATCATTATTATGGTCTTTTGACCACTAAAATCATGTATAGCGTCCATAACTATCTTTTCGGTAATACCATCAAGTGCGCTCGTTGCTTCATCAAATACTAAAATATCAGCTTTATGATAAAGAGCACGAGCAATACCAATTCGTTGACGTTGACCTCCTGATAGTTGTACACCACGCTCTCCCACTTTAGTATTGACACCTTCAGGAAGTTGTTCTACCATTTCATTCAAGTTGGCCATGTTTAGAGCTTCATCAACTTTCTTTGAATCGATATTCCTGACAGGTATACCAAAGGCAATGTTTTCAGCTATGGAGCCCCCACTTAAGAAAATGCTTTGTGGTACAAATCCTAGCATATCTTGCCAAACACGTTTGTTCTCCGCGGTGATTGGTTTTCCATCTATGTTTAGACTGCCGCTTTGCGGTGTCAACAGACCAAGAAGTATATCAATTAATGTAGACTTGCCTGAACCAGAAGAGCCAACTAAGCCGATGACGCTATTTTTGGGAATAGTCATACTGACATCGTTCACTGCCACACTAGACTTATTAGGATAGCTAAAAACAATATTACTCAATGTTATTTCTTTGCTTAGAGTAGGTCGCTGTTGAGCTACTTGTGCGTCTGTAATTTCGTTGCTATCTTCATATGAACGCTCTAAATCAACTTTAACTGCTTCAAAAGCAGCCAAATTACCTTTTATCTGGGCAATACTTGCATATATTTGCTGTAGTGCAGGCAACAACTTAAACGCAGCCAATGCATATACGGCAAGTATTGGTAAAACCGCGCCTAAATTCCCTTCATGCCATTTTATTAGTAAAAGTACTAACCCTATCATAGACCCAAAGGCTATTAGTTCCATGAAATAACGAGGTACTTGACTGATACCAGCATTTACACCTAGAGCACGAGCATAAATTCTCCCGCTACGCTCAAATCGGTTTATAAAGTATTCACTTCTATTAAGTAGCAAAACATCCTTTATACCTCCAAAGCCTTCATTCATAAGTCTAAAGCGATCTGTTGATACCTGTGATATTTCTCGACCTTGGATCACAAGCTTTTTTCTAACGATTTTGTAGAGTAAAAAATAAGCCAAAGCAAATATCATCAAACCTACAATCGCAATAACTGGGTTATAAACAATGACGCTAATCGAGATTAAAACTGCCAATACGACTTTGGCATTCATTCGCATTAATGGCTGTATGATTCCAGTGGTTAAGCGCATAGCTTCTACAGACACTTGCTTGGTCAGCTGTGCACTACTACCGCTAGCATGAAACTGCCAGTCTTCTTTCATGTAATAAGCGTATAAATGATCGGCAATTTCGATACCCACCCCTGCACCATAAAGTGAAAGCCTCCAAGTGGTATACATAGAAATTATTGTAGAAGTTGTTAGGGCCACTAAAACAATTAAACCAGTATAAAATACGAAATCCATAGGATTTGTCATACCAGACATTTGATATATTTCAGCAAACATATTTTTTTTCTCTAGTATAGAGATGTCGCCCACTAATGTCATAAATGGCGCAATAGAAGCAATGCCTAATAGTTCTGCAAAAGCCATGATAACAACCAAGACTTGCAAAGTATAAAATTGCTTTAATTGTTTATCAGTCAGCAGTGAAAAAAGCTGCTTGATTATTTTTAACATAATTTACTCAACTACAAACTATTTTGGAGAAAATTTACATACCAAGGCATTGCTTTCTGAATTCCTTGAATGATATCGAACTCTGGCGCATAACCTAATGCGTTTTTAATCTTACTAATATCAGCCTGACTATGGCGTACATCTCCTTCTCGAAAATCACGATATACAGCCTCTTGCGCGTAGTCCACCCCGTTTGCCGATAGGTTTTCTTTTAGAGCCACGTATAGCGTATTGAGTGTCGTACGACCTCCAACAGCGACGTTATAGACTTCGTTTTTGGCATTATCGTTGGCAGTTGCGGCCAAGATATTGGCCTGTACTGCATTTTCAATGAAGTTAAAGTCGCGGCTGGTATCGCCATCACCATTGATATAGACCGTGTCACCAGTAATCATCGCTGACGTCCATTTAGGGATCACTGCCGCGTATGCACCATCTGGTGTTTGACGCTTGCCAAAGATGTTGAAGTAACGTAGACCAATAGTATTAAAGCCGTATGTACGGGAAAACACATCTGCATATAGCTCATTAACATACTTTGTCACCGCATAAGGCGACAATGGATTGCCTATATTTTCTTCAACTTTAGGCAATGCAGGATGATCGCCATACGTTGAACTACTAGCAGCGTAAGTAAAGCTAGCTACTTGTGCATCACGAGCCGCAACTAGCATGTTCAAAAATCCAGAAATGTTAGTCTCGTTAGTGGCGATTGGATTAGCAATAGAGCGCGGTACAGAGCCGAGTGCAGCTTGATGCAACACATAATCGACATCAGCGCAGGCCGTTTGACAGTCTTCTAGTCGACGAATATCGCCTTCTATAAAACTGAAGTTTGCCCATTGCTCAGCGCTAACTATTGACTGTACTTCATCTAGGTTATGCTGAAATCCTGTCGCAAAATTATCTAGACCCACTACCTTTTGATTTAGTAGCAGTAAAGTTTCGAGTAGGTTTGAGCCTATAAAACCAGCTACCCCAGTAATAAGCCAAGTCTTAGGTTCACTTACTAGTTGTTGTTTAACTGTCTCATACGTAGTCGTTGTCATAGTATTTTCCGTGTTGCTTTGAGTGTTTATAGACGTATATCAGTTTTGTCTTTATCAAAGACGTACTTTAAATCATAGAGAACATGACTGTCTTTGCCAAAGTTTTTAATACGCTCAACACCCATATCAACGAATTCACTATGAGCGACTGCAAGGATAATACCATCGTAATGATTGGACGAGGGCATTTTAACTGGGGTAATATTATATTCGCGCTCAGCCTCGCTGCTGTCTATCCACGGATCATAGACATCGACTTCGATATTGTACTCTTCTAGCTCATGGACGATATCGATCACTTTGGTGTTACGCACATCAGGACAGTTTTCTTTAAAACTCAGTCCTAATATGAGCACTCTAGCGCCTTCGACCTGAATGCGCTTCTTGATCATCGTTTTGACTAACTGAGTGACGACATACTCACCCATACTATCGTTCAAACGACGGCCAGCTAATATAATCTCTGGGTTATATCCAATGGCTTGGGCTTTATGCGTTAAATAGTATGGATCAACCCCAATACAATGACCGCCAACCAAGCCTGGTCGAAACGGTAGGAAATTCCACTTAGTACCAGCAGCTTCCAACACTGCTTCAGTATCGATATTCATTTTGTTAAAGATAACCGCTAACTCATTAATCAGTGCAATATTGACATCCCGCTGTGTATTTTCAATAACTTTAGCTGCCTCTGCTACCTTAATAGTAGGTGCTTTATGAGTACCAGCAGTGATGATTAAGTTATAGACTTCGTCGACAAAGTCCGCAATCTCAAGCGTTGAACCAGCCGTCACCTTCAGAATATTAGTCACACGGTGTTCTTTGTCCCCTGGATTAATACGCTCAGGGCTATAACCTGCATAAAAGTCTTGATTAAAGGTTAGGCCTGATACCTGCTCTAGCACAGGGATACACACTTCTTCAGTCGCGCCAGGGTATACCGTTGACTCATAAACCACAATATCATTTTGTTTTATTAGGCTACCGATAGCTTCTGATGCTTTAATCAAAGGTGTCAAGTCAGGCTGCTTGTAGTCATCAATAGGAGTAGGTACAGTTACAATAAAGAAGTTACAGTCCTTTAACTCATTGATATCTGAGCTATATCTTAAATGTGTAGCTTCTGCCAGCTCCTCTTCGCCAACCTCTAAAGTATGATCAATACCTGTATTGAGAGCTGCAATACGTTCAGCATTGATATCAAAGCCCATAACTGAGTGATGTTTACCGAACTCTACTGCTAACGGTAGCCCCACATAGCCGAGACCTATTACTGCTATTTTCAAGTTATTAATATTAAACATAGTTACTCTCAAGCTGTTTTTAAAATTTTAGATAATTGCTACATATCTAAAGATATACATTTGTTAATAAAATAGTATCTATTATGCAGTTCGCTCATCAGTGATTACTTGTCATTGCCATAAGCATAGCTGTAGTGATAGCTGTATTTACTCGTAAGTCCCTGCTTAACATCATTAAGGACAATACCATCTACTTGAACATTGGATTTATTCAACAGCTTAATCGCATATACTAACTGTCCTTCTATTGACTTATCATACCTTGTGACCATTAGCACCTTGTCCGCG
Organism: Psychrobacter sp. PP-21; assembly: GCF_033790785.1. Classification (NCBI taxonomy): domain Bacteria; kingdom Pseudomonadati; phylum Pseudomonadota; class Gammaproteobacteria; order Moraxellales; family Moraxellaceae; genus Psychrobacter; species Psychrobacter sp. PP-21. The sequence continues at coordinate 71,320 of NZ_JAMYEB010000001.1, read as the reverse complement.
TATTGCGATAAGATCGTAGCATCTGAAGCTGCAAGTACAGGTGGCGAGTCAATAAATATGTAGTCGTAATGAACATTAAGCTCATTCATTAAGGCCTCAAACTTATCGCTCGATAATAACGAGGCTGGGTTGTTAGGTTTTTTGCCTCGTGGCATAAAGTCAACATTATCCATACTGGTCGGATGGATGATACTCACTAAGGTGTGGGCTTCGTCTTGGAAGTAATCTGCAAGGCCATTATCTTGTGTCATAGCGAATACTTTGTGCAGCTCACCTAAGCGCATATCTGCATCAATAATCAACACTTTTTTGTTCAACTGAGCAAACACTTCAGATAAGTTCGATGAAATAAAGGACTTACCAACACCAGGACTTTCACCAGTTATTAAAATAACTTTGGCACGGTTTCCTGTTTTACTGACCGACGGCATACCGAACATCAAACTCGTTCTTAAGCTCTTGATTGCCTCATAACTCAAACTATTGCTATCGCTGTATGCCAATAGCCGGTTGGTAGATTTGCTATTTTTGCCAATTCTAGCCAGTAGCGGAGAGCGCGGCACTGTTGCAATGACAGGGACGCCTGTTTTTGATTCAAGGCGTTCAGGGTCCTTGACAAGATTTCTCAGTAGATTTTTGAGCAGTACAAGCATGATACCCAGTAATAAACCAGTGAGCGTTGCAATCAATATGATGAGCGACTTCTTGGGTGCGATCGCGCGATAGGTATTAATCGGTAGATCAATAATACGCGCAAAACCGACCTGTCCTGCCTGAGCAATTTGTAGCTGCTGGTAGTTTTTTAGCAAGTTCAAATATATTTCTCTATTAATATTCACATCTTCTGACAATTGTAAGAACTCGCGCTGTACTTCGGGTAAGCCTTCAATCCGGTTATCGATAACTTGTATGCGGCTTTGTAATTCTGCTATTTGATCATCAATTTGAATGACTAGAGGGTGTTCTTCTGTATAGTAAGTTGTCAAGTCAGCTTTTTTGAGTCTAAGCTCACTGAGTTGACTATCAATTCGGGCATTTTCTGCTAATAGTATGCTTGATTCTTGTCCGATATCGATAGTACCGTTCTCAGTACGAAAATCATTAAATGCTTTTTCAGACGCTTCAAGCGTTTGTTTTAACTCTGGAATTTGAGTTTCCATAAATGCAATTGTTCTAGTCGTTTCTTCCGAACCACGAGAATTATTTTGATCAATATAAGATAAAATAATCTGACGTAAAATACGACTGATTTGCTCTTGGTTAGGGCCGATCATAGATAACTGAATAATACCCGTCTTGGCACCGAGTTCTGATACGGTCAAAGCACCTTTTATTGCATCTGTCGTGTTTTGTAATGACTGCTTGGTAATACTGATAGGACGTTCATTAGCTGGTAAGTTATCAACCGTAATTTCAATAAAACCATCTGTTCCGTTAAAGCGATTTGGCGTATTTAAGCGGCCTTTGAACGTGTCAAGTCCATTAGTCAATGTGAAGCCTTCACTTGAACCGACTAAAGTAAATGACTTGTCTAGATAGTCTTCTGATACCTTAAACTGACTGACTTGAGCATTCCCATCACCAGTAGCGAGGAATACATACTCAGGCATATTTTCTTGAGTATAAGTGCGATTGGCTCTGATTTTATCTATTGCATCAACTGTCGGGTCATTTAAGCGAATAGATAAATTGAGCATATCTACCACAGGCCTTAGCACCATACGTGACTTAATCAGCTCAGCTTCTGTTTGCGCAAGACTAGATTCTGAAGCTACCAAATCAGAAATATTTGACCCCAATGCCGAGACGCCTCCAGAAGAGGATTCGATCTGTATCAAAGCATCCGATTTAAAAATAGTCGTTTCATAACGACTATAAAGTACGCCTATTAGCAAACCTAATAATGCAAGAAACAATATTGTCTTCCAGCCGCGTAATATTGAAAATATAATGGCTAGTATGTCTATATCATTATTTGATTCTGCAGAAGGTTTCGATAGATTATCTGAATCTAGGGTCATAACTATATATTCATCGTATTAGGTTAATTATCTGATACCAATTAATTAGTTTTTTTGTTCAACTAATTTTGTCGGCCCACTGATTGAGGCCGTCAACAATATCTTGATATGCCGTCTCAAAAGCGCTCATTTCATGTTTATATGGATCAGCAATATCTTTATTTTGCCAGTGACCAAGCTTAAATGTTTTGCCCCGGCAAAATGGCCATCGCTCCTCTATCCATTTGGTTTGACCATCTGACATAGTAAATATAAGATCTGCATTCATAACCAGCTTTTCATTTATCTGCTTTGCTATATGATTTGACATATCGATATCGTATGGATCCATTACTGCTTGTGATTTTGGATCCACTGGGTTACCAACTACTGCAGAGAGTCCAGCAGAGTTAACATTTTTTTGCGGATACTGTTCTTTTAGTAAAGCTTCAGCAATCGGACTACGGCAAATATTACCGACACAGACGACCAAAATATTATCAAACGCCATAATAATTGCTTCCTATAGAGTTGAAAAACTTCTGACTGCTGAAGTTGATGGTAACAGGGAACTAAGTACACGGTTCCAGCGTGTCAGACCTGTTGGGTCGACATAAACGATATCATTAGGCAACATCTCAAACCGGCTAGTCAGTGGGAAGCTAGTCAGAGCTTGCATATCTACGTAGTATATGTTTGTACGCTGATATTCAGGCTGATCGCGTACTACGTAGATCTTAGCGGCATTAGCCGTATTAGAGTTCAGTCCAGCTGACTCCCCAATCACCTGCGCTAAGCTCAATCCTTGGTCAAGAATAGGTACAGGCGCAACTTTGCCAAACTCTCCCAAGACATATACTTTATTGATATCTTCGCTACTGACACGAATAGAATCACCATCTTGGACATAAATTTGATTGGCTGACAATCCCGCCTGCTGCAGAGACTGTAATCCCATACGATAATCAATACCATTTCTTCTCAACACAATACTGTTTGAGTTACCTTCTCTCGTCGTACCACCAGCCATAGATATTGCACTGTATAATGATACAGGTTCGTCGGCAATATTGAATTGACCAGGCTTGTTAACTTCACCATCGATAAAAAACTTATTGCCCCGATATTCAGCAACTTTCACTTGCGGATCTGCATATTTTAGATAGCGCTGTAATCGTGAACTCAAGTTTGCAGTGAATTGTGGCACACTGAGCCCACTCGCCTGTATACGACCTATCAATGGAAACTGTATGAACCCTTGCTGATCAACAGGATAACCAGATGCTCCTGCAGCATTAATATCAGGATAGTCCACCAAAACAATACTCAATACATCAGATGGCGCAATACGGTAATTCATCCTATTAGACGATCGTACTAGGTTAGACAGGTTACTACTCATTTGTGAGCGAGCGATTTGCTTAGGCGGTAATGTGGCGAGTGTCAGTGGCAGTACATTAAAGTCAATACCGTTGTCTGCAGTAAAAGAACCACTGGGTGGTAACTCTCCAGCTTGAAGCCCAGAATTGATGGTTGTAGTAGCACACCCATAAAGCATACTGCTAGCTAACAAACACGCTGTACTCAACAACTTAGTTGTCTGTTTCATATCAAGGAGCCTCTTCTGTTACTGCAATCACGTAAAACGATTAAGAAAACAATTCTATATTGCTGCTTTTGCCTTGATGTTATTTCTTTACATCTTTAACAAAAATAATCGGCATCATAACATAAGTTAGCTAACAGTAAGCAATGTTCTTATTGATTGATACAAAAAGCTATTTCAATACTTCCTGTACTCATACTTACTTTTACTCTACAGTTAATTCATTGTTTTACATACATTAATCTCAAGCAGTATCTGTAAGGGCACAATAAAAGATCTGTCAACTTAGCCTACAACTGTTACCTAACCAAGTTCAAAACACATTTAGAAAGTAAGTTCATACTTACCATGTCATATGCGGATGTTGTAAAGAAGAATGGCTATTGAGCGGATAAAATAAAAGACTAAAAAGTCTGATAATTATTTCAATTTATTAGTATAATATGTGTCGCTAAAAGCAAATATACTATCTACCTATTAATTAGTAGTAGTAAACATTGTCTATACTTAGCCAATGTCTAGAAGCTATAAACAGTCATACATTGAGAAATGTAAACCCACCGACTCAAGGACATCAAGATGAAAGATGAAAAATTACAGAAAGCACTAGCCCGTATGGGGCTGGGTTCACGCCGTCAAATGGAAGAAGTGATCAAAGCTGGTCGCGTCTCTGTCAATAACGGACCGGCAACCATTGGTGATCGCGTCTCACAGGGTGATGAGATTCGCGTTGATGGTCGTCAGATTAAATATACTGCTGAAAACGAGAAGCGTCGTCGTGTATTGGCATACTATAAGCCTGAAGGCGAAGTTTGCTCTGCAAAAGACCCAGAAGGTCGTCCAACTGTATTTGAGCGTCTACCAAAACTGACTCATGATCGCTGGGTAATGGTTGGACGCTTGGATATCAACTCGACTGGTCTACTATTGTTTACCAATGACGGTGAAATGGCGCATCGCTTGATGCATCCTTCTAGTGAAGTGACTCGTGAATACGCGGTACGTGTATTGGGTGAAGTGACTCCTGATATCGCTCGCACATTGACCTCTGGTGTCATGTTAGAAGACGGTATGGCACAGTTTGATGATATCAAAGACGGTGGCGGTGAAGGTGTCAATAAGTGGTATCACGTTCAGTTAAAAGAAGGCCGTAATCGTGAAGTACGTCGTCTGTTTGAATCTCAAGGTCTAAAAGTCAGTCGCCTACTACGTACGCGCTATGGTACGATTGCCCTACCAAAAGAGCTACGTACTGGTCGTTTCTTAGAGCTCGACAAAAAAGAAATCAATACGTTGACGGACTTAGTAAGCTTACGTCCACGTTATGGTACGGGTCTGCATGGCGCAGCCAAAGAAAAGCAAGAACGTATCAGAAACAAGCCGCTCAAAGCACGCCGTACTACGGACAGTCGTAGTGATAACCGCAGCGGTAGCGACAACCGTAATAGCAGTGCAAAGCCTAAAAGTAGCGCTAGCCCTGCAAGCCGCGGTACACGTAACACTCGTGACCGCAATAATAAGCGCTAGTCTAAGTTTTCTGTAAAACACTTACAGCATTAGACGTGTTATAAAAAAGCTGCCAATGATACATAGTCATTGGCAGCTTTTTCTATATTTGTATGTCTGAGATTTTGTCTGTCTGATAGATTCTTTATACATGACTTTCATACCCAGTATATAAAACATATGAACAATGATTTAATCATCATGGCTGTCCATGTAGCTATTCATAGCTTTTAAATCCTGTAAATGTTGTGCCTCTATTTGCGCCATTAATATATCTAGACGCTGCTCGATATTATCTAACATTTTTTGTAGCAATCTATTGGCTTCAATCTTTTTCTCGTCACTTGCGTGGTCAGTACTTGCATAAGTATTCATTAAATGGTGATGACTAGCCAGCATTTCAGGTAACCGAGTTTGCAGTAGTTTATTCAACACAAACTGCTGCTCAGTCACTTCTGGTACTTTGTTTTGAGCTGTCTGCACTGATTGTGACTTCTGATATCTTTGATAGTGAGTGACTTTGTTATCTATGTTTCGTAGTTGCCTTAGCTGCTGTTCAGGTAGGTCTTGTAGATGCTTTTTATTTAGTTTTAGCTGTTGCCAACTTATCGTAGCTAATGATAACGCTGCATTACTCTCTTGATACGTGAGCACACCTGGTGTGATACCAACCGCCTTATGCAGCGCGTGCCAGCCTTTTTTGCCCAGATAGAAAGTAGCGACAGTCACTACGATGCCAGTCCCTATTAATATACTCATATACACTCGCTACTTGTTACTCAATTCTGTATACCCCTACTCATCATTATCACTTACAGCTTGATATTGTCTACCGTTTCGCTTGTCTCAACGGTATTCTTTGATGCAACACTCTTTGACATAGGAGATTGAATCGTCTCTATATCTGTATTGTCATTCAGCTCACTCAATGACTGCGTCGTTGAATTCGCATTTGGGTTTTCAAAGCGCGTCTGCAAATAACGATTGGTCGCAAGTAGCTTTTGTCCATCTTGATGGTATGACGCATTTAGTAGATCATCAAACTGAACATTGATGGTTTTGAGCACGTCTAGCAAAGCTTGTTTGCCAGTAACGTCTGAGTGTTTAATTTTGGTAGTATCAGCGCGCGCGCCGTCTGCCCCATCTAAATCATGCAAGCGGCGATAGTCTGCCACTGCTTGTGGGATATGTCTGTCCATCAGATTCTGAATCATGATATAGGTTTCATTGACGGTATCTTTATCGTCTATTTTTCCATCATTATTGGTATCGCCATAAATCAAACGCAACTTCTTGCCTTTTTGATTGATTTGATCAAGGGCTGCTTTGACATCAACTGGCAAGCTTTTTTCTGGGATATATCCCAATTGTGGCATCGCCGTATATTCAAGCATTTTGGGCGCTGTGACTTTTTTGATACCGCGATATCCCAGATATAACCCAGCAGCTGGTAGCACCCCGTACAGTACAAACATTACTAGCATGGCAGTCACTTGGGTCATCAGATTATCCTTATAGTTCGGCAGAATGGTGTGGTAAATTCTTATTATGTTAGCCCATATGCTCAGCTAAGTAGCTTCAATATAGCCAGTCATATATAGGGCACTGCTTTTATTAAACAAAAAAATAAGGCTCTATTAAAGCCCTATATTGTTATGTACTGAGTCGATTGTGTTTATCAGTTATGACTTGCTCACAGTAAACGAGAAAACCATTAGCTTTGCGTACGGCTCTTGACGTAACGATGTGTCGAGGCAAGACGATTCAACACCGTTTGATGCAGCTCATCTAACAACTCATCAAGCTCATAATCAATCTCTAAAAACAAATCGGTCAACATATCACCAGCAGTCATTTTACCTTGTGCCATGTTGTTTTTGGTGCGATGCGGGCTAAATCGCTGTAGCTGCTCATAATGGTATAGCGCTTCAGGGATACTTTCAGATACGAGCTTGTCGATGACGAACTGACGCTCATTATGTTGCTGCTGTTGTTGTTCATTTAGCTCGCTACTCCACTCGCGATAGCGCTTTAGCTTACCATTGATACGGTCGAGTATCGCAACGGCTTCTATAGGCATAGCATTTAGGGTGGCCTCATCGACCACGTCAATAAGCTCAGTCATAATCGGACAACGTCCATGTTTGAGATACCACAAAGTATCTGGGTCAAAAGGCGGTCTATTGGTTGGGCGCATTTGAGCATGATTGGCTAAATACTGATCAGTCAAAGGCGTTGCTGAATGAATATCGCTGACTTGCGCCAAAGCATGACATATACGATCTATCCGCTCAGGCGGTGTCAGCGCGGTACGTTCATGGCTTGCAGTACGTGCGGGGTTTAATGGAGTGCTGCTATTATTATGCTCATCGCTAGTATGATTGACATCCTCTACATGATGACTGTCCACTAACTGCTGCACGTTTTTGGCAGCGAGCGTCGGTAGATCATCTTGAGCTTGCCCAAATGACTTTAGCATTCTTGTCAAACTAACTACCATGACGCGCTCTGCCCCTCATCTAATACATGCCTATTGTGCCTGTATTGCATACCTTCATTCAATAGCGTATCTTAACAGGTTTTTGCTGACCTGCCAGTACGCAAAGTGTCAACATTCTTACTCTCTGCACCGATGCTCTAAACGCTAAGCACCTTATTATTATGAATGCTCCCGATTATATTTCTGGTTTTCTGCTTGGGTTGTCGCTTATCTTGGCAATTGGCTCTCAAAATGCGTTTGTGCTCAAGCAAGGCATTAAACGTGAACATATCTTTTTTATCTGCCTGTTCTGCGCCATTAGTGATGCGCTACTGATCTCAGCAGGCGTCGCTGGGTTTGGTGCGGTAACGGCTCGCTATCCACATGCTGTCGATATAGCCAGACTGGCAGGCGCGCTATTTTTGCTGGTTTACGGCTTACAGAGCTTATATGCCAGTGTTAAACGATCGCATGCAATGACAGTCGATGGTCAAGTGGTGACCAGCTTAAAAAAAGCACTGCTTTTATGCTTTGGTTTCACTTGGCTAAATCCCCATGTCTACTTAGATACATTGGTGCTCGTTGGGATGGTTTCAACAGGTGCAAGTAGCAAGATGACTTTTGCCGCAGGGGCGGTTAGTGCGTCGTTCTTTTTCTTCTTTGCACTTGGTTATGGCGCACGTTTGCTGAGACCTCTATTTGCGAAGCCAAAAGCGTGGAATATACTCGATGCGTTGGTAGGATTGCTGATGCTGTATTTGGCTTGGCATTTATACCAGAGCTAAAGACAGGCTAGCCATTAGATATAGAGTGTTAGATTAAGAGGTCGTTATTTGTATCTGGCACGGCCTCTTAATTTAACTATTGGGACTTTATGCGGTGAAGATTGATACTAGAATTATGGTTGCTAGAGTTGTAGTTGCTAGAATTATAATTGCTATCAGGGACAAAGTAGACAGCCTACATCAAAGCAGGAAACAGGGTACGCAGGCCATTAACGATAATTTCGATAGAAACAGCCGCCAGTAGCATGCCCATGATTCGGCTCATAATATTTAGACCGGTGTCACCCAACAAGCGGCTGATACGACCTGCTGCCATCAGTGCCAAATAGCAAAACAAACTGATAAACAGACCCGCGATCAATATGGCAGACACCTGCAACACGCCTGAGACTTGTGAAGAGTAAATAATAACCGTAGAGATACCACCAGGCCCGATCATCATTGGAATGGCGAGAGGTACCACGGCAGCTGCCATAGAAACAGGCGCATCTTTCACATGATCCACATCGAAGTTTTCTTGATCAGGTTTTACGGGGTTACCCTCTCCGTTCATCATATTTAAGGCAATTAAAAACACCAATATACCGCCCGCCAATTGGAACGAGCCGATAGAAATACCAAGGGTTTTTAGTAAGGTCTCACCTGCAAGCGTAAAAAAGCTGATAGTGATAAAAATGGTCAAACAAGCAACGCGCGCAACTTTGCGGCGGTTGTTCATCGAATAGCCACGAGTCAAATCCAAAAATAACGTCAATGCGCTAAATGGATTGATCAACACCATAAAAGCTAGGATTATCTTGATAATTTCAGTATTCACTGAGCGCTCGCTTGTCTATTAATACCACTTGTGCAAAAAGATAAGGCCATCGTGCGAGTGCAACGATGACCAATAGGCAGATACAAACGGCATTGTAACATAGGCAGATAAGCGAATTAAATCATTAACTTTGCTCGATTACACGCTTGCTTTATGTTATTAAACAGTTTGTATCTACAGAGCGATATCACTAGTAGACAATCTATCTCCTACAATTCGCTAAGCGTTTGTATTATGCGCTAAAATCCAAGCCAATATCCAAAGCCGTAGTACTGTGTGTCAGATAACCCATAGCAATAAAGTCTACGCCTGTACTTGCGGCTGCCTCTACAGTCTCAGGCGTAATACCACCTGACGCTTCAGTCTTTGCACGTCCTTTACACATATCCACTGCTTGCGATAGCGTTTCAGGCGACATATTGTCTAGTAGCACCAAGCTCACACCGGCATCTAATGCCTGCTCTAATTGCTCTAATGTGTCTACTTCAACTTCAATGGGAATCAGATGCCCAGCAAAGTCTTGTGCCTGCTGAATGGCAGTTTTGATATCGCCTGCAATAGCGATATGATTGTCCTTGATTAAAATAGCATCATCCAACCCTAGGCGATGATTGCGACCACCGCCGCAGCGTACCGCGTATTTTTGGACGATACGTAGACCTGGAATGGTCTTGCGTGTACAAGTAATCTGCGCCGGATATTGTGCCACGCTATCGACAATCTGACGGGTCGCTGTCGCAATACCACTAAGATGCGTCATAAAGTTCAATGCCGTACGCTCAGCGGTGAGCAAATGACGCGCATTACCGCGTACCGTTGCTAGTACTGTACCAGCGGCGACGGTTTCGCCATCATGGACGTGTGCCACAAACTCAATCTGCTTATCGACTGCTGCAAATGACAAGCGAGCCAAATCCATACCACATATCACCCCTGCCTGCCGTGCTTTGATCTGTAGCTTCGCTTGCATATCAGCTGGAATAGTCGCTTGTGACGTGACATCACCGCGTCTCCCCAGATCCTCATTCAAAGCATCTTTGACTAATGGTGTGAGCAATACTTCATCTAATGCTGGTTCTTTTTCAATTGTCATTTTTGACCCTCATATAGCCATGATAGTAATGGAAACTGCTAAGCATTTAAACTCAAAATGAGCATAAATATAACGCAAAGCTGACCAACTGGCAAGGATATGTGACAAACTTATTGGTTCATCAAAAATTTTCAGAGTGAAATTGAACACCTTTTAAACTGAGCATATGCTCTAAGCTATTTACGCTTGGGAAGTTTACTATCCATCAATAAACTCTGTAGTTCGATATCGTGGCGGAAGCAATATAGTTTGGCAGGGCGACCACGCTGAGCGCTACTGCTCTCCCCAGTCTCCATCACTAAGTTCTGTGAATCTAGCAGACGACGGAAATTTTGCTTATGCAAACGCATACCTGATAAAGCCTCAACGCTCTGCTGTAATTGCGATAAGGTAAATACATCTGGCATTAAACCAAAAATAAGTGGTCGGTATTCAATCTTAGCACGCAGTCTTGAGATTGCAGTGGCGATGACACGGCGATGATCATAGTACATGGGCACACCGATACGCTTTGACCAATCCTCTGGCAGCACAACTGCTTGATAATTGGGTGGGTAATTAGGCGCTTCGGGTATTAGACCTACCTCGTAGAGCATCTCATAACGTAGCAGCACATGCTCTGCAATCCACTCTCGCTGCTCATGAGCGTCATCATTTACTGCTTTGATATTCGTCAACTCACCACCTGCCAAAAACGACTCGCTTAGCCCCCAACATAGTCCAATACGCTGATGTCTACGCTCTCGAACACTTGAGTCTTCAGCGGCATTTGCCCATTCCAAAAGCACAGGCACGATAAAATCCATGATGATGCTTGGCATACCATCTAGGTGATTCTCCCACGGGAAATAATCATACCAGTCTCGCCATAACGCTTGGCTTTGCAGCTCTTGCGTCTGTGTCTCTTGTACCAGACCTAAATAGCTGACATAGACGAGCGCATGACCGTCGATATTACGTCTATTGGTATCGACAAAGGTATATAGCTGCTCTAAATATCCAAGCGGCTGCTGTGTCTGCTCTTCCACCCACTGACGTACGCCTGCCTGTAATGATCGGTGTAGCGGCATGAGGGGGCCATTTGGCAATAGCTTGCCTTGATCAACGGTCAGGACTCGAGCGATATGATCAGTAATAGCAACCAAAACGGCGACAACTTCTGTCGTGCCGCTACCCTGCTGATGCGCATGTGAATAAGACAACGTCATAATGTTTAGGACTACCTTCTTTTTGAACTGCGGCGAACAGACTACCAATAATAAGAATCTCTTACGCCTCAGTATAACGTGGATCCAGAATATTATAGCGTGAAACTGACACTATCGTAGACCGCCGTTGTAAACATAATGCATCAGCTTCGCTTAGTAAAATCACCAAAATATATGAATTAGGAGCGCTTAATCATCTGATGTATATCCATCCGTATACAAAAAACACTTGTAATTATGCTCAAAATGAGCATAATTAAGTTAACTCAATCATTTTCTAATCTTAAATTATCTGAATTTTTGACACATACATTTATCATTATCGTACCAATAGAGGTCGCCATTATGAAAATTTATCCTTACGACGCACCCATTATGAGTACCGACAACCGTATCGCTACTCAAATGAATATCGACTATGCCAAGGCAAAGATGCCAGCTGACTTGCCGCGTTCTGAGCGCATCGTGGTTGAAGAGAACATCAAGAAACTCTTAAAGGAACATAACGCCGTACTGGTAGCGCATTATTATGTTGATCCTTTTATCCAGGACTTGGCGCTCGCAACAGGCGGCTGTGTTGGTGACTCGCTCGAGATGGCGCGTTTTGGTCAGGCCCATAGTGCCCAAACGCTCGTGGTCGCTGGAGTGCGCTTTATGGGCGAATCGGCAAAGATATTAAGTATGGAAAAAACGGTACTTATGCCAGATCTAGAGGCGGAATGCTCGCTAGATTTGGGCTGTCCTGCTGATGAGTTTTCGGCATTTTGTGACGCGCATCCTGAGCGTACGGTCGTTGTCTATGCTAATACCAGTGCCGCGGTGAAAGCAAGAGCTGACTGGGTAGTGACCTCATCTGTCGGTATCGAAATCATCCGTCATTTACATGCGCAAGGTGAGCCCATCATTTGGGGACCTGACCGGCATTTGGGCAAATACATCGCTCGTGAGACGGGCGCAGATATGTTGCTGTGGCAGGGTTCTTGCCTTGTACACAATGAATTTAAAGCTACTGAGCTTGAACAATTAAAAGCAGAGCATCCAGAGGCCAAAGTACTGGTCCATCCTGAGTCACCTGATAGCGTGGTTGCACTCGCTGACGTAGTAGGCTCGACCAGTAAATTGTTAAAGTCAACTTACGAGATGGACGCTGATACCTTTATCGTTGCCACTGACTTAGGCATATTGCACGAAATGCAAAAACGCTCACCAAACAAACGATTTTTGGCAGCGCCTACTGCTGGTGAGAGTGCGAGCTGTAAGAGCTGTGCGTTTTGTCCTTGGATGGCGATGAATGGTCTAAAAGGTATCGAGCAATGCCTAACTAATAACAGCGGTGAGGTGTTGATGACACCTGAGCTGGCAGTTGCCGCCAAAAAACCTTTGCAGCGTATGCTTGATTTTGCTGAAGCACAAAAGCAAAACGTCGCTGCCAGTGGCGATATTGTCAAAGACCGTACACTGTTCGCTAATGTTGGAGCAGCATAATATGAAGCAGCAGCACTCAGCCAACCATGCCAGCACTATTGAACCTGATAATAATGGGAGTAACAGTAACATGAACACGATTATAAAAACTGACGTCCTTGTTATTGGTGCTGGATTGGCAGGTTTGAGCACTGCACTATCCCTACCTACATCACTGCATGTTACCGTTTTGAGTAAAGCAGCACTTGAGGTTTGCTCAAGTCACTATGCCCAAGGTGGTATTGCCGCCAGCTTAGACAAAGATGACTCTGTCAGTGACCATATCGCTGATACCCTAGTGGCTGGTGCAGGACTGTGCACGGCTGACAATACTGCCAGCATTTTGGGTGCTGGACAACAAGCGGTTCAGTGGCTATGCGCGCAAGGCGTGCCCTTTACTCAGAACTCACCTAAAGCTTCGGATAAAATAAACGCACAAGACTTCTCTCAGTTACAGATTAGCGAGTTGCATTTAACAAAAGAAGGCGGGCATGGCTGTAGACGCGTCGCCCACGCAGATGATGCGACTGGCAGGCACGTGATGGACACCTTGATCCTAAAAGCACAGTCTGCGACTAATATTACTATATTGCCTTATCACGAGGCTCTAGAGTTACTCACATCGCCTATAGCTGATACTCAACACCTCGGTGGCTATGGTACCAAGCACTGCCAAGGCGCACTTGTATTCGATCATAAACAGGCGCTTCAACTTACCTTTCAAAGTCGTACAGTCGTACTAGCCAGCGGTGGACTAGGTCAACTCTTTAAGCGGGCAAGCGCACCCAATGTCTGTGTCGGCGATGGCGTGATGATGGCGTGGCAAGCGGGCTGCCGTTTGGCGAATTTGGAGTTCATCCAGTTTCATCCAACTGGATTAGCACTGGGCGACAGTAGCTTTTTGATATCTGAAGCACTACGAGGCGAAGGTGGACGACTATACTGTCCGCAAACAGGCGTGCGTTTTATGCTGGATATAGACGCACGGGCGGAGTTAGCACCGCGAGACATCGTTGCTCGCGCGATAGCCACGCAGATTGATAGCAATGGACTTGGTTATGTACATCTTGATGTCAGTCACTTGCCCGCAGACTTCGTAAAAGCGCATTTCCCGCAGATTTATAAGACCCTGCTGGCACATGGTATCGATATGACTACCGATCCTATCCCAGTTGCACCAACAGCACATTATAGCTGTGGCGGTGTGGTGACTGATGCCGATGGGTTAACGGATTTGCCAGGACTTTATGCGGCTGGTGAGGTGGCTTATACAGGACTGCATGGCGCCAACCGTTTGGCAAGCAACTCCCTACTAGAGTGTGTGGTGGTTGGCCGTAATATCGCAGCCAACCTACCGCATTATCTAGAGCGTTTAGACAACTTACAGAACCTAGAAGACTTAACAGAAATAGCTACGTTCGATCGCGCATCATGTGATGAGTTAACACGATCATACCTTAGTGCATGGTCAGCGCCAGTGCTTAGGGATACGCAGTCTGTGATGCTACCGGCATCTGTATCATCAGCATATCACTATGAGCTTACCCATAAATCGCTCACCTCTGATATTGACACTGACACTGATATTGCAACCATAACCGCAGCATTAAAAACGCTGATGACTGCTAATATGGGTATCACTCGCAGCGCCGAGCAATTAGAGCAAGCAATGCAACAAATACAAAACTGGCAACATTGGAGTACAGAGTCTAAGGTGAGCCAGCTTGGCGTAAATAATGCGAGCAGCCCTACTACTGCCAATGAGTTGTTATACTTTCAATTAGAAAGACAACTTACATTAGCAACCTTAATTATCCAGTCTGCCTATCAGCGCTTTGAGAGTCGCGGTGGTCATTACAGACAGGACTATCCAAACCTAGCGACTGCCCCTCTTACTAGCGTTGTGGAGCCACAGCATGACCCAGCTTATGATCAATTCAGTTATTTTGCGGGAACCACGCAGCCTCTCAAAAGTGATAACGGCCTGCCAGAGCATTGCTTGCCTAAACACTGTCTGCCTGAAAAGAATCACGTGCTAGTAGAAATCGATTAGGCCAGTCTAAAAGACCATACCGAAACGTAGGGTCAACATGAGTTAAGGTATGTATTTTCAGCATTATTTCGGTGTTATGGTACAATCGCAAGCTTGTCAAAAACACCCTGTTAAAAATGCTGCGAGCCGACCCCCATGCAAAGCTTGATTACCCTTGTTTTGGTATTGATGCCAATGTTTATTGGCTTTGCCATTCCTGCTAACCCAACTCTGACTAGACTTGCCGATACGGGCTTGTCTTATTTGGTATATCTTATCTTGGCACTGATCGGTATTGAACTGTCACAGGTAGAAGGCTTAGGCAGTCAAGTTGGCGAAATTGCGCTATATGTCACCGTACTATCAATACTCACAATTGGTACGGGGCTGTTCGCACTGATGGTGTTTGACCATGTACGACCGTGGCATGCCAAAAAACCAAGCGTAAAATCTAAAGAGCATCGTGTCAGTATTCGGGGCAGCCTATTACAGGTCGTCTGCGTGGTGATTGGGATGGTGATTGGCTTTTTCTTACCTGCTGATTATATGCCGCCTGAAAACTCTATGACGGTCATGCTGATGATTCTGATTTTGCTCGTAGGCATCGGTCTCAAAGGCTCAGGCATTACTTTAAAAGAAGTCATGCTCAATAAGCGCGGTGTTGAGATGGGCATTATCTTTACGCTATCGGTGTTGGTTGGTGGGCTTGTTTTCGCTTTACTATTCACAGACGTATCATGGACGAAAGGCTTGGCAATGGCGTCAGGGTTTGGTTGGTATTCGCTATCCGCGATTGTTATGACCGATGCTTATGGTGCAGTGTGGGGCAGCGTCGCGCTATTTAATGATTTGGTGCGAGAGTTTTTTGCCTTATTATTTATTCCTGTATTTATGCGCAAATACCCTTCTGCTGCGGTGGGGCTTGGCGGTGCGACCAGCTTAGATTTTACCTTGCCTATTATTCAACAATCAGGTGGTCTAAAAGTTGTGCCACTGGCGATCAGTTTTGGCTTCTTGATTAATATTATCTCGCCCGTACTGATGGTATTTTTTTCGGCGCTTGGGTCGGTATAGCTTTTGATAACTGACTATGATTTAAAACTCAATACATATATCTGATTTTGAGTCATTTTGATTATGATAAACCACTCCATCTTCGGGCTCTGTCGCTAGTCCATAAACTCGACGATTCATGGATTTTCCCTCTGTGGTGTCAGCTGATGAAATAGGCGCTCTGATACCACAGTCAAAAGTACTCAAACGACTAGGCTCGATGTCGTGTTTTAAAATGAGGTAGTTTTTGACTATCATAGCTCTATTTTTGGGTAAAGCACTTAATACCTGTCCCATTTCATCTTCCGAAATATGAGCTTCAATTTTCATAGTAGCGGTATCGTACTTATTCATCTGCTCTGCTACTCTATCAAGCTCGGCTTGATACTTTGGCAACAACTCACTACTGTCTTTATCAAAAAATGCGCGATACTCCATTTTTAGACCTACTCCAATACCTGCAATAGGACAACCTGCTTCATCTATTATCACCTTCCAAGGTGTAGCAGGACATTCATCTATATCATCAAGTACGCCATCGCCATCTGAATCCGGAGTATTTGGTACTAACGTAATAGGCGGCTCTTCAATACTTTGATTGAGCGCCGTACTTTTTAACGGCGTCTGACAACCTGTCAGTATCAATACACTTATCAAACCCGTTGCTAATGTCGGTAATTTAATACTCATGCTTTATTCATCCCTAAGCCAAAACCCTAAACCCCACTCGCCTGCTTCGCAAACAAGCGCATCAGTGGCTTGATTTTGCCGACGCGGTACATGCCTTCATTACGGATTTGCTGCACGGGACGCGCTTGGGCAAGCGACCCTGCAAACAACCAGTTGAGTGCAGAGAAGCTGTGCATCATCAGGCTGTTATGCGGACGGCGCGAACGCTCATAATGACGCAGTGTTTGATTGCTGCCCCACAGCGTGCCGCCACTACGGGTAAAGTCATGCATCAACTGCTCACACAACACTTTTACATCAAGCATACCGAGGTTCAGTCCTTGACCTGCCAGCGGATGTACGCCATGAGCCGCATCGCCGATGAGTACTAAGTTATCAGCTACGTAGCTTTTTGCTTGCTGTGCTGCTAGAGGGAAACTGGCAATGGATTCAATCTGATGGATAGCGCCCAGCTCGTAATGGCTTGCTGCTGCAAGTTTATCCGCGATATAGCGGTTGTCTTCTTCTATCAATGCCAATGCCTGATTGCGCGGCAATGTCCATACGATCGATTGCCAATGTTGTGGGTTTGCTTTATCAGTCTCAGTAATGTCCGCTAACGGCAATATCGCTAGCGTGCCCGTTGGCAACATGGCTTGACGAGCAGTCGCTTGATGGGGTTTCTCGGTCTGAATCGCACAGCAAATCGCCGTTTGATTATAATCAAGCGTATCGATCCCAATCCCTGCTTGCTTGCGGACAAATGAACCGCGACCATCAGCACCGACCAATAGACGCGCATCAATCGCTGTCTCATCATCTAGCGTCACACGGTAACCTTGCTGCGCACCCAACCAGTCCATATTTACTACTTTGTGTCCAGCGATAACCGTCAGATACTCGCTGACATCCTCTTCATGTAAACGCTGCCATAAGGCGTGCTCAATGACGGCAGGCTCCACCATACTACCGAGTATCTCAGGCGCAGCGCTTTGATCACGGCTATCACCAAATAATAGCTCGCCCATGCCGTTGAGTTGCCAGACCTGCATCTGTGAGTAATCCGCTTTGCGCTTAGATGCGGCAATGTGTTGCCACGCGCCAACCTCCATGAGCAAGTTAATACTCGCTAGACTGAGCGCATAGACACGCGCGTCACGTTTACTCAGCACCGCTTGCCACGCTGACTCGTCACGGGCAGAACAAGCATCAACTAAGGTCACTGGCATTTTATCCTGTGCCAGCTTTAGCGCGAGCGTCGCGCCAACGATACCGCCACCGATAATCAGCGTACGATTGTTTTTCATAAGGTGTCTCTCAATATTGCTCAATATTAGAATGCTTATCATCAATCTCAATGACATATAGTTGATTCAGTTTAAAAGAGAGACAAGGCAACCGAGTGCAGATGTATAAGCAATACTTCAAGCGAGGTTAACGCTGTCACTCTTTTAAAGAGGATTAACTATAGCGCTATGACTTTAAACCCATCGCGTAGGTCGCAACCAATGGCTTGATATTTGGCAATTTATCAAAGGCCAACAATGCCATATTACGTGCTAGCTTGATGGCGGGATTGGGATGGGTAAAGCCATGTACCACGGCATCACAAAAGCGAATCACTCGTTTTTGATCGGTTTGACGCGCTTTTTCATAACGCTGTAGTAATTGCGCATTACCGATGTCTTCGCCTTTGAGCACTTGCGAGCTCATCATTTGCGCCAAGACATGGGCATCGCGCATACACAAATTGAACCCTTGACCCGCGACAGGATGCAAAGTATGAGCAGCATTACCCATAATGACGCAGCGACCCTCGACCTGCTTGTCTGCCAATACACGCGACAATGGATACGCACCGCGGCGACCAGCAGCAACAAACGTGCCCGCGCGTTGTCCAAATGCCTGCTGTAGCGTTTGCAAGAAATGTGCGTCGTCTTCTAGATATTTGGTTTCCTCGCCTGTTGGACAGACCCAAACCACAGAGCGTCTATAGCCTTGTTGATAGTCATCATTGCCATCACCTTCTGGATCCGTTAGTGGCAACACTGCCAGCGGCCCTGCTGGGCTAAAACGCTCAATTGCCACATGCTCGTGCGCCGTATCGGTCTCTACCACGCCAACGATAGCCGTTTGCTGATAGTCATAGGTGGTGGTGCCGATATCTAACAGTTGACGTACGGTAGAATCACGTCCATCACAAGCGACCAACACGCTGGCTTGTAGCTGCTGCTCGTGTTCCGCATTGCTTTCATCACTAAAGCTCAGCGTTACGCCGTCGGCTTGTTGGGTCACTGCATTGACACTGGCATTATCAATCAAGGTCACGAGTGGTGACTGCTGCGCGGCTAATAAGAGCTTGCGCCCGAGCCACGCGTTCTCAATCACTTGGCCAAAAGACTCGACTTTTTCTTCGGCTTTATTAAGCTGTGCGCGTCCAAAACTGCCTTGCTCACTAATCTGCACGCTATCAATTCGGCACGCATGGCTTTGCAGGTCATCCCACAGTCCGATCTCTTGATAGATCTGTACTGTGCGCCGCGACAGCGCTGTATTGCGACTGTCCAGATAGTGACTGCGTGTACGGTCATCGGTTGGACTGATGGTTGGATAACGGTTTTTTTCTAGTAAGGTGCTAGCGATGCCGTGATTCGCTAATAGCAAGGCAAAGGACAAGCCCACGTGACCGCCACCAACGATAAGTACTTGCTGATCGGTGATTGCATTTTTATTGTTAGAGTCATATTTGGAATTAGATAAATGTGAATCAGTCTCTTGCATCGTAGTTATTCCTATTATAATTTTTGAGCATGCCTATCTTTAGTGATTGATAGCCGTTTTATTGGATAACCTTTATCTGATAAAGGCCGCTTTTGACTCAATCGTAAAGCGCTGTAATATCGTTCATAGATTACCACAAATTCCTTATCATGCTGCGAGCTAAACCGTAGACAAATCGTTTATCTACTCTACTCAAGGACAAGGTCTATAACTACCAAACAAGGTCAGTAGAATATAAGAAACTCAGGTCAACCTATATTTTGATTTGACCTAAAAACAGTCGATAAAGGTCGCCTGTACTGATATTGCAATCTACATACAAAAACGACGTTATCTATCCAATATATGGCTTGAATTTTAAAAATTCTCTACCATAATGAAGACAAGACTTTTATTTATTATTTTTCACAACACCAATAACAAAACGACCGTTACCCTTACTATCTAAAAACCATCTTTCATTTAGAAACTACTTATCATTTAGAACACTTATTATTTAAAATATAACAACGCTACTAACTATTTTATCTCTGAAGTCCGTGACGCATGCAATACTAGACTATAGCGTCGGGCACACAATACAAGGATAATCGCTTGACTGATACCATGAGCCGCCGTATAAAGTTTGAATTTCTAACGCCAGCACAGCTAAAAACCGTGTTAGGTGAATACAACAACCACATGAAATATATTCAAGAACGCCTCGATATCAAAATCATGCAGCGCCAAGGTGATTTCTGCCTGAGTGGCGATGTGACCGCTGTTGAGCGCGGTGAACGTATCATCTACAAGATGGTAGATGAAGCTCAAAACACCAAAGATATCAGCGCAGAAGAGCTGCACCTGATGATCCAATCGAGTATCTCACGCGATGAAGATATGGACAATGAGGAAGATGACGATATCGAAGATGAAGACGACTTAGATGAAGCAAACGAGTTTACGCCTATTAGCTTGCGCACACGTAAAGGTCGTATCATTCCGCGCGGTGGCAACCAGCAGCGCTATGTAAAAAATGTCTTGAGCTCTGATGTCTCGTTCGGTATCGGACCTGCTGGTACTGGTAAGACCTATCTTGCGGTCGCCTGCGCGGTGGATATGATTGAGCGCAACGAGATTGAGCGTATCTTGCTCGTACGCCCAGCGGTAGAAGCAGGCGAAAAATTGGGCTTCTTGCCAGGGGATCTAACGCAAAAGATTGATCCATACTTGCGTCCATTGTATGACGCGCTTTATGAGATGATAGGGTTTGAGAAAGTCGGTAAAATGATCGAGCGTCAAATTATCGAGATCGCACCGCTTGCTTATATGCGTGGTCGTACGCTCAACAACTCATTTGTCATTTTGGATGAAGCACAGAACACCACACCTGAGCAAATGAAAATGTTTTTGACGCGTTTAGGCTTTGGCTCACGTGCGGTAATTACTGGTGATATCACTCAGGTCGATTTGCCCCGCGGTCATAAGTCAGGTCTCGCACAGGCGATGGATATCTTAAAAGACATCGAAGAGATTCATATCACCAAGTTTGACTCAAAAGACGTGGTACGCCATCAGTTGGTACAACAAATCGTTGAAGCTTATGATGTGTTCGACGAAGAGCAAATAGCTCTAGAAGAGAAGCGTAAATTTGAACGTATCAAGGAGCAAGAGCGTAGACAAGCTGTGGCTAACGCTGCTGCTAAACTATAAATATATTTTCAAAAGCTTGGTTCTAACAAAGACCGGATTACTCAGGGTAGTCCGGTCTTTTCTTACTAGGCGTTATTTAGTTTTACGTAGGTTCAGGTTTAGCCTACGTTCAATGTAGTCTCGCTTTTTAATCACTGCCTGCTCATAACTTAGCGATAGTCGCCTTCATGATATAGTTTATAGTCAGCTAATTATACGAGTAAAGCACTAACTAGCGAATCTCTCTAGCAATAGTGCTATTTTGGATGCCACTATATTTAAAAGATTAACTAAAATATAGTATAGGTGTTTATATGCGACCATCTACAATAAAAAGGATAATGATATGAGCCAATCTGACAATACTGATATTGATGGTACCAATGTTGATAATACTGATAGTAATGCTATGAGTCATGATGCGGAACTCGCAGCACTTGATATCAGTGCAGCCGATAGCATTAGTGATGAGGTATTGGATACGTTTTATGATCGTGCTCATCTACTGTCTGTGATGAGGGCAGTTTTGGATTATATCGATGAGCGTGTCGGTAAAGGTCTGACGTTACCCTATTTTGCAGATATAGATACCGAGCTGTGGCAAGAGAAATCTAAAGCATTAGATTTATATATTACTGATGATATTGAGGGACGCGCTCTAAATTTAGAAGCACGTGGTAAAGACTACGCGACCAATATTTTATCTTATCCGAGCGAGTTGCCTGCTGCTATCATACAGTTAATGCCAACGTTACCGCTTGGCGAGCTTATTATCTGTCATGAAGTGATGGTACGTGAGGCGCAAGAGCAAGACAAAACCCTAGCACAGCATATTAGCCATTTATTGGTGCACGGTATGCTGCATTTGCTAGGGTTTGATCATGAGCTTGGACAGGCTGAGCAAGATGAGATGGAATACTTTGAAATTGAGATTTTGGCAGGTCTAAACCTACCAAATCCGTATATCTAACACAGCTGTTTTTATCAATTAGTCTTTAGCCCAGTTAGTCTTTAGATAGTGGTAGCTTTTGTGCTTGACCCATTTGATTGATCATATGGTCCAAACCTTTGACATGGACGCTACGCTGCGGGAATGGAATTTCAATCTTTTCATCATCTAACGCGTGCTTGAATTGTTCAAGCAATTGGCACTGCATCGACCACCAGTCATCGTTGGTGGTCCAGACGTTCAGTGTCAAATCAACTGAGTTGTCGCCTAGATTGGTCACTCGTACGATAGGCTCAGGATCGGTAAAAGACAGCGGGTTGTTTCTGGCTAGGCTCAGCATCAGATCTTTGGCTGTTTTGATATCCGCATCATAGCCAATACCAACTGTAATATCGACACGGCGATTGGGCAATGCAGTGTAGTTGACTACTGGCGATGTTGTGATGTCGCTGTTCGGGATAATAATATCGTGATTGTTGATCGTCGTTAGATGGGTGTTGACCAAGTTAATCTCTGTCACTGTACCTGTATAGCTACTGATCTGCACATAGTCACCGCGCACAAACGGACGAAAAGTCACAATCATAATCCCAGCAGCAAAGTTTGACAGCTGATCCTTTAGTGACAGACCAACGGCAACTGCAGCACCACCCAAAATAGCAACGACCGAGGTAGTCTGTACGCCAACTTTGCTAAGTGCGGCTAAGACTACGACAACCAATAGCACGCCATACAACAGACGACTTAGAAAGCCAGAGACTGTTTCATCTAAATGACTACGCGTCATCAAACGATCTGCAAAAGCGACAGCCTTCTTGGCAAGCCAGCGCCCGACAATGAATATTAATATGGCTAGTGCTACCTTTATGACTAGCTCTAATGCATTGTTGGTGAGCGCTGCAACATCTACTGTAAAACCTAAAAATTCCATACTGACTCTTTATTCTATAGCGGTGTATTATAAATTTGGGTACTGGTTACTTACCATTATCTTGTTTGCAATGACCATCGCCAAGCAATGATTTTCGCCAAAATAGTATGACGCATTCATTGCTACTCTATGTTCGCTTATCGTGTTACTTACTTTCTCTAACGTTAGTATGTAACGTCCACTGTGTCACTATAACGATAAGTACGTATCAGGCGCAGCTCAACGATATCACGCATATCTTTGGTAAATGGTCCGAAAGGTGCTGCTTGCCTGACTGATTGCTTGGCTGCTTCATCCAGTATCGTTGAGTTTGAGCTTTCAAGCAGACGAATGGCCTTAATATTGCCGTTATTACTGATGATAACCATCAGCCGCACTTCACCTGTGATACCTTGCGCCCGCGCTTGCACAGGATAATGCAAGTTACCGACGCGCTCGACGTGTTCACGAAAAGTATTGATATAATCTGCTGCTGCTCCGCGCGTGGTCGAATTACTATCCATCGTTACCACTTTGGACTTTGTCGCATAGACTTGCTGGCGCTGAGACAACTGTGCTTCCAAAGTCGCGATTTGCTTACGCAGACGCTCCTCTTGTGCCATTAGATCGTCTTGTGCTTGTTTACTGTCATTATCCGACTCTACGCTCGCCTGCCGCCAACTCAACGTAGTGCGCAGATAGCTCTCTTGATAGCGCTGCTGTCGTACTTGACGCTGTAAGTTGATGACGTCTTGCGTCTCGCTCATTTGCTCAGCAGACAGTGGACTTATTTGGTCATTCTCTTGTCTGAGCTGCTCCTCTACTGTCCCGCCCCCTGCTTGTGAGGCGTTGGCAATAAATTGAGCATCCTCATTTGGTTGCATATTATCGGTCAATGCCTTTGCGACATCTTGCATCATTGCTGCAGGGTCTTTACCCATTGAAAAGCTTATACCAAAAATAATCAACACGTGTATGGCGACCGCAATAACGACTGCCACAGGTAAGCTCACATCGCGCTTTGGAGGCTGAGCTGAAAAATGGTAGCTTTGTGAGTCTTTGATATAGGCCACAGTAGGTCTCTGCTTATGGATGCCGTGTATCAGTAACCGCACTTTTCAATAGCTACGATATAAGCACTTTAACGACAGGCACGATATATGTTGGCGCTATCATAACATGACATATAATTATGTCGCTAGCTTAACCATCAACGGTATTGCTTTAACCTTATCATTTAATACTTGTGTCACTTAATACTGTGTCATTGAATACCGTTCTCACTGAACACTTTCAATTCGAGCAATAAGTTATATTAATCTTAGTAAGAATCACATTCTCAAAATCATAATAAAACAGATACAAGGCTTGTGATATCAAATGAATTGTCATAAAACGCATGTGTCCATTTTGAAGCCACTGTATTTGTTATATACTGTTTTAGCACTGTGGCACTGAGCACCCTATTATTCGGTGCAAAATCATTGTCTACTGGTATCTGATACAAGGTTTTCGTTTATACCTGATACCAGTACGCTGTGTACCACCTATCGAATGATAAGCCCTATAATTGTAAGGATAATAAGTTTGAGTGACTTTGATAACGTAAACAATTCAGACAATTTTGACGAGTTCTTTGAGAATATCGGCTATCGTTTTGACGAGTCACTCGGCAACGGTTGGGATCGCATTGCTCAGTCGGTTAGAGATATCTATAACAGAACCACAGAAAAGCTCGAAGACGAGATATCTTTACCCATCGCACAAACCTACGTTAACGATGCGCTACAAAGTTTTGTGACGGACAATGTAAAAGCGATATTAGAGCTGCGTGTTGAGCTGCACGACGACTGGTTTCGTCTTTACTGTACGGTTGATGCAGGCGGTATATATGCTGAGATCGCCAGTAATTTTAGCTTGATCCATGTACAGCTTGATCGCAACGTCCAGCGCTTTGTGTTTGGTCAACAAACCTATACCGACATACTAAACCTACGCTGTGAGTCTTTTATCAAACGCCAAGGCGTCAAGCTTGCTATCTGGTTTTATCATAGTGTCCTTAAAAAAGACCCGCTGGGCTTTATCCTCTCTTATGTCAATATCGCACGGCCAAAAGACGAGGTTATTTACCTCGATATCCATCGCTGGCTAAAGAACAATAAAAAGATCATGGGCGCTTTGTATAAGGTGCAGGTAAATTACGGTAAGCTCGAAGAAGATCAGATGGTTTTGAAGGCTCAAGTCAACTATCGTGACCTGCTAGCCTCAACAAACAACGAAGATATTATTGGCGATGATGACGAGCCTCAAATCATGCAAGGCCCGATAAATCCTATCGACGACGCAACGGAACCTAGCCAAGGATAGTGCGCTAAAGTAAAACCTCAACACATAAAAAAACGCTGTATCTAAAGTCTAATGACCTCAAAGATACAGCGTTTTTTGTGAGATTGACTATGACTACCAGTAATTCTCGACAGCGATATTGCCTTCACCGCGGCGATTCATCACCAGCCCTAGCGTCTTCAGTGTCTCTTTGGTATCTTCTACCATATCTGGGTTGCCGCATAGCATGACATGAGTCGTGTCAACATCTAAAGCGATCCCTGCGCGCTCTTGCAGCCTACCCTCTAACAACAGCTTAGGCAAACGCTCTGACAGTGCACCTTCGACAGTCTCTCTTGTGACAATAGGGATAAAGATAAGTTTTGCTGGGTTATCAACTAGCGTGCCAAAGTCTTCTTGCAAACGCTCAATCTGCTCAACGTAAGCAAGCTCCTCTATAGAACGTGCGCTATAAGCCAGTACGATATGCTCGTAGTCTTCCCACGTCTTTAGATCTTGTAGCATCGATAAAAATGGCGCAAGGCCCGTACCTGTGGCAAGTAACCATAAATCCTTTGGTAAAGGTTTTTGATAACGTGCTAACGTCAAAAACCCAAATGGCATGGTGTTAAGCAAGAGCTCATCGCCTACTTGTAAATGCTGCAACTGCGATGTAAAGGCACCATCAGGTATCACAATAGAGAAAAACTCTAGTACCTCATCAAACGGCGAAGACACAATCGAATATGCACGAAAAATATCTTCATTCAATGCTGCATCAGTAGCGGCATCATTTGCGTCATTCTGCTGCTGGTAATATTTCAACTGACTAGGATTGACCCCTAAACGTACAAACTGCCCTGCTGTAAACTTAAAACTCTCAGGACGGCTGACGGTAAAGCTAAATAGATTGGGCGTCCAAGTAGTCTTACTCAGCACCGTTACCGTTTGAATATTATCACTCATAGTTATTCGTCACTCATACTTTATTGAACTGTATTTTTATAAGAGACCCTCGCGAGGTAAGTAACGACAAGCGAAGGCAGGCAAAAAAAGATGCGCCAAGCTTATCATAAAGCGGGCGCATCTTGGTTTTTTAACCGTAACAGCAGATAAGGCCTATCTACTGCTCAATCTTGATACTACCAAATACGAGCCAAACTTGCCCACTCAATCATGCTGTTCGGCAAGATACCAAAGAACAGAATAATCGCTGTGACCGCAATGACCATGATACCACCCATACGAATACCCCATTGTCCAGAGACATCAAACTCAATGAACTGCTTAGGACGTTTGAATAGCGTAAGTAAAACGCGCAAGTAGTAGAATAGACCAATCGCACTACCCAAAATAATCATCGCAGCCAAGAACCAATTGGTTCCTTGTACAGCAGCTAAGATAGCAAATAGCTTGGTGATAAAGCCTGCCGTTAGTGGAATACCAGCCAGTGACAACATCATGATAGTCATCACAGCGGTCAGTACTGGACGACGCCAGAATAACCCCTGATAGTGAGTCAGCTCGTCAGCTTCACCAGATAAGCGGTATGGACTCGACATCAACGTCACGACACCAAAGGCACCAATAGAGGTAAAGGCATAGACTGCCATATACATACTAGAGATACTATCAGCAGCTGAGCCAATACTGACGATAACAATCATCACGTAACCCATATGGGCAATAGAAGAATAACCGAGTAGACGCTTTAGACTGGTCTGACGTACTGCCAGTAGGTTACCCACTAAAATAGACAAGGTAGCCATTACCATTAGTAGCATTTGTACTGATGGTAGTGCTAATAACGCCGTATCGATCAAGAAGCGAACCGCTAGCGCCATCATCGCAACTTTTGATACAGAGGCTAAAAAAGTAGCGATAGGTGCTGGTGCCCCTTCGTACACATCGGGTGTCCACATGTGAAAGGGAGCTGCAGAGAGCTTGAACGCGATACCAAACATCATCATCGCCGCACCCAAAATCAGTAGTGGCGACTCAAATAAATTACCCAGTACCATGTTGATTGGCTTAAATGCCAAAGAGCCGACTTCTGCATAGATAAAGGCCATGCCCATCAGAAGCGTTGCTGATGCGGTCGCCGATAGCACCAAATATTTAAGTCCTGACTCAAGCGACTGGTTACGCATATATGTGTAAGCCAGCATCCCATATAGCGGTACTGATAGCATCTCTAGACTCATAAAGAACGATGCCATGTGCTGCGCGCTTACCATTAGTAGTGCACCAGTAGTCGCTAGCAACATGAGCAAGTATAGCTCTTCTTTATTGTCTTTGAGGTTGGCGAGGTACGCATACGATAGCGTACAGCAAGCCAAGGCACAGACAAAAATCACTACCATATTAAACTGAGCGAAGTTATCAATAACAAATAACTGCTCAGCATTTGGCGCAATAGCACCGCTCTCGATTAGACCAGCCATTTGCCCTAATAAGGTAAATAGACCGATGTTTAAGCCGACCACTGTAATCGTACCAGTGACCATATGAGAGCGTTTAACAGTGAGGGCAATCATCACCACGAGTACCGTAATGACCACGGCAATGATCGGCGCGTAAGGCAACAATCCTATCAAATCATTCATCTTAATCTCATTCATGACTTAACGTGCCTCCATTACATCAAGCAGTTGCGATGCATCTACCTGCGTCACTTGACTGTATATATATGCGTTATTGATCCACTGCATCGCATGACTTGACGTATCAAGGAATGGTTGCGGATATAGTCCAAGCCATACCAAACCAGCAGCCAGCATTAGTAGTAGTGACAACTCGCGTTTGCCAAGATCTTTGAGTTTACGAACAGGTAGGCCATGTGACTTGGTTTCTCGCTCTGCCAATGCGGCGATGTTGTTTTCACCAAACAATGCGCGATGAATCAAAATAAGTGAGTACAGACCCGCTAATACCAAGCTGAATGTTGCAAACACCACAAACACAGGGTACTGAGCAAATGAGCCAAATAAAATCATAAACTCGCCAATGAAATTACCTGTCCCTGGAATACCAAGCAATGCGGCACAGAAGAACATCAAGATCGGCGCGTAGTAACGGAACTGACCCCACATACCACCCATCAACGTCAAATCACGAGTATGCAGACGCTCATACAACTGTCCTGCCATAATGAATAATGCCGCTGAACTAAGCCCGTGCGCGAGCATCTGAATCATAAGACCTTGTAAGCTGAGTAACGTGCCTGCATAGATCGCCAGTACCACAAAACCCATGTGCGAGATACTGGTATATGCCAGCAAACGCTTCATATCGGTCTGCATAAAGGCGAGCCACGCACCATAGAAGATACCGATCGTACCCAAGGTAATTGCTATCGGTGCAAACTCTTGTGACGCTACTGGGAATAATGGCAACACAAAACGAATCAAACCATACGCAGCCGTTTTAATCAAAACACCTGCCAAATCTACCGAACCAGCTGTTGGCGCCTGTGCATGCGCATCTGGCAACCAACCATGGAAAGGAATGATTGGCAGCTTCACCGCAAAGCCAATAAAGAAGCACAGCATGATTGGATATTCCCAGCCGCCAAGAGACGTACCGAGCAGATCATTATAGTTAAAGCTTACTACCCCTTTTTGGGCATAGCTGATAATGACCAACACCAAGATACCGATGAGCATGATAAGCCCAGACGCTTGGGTATAAATAAAGAACTTAGTTGCCGCGTATTCTTTGGTTTTACCAACCACATCATGACCCCAAATGGCGATCAAGAAATAGATAGGAACCAACATCATCTCCCAAAAGAAGAAGAATAAGAATAGGTCAATCGCTAGGAAAACCCCGATGACGCCGCCCAAACTCCATAGCAAGTTTAGGTGGAAAAAACCAACACGGCGCTGAATCTCATTCCAAGAACAGGCAACAGCTGCCACACCTAGCAAACCAGTCAATGCCACCATCATCAATGACAGACCGTCTAATGCTAAATGAAAACTAATACCGAAGCTTGGTATCCATGGCACACTAAACTCAGCGACCCAAGGCACCGCCGCATCTGGCGCAATGACCTGCTTGCTCATACCGCTAAAATCACCTTGCTGCCAAAGTACCAATGACAACGCAAAGGTCAACGTCATACCAATTAAGGCAATCCAGCGCGGCAGACGTTTATTAAATCGCTCTACCAACCAGCATAGCAACCCTGCAATAAAGGGAATTGCGATTAATGCTGGTAGCATCCACGTTTGTTGTAATTCAATCATCTTTTACACCACCGTCATCATTACCAGCACCAGCAATACAGCCATACCCAAACCAAAGCTTGTAGCATAACCTCGAAGTGACCCTGTTTGCGTCGCAGACAATACTTTGTTACCTACTGAAGCCAGTTTAGGTAATGTTAGCCACGTTTTATCGATAGGGTCGGCTTTAAGTAAGCGGCCGATGAACAAAAAGGGTTTTACAAAAATCACATCATACAGCGCATCAAAACCTAGGCCATGGTAGCACCAGTGATATAGCGCCCCACCAATACGTGAGCGCTTAAAGCTGGTCAGCATGCGACCTTTATTGACGACGTATAATAGTGCTGCCAATATCAAACCTGCTGCCATCGCACCCATCGCAATATACTCTGCGGTGTGCTTAGCGTGATCTTGACCTGCAACTTCTAACAGATGACCCACACTCTCCGGCAATACGCCTTGTAGTGGCGGTGTAATCCATGCACCAACGGCTGTAGATAGCACGAGTAATACCGTCAACGGTAACCAATACGACACCCCTGATAGTTTATGCGCATGGGTTTTTTCTTCACCAAAGAATATGATCCAAATCATACGGAACGTATAAATCGCGGTTAAGAAAGCACCAAATACACCCATATAGAATAGTACTAAGTGACCTGTTGCATAAGTTTCCCAAAGAATCGCTTCTTTAGAATAAAAGCCAACGGTAACCCAAGGTATCGCAGCGAGTGCACCGCCACCGACGATATAACACCAAAACACCAATGGAATCTTTTTGCGCAGGCCACCCATCCTAAAGATGTCTTGCTCATGATGTACGGCAAGGATGACCGCACCTGACGATAAGAACAGTAATGCTTTGAAAAAAGCATGGGTCATTAGATGGAAGATTGCCCCTTGCCATGCCCCCACGCCAAGCGCCAAAAACATATAGCCAATCTGACTCATGGTCGAGTAAGCAAGGATACGTTTGATATCTGTTTGCGCGAGCGCACAGAATCCAGCAACGACAAGCGTCAATGCACCCACGCCGCCAACCCAATACAACAAGATGCCCGGCGTCAGCTCAAACAATGGATGTAAACGGGCAATCAGATAAACCCCTGCCGTTACCATCGTCGCAGCGTGAATAAGTGCTGATACAGGTGTTGGACCTGCCATCGCATCAGCAAGCCATGTATGTAGTGGCAACTGCGCTGATTTACCCATCGCGCCGCCAACCAACATCATGGTCGTTAGCATCATCGTTGGATTGTTGATGTCAAACACTTCCGGCGCACGCGTAATAATCTCTTGGATATTAAGCGTACCGAACTCGCGGAATAATAAGAACAAACCAAAAGCCAAGAACACATCACCGACACGTGTGACGGTAAAGGCTTTCATTGCTGCAAGACCATTGGCTCTATCGTGGTAATAATAACCAATCAATAGATACGAACAGATGCCCACGCCTTCCCAGCCAAGATATAGCAGGAACAAGTCGTCTGCTAGCACCAGTAACAACATACTGGCTACGAATAAATTCATATAGCTAAAGAAGCGCGCAAAGCCAGTGTCGCCTTTCATGTACCAAGAAGCAAATAGATGAATCAAAAAGCCAATGCCAGTGATAACGCCCGTCATGGTCAATGCAAGACCATCAAAGCTTAATCCAAAGTTTGGCGCAAAGTCGCCCACTTGGAACCATGTCCACAGCGGAACCTGTACGACCGTTCCTGCTGGATTGGTGGTCAAAAAGGTATAGCTAACCACCAGCGTGCATAGTGCTGATAACAGCATGCTACCTACGCCAACAATCGCTGCGACCGTCTCTGATAATTTGTCACGCATAAAGGCTAAAATCAAAAAGCCAATGAGCGGAAATATAAAGGTTAATGGTAATAAACTCATGACATCATCCTTTCATCTCATTGGCGCTATCGACATCGAGATGCCCACGCTGATGATAAAAACGCAATAATATTGCCAGACCAATTGACGCCTCGGCCGCAGCCAAGGTCAAAATAAAGATAAACATAATCTGTCCGTCTGGATCGACCCAGCGACTACCGGCTACTACAAATGCCAATGCTGCCGCATTCATCATGATCTCAAGACTCATTAGCATGAATAGGAAGTTACGTCGTACCATGACGCCGCACAGACCGATGGCAAATAAAATTCCTGCCAAAATCAATCCATGGCTCATGGGTATCATACCCAGTACGTTCTGCGCCTCAGCAACTGGCTGTACTAAGCCTGCCACCTCGTGGGCAAACGGCACGTTTGACACATCTTGTGCCACGCTTGCTGCTAGTACCATTAGTCTGACTCCTTGCGCGTAACTTTATTCGCACCTACTTGACTACCTGCCCTCGTACCTACCTTCATACCTACATAGTCATGCGGGTCAACATCTTTATATTCGTAGGGCTTAGCCATTTCTACGCCATCATGCTGTGTAAGCATACTATCATTGTCGTATTGTTTGATACTGCCCACGCTCGGCTGAAAGTCTTGGCTATCGTTACCGATGACCTCATCGTCGACTGTCTCTTTACCTAAATGATAAGCGGCGACCAAGGCTGCCAATAATAGCAATGCTGCTACTTCAACCAACATAATGTATTTGGTAAATAGCACCGTACCCACTGCTTTGGCAGAGATAGTCGTGCCACCCATCATGACGGCTTCATCATGATTGAGACCAATCATCGCATAGAGCACAACGGCAATAATTATCGTCAATCCTGTCGGTATCGCCCAAGTGCCTGCATCGAGCCAACGCTCTTCGCGCTCGTCATTACTCATGCCCAAGTTGAGCATCATGATAACGAAGACAAACAGCACCATAATGGCACCGGCATAGACAACGATTTCTAGCGCACCAGCAAACGGCGCACCTAGTACAAAAAATATGCCAGCAATCGCTAACAATGACACAATCATCGATAAGATAGCATGCACTGGATTGGCCTGAGTCACCACGCGCAGACTGGCAAATACTGCCACTGCCGCAAGCGAATAAAACCCAGCCAGTTCAGGATGGTTTAAAATATTCATCATGGTAGCAAGCTCCTTAGATCAATCGGTGCAGACTCATTTTGTGCTGCGCCTTTTGGTTTGTCCGCTACCGCCATACCTGTCACACGATAATAGTTATAATCAGGGTATTTACCTGGTCCTGAAATGAGCAAATGCTCTTTTTCATAGACCAAATCTTGGCGCTTATATTCACCCAGCTCAAAATCTGGGGTCATTTGAATCGCTGTCGTTGGACATGCCTCTTCACACAATCCGCAAAAAATACAGCGCGAAAAGTTAATTCTAAAAAACTCTGGATACCAGCGACCGTCTTCACGCTCAGCTTTCTGTAATGAGATACACCCTACCGGACAGGCCACCGCACACAAGTTACAGGCAACACAGCGCTCGTCTCCATCAGGGTCGCGCGTGAGGACAATACGTCCACGAAAACGCGGCGGTACAGGTACCGGCTCTTCAGGATAAAGGATGGTATCACGCGGTCTGAGCGCATGACTATTGACCATCCACATGCTGCGGACAATGGTAAATATACCAATGACGGTCTTTTTTATGGTAGTAAACATGGGATTATTATCCTTATCAGCTTTACCCTAGTTCATCAGTGATAACTACTAGTAATGACTATAACGTTGGGGAAAAGATCAAAATGACCGCAGCCGTAATCAATAGATTGATCAAGGTTACGGGCAGACATACTTTCCAGCCAAAGTTCATCACCTGATCATAACGCGGACGCATGAGTGAGCCTCGAGCCAAAACAAACAATGTCATAAAGAACAGCGTTTTAATCATGAACCAAAAAGCTGGTGGAATAAATGGAATATCTAAATTAAAAGGTGCCAGCCAACCACCAAAGAACAAGCAAGTCATCAAGGCCGAAATCAAGACAACGTTGACATACTCGCCAATGAAGAACATACCGAATTTCATGCCCGAATATTCGACATGGTAGCCTTCGGCAAGCTCTTGCTCGGCTTCTGGTTGGTCAAATGGATGTCTGTGCGTTACCGCCACACCAGCGACCACAAAGGTCAAAAAGCCAAAAAACTGCGGAATGATGTACCAACCGTCCGCTTGTGCCTCAACAATGGCGCGCAGGTTAAATGAACCTGTCAGCGCCACCACGCCCATCAATGATAAGCCCAAAAACACTTCATAACTGATGGTCTGTGCCGCAGAACGCAAACCACCAAGCAGTGAGAATTTATTAGCAGATGCCCAACCACCGAACATCACGGCATAGACCGCAATACCTGCCATGGCAAAGAAAAACAAAATACCAATATCCCAATCAACCACGCCCAATGTCGGCGAGATAGGAATAATGGCAAATGAGGCCAACGCCGTAAACATGGCAACCGCAGGCGCCAACGTGAACATAAACTTATCGGTAAATTTTGGTGTCCAATCTTCTTTAAAGAAGATTTTGAGCATATCTGCAATGAGCTGCAATGAACCAAAAGGACCAACGCGGTTCGGGCCATAACGGTCTTGCCATAAGGCTAGCATGCGGCGCTCATAGACGATCATCATTGCAGCAACCAGTACCACAACCAAAAAGATGACTAGCGATTGACCTACCAAAAACAAAATAGACCAAGCATCAAAGCTAATGCTATTGGCCAAAAATCTTGGCACATCAGGGATAATACGAGTCACTTGCATATTACACCTCCTGTGTCGTGGTCGGTGCTGCGCTCATATGCTCAGCCACATTGTTATTCATATCGTTAGCCATGCTACCCATCATCGTTACTGGCGCATCCACTTTACGTACCGACGCTGGCATTGATGGATGAATGATACTCACCTGCCCGACTGGATAGCCGATGCAGCCTTCTGCTAGATAACCAACCAACTGTACTGGCAAAGTAATTTGCTGTTTATCAATCTCAATCGCCAAGTAATCACCAGCAGCGATATTCCAGTCTTTGGCATCATCAATACCGATGCGCCATGCAGCAACGGGTAGTTGCTCTGCGACAAGTGGGCTACGTGATGCCATCATTGAGCTGGCATAGATGTTATGGATCGGTACCAGCTTGGCTTGGCCTTGTTGTAAATCAGTGGTGTTTGCAGACATAGCCTCTGGTGCCACGTACTGACGAGTGGCTAGACGCTCTAGCTGATCGAACAAGCGCACACCTGGATCGCCATTTTTTAGATGACCACCAACTTTGTCTTGGTATTTGTTCCATGCTTGCGGTGAGTTCCAGCCTGCTGCACTGGCAAAAGGAATCATCGAGCTTGGTGTTTCTTTACCGCTATAGCCTTCCATTGAGAAAGTTAAACCTGTGTCCAAATCTTTTGGCTGCATCGGCTCATGTACTGAAATCGGTGCACGCATGGCGGTACGACCTGAGTAACGACGCGGCTGACGCGCAATCTTAAGACCAGTAATACGGTAGTCCGCTTCAGGTGCAGCGCCTTTGATACCTGCAAGTTTAGGGTGCGTTGCGATCAATGCATTAATCACGTCATCAAGCTGCGTCCAATCAACATCACGACCTTCGATGCTACTATGGACAGCATGTATCCAGCGCCAGCCTTCTTTGATACTACTCATTGGATGGTAGTAGTTATTGTCATAGACTTGGAAAAAGCGCTGGGCACGACCTTCGGCAGATATCAGGGTACCATCAGCCTCTGCAAAGCTAGCCGCTGGCAATACGATATCGACGTCTTTATGCCAATCAAGCAACTGATGATCTAACGCAATGACTGTTTTGTCCGTCAATAGCTGCGTCAGCTTAGTAGCATCAATAGCGTCTGTTAGCTGGTTTTCTGCTACCACAACCACATCATAATCGGTGGCGAGTAGCTCTTCAACTGAGTGACCACCAAGCATACAGACACCCATACTATTGGCATCAGGAACCGTTAAGTAGATACCTGCTTGCGCTTGGTATTTAGTATTAACTTCTTTCAGCTCAAGGTTTTCAGCAGGCTCGCGTTCTATATCGTCCTGCACTTCTGTATCCACACCTGTTTCAGGCTTGTTCGGTTTGGCTGACAGCTCTTTATCTTCTTCAGGCTGATCATTAGCAGACTGCGCTTGGGCTTTGACTTTGGCATTATGTGCCTCAACCTGCTGCTGCTCAGTCGCTTTGATTGCCGCGCGTTTTTGGGTCAACGCTTGGGTAATCTGCGCCGCTGCTTCTATCAATGCGGTAGAAGACAGGCTACTACCTGACACAACCAATGGCTTATCGGCTTGGATCAAGTCATAAGCGATTTGCTGCGCCAATGCTTGCATACCGTCAGTTTCAGTACTTGTATCAGTGTCTTGCTCAGCCGCTTGCGGATCTACTATTTCTGATAAGTCGTCAGAAAGGTTTGTAATCTCATCAGCAACCTTAAAGCCAAGTTTAATAATATCTTCGGGAGTCGCAACCACACTCACTTTACTGATGTCTTCTAGCTTGGTTTGCGTCACATCGATAACATAGACTGGGCTCAGCGTATCTTGAGCAATACGTTTAACTGGTTCGGCAAGCCACGGCTGTGTCTGTAACGCAGCCGCCATTTTCAAGCCTTCGTTTTTTGCCGCTTGGCGTACTGATAGCGCGACTCTTGATGAGGTTTGCGTGATGTCTTCACCTAATACGAGCACCGCATCGTGCGCTTCGATATCGGTCATACTAGGGTTATAAATACCTTCAGTGCTCAGCACTTCTATGCACTTATTGACCAGTGCTTGCTGCTGATGGTTCAGACCGGTTGAAAAGTTATCAAAGCCGACTAGGTTTTTTAGCGCAAAGTTGGTCTCTAGACTGGCACGCGGTGAGCCAATACCAATGACTTTTTTATCTTTGATACGTTTGATGGTTTCATCAAGTGCATAGTCGATATTGATTTTGACATGCTTATCATTGATACGTTCAAGCGCTTGCGTTGGACGATCCGCGCGGTTGACGTAGCCGTAACCAAAGCGACCACGGTCACATAAGAAGTAACGGTTTACTTCTCCGTTATAGCGGTTTTCGATACGGCGCAATTCACCATAACGCTCACCTGGTGAGATATTACAACCAGCCGAGCAACCATGACAGATGCTAGGCGCATACTGCATGTCCCACTTACGATTGTAGCGATCAGAGTGGGTTTTATCAGTAAACACACCGGTTGGGCAGACTTCAGTCAAGTTACCTGAAAACTCACTTTCAAACTGCCCATCTTTATCACGGCCAAAGTAAACGCGGTTGTTTGAGCCATAAACACCCAAATCTTCACCGCCCGCATAGTCTTTATAAAAACGTACACAGCGATAGCAAGCGATACAACGGTTCATCTCATGCGCGATGAATGGACCAAGCTCTTGATTATGATGTGTGCGCTTGGTAAAGCGATAGCGACGACGGCTATGACCTGACATATACGTCATGTCTTGCAAGTGACAATGTCCGCCCTCTTCACAAGTTGGACAGTCATGCGGATGGTTGGTCATGAGTAGCTCAACCATCGACTTACGGAATGCTTTGGCTTCATCGTCAGTCACAGAGATGTACATATCATCGCCAGGAGCGACCATACAGGACATCACTAAACGACCTTTGCCCGCTTCCATGTCATCTTTATTTTGGAATTGCTTGACCGCGCACTGACGGCACGAGCCTACTGAGCCAAGGGCTGGGTGATAACAAAAATACGGCACATCAATGCCGAGTGATAAGCAGGCTTGTAGTAAGTTGTCGCTGCTATCTACTTCGACAGTGGTCCCATCAATATGTATGACTGCCATGCCGCTCTCCTTATTTCGCTACTGGCTGTTGGTTGGCTGCCGCATCAATAACATCGACACCAACCGCCTGCGCGATTTTTTGATCAAACTCTGGACGGAAATATTTAATCGCACTCATTAGTGGCTCCATCGCACCTGGCGCATGCGCACAGAATGTTTTACCAATCCATAAGTCACGCGTCAGGCCTTCTAGTTTTTCGACATCGCCCACTTGCCCTTCACCATCATTGATGGCAGTGAGCAGTTTGACACCCCAAGGCAGACCATCACGGCATGGTGTACACCAACCGCATGACTCACGCTGAAAGAAAATCTCAA
The DNA here is from genome assembly GCF_033790785.1 of Psychrobacter sp. PP-21. NCBI lineage: Bacteria > Pseudomonadati > Pseudomonadota > Gammaproteobacteria > Moraxellales > Moraxellaceae > Psychrobacter > Psychrobacter sp. PP-21. The sequence continues at coordinate 33,648 of NZ_JAMYEB010000001.1, read as the reverse complement.
GGTTGCGTAGTAATGGCACCATGTCTTGTGATTCATCGACGACCATAATCAGACCAGTACCCATACGGCTACCAGCGTTTTGAATGGTGTCAAAATCCACCACCACATCTAAATGCTCAGTAGTCAAAAAGTCTGTTGAGGCGCCACCCGGCAGCCACGCTTTGAGGGTTTTGCCATCTTTCATACCGCCTGCCAAATCTTCGATGATTTCGCGAGCCGTATAACCAAATGGTAATTCCCATAGACCTGGGTCATTAACCAATCCTGAGCAGCCAAATAGCTTGGTGCCCGGCGTTTTACTTTTGCCTTTGATTTCAGATAATGACTGATACCACTCGACGCCATGGTTCATAATCGCTGGCATATTGCACAGCGTTTCAACGTTGTTGACGACGGTTGGACGACCCCATGCACCAGAGATTTGCGGAAACGGTGGTTTAGTACGTGGGTTGGCACGGCGACCTTCTAAACAGTTAATTAACGCCGTTTCCTCACCGCAGATATAACGTCCAGCGCCAGTATGCACATGCAAGTTAAAGCTAAAGTCTGAGCCTAAAATATTGTCGCCCATCAGATTATTGGCCAAGCATTCTTCGATAGCAGTCACCAAACGCTCAGCGGCCAAGATGTACTCACCGCGGATAAAGATATAGCCGTCCGTCGCACCAATAGCATGAGCGGTAATGAGCATCCCTTCGATAAGCTGAAACGGTAGACGTTCCATCAGTAGACGATCTTTGAACGTGCCTGGCTCCATCTCATCAGCATTACAGATGAGATAACGCGGTAGACCATCTGGCGGTGACATAAATGACCATTTCAGACCCGCATTAAAACCCGCACCGCCGCGACCGCGGACATTGGCGGCTTTAATCATATTGCCGACATCTTTAGGCGATTTAGATAGCGCTTCTTTCAGACCCGTAAAGCCTTTTAGGGACTCATAAGTGGCTAGATCAAGCACGGCGTCATGGTGCGCTAGGCGCCACGTCAATGGCTTGGTTTCGCTAGTCGCTGTGGCTTTATCGCCATAGATTGGAACACGCTGTGCATTTAGCTGGCTTGGTGCTTGACCTTGACCGCGACGAGCAATCTGCTCTGAAATCGTTAAACTCATGCGTATATCTCCAATAGTTGCGCGACCTCGGAGGGTTGAACAGGGCCGTAAGTGTCTTCGTCAATCAGTACTGCCGGGCCTTTGTCGCAGTTTCCTAAGCAGCAAATTGGCAATAGCGTAAATCGACCATCAGCAGTTGTCTGACCGTATTCGATACCCAGCTGCGATCTAATTTCAGCTGATAGCGCCTCATAACCTGTCAAGTAACAAGCTACAGAGTCACAGATCAGAATCACATGACGACCGACCGGCTGACGGTAGATACGGTTAAAGAAAGTCGCAACCCCATCCATATCTGACATCGGAATGTCTAGGATATTGGCAATAGCGTTTGCCTGGGCGTCATCAACCCAGCCATTACGCTTTTGCACGATTTTAAGTGCATCTAGCGAGGCGGCACGTGCTTGCGGGTAATGATGCATAAACTCATGAATGGCAGCAATTTCCTCAGTGGTGAGGATGCTCTCTACATCTACTTTTGGCATTTTGTCGGAAACAATTTTCATAATCTTCTATCTTTCCTCACTCATCCTGCTCTATCACTAGACAATATCAGTCTCATTGCAACTGGGTTATATCGAAAAGTGACAGCATTTTGGTGTGCCATCAGGCAATAATATATTGATAAACAACTATTCTTTAAGACTTACTGGCATCTTTAACGATCACAATCTGCCATCACAATATCTATCGATGCTAAATACATAATGGCGTCAGAAACAAGCGATCCATTAATGACCGATGGCATCTGTTGTATATGCGCAAATGTTGGTGTACGAATACGTGTACGATAGCTCATCGTGGCTTTGTCTGAGGTGATGTAATAACTGTTCAGACCTTTGGTCGCCTCGACGATTGTCGCACACTCACCCGCTGGCATCACAGGACCCCAAGATACTGAGATGAAGTGGTTAATCAATGTCTCAATATCATTTAGCGTACGGTCTTTTGGCGGTGGCACAGCGAGTGGATGATCCGCTTTGTAAGGGCCTTGTGGCATGTTGTCCATACATTGACGAATGATACGTAATGACTGGCGCATCTCTTCAACTTTTACCATACAGCGATCATACGCATCACCGTTGTAACCAACGGGTACTTCAAAATCGTAATTTTCATAGCCCATATACGGACGTGCTTTACGCAAATCAAAGTCCACACCAGTCGCACGCAGTCCCGCACCTGTCACACCCCAAGCCAATGCTTGCTTGGCGTTGTACTGAGCAACGCCTTGGGTACGGCCTTTGAGTACGCTGTTCTGTAATGCTGCTTTGACATACTCATCCAAGCGTTTCGGCATCCAATCTAAGAATTCACGAACCAGACGCTGCCAACCACGTGGCAAGTCAGCCGCCGTACCACCGATACGGAACCAAGCAGGATGCATACGGTAGCCAGTCACCGCCTCGATAACGTCATAGGCTTTTTGGCGATCGGTAAACATATAGAATACAGGCGTCATGCCGCCCGCATCCTGAATGAACGTACCAACGTATAGCAAATTGTTGGTGATTCGGAAAAACTCACTCATCATCACACGGATAGTTTCGGCGCGAGGTGGAATGGTAATCCCAGCAAGCTTTTCGACCGACATGATGTACGGCAGCTCATTCATCACACCGCCAAGATAATCAATACGGTCGGTATAAGGAATGAATGAGTGCCACGTTTGGCGCTCAGCCATCTTTTCGGCGCCGCGATGGTGATAGCCGATATCAGGGATACAGTCGACGACTTCTTCGCCATCAAGCTGTAGCACCAAACGAAACGCACCATGAGCAGAGGGATGGTTAGGGCCGATGTTCAAGAACATAAAGTCCTCATCGCGACCTGAACGCTTCATACCCCACTCTTCTGGGACAAAACGCAGGTTTTCTTGTTCGTATTGCTGCTTGGCCGTGTTCAAGAAATACGGAGTAAACTCAGTCGCACGTGCATGATACTCTTTACGCAGTGGATGCCCTTCCCAGTATTTTGGCAATAAAATACGGGTCAAATGCGGATGGCCGCTAAAGACAATACCGAACATATCCCATACTTCGCGCTCATACCAGTTGGCGTTTGGCCAAATATTGGTAGCGCTTGGCACGTTGAGATCGTCTTCGCTCAGTGCGACTTTGACACGTATATCACTATTGCGCTCAAGCGACATTAAATGGTAAAAAACGGTAAAATCACTGTCAGGCAAACCCGCTCTGTGCTGACGCAAGCGCTCATCTATCGCTGACAAATCAAATAGCATGACATAGGGCTTGGGCAATTTGCGTAGGAACAAGAGAACGTCTAATAAGTCTGCACGAGCCACCCAAACCGTTGGAATCTCATCCACAGTGTGCTGCACAACAAATTTACCAGCGTACTTCTGCTCCAGCTCTGTAATGACTGCTGGGACGGGCTTGATCCTAGGATCTGTGTTTTCGACTACCGTGACCATGAATGATGTATTCCTTCATTAATCATAACTGAACTATGTCAACCATAACTGAGCTATGTTAATCATAACCGAACTATGATAAGCGCATAAAATATTAAAACTATTACTACAAGTCTAAATGCTGTTTAAAACCTAAATACTATCTGGGCTACGTAAGTTTTTGACAGCGATACGGTCTGCCTGCTTACGGTCACGTTCAGGTGTCATCTGAGGTTGATAGACCCCTTGTTCATTGACGTGAATGCCCAATGGACGACGTTCTTTAGTGATCGATTCTTGCAGTAACATCAAACCTTGAATCAACGCTTCTGGACGCGGCGGACAGCCAGGCACATACACATCAACAGGGATAATCTTATCCACGCCTTGTACGACCGAGTAGATATCATACATACCGCCCGAGTTGGCACAGGCGCCCATAGAGATGACCCATTTTGGCTCGAGCATTTGCTCATAAAGACGCTGGATAACAGGGGCCATTTTGACGAAGCAAGTACCGGCGACGATCATCACGTCTGCTTGACGAGGTGACGCACGGATAACCTCTGCCCCAAAGCGTGACAAGTCATGAACAGCAGTTAAGGTAGTGGCATATTCGACATAACAACAAGACGTACCAAAGTTAAATGGCCATAGTGAGTGCTTGCGCCCCCAATTTGCTGTTGAATGAACAAGATCTTCTAGGCGACCCATAAAGACGTTTTTATTGACTTCGTCTTCGATAGGATCATTGACCGTTTGGCTGGTCTGTGCAGGATAGGTATCTGCATCAGGGTTGGCTTTTGTTAATGTGTATTTCATAACATACAACCTTCATATTAAGTTTGGCGTAGCAGTCAGCTTAATTGCGCTATTGCCATAACTTTTATTATTGAGTATCTGATCATAAATATCTGATCATCGGTGATCGTTGATAAAACCGACTACCGTCTTTATATCTTGCTGCCCATTGTGACAAATGCTACGAGCCAAAATCATCAGCTAGTGCTAACGCTCAGTCTTGTCTCGTTGAGCAGACGTCGCAAAATCTACAGTAGTCACATTACCTGTCGTATTGATATGATCAATGTTTTGTAGATGACGGCGATTGGCCTCAATATTGTTTGAGACATTGATTTGTCCTGATGACTGTGCTGGCACCTTACCGGTAGGATCGACCATCAATTCGTGAGCGCCATCAAACTTGGTAATGTCTGCCAGATTAAAGCCAGCAGGAGCGGCATGTAAGCGTACTTTTTTGCGTAGCTTATCTGCAGGTGCCCAATTCATCGCACCCAAGCTGAGCTCATAGATCAGACCAATAATTAGGATAGTGATAAAGGTAGCAGCGGCGGCAAAACCAAGCCAGCCAGCCTCTCTTACTGAAACAGCATAAGCGTAGAGATATAGCGCTTCTAAATCAAAGATAACAAAGAAAATCGCTACAAGATAGAATTTAGCAGACAAACGAATACGGGCGTTGCCAGATCCGACAACACCCGCTTCAAATATTTCTTCTTTTTGTGAGCCTTGAGAGCGGCCACCAAGCAAACGCGGTACAACCAGCATAAAGACAACTAGCCCAATGGCGGCTAAGATAAAAGCAACTGCTGACCAATTAAAAGCAGACATGATAATACGTGCTCCTCACCCAATCGAGTGTCATACACAGCGCAAGTACTGACCTACGAAGGTCGCCTCACGACAGGTATAACGTAGACGAAAACACAAAGCGACTGTCATTGCATTTAAGCATTTGTCACTGAGTTTAAGTAACTGTCATTGAGTCACATGTTAGGTATTTTGCTGGTAATAACCAATTATCAAGCGTATTGACGACGATGTCAGACATGACCAACTGTAGAGATTCCGGAATGCACGCGGACAAAGGCTGGTCGCCCAACGCATCTTCTAACAACGTAAGATCAACGTATTAAATCAATATAATATCTGGCTGCGTATTTAATTGATTTAATAGCTCATTACACGTGGTCAATAATGGCGTGACAACTGGCATAAATTATTTACGTACTATACGCATATCAGTGCCTAAAAGCTAGTTTTTAACTGTATTGAACGGTCACTTTCTGTGTAAAAAAAATGTGTTTTTTTTACTATGAATTATGATATGGACTTTACCTTATATTAACCCCAAATCCATACTTTTGACTATGCTCGTATCTTGCTACGGTATTTATCAAAACTTAGTTGATCAAGCACTCTTATTTCACTAACCAACTCCTCCCCCAAAGGAGCTATTTTTGCTTTATAATAACCCACCTGATTTTGATGGTATTTTACTATCAGACCTTAAACTCAATTATTCTTATAATACATAGTATCCAACAATAAATAGTATTCAACTGTCGCTACGATATTGATTTTGGTGAGACGCGTCGTGTTCATCTATTTGTGCGATATCAGTGCTACCCTCTTTTTGCTTTTGTCTTACAGGTCACGTTATGAGTCAACTCAATCCCAAACAATCCGAGGCCATGCTCTACGTATCTGGTCCCCTACTCGTCCTTGCAGGTGCAGGCTCCGGTAAGACCTCGGTGATCACGCGTAAGATCGCTTACTTGATCCAAGAGTGTGATATGCCAGCTGAGCGTATCACGGCGGTGACCTTTACCAATAAAGCAGCACGTGAAATGAAAGCGCGTGTCAGTAAACTACTACCAAGTGAAAAAATGCGCGGTCTAACGGTATCGACCTTTCACCAATTTGGTCTCCAGTTTTTGCGCTATGAGTTGATTCATACCCCGCTTAAGGGCAATTTTTCTATCATGGACAGTGACGACAGTAAGCGTTTGCTCATGGAGCTCATGATGCGCGATAACTTGAGTGGTGCTGAAAGTCGCGAGCTCGTTGGCAAAGCCATCAAGATGATCTCTGACTGGAAAAACGATTTGGTCGAGCCTGATCAGGCGATGGAAACGCTAGACGATCCAGAAGAGATGATTTTTGCGACGTTATATGCGCTTTATGAGCGTAACTTGCGCGCGTATAATGCCGTTGATTTTGATGACCTGATTGTATTGCCTACCAAGATTTTACGTGAAAATAGAGAGCTACGTGACAAGTGGCAAAACCGCATTCGTTATCTATTAGTCGATGAGTATCAAGATACCAATACCGCTCAGTACGAAATGATTAAAAATCTGGTTGGGCCGCAAGGGCGATTTACCGTGGTGGGTGATGACGATCAGTCTATCTACGCATGGCGCGGGGCAAAACCTGAAAACATGGCGCTGCTAAAAGAAGATTTTCCAAAACTAAAAATCGTCATGCTGGAACAAAATTACCGCTCGACCACGCGTATTTTGACCTCGGCCAACGCGGTTATTACCAACAACGAGCATTTATTTGAAAAGAAACTGTGGTCAGATAAGGGCCAAGGTGAAAAGATTCGAATCATCAACTGCCGTAATGACGATGACGAATCGGAGCGCGTCGCTAAAGAAATCGTCACGCACAAATTGCGCTTTGGCAATGAGTGGGAGCAATATGCAGTGCTATACCGCAGTAACTTTCAGGCACGCATGCTAGAGGCGCAACTGCGCCAGCTGCAAATTCCTTATAAATTATCGGGTGGGCAGTCTTTCTTTGCCCGTAGTGAAATCAAAGACATCATGGGCTATCTGCGTCTGATCTTGAATCCTGAAGATGACAGTGCGTTTTTGCGGATTATTAATACCCCTAAGCGCGGTATGGGACCTGCCACGCTCGAAAAGCTCGGCTTATTTGCACAAGAACACAGTATATCGCTACTGGCTTCCTGTACTCATGCGGGTTTAAGCCATGTGCTACCTTCCAAAGCTTATGGCACAATAAAAGAGTTTGGTGAGTTCATTGAGCACTATACACGTGAGCTGGATCAGCACCCTGATCCTGTACCAATCGTGCGTCAAATGATTGATGAAACGGGCTATATTGATTTTGTCCGTAGCGATGCTAAAACACCGCAGCAAGAAAAAAACCGCATTGATAATATCGATATGCTGTATACCAGTATTCAGTCATTGATTAATCGCGCGGAAGAAGACGAAGACCGGACGATTGATACCATCATTCGTAAGCTGGTTTTGCTCGATATGCTCGAACAACAGCAAGAAGAAGAGAACACCAACAAAGTCAACTTGATGACCTTGCATGCGGCAAAAGGCTTGGAGTTTGATTTTGTCTATATTATGGGGCTTGAGGAAGAGATGCTACCGCATCGCAACTCTATCATGAGCGAGACAGTCGAAGAAGAACGTCGTCTGATGTATGTAGGGATTACTCGTGCGCGTCGCGAGCTGACATTGACGCTTGCAACCCAGCGCCGTGCTGGTGGACAAATGCGTGTCACCTCTGAGTCTCGGTTTTTGGACGAGTTGCCTGAAGATCATATTGATTGGCCCGCCAAAGCGAAAAAGAAAAAAGCGACCAAAGACCCAGAGGCTGTCGCTGATGAATACTTGGCCAATATTCGAGCGCTACTCGGTAAACGCTAACATTAGCACTAGTAGTATTGGCAGCACATATCGTTGGCTGAGTGCATTTGGCAAGCGGCACGCTGCAATCGTTGACACATGATTGGGCTATAGTTATTTCACCTTTCTAAAAATATGGGATCCCTTATGCCTACCCCGACGCCCGAGCAGGAACGACCATCGACACTTCCAGGCGATTACAATCCAGCTGAATACAGCGCCGAATATAAACTGCTGTATTTGCAGGATTTGGTGGCCGATAAAGCATATGAAGCAATCACCGATTTTTTAGAAAAGCAGTCTGAATATGAGATTGCAAGCTTACTAGAGTCGTTCCCTACCCAGAACCGTTTACTCATCTGGGAGCAAGTACCAGAGAGCATCAAGGGTGAAGTGCTTGCTGAGCTCGAGTACGATACTCGCCAGCCGTTGATGGAGAACATCTCTTCTCAAGAGATCTCATTATTTACTCAAGACCTCGATGCTCAGGATATCTCTGAGATTCTAGATACCGTGACTGAGAGCGTCCGTACCTCAGTGATGGCAACGCTGGACGAAGAGACGCGTGTCCAAGTCAATAAACTTGATACATACAACGACTGGGAAGTTGGCAGCTATATGGATCCTGATATTATCCAAATAAGAGATGATATCTATCTGTCTGATGTACAAGATTGGCTGCGCCAAAACGACGATTTACTTGATGACGAAAGCCAAGAGCTGCTAGTGGTTGATCAAAGCCAGCAATTACTCGGTCTATTGAGCCTAGTGGATTTGATCAAGCATAAGCAGAGCACCCTAGTCTCAGAGCTGATTGATACCGCCATTACGATTAACGATCGCTTAGACATCCAAGATGCCGCTGCCATCTTTCGTTCAGAAGACATCCGCTTTGCCCCAGTGATTAATAGCCATGGTGAACTGGTTGGACAGCTAAATGGCGAGGACATCATGGAAATTATCCAAGATGATGTCGATAGCACCATGAAAAACCTCGCTGGTGTTAGTCAAGATGAAGAGCTGTTTGCGCCTATCTTAACCAGTGCCAAAAGCCGTAGCGTCTGGCTGGGCATTAACTTATGTACCGCGCTTTTAGCGGCAGCAGTGATTGGACAGTTCGAGGAAGTATTGGCACAGGTGGTGGCGCTAGCGATATTGATGCCTGTGGTTGCCAGTATGGGCGGTATTGCAGGCTCACAGACATTGACCGTCGTCATACGCGGTATGGCAATGGGTCAAATCGGTGGTTCTAACCGAGTCTGGCTACTCAACAAAGAGCTGTGGGTGGGTGCGATAAACGGTATCATTTGGGCGATAATCATGGCGTTTATCGCTCAATTATGGTTTCATGATATCAAGATTAGTGCCGTCATTGGCTTTGCCATTGCGATTAATATGACTGCGGCTAATGTCTCAGGGATTAGTATACCGCTGATGCTAAAACGCATGAATATCGATCCTGCGTTGTCCGCCTCAGTAATTCTAACGACCGTGACGGATATCGTCGGCTTTATGTCATTCTTGGGTTTGGCGAGTGTACTGATACTTTAGTTAAACTATCGAATAGTCAGTTGTCTGTCTAAAATATAACACTATAATTTATCTAAAAACGTTGAATAACTTTTTAACATCGTAATCTATAAACTGAAATCTAAGAGTTAAACTCTAAAAACTAAGATCTAGAAACTAAAATATAGAAACTATCAAACCATTAAGTGAGTGCGTTATGCAGGCTGTACAAGTTAAAGTCGTAAACCCTAAAATTACTGAAGATGAAGCGTTCTCTCTACCGACTCGTGCAACCGACGGCAGTGCTGGTATCGATCTGCGTGCTTGTATCGATGAGGCCTTGACCATCAAAGCAGGCGAAACCCATTTGATCGGTACAGGCCTTGCGGTCTATATCCAAGATCCTAATTATGCGGGCATGATCCTACCGCGCTCAGGTCTCGGTCATAAGCACGGTATCGTCTTGGGTAACTTGGTTGGGCTTATTGATGCTGACTACCAAGGTGAGCTGATGGTCAGTGTTTGGAACCGTAGCGAAAATGACTTTGTACTTAATCCAGCAGAACGTATGGCACAGTATATTGTCGTTCCTATTGCCCGTCCTGCGTTTGAAGTCGTCGCAGAATTCAGTGATGAAAGCGTACGCGGTGCTGGTGGGTTCGGACACTCAGGTCGTCAGTAGCTCAAACAGGCAGTTTTTTGGATAGTGACTAGCGTTTCTTTGGATAGCATTGACTAACTCTTAGTCTATCTCATTTTTATCTTACTTATCATCTCACCATAATTACGGAAATAAGGAGTGTAAGCAATGTCATTTTTTGCGACTCAGCATTTCTTATTTCGTGCTTATGATATCCGTGGGTCGTATCAGTATTTTACAAACGAGTTTGTACAAGCATTGGGATATGCTTTTGCGCATCTCTATAATTCCCAAGACCGCCAGCTGGCTCAGCATAATGATGCGGTCATGGTTGCTGATATGGATGACTGTAAAAACAGCACTGTAATTACTAAGCAAGGTGCTCGGAGTGAGAGCAATGGCATTAAAGATAATATTATTACAAATATTGTCGTTATCGGTTACGACATGCGTGTTGGCAGTGAGACGATTGCTCGCGCACTATCTACCACCCTGATAGAGAGAGGCTTACGTGTTATTCAGCTGGGGCTCATTACCACGCCAATGATGGCATTTTGGTCAGAGCAGTATCAGGGTCATGGTATCATGGTGACTGCCAGCCATTCTGCCAAAGATGTATTGGGCATCAAGTGGCTAGTCAATCATAAATCCCCAAGCAGCTCAGAGATACAAACCCTGTATCAACAACTGATTGCCCATCACAATCATTACTCATCTAAAAATCAATCTAACAAAGTCGCCTTAGACTCAAGCTTTACAGACACTGTCCTCGATACCGAGTCATCGAACAATTTGCTAACAGAGCTACCTGCCGGGCAAGTTGCAGATACTTATATCACGGCTATCGAAAAAGTATTTAAGCAGCTGTCTCAGCACACACAGACAATTCACAATCAGACAAGCCACGGTCAAATAGCAACTACAAAAACACCAAAAAACCCTCTCAACCTTGATTTAATCATAGTCATTGACTGTATGCATGGTGCTACAGGCAACATCACTCAGCGCTTGTTTGAGCGTTTTTGTCAGCAAGTCATTGTTCTCAATGGTACGCCAGATGGCAGCTTTCCATTGGGCAACCCTGACCCTTCCGAGCCTAACCGTCTAACCGAGTTGCAACAAGCTGTCATTTCTCACAATGCAGATATGGGTCTGGCTTTTGATGGTGATGGTGATCGTTTGGTAGTCGTCGACAATGAAGGCAAAGTGGTCACTCCTGATTATTTGCTCTACTTTTTGGCACGTATTGCGCTCACTGAGCATCCCAAACCTCTACTTGATTCCTTACTAGCACCTGAAGTGCTGTTCGATGTCAAATGTACCCATCATTTACCCAAGCTACTGGTCGACCTCAATGCCACGCCTGTGATCAGCAAGACAGGCAGCAGCTTTATGCGCCAACAGATACAACACCCTGACAGTCAAATTGTTTTCGCTGGTGAATTATCGGGACATTTTATTTTCAATGACAGTCGTTTTATTGCTTATGATGATGCGATGTACGCTGCATTACGGCTGCTGCATCGGTTTGACCAGTCTCGTAATGCACTTAACAATAAAAAATCTCTGACAGATATTATGCAACGCCTGCCTGCGATGGTCAGTACCGCTGACCATTATCTACCAATACCGCAGGCGACTATGACAGATTGTACAATTATGGAGCAATTGACGAGTTTCTGTACCTACTTGCAGCATCTGGTTGGTACATCTATCGATACTGATTCTACGAACGACTCTGTTAGCCACTCTATCAATAAGCCTGAACAACCCTTAAAAGCTGCTCATCTACCAACTGCCTTATGCAAGTCATCAATATGTGCCTGCGCCACAGTCAGATCATACATAACAGTTGGGCAAGCCAAGAGTTTATTCCCAATAGGAACTAAGCTGAATTGCATTGATGGTATACGCTTGGACTTTGCACATGGGTTTGGGGTATTGCGCCAATCAAACACCAGCAATAATCTAACTGCACGCTTTGCAGGCGATAGTATGGACGACCTGAGAGACATTCAAGCAACGTTTGCGGCTCTATGCCGACCATTTAGCGCAGCCCTAGCACAACAGATCGTTACTATGCCTGCTGAGTAACCATACACAATCATATCGTTATCTTGCTAGACACAGTAGACATAACAAAAACAACCCACTCAACACTGCCCTTAGGAGTTCATAATGACGCTTAATTTAGATGATGCCAAAAACACTGCTGAGGTATTAACCACAGCGTTACCTTATATCCAGCGTTTTGTTGATAAGCTCATCGTGGTGAAATATGGTGGCAATGCGATGACTGACCCTGAGCTTGAAAGCTCATTTGCTCGCGATATCGTCTTACTAAAAACTGTGGGTATGCATCCAGTAGTCGTTCATGGTGGCGGTCCACAGGTCGATAATCTGCTCAAAGAATTAGGGCGTCAATCAGACCGTATCGATGGGATGCGTGTCACCGACAAAAGCACTATGGATGTTGTAGAGATGGTGTTGGGCGGTAGTGTCAACAAATCCATTGTTAGCTTAATCAATAAGCATGGCGGGCGCGCGATCGGTCTGACCGGTAAAGATGCCAATTTGATTCAAGCAAAGAAACTGATGATGGAAAAAATAGGCGCAGATGGTATCGCTGTTCCTGTTGATTTAGGGTTTGTCGGTGATGTGGTGAGTGTCAATAAAGATGTGATCAATATGCTGATTGCCTCTGACTTTATTCCTGTTATCGCACCGCTTGGCGTTGATAAAGAAGGCAATACCTACAACATCAACGCGGATCTGGTCGCAGGAAAAGTCGCAGAGTTTTTGCAAGCCGAGAAGCTGATGCTGCTAACCAATATCAAAGGCGTACTGGGCCGTGATGGTGAAGTGGTCACTGGACTGACGCCAAAGAAAGTCGATGGTCTCATCGAAGACGGTACGATCTCAGGTGGTATGATTCCTAAAATTCAGTGTGCGCTTGATGCGGTACGTAGCGGTGTTAAAAGTGCCGTTATCGTCGATGGCCGTGTACCTCACGCGACCTTGTTGGAGATTTTCACTAATGAAGGTGTTGGCACCCTAATCAGCCGTGAGATAGATGCATAATTAGACTCACAAAATATGCCTATTATCAGCTATCAATAAAAAAGAGCCCGAGCTTTGCACTAGCTCGGGCTCTTTTAGGTTTTTTAAACTTTTAGGCTTTTAGAGTGGAAATTCTTGAAAGCTGGTCATGTAGAATAATCAGGAAGTCACCTCTCTACGAAAAAGCCTTATCAAACTCCGCTTCATTAAAACCGCACAGCAATACTTCTTGATTTTTATCTGCCAGCTGACCTTCTACAATCGGGCGTTTAATCATGCTGGTATTTTCCACGAGTAAATCTATCGCGGCGTCCACGCTGGCATCAGCCGCTTGCTTTTGACTGTCGTCTAGCTTTCGCCATGTCGTGCCGCGTTTATTGAGTACTTTATCAATACCCAACTCATTTACCCAGCGCTGTACTGCTTCTTTATTGATACCTTGTTTTTTATAGTCGTGAAACTCATAGCTAACGCCTAACTCATCTAGCTTATTGAACGCCTTTTTCATTGTGCTGCATGATTTGATTCCGTAAATAGTGATAGTCATTGCGAGTCCTTATTATTTGCCCATAAATGCCTGTGAATGTTCCTATTATACCGAAGGCTGACTGGATATAGAAAATACCTCACGGTCAATCCACAAACCTTGTTAGTGAATGCATCATATCGTCGCAATTTTTGCCAAATTACGCTATGCTATGGCATTGTCAAATTCCACCTATTTTAATCCGTATTAAATAAATCAGTATCAACCAATTTCGAGCCGACTATGAGCAATGCCGTGACAGCAGACCAAACCGATAACCATTATTACAACCCGCAAGCGATAGAAGCCGCACAGCAAACCAAATGGGCCACTGATAAGCGCTTTGAAGTCAGCAATGAGCCAAGCGACAAACCAAGCCGTTACATGCTGTCGATGTTCCCTTACCCAAGCGGCAAGCTACACATGGGTCATGTACGTAACTATACGATTTCTGACGTACTGAGCCGTTATTATCGTCTAAAAGGCTATGAAGTCATGCAACCAATGGGCTGGGATGGTTTTGGCTTGCCAGCTGAAAACGCAGCAATTGCCAATCAAACCCCGCCTGCTGCATGGACATTTGCCAATATCGACAACATGCGCGCCCAGCTTAAATTACTTGGCCTGTCTATTGACTGGTCACGCGAGTTTGCCACTTGTAGCCCTGAGTATTATCAGTGGGAACAATGGTTGTTCTTGCAGTTGTACAAAAAAGGCTTAGTGTATAAAAAGCTATCGACAGTTAACTGGGATCCAGTGGATAACACTGTCTTGGCAAACGAGCAAGTCATCGACGGTAAAGGCTGGCGTAGTGGCGCGGCAGTGGAAAAACGTGACATCCCGATGTATTACTTCAACATCACTGACTATGCCGATGAGCTATTGGATGATTTGGATCAGCTAGAAGGCCATTGGCCCTCTGAAGTATTGACCATGCAGCGCAACTGGATTGGGCGTAGTGCCGGTATGGAAGTTCACTTCCCTTATGAGCTTGCTGGTGAAGAAAACACCTTAGATGTGTTCACAACTCGTCCTGATACCTTAATGGGCGTGACTTATGTCGCCGTTGCAGCAGAGCATCCACTCGCACAGTACGCTGCTGAAAATGATGAGATAATCGCTCAGTTCTGTGCCCTTTGCAAAAAAGGCTCAGTGGCTGAGGCTGATCTCGCCAAAGCTGAAAAAATCGGTATGGATACTGGCCTGACTGTGACGCATCCGCTGACTGGCGAAGAAGTGCCTGTGTGGGTCGCTAACTATGTGTTGATGAGCTATGGCTCAGGTGCGGTCATGGCAGTACCAGCTCATGATGAGCGCGATTACGAGTTTGCAGTGAAGTACAACCTACCGATTAAGCAAGTTATCCATACGCCTGATGGCTATTTTGACGACGCTAAGGCGGATGCTAAAGCAAACGAGACTGATGTTAATACTGAGGTCAATCTTGTCTATACCGAGCGCAATACTTTGGTTAACTCAGGTGAGTTTGATGGTTTAGATTTTGAGCAAGCGTTTGAAGCAATGCTGAGCAAGCTTGAACCAAAAGAGCTTGCCAAGAAAAAAATCCAATATCGCTTGCGGGATTGGGGCGTGTCTCGCCAGCGTTATTGGGGTTGCCCTATCCCAATGATCAACTGTGAGCATTGTGGTACGGTGCCTGTTGAAGAGCAAGACTTGCCTGTTGTGCTGCCGACTGATGTTGTGCCTGATGGTCGCGGTAACCCACTCAAAAATATCCCAGAGTTTGTGAACACCACGTGTCCTAAGTGTGGCAACCCTGCTGAACGTGAGACGGATACCTTTGACACATTCGTAGAATCAAGCTGGTATTACGCGCGCTTTGCTAGCCCAACGGATGCGCAAAACATGGTCAACAAGTCTGCTGCCAATAAATGGCTGCCTGTCGATCAATACGTGGGCGGTGTCGAACATGCGGTGATGCATCTACTATATGCTCGTTTCTTCCACAAGCTCATGCGTGATGAAAACTTAGTCACTGGTGACGAACCGTTCGCTAATCTAATGACGCAAGGCATGGTACTCGCTGGTACGTTCTACCGCGTCAATGCAGATGGCAGTACCACTTATTACTTTGCAGAAGACATCGATATTGACTTCAATGAACGTGGTCAGCCGATTAAAGCCATCTTGAAGTTAGATGGTCAACCAGTCACGATTGGCAAAATCGAAAAAATGTCTAAGTCGAAGAACAATGGCGTCGACCCGCAAATCACCATTGATAAATATGGTGCTGATACGGTTCGTTTATATACGCTATTTACCGCACCTGCAGACCAGACGCTTGAATGGTCAGATGATGCGTTAAAAGGCCCTTATAACTTTGTGAAAAAAGTATGGCGTATTGCTAACGACCATATACAAGCGCTAACAACAGCTGGCATCAGTATTGATACGCTTAATAGTGCGACCTTAAGCACAGAGGGACTGAGCAAAGAAGCCAAGAACTTACGCCGTAAAACGCACGAAACCATCGCTAAGATTGATAGTGATTTGGGTAATCGTTTGGCACTCAACACCCCAGTCTCAAGCTTGATGGAACTTGCTAATGAATTGACGGCTTTTAACGCCAGTAGCGAGCAAGAGCTACACGTTAAGCATGAAGCGCTGACCAACCTTCTGATTATGCTGTCTGTTTATGCGCCGCATGTTGGTGAGCATTTGCTTGAGCAGCTAGGTCTTGACACTTTGACTCTAGACTACCCAACTGTTGATGACAGCGCGCTGGTACAAGATACGATTACGATGATCGTGCAGGTCAATGGTAAAATGCGCGGTAAGATGGATGTCGCACCCAATAGCGATCCTGAGCAATTAAAAGCACAGGCTCGAACGATGGATAGCGTGGCAAAATTCATCACAGGCGAGATCAAAAAAGAAATCGTTGTTCCTAATAAGCTGGTTAATATCGTGGTTGTAGGCTAGTCGCCTAGGCTTAGTGTTCTAAGCCTTTTTATCATATGAGGATAGCGTTTATGTCATATAAACATCGAGCTGAGCAGTCACAACCAAGTGCACAGTACATTGCTACAAAACCATTTGGTGGACGTAAGCTTGCGACAGCAGTACTTGCAGCATTGCCTATGTTTGCCATAGTAGGTGCAGCTGCGAGTCTAAGTGGCTGCGGTTTTCAGCTGCGCGGTTATGACACACCGATGCTACTCAATGCAAGCAAAACAGCCGTCATTATCGAAGACAATCGCACCTCATTTCCTCTAAAATTACCATTGACCCGTCGCCTAACGACGTTGGGGGTCGACGTCATTGATAATATGAGCGTCGACGATGTGGTTCGTAGTAATCAGCAAGCAGGTACTAAAACGATTGCAGCGATCGATATCCGAAACATACGTTTTAAACGTTATGAATTGGTTGGTGTATTGACAGAGATTCGTTTGGTACTCTCAGCAGATGTCAGCTACCAAACGATTGAGAACGGCAAGCCAGTCACCCTTACCAATCCGATTCAAGTCGAGCGCAGCTACCAGTACAATGAAGCCTCTGTCAGTACCGATGACCAGCAAGGCGATCAGATTCGTGATTGGCTCTATGACAGCTTAGCGCGCCGTATTACCGATCAATACGTGGCGATCTCTTTACCAAAAGTCGAATCTACTACCAAGCAATCTGTATTAACAAGTAAAGGCGTAACTCCGACGGTTGTTGTCGTACCCGAGAAGTAGCCTTTAATCAATACTATTATTAAGCCATACCATTTGCAGCCATTTGAATAAAAAATAACGAGCGTACGTACTATACTTAGTTAATTAGCCAGTTATTCAGCTAAACAAGTTCGACAGCGCTCATTATATTACTGCATTATTGCAAATACTATCACCTGCTTACCAACCTGTGTCCTACCATTCTATGCAAGATACTTTTATACAAGCTTATCCAAAACTACTGCAACCTTCAGTTGTGGTAACGGGCTTGTGGCTGGCGCATGGTGATGAGCCATTACTCAGTCAATGGCTGATTGATGCGCTTCGTCCGCATTGGCGCGCGCAAAACTACGCCATAAAACGTATCGAGCTGATATCCGTCAAAAGCTGGCAAGAAGTACTATCAGAGCTTGGTAGCCAATCTCTATTCGATGATGCTAGTGCTTTGATCGTGACAGGTAATCACAAGCCTGATAAAGCCGTCCTTGCTGAGCTAGAACGCTTTGCCGTTGAAGCGCAGACAAACGCAGGTAGTCATAGTTTGTTGTGGCTGACACCCAAGCAAGACAAACGTAGCCAGAGCAGTAAATGGTTTGCTCCTTTTGCAAAATATGGCACTGTCATTGACTGCAATTTATACAATGAGCAGCAGCGTCAGCAGTTACTACAGATACAGGCGCAAAATTTTGGGTTACGACTGTCACAAGAAGCGTGGCAACTCCTGATGTCTCATACTGAGCATCATCTATTGAGTGCTTATCAGACGCTATGGCGACTGTCATATCTGTTTGCACCGCAATTAGCTGCTAATAATGAAGATAGCGAACCACCGAGCAATGCTCCACAACCGACGAACAATGTGGCCTTGGACATTAAAGACCTACAAGCCGCTTTAGTCAGTGATGCGCAATTTAGTGTATTTGATTTGTCTGATGCTATGCTCGCGGGCAATAGCACGCAAGTTGCCAAAATCATATTTCAGCTAAAGGCAACCGATGAGCCGACTACCTTGGTGCTTTGGGCAATCAGCAAAGACATGCGCCAGATCATACAGCTGATGGATGGACAAGATCCTCAGGCGCTTGGTATTTGGCGTAGTAAGCAGGGGCTGTACCAGCAAGCCTGCCGTCGTCAAACACAATCCCAAACGGCTGAATGGCCAGCTCTACTTTATCGCTGCGACCAAGCTATCAAAGGCCTTGTTCGCCAGCCAGCATGGGAGCTGCTATTGCAAGCAGCGTTAGAATTGGCAGGTAAACGCTTATTTGCAATGCGCTGATATCCTTAAATAATATTTAGTCGTCAAACCTCCAACCATCAAGCCTGTATCTGTACTTCTACCTCTACTCGTAATCATAGTCATAGTCATCAAAAATCACTTTCTATTACCTTTTTTATAGAGATAGCTGTACTAACTCCTCCATCTACAGCACGCTATCTTCCTCAAGTGTTACCCATCTAATATCCATACCTTCCTAGTCATTCACTTACTGTCATGTTATCTCCACGATATCTACCTTAACCTTTCGTAAACTAATTACCATTCCCTTTTGCACATGAAGCCTCTACTATGTCTAAACTTGATTTAACTGTGATTGGATTGTTGTCATGCGCAAAATGAGCAAAAAGTCTGCTATCAAATGGGGTGTTATCGCCTTAGTCGTCATAGCTCTAGGGGCTTTAGCCTATACCTTCTTAAAACCAGAAGAAACCACCCCTAACTACCTGACTGCGACGGCTGAGATTGGCGATATTGAAAATAACGTCATGGCTTCAGGCAAGGTCAAAGCCTTAAATACTGTCGATGTAGGGGCGCAAGTATCTGGTGAAGTAAAACGTCTGTACGTTGAAGTGGGCGATGAGGTAAAGCAAGGCGATTTGATCGCCCAAATTGACCAGGTCACCCAAAAAAATAGCCTGAGCAATGAGCAGGCCAGCCTCGAGCAGAGCGAAGCAGCATTGCAAAGCGCGCAAGCAGAAGCGCTCAGCAAACAAGCAGCACTAAAAAGCGCGTATGCCGATCTTGCCAGCCGTCAGTCTGAGCTCAAGCAAGCACAGTCTGATTTTGCGCGCTTGCAAGGTTTGGTCGCTATTGACGCGATCTCACAGCAAGAATATGACACCCAAGCGACCAGTGTCGAGACCGCAAAGGCAGCCGTTGCCAATGCACGTGCGGCTATCGACACCGCAAAGGCAGCCATTGCAACGACAGCCGCAAACATCAACAGTCAACAAGCAGCGCTACGTAAATCACGTACCAATGTCAGTACGGCAGAAGAAGATCTCAGCTATACCACCATCCGTGCACCGATATCAGGTACGGTAGTCTCCATCACAACAGAACAAGGCACTACCGTTAATGCCAATCAAACGGCGCCAACCTTAGTAACGCTTGCTGATCTATCGACAGTACGTATCAATGCGCAAATCTCTGAAGCCGATGTTATTAACGTCAGTGCTGGCATGCCTGCCTATTTCAATATTATCGGCAATCCAGATCAGCAATATGATGCAACTTTGACTGCGATTGAACCAGCTCCTGAGCAAATCAGTGACACCAGCTCAACGGATGCTGCGATTTACTATGTTGGCTATGTAGAGGTTCCAAACCCTGACCGTTTATTTCGTATTGATATGACCGCGCAGATTTATATCATTGTCAATGAAGCCAAAAACGCGCTTTTAGTACCGTCAACAGTGATACAAGAAAAGCGTTCTAAAGGCAAAGAAAAAGGTAGTGCAGCCACCGGTAAATTTGTACGGGTACTAAAAGATGACGGAACTGTAGAAGAGCGTACTGTAGAAGTCGGTATTGATAACCGAGTAAATGCACAAATCTTAAGTGGTTTGAAAGAAGGCGAAGAAGTCATCATCAGTGAAGAAAGTGCTAATAACTCAGGCGGCCGCGTACCTGGTGGACCGCGAATGTAACTTGTGCTTTATACCTGTTGATTGATATAGGGCTCAAGCAAAAGAGCCCTGTACTGCGACACTGACTACCCTCTATTGAAGACATTGCTATGACTATACCTCACTCTTCTAAACCATCGCCTGACGGTCACCCGCATAAAGACTCAGAGTCGTATGAGTCGTATGAATCGGTCGATGGGTCACCCAGCCCATCAGAAGCAGACTCGGTAGGATCAAGCCCAGCAGAAGTAGGACTAGACAACAATGACACACATGCTGATAAGCCAATTATGCAGCTGTCTGGTATCATCCGAGAGTTTCCTGCTGGCGAGCAGACCATTAGAGTCTTGCACGATATCAATCTGACGATCAATCAAGGCGAGATGGTCGCTATCATTGGGCAGTCCGGCTCCGGTAAGTCGACGCTAATGAATATATTGGGCTGTTTGGATCAAGCAACGGCAGGGGATTATAAAATATATGGTCAGTCAGCAAGCAAGCTGGACGCTGATCAGTTAGCAGAACTACGCCGTGAGCATTTTGGCTTTATTTTTCAGCGTTATCATCTGCTTGGTGATATCAGCGCCAAGGATAACGTTGCCGTTCCTGCTGTTTATGCAGGCATGGATACTGAGGCACGTACCAACCGCGCCGAAAAGCTACTCACAGACTTGGGACTGGGTAACAAAGTTAATAACCGCCCCAATCAGCTCTCAGGTGGCCAGCAGCAGCGTGTTTCTGTCGCGCGCGCGTTGATGAACGGTGGTGACGTTATCTTGGCAGATGAGCCAACTGGTGCCTTGGATAGCAAATCCGGCGAAGATGTGATGGCGATATTGCATGATCTGAGCGCACAGGGTCATACCATCATCATGGTGACTCATGACCCCAAGCTTGCAGCTCAAGCTGAGCGAGTAATTGAGCTTAAAGACGGTTATGTTATTGCTGATTATAAGACAGAGCATTATAAGCACACACAGAAACAACCAGAGTCTATTTTGGGTGGTCATCGCAAAAGCGCGTTTGGTAGTTTTGTCGATCGCCTGCTTGAAGCCTTCAAGATGTCCTTGCTGGCTATGCGCGCGCACAAAATGCGTACCCTATTGACCATGCTGGGTATCATTATCGGTATCGCAGCAGTAGTCTCTATCGTTGGTCTCGGGCAAGGCTCTCAGCAGCAAATACTGGCTAATATCAGCTCTCTTGGTACTAACACTATCACTGTCAATGACGGCTACCCTAGAGGCGATCCTAGACGACGTTATAATGATGATAATCTCACACCGGAGGACGCCCAAGCTGTGGGCAATCAGCCTTATATCATCAGCGTCAGTCCACAAGTCAATGCAAGCTCTAGTGTGCGCTATCGTAGTGTACAAGAGGACGCTACCGTCAACGGCGTTGGTAAAGACTATCTAGAGGTCACTGGTGAGACATTGGCATTGGGTCAAGGGTTTGATGCAAAGAGCATCAACTTACGTAGCCAAGATATCATTATTGATGACAATGCCAAGCAAACCTT
This sequence comes from Psychrobacter sp. PP-21, assembly GCF_033790785.1. Taxonomy (NCBI): domain Bacteria; kingdom Pseudomonadati; phylum Pseudomonadota; class Gammaproteobacteria; order Moraxellales; family Moraxellaceae; genus Psychrobacter; species Psychrobacter sp. PP-21. Next base: position 11,796 of record NZ_JAMYEB010000001.1, on the reverse strand, counting down.
TTTCTCTGATGCTGACAATCCTATCGGTGAAGTGATTTTGATTGGTAGTGTGCCAGGTCGCGTGATTGGAGTACTTGAAGAAAGTGATGGTGGTTTTGGTCCAGATGTCACCACACCTACCATATACATGCCCTATACCACCGTCATGTCTCGTATTACTGGTAGTACCAATATCGACCGCTTTGTGGCTTTGTTAGACGATAGCATTTCTTCGAGCGCCGCCGAGACTGCCATCTCTGATCTCATAGAGAGTCGCCATGGCAAAGATGATTTTCAAATACGAAATTCTGACTCTATTCGTCAGACTATTGAGTCGACGACAGGCACGATGACTTTATTGATTTCGTCCGTGGCAGTCATCTCATTGATAGTTGGCGGTATCGGGGTGATGAATATCATGCTGGTTTCTGTCACTGAGCGTACCAATGAGATTGGCGTACGCATGGCGGTCGGTGCGCGTCAGAGCGATATCATGCAGCAGTTTTTGATTGAAGCGGTGTTGGTCTGTATTTTAGGCGGTCTCATTGGTATCGGACTGGCCTTTGCCATTGGTGAATTGATCAATAGTGTCGGCGGTGACAACTTTAAAGTCATTTACTCACCGACCTCGATTATTGCCGCTTTCGTTTGCTCTACCCTGATTGGTGTTGTTTTTGGCTTCTTGCCAGCTCGCAATGCAGCCAAATTAGACCCAGTGGAAGCACTATCTCGAGACTAATTACCACTTATTGATATGTTTTAGCCATGTCTAAAGCGTATCAATACCGATATAGCGCCAAAAATCTAAAGAAACTTAAATAAATGAACAATTTTATAAGAGATTTACACTTTTTTTATGGTTCGGGGTTGTAATTGTCATAATAATATATATAATGTGCTCTCACGTTTAGGGATACAAACACTTTAAACGTTAGGGCTGTTAGCTCAGTTGGTAGAGCAGTTGACTTTTAATCAATTGGTCCCGCGTTCGAGTCGCGGACAGCCCACCATATTTAGTTTAATCTTTATTGATCGTTCTGCCCTATCCGGCAGTAGGTCAATAAAGGTAAGTTTTAGAAATTTCTTTAGTTAGAATTTTTAATTGCAGTAAAATGCAAACCTAGTTTGGATATAGTGTTTTTAGAATTTACGACAATATAAATTCTCTTGCGCTCAGATGAGGCAAAACTTCATTTAATCCTTACTCAGGGCTGTTAGCTCAGTTGGTAGAGCAGTTGACTTTTAATCAATTGGTCCCGCGTTCGAGTCGCGGACAGCCCACCATATTTAGGAAGCCCAGTTACTATAATAGTAACTGGGCTTTTTTTGTCTGCGCTTTTATCTATCTACAATCACTTGTCTGATTTACGCTTAAAAAGTCGAGACTTATCCTTTCTGCGCCACAGTAGTTTGTGCTTGATCGTGTCTTTGATGGTACGTGGATGTTTAGGCGCTTGAGCAATAAAGGCATCAAACTCTGCTGTACTCATCGCCAACTCTCGACCATGCGCCATAAGCACCATTGACGGCTTCAATGCTTTTATTTTCTTTAGTGACTGCACATAGTCTACAGGGCTGTAGACAGGAAAAGGTGCTACGAACTTATGGCGCAATTTGATTATTAAGTCAGCCGTATATACTTGGCGACTGGGCAGATGAAACAACGACAAATCACGATCGGTATGCCCCGGCGTCTCCAATACCTGCCACTCATCAAACTCCGGGACCAGATCGCCATCTGTAACCGTTATATCTGGTTTGAGACTTGCAGAGTAGTATAGGTTTTTAAATTGGCGTCCTTGACGTCTGGCCACGTAGTATCCCAGATGTATATCTACGAAGTGCATCGCGCGTCCCCCAATACCGCCGTACCACTGACCTTTTTTGTCAGATGAGACGATGAGGCAACCGGTCTTTTGCCGAAACTTACGTGCACCGCCAGCATGATCAGGATGCATGTGCGTGACCACCACTACCTTTAGATCAGTTATGGGTCGCTTCAAGATCGTTTTGATGTAATCAAGCACCATCGGTACGTCCGCACGGCAGCCACCATCTAGTAGCATGATTTTATCTGGATACACCGCAAGATAAGTACTTTGGATGTACCCCTCTAAACGTATAATTTTGCATAGACTCATTGGCATTCCCTAGCGCATTCATTATTCTTATAAGTTTGTATATCGTAAACCTTATTTAGTATAGCGCCCACCACTCCAAATAAAATGCCTTTGAGTGAACGCTTGTGACTATAAAAACGCCTATAAATAGCTAAGCAAAAATGGCCTTGTCAATCGTAACCCTAAATGCAAAAAGCAAAAACCCAGCACTTTGACTGGGTTTGAGACGACATTCAATATGACTGTTCTATAGCGCTTTAGGTATGGTTCAAATAATAGCTTACACTACCTTTATTGAGACGTGCCCAGTGCGCTATATATAATTACGCGAGGTCGCGTACCTTTGGCTCACGCTCCCATAGACGAGTTTTAGCGTTTTCGATAAAACCATTTACATTATCAAGCGGCGTCACAAATGCATCTTTTTCGATAGGCAACTTGCTCAGAATATGCTCTTCGGTTGCAGGGCAATAAGCAATCGCTTTACAATGTGCATAAGCATCATTGAACCAGTCTAACGCCGCGCTATCCATTGCCAATTTCTTAGCTGGTGGATGCATTATAATACTGACAATGGCATCAAAGAGTACAGAAGGAGCACCAGCCAAACGCTCGTCAGTTTGGATCTTCGTGCCATCGTCTAACGTCACTTCTTTGTTAGGAGCAACGATCTTGACACTAGCGCCAGCGTCGACAGCCGCCTTTTCAAACTTCGCAACTTCGCTATGGCTAGAACCTTCAGCAACTAAAATACCAACCAAACGTCCTTTTAGACTCTTAGGACTGATACCGATAGTCTGAACAGCCTCAGAAGTACCTAAGTCTTGTACAGGTGCCGCAGCATCTGCAGGCTCTGGTAGATCCATACCTAGCGCTGTGGCCACACGATTGGCTAAATCTTCATCGATGTGACGCAGATGGCTAAGGGTACGAGTACGTACATGCGCGGTATCTACTTTGCCCAGCTCAAACGCATACGCAGAGGCAATATGTGCTTGTCCTGTCGCTGTCTGGCTGCGATAGAACATACGTGGTTGACTATAATGATCTGCAAAACTCTCTGCTCTTACGCGACCTTTTACACCATCGTCCAACCGTTCATGGAACGATTCAAATCCGCGTTTAACGCTTTCACGTGGACGTGTTGGATCCAGGCTTTGTGGCTCGTACATAACACGCGTTTTAGGCACTTGCATTTGCATATGACCATCTTGCTGATTATTAGCAAACGGACATTTTGGTGCATTGATTGGAATCTGCGCAAAGTTCGGTGATCCCAAGCGTGATAGCTGCGTATCTAAGTAACTGAACAGACGCCCTTGCAATAGTGGATCGTTACTATAATCAATACCTGGCACGACATGTGATGGGCAGAATGCGACTTGTTCTGTCTCTGCAAAGAAATTATCTACATTACGATTCAAAACCATTTTACCGATGATCTTTACAGGTACGGTTTCTTCAGGAATAAGCTTGGTCGCATCTAGATGATCGAACGGGAAGTTGTTTGCTTCTTCTTCCGTGAACAACTGCACCCCAAATTCCCATTCAGGATACATCTCATTGTCGATAGACTCGAACAAATCACGGCGATGATAATCAGGATCTGCGCCAGAGATTTTTACAGCTTCGTCCCATGTGGTCGACTGCACGCCCAGTACTGGCTTCCAATGGAAACGTACAAACGTGCTCTTACCTTCTTTATTGATCAAGCGATAGCTATGAATACCAAAACCTTCCATCATGCGTAGGCTGCGTGGTAGTCCGCGATCACTCATAAGCCAAATCAGATTGTGCATGGTTTCAGGGCTCAACGAGACAAAATCCCAAAACGTATCATGAGCAGATGCTGCTTGCGGGAAACCGCGATCTGGTTCAGGTTTTACGGCGTGAATCAAATCTGGAAATTTGATAGCATCTTGGATAAAGAAGATTGGCATGTTGTTACCAACGATATCCCAGTTACCTTCTTCTGTGTATACTTTTACAGAGAACCCGCGTACATCACGTGGCGTATCTTTTGAGCCTTTATTACCAGCCACCGTCGAAAAACGAGTAAACAATGGGGTTTGCTTGCCAGTTTCTGTCAAGATTTTGGCAGTCGTATACTCTTCTAACGATTCAGTCAGCTCAAAGTAACCATGGGCGGCACTACCGCGTGCATGGACGATACGCTCAGGTATACGCTCATGGTCAAAATGGTTGATTTTCTCACGCAGTACAAAATCTTCTAACAAAGTAGGACCGCGCTCGCCTGCTTTTAGCGAGTTTTGATTGTCACCAATAGCCACGCCTTGTTGAGTGGTCAAAACCTTGGTGTCGTCGCCTGCACGTTGATGGGTTTCCCCTCCATTACCGCGCTCAGTGTTCATGTCCTTTGCTGGGTCGGTATGATCGATATTCTTATTCATAAAAAATCCTAGCTAATAAGTAAAATGGTCTCTTATAGGACCATTAGAAATAGGTTTACAAAGGGTGCTGATTCCTTTGAGATAATAGTGACTTCATATGTCGGTTATTTCTCTGTGTTTTGCATGACCAATTATCAAAAAACATAAAAGAATAAAAGGCATACGGCTTATAGTACCCAAAAATTAAGTTGCATAGGTGGTGAACCTTGTTGATGTTTGGTTAAGGTTTACAGTCATCATAAATTCGTACTTTTGAGCTATCTTAGCGGTGCATCAACGTTAACAATAGAATCTTGTAATATAGTTATTGTTTCAGGTATGCTTTTGGAGAGTATTAGAGACAATCGATAAATACATTGGCATAGTTTTAGCCTTATATTTATCTTTTCATATGACTAATTTATATAACTATAAGGCCACCTACCATGTTACAAACTTTCAGCTCTGCATCCAAAAAACCTTATCGCTCGTTATTAATGGGTGCGTCAATGGGTTTGATGGCATTAACAGTCAGTCAAACGGCTGCTGCTATCACCACCAAAAATGTTACTTATACAGTGGAGAACCAAACTTACGAAGGTTATTACGCCAAAGCAGATAAGGCTAACGCGCCTTTTATCTTACTGATTCATGATTGGGATGGTTTAACTGACTATGAGCGCAAACGCGCTGACATGTTGGCAGCTGAAGGTTATAACGTACTGGCAGCAGATATGTTTGGGCAAGGCATTCGTCCTACCTCTGTTGAAGAAAACAAGCGTTTAACAGGAAAGCTATACGATGACCGTAACAAGATGCGCCGCATATTGGCAGGGGCATTAACAGCAGGACAACTACAAGGTAATGATGTGCGTAAAGGCACGACTATGGGGTATTGCTTTGGTGGTACGGTAGCGTTAGAGCTAGCACGCTCAGGCTTTGAGCAAAAAGCCTTTGTACCCTTCCACGGTGCCTTTGAGATACCAACAGGTCAGAGCTATGACAACACCACTGGAGAGATTTTAGTATTTCATGGCTCTGCCGACCAATCAGTCTCGCTAGAGAGCTTCGCCACTTTAGGCAAGACATTAGAAGCAGCTAAGATACCGCATGAAATGGTGACATACAGTGGCGCGCCACATGCATTTAGCGTGTTTGGTAGCGACAGATATGATGCTCGTGCAGACGAACGTTCTTGGAAACGCTACTTGGACTTTTTGGCAGAAGAATATAAGTAATATAGCTACGCAAATAAATATGTAGACGTAAAAAAACACCTCAATTAAGATCTGATAACGATCTATTGAGGTGTTTTTTTACAGCATCAGTTATTTATTATCAATGTTTTTGAAATACCAACAGCTGATTGTTAGCGGGCATCGTATAAGTATTTATAAGTTTTAAGTGATGCGAATTTGCTAAATGGACTACGTCTTCCTTATTCCGAATACCGCTATTAGCGTTGCCTGCTCTTAGCATCGTATCAAATCGTTGGTTGCCTTCACTGGTATATGTACCATGCTCGTTAAATGGACCATATACAATCAGCTTGCCATTAACAGATAGCGCATCACCAGCCAATGCAAATAAGCGCTCGACTAAACTCCAACTGATAATATGCAAGGTATTGGCAGTGAATATCGCATCATAGGGGCTGTCTGCACGACTACTGAAAGGTATCGCATCTGTATTCAAATCAAATGCCAATGGCGAATATAAATTAGGTGCAGGGTAAGCGTTGTGCCAAGCGACTATATGGCGATGATTACTGATCACATCACTCGTTTGCCACTGTATCTCAGGCAAGTTAGGCGCAAAATAAACGCTATGTTGTCCCGTTCCAGAGCCAACTTCTAATACATGACTAAAGCCTTGTAGCTCTGTTTGAAGTACTTCAAAAATAGGTTGTTTATTATTTTCACAGGCTTGAGAAAACGGCAAGGCAGTAATATCTACTTTGTTATTGAGATGATCACTTTTCATATTATCGTCATGCATCACTATCCTCCCAGACCGTTTATTATACTCTCAGTATTGATAGCTGATAGTAGTAGATTAACAAGCACTGTCTAATACTGACCTAATGACTACCAAACAACTTACAACTAGTAAATACCTGCCTCTACCCCAGCGGCCAGCGTCATAGCAAGCTCTTCTAGTTGCTCAGCAAAGCTGTCTTGCCAATCACCTTGTAGTATCAGCGCCTCTTGAATCCATGACCAACGTAGCCCCGTTGTAATCGTTTTTAGCGCAAGCTTGGTACCTGTACCGTCATGCCCTGCTCGTATATATACCGCAAATGGCATACCTTGCTTCTCTTCTAGCACTGGATAGTAGCAACGATCAAAGAAGTCTTTGGACAGCCCTGCCATATACGCTAGATTTTCAGTTGTGCCTAGCAGTAACGCATCCGCCGTCAATACATCTTCAGGCTGCGTATCCTGCGGAGATTTTAAGACAACAGTGATATCTATATCAGGATGATTAGCACCGTCAAAAGCCGCCTGCGCCAATTTCTGAGTATTGGGCGATGGTGCATGAGCAACGATAAGGAGAGTCTTAGTAGGCATATTAAGCGTCCGTGCCATTATTAAACACTAAATTTTGAGTAATGGCAGGATCCAAGCTATTGCTTACCGGACAGGTCAATGCAGTCTTATAAAATCGCTTTAAGGTACTTTCATCCAATGCTTTTGAAAAATTAACTATTACATGTATTTCACTTACCCTCCTCGGTTTGGCAGCCATGACTTTGGTAACTTCTGCGGTCGTACCTGAAATATCCATATCCATCGCTTCAGCTTTGATACCAATGATCGTTAAGATACAACTGCCCAAACTGGTCGCTAGCAAGTCAGTCGGAGAAAACGCTTCGCCCTTACCGTGGTTATCCGTCGGTGCATCCGTGATGATTTGATTATTCGACTGTAAATGGATAGCTTGGGTACGTAAATTACCTTGATAGGTTACTTTTGAGGTGGTCATGGGGTTCTCTTTGGTAGTTGTTATCGGACTACTAGTTCTCGATAGAATATTGTTTTTCGACTATAAAGTTAAGTGCACTATTTAAAATAACATATTTAAGACTAATTCAATTGCTCGATATTATTACTAGTACCTGCAACATAAATAAAAAAGGCTATTACTCTGGTTGCTTGGCAGTTAAGCCAAGCGCCAACGATGGCATAACATGACGACAGAGCAGCAACGCGGGGTACTAAGGTTTATCGCTGGACGTAAGCTGCTTATTGAGCTTATGCGACTGCGTAAAAACGAGCAATTAGGATTTTATTTTGAAGAAGATGTTGAGATGGGTGACTCGTCTTGAATCAAAATTACTACTTTGCCAAATTACTCTAAAATCTCTCTCTTTAGAATCTCTAACTCAGCTATAGTTTTTTCTGGAATTTTATCATTAATTTTGATAATTTCCGCTCTACTAGATTTCATCTTATTGAGTGCTTTGTCGGGCTTAGAACACTCATATACCTTATTGCTTTTATTCTCCAAAAAATAGTATCTGATTACCGGCGAATTTATATTTGAAAAATTAATAGCTACTATCACATAATCAGATCTTACTTTAGTAAAGTCTTCTCCTAAGTAAATAGCACGCAATTTTCCCCAATAAAACCTTGGAAATAACCCGTTATAAGATAGTAACCTTTCTCTAATTGAAGCAAAAGAGCTGTACCGGAGCAATGACAGATTAATTGCATTAAACTCCTGAATATAGTCGAATATAACCATATCATTATTTAAGCTTACGGTTGACGTCATTTTATTATTATTGGCTATCTTCCCTAGTTTAGATTCCTTAGCTAGGTTAGGAAGATCAACTAAAGGCATGGTATAGAGTAGTCCATCAAACCCATCCATGTTTTTAAATTCAGTAATCATATTAAGTTCGTTACTAACCACTATACAAGTTACTTTTTTATGAGGAAATAGTTTTTCTAAAAGAGTTATTTTCCGATAACCCTCTGTTCTAAGTTTGCTCACGCTTGTCGGAGTATTGGATAAAGTACATTCGTAAATAAAAACTTCACTTTCACCTATCACTATACAGTCAAATTCGGCAAGAGATATTTTATTACTATTGTATAAAATACTCCCCTTCGAATCACAGTAGAAGCCTGTAGTTATATGTTTACTACTGTTTTTTGAGGCATAAGGCCCTTTTGCAACAACGTTCAATCCTATTTCAGAAAATTTGCAGATATTGATAACAATATACTCAACGAAAGAGGCTTCATATACTTGCCCTTTAAAGTTCATCATTTTCCAATGATCAGTGGGATTTTTTAAATAATTTCTGCTATTGCTATAGGAATACTTGTATAAACTCAAAAGATGACCTTATTTATATATTGAAATTTATGACTGATCTTGAATACACTGGAAAAGAATAAGTAACAACCTTTTATTAAATTTAAAACGGAACATCGCTGTTAAAATTATTTGCTAGTTTAGAAACTTTAGCTTGAAGAATATCTTCGTTTTTCAAGAGCTCATCTACACCTAACTCAGTAATTGAATAAGCATAAAAATCGTAACCATCCTGATGATCCATCTCTATAGATTTACTTATTAGTCCCATACGCTCCAATTTAACTAGTGATAGTTGAACAACGGCTTCATTCGTTTCACGAAAACTATTAAATATTCTATGAAAAGGTAAACCGATAGGATCAGCAATACGACTTTGGAGACAAGACGCTAAAAGCTTATAATCCTGTTCCTTTAGATTATAGCTCACAGGATTAGCAATAATTGCTCTAGATTCTGAAAGACTAGCGTAATTTATAATTTCTAATCTCTCTACCTCAGATTTAATCAAAAAACATGCTCTATTAGTTGCAGAAACTAAATCTTCATCAGAACGGTTCGCATCGAAGTCTGCAGGAGTTACTCCTAATAAATCAGTTGGTAAGTGCATTTATACACCACGTGGCTTTAGAATAAAAGAGCGAGATTTTCCAATTGCGCCAACAAACAAACCCATTTCGAATATCACGTTATCTCTGACCCCATGTTCATTTCTGTTTCTGATCGTAACAATATCGTCAGGTGCAAAGATAAACAAAGCAAAATCTACAGTCGATGATTTTTCTACTAAATCCTCAATCGTTGAAGACGATAGTTTAAAAGCACCATTTGTCCAAATAGTAACTTCAAAGTCATGATCAAGATTGGCATTAACAGCCTCGGCAATTTGGAGACTTTCAACCGAGGAGGCAATAAATAATCGTGGTTTTCTCAACTCATAATCTCCATAGTTCATTAGTTCCTAAAAGGTTATTAACTTACAATTGTAGATAGTATTAATGCTAAAATGTATGATCTACCATCTTCTTAAAACATGAGTATTTTTGAAAGCCAAACTTTAGATAAAGACAATCTCCTTTTCAATTTGATAAAGAAAGGATTTACCTTAAACCCGCTAATAGACTACTTCAGCAATCTCTTTAGGCCTCCCTTTAGTAGCATAATGTCCTCTACCTTCTTATACTTCTACCGTTTTTCCCACTTACTGTCTACGAGGTTATACACCACATCATTATCATGAGGCATAATGTTTGCTTTTAGCTGAAACGACTCTCCACCCATCTCTCTCCAGCACTCCGAAAACCACTGAATAAGCTCATCAATGGCGATACTCCATGGGTCAAAATCTTCATCCTGATTAGTATATTTCTCTTCAAGCTCATAAGGGTAGACATGCTCTATCTCCAGCAACTCTGGATCAACAGGAGAAGGATATTGAGCCTCATCGTTGATATAAACGAAATGCTCAGAATCATCTGAATCCATAAAGAAAGCCCTGACTGGGAACCCTTGCGTGAAACCATCCGCAAATATTTCAAACTCTAGACTGATCACTTCTTTTGGATAATCATATTCGATTAGTTCTTTTAAAACTGGTTTTATACTCGCGGTGAGTCCATGTAGATGTTCTTGAACTTTCTCTGAAAATTCTTGCTCGATGTTCATTTCATTCTCTTTTTATAGTATTACTTCAATTAGACTAAATTATAGGATACAAAGTGTGCTGTATATTGACATGTCTTTTCAACATATGAAATCTCGGATGAATTTGCACCTATTCTGGTTAGTGTTTATGTCTTATCTATAAATAAAATCAAATAGCAAAAACCCAGACCTAGAATATTGGTCGTAACGGGATTAAATGCACCTATCAAATACATTGGACTTGCTACAGCTACAAAGAGTAGTAGCAAAAGTAGAATAGTCGCGGCTATATACACAGGAGTGTTGGACTCATTGAGAAATATGATTGCACAACCCAAAACTATCTCACCAATACCCGCTAATGGTGAGGCTATCTTGGCAGATATACCAAGACCACTAATCGAGACCAAGTGTACTTCGACTGCACTCAACCATAATATTTTGGGAACCAAACCGTGATAGATAAATAAAAATCCCAATAGCACTCTACTAATCAACGAGACATGAGCAAGCTTATCTTTTTGCATTCAAAAAACGTGCCTCATTCTCTGGCAATGGTAGAGCACAGTAGTCATATTTACCAAACAGACGATAACGATTCAATGCGATACGGTCATACATCCAATCTCGTATATGTGTTGGAATAATCTTAAAAATACAAACCCCTTTCCATGGATAACCTAATTTTGACATTACTTGAAAAAAAGCATCACTCTTTTGGAAGGACTGGTTACCTTCTACATAGAGCATGGTTTCATAAGCGTCAGTAGGTAGCCCAAAATAAAGCAGTATTGCTTGGCCCTCTTCTGATTGCACACTGCACAATTTGAAGGTCTGCTTGCTATCATACTTAAGGATAAAATTACTCCATACGTTACATAGCTTACAAACGCCATCGAAAAGAATGACTTTATCTGAGACAACAACATTGGGAGGGAGTTTATCAGCACTCATTTTTTACTCTTTCAAATAACCACTTATTGTTGAGTGAATTTAACACTAATATGGATAAGCAACAATCTAAATATAGAAGTAGAGTATAGTCTGATAATTTCTAATAATAGATAGCTAAAATTGGATCAATAAAAAAAATCAAAAAACAAGAGATGTAATAATGCGAAATATAGATAGAGAAAGTGATTGAATAGCATTAGCTAATGAAATGACTATATTAAAGATAAAAAAGACAAACAAAGAAAAGCCCCCATTGCGTTAGCAAAGGGGGCTTTTACTTTAGAATAGAGAGCTGACGATGACCTACTCTCACATGGGCGAACCACACTACCATTGGCGCAACGATGTTTCACTTCTGAGTTCGGGAAGGGATCAGGTGG